>NZ_LT838272.1:1787500-2485000 GCF_900176005.1 Thermanaeromonas toyohensis ToBE | reverse complement strand
GGCTTGATCCAGTCAACCGGCTGGTTGGTAGTCTTATCATAAATATTGGCTGCAATTACAGGGAAGTTTGCTTCTTTTATCCTCTGTTTAAGAACTTTTACTCCCCAATCAAACTCATGATTTCCAATGGTCATAGCATTAAATCCTACTAGGTTTTGCCATTCATTCACTGATTGGCCATATACAAGGTTGGAAATGGGGGTACCTTGATAAGTATCACCAGCATTTAAGAGGAGAACTCCTCCCGGATTAAGCCATTTTTCCCCTAATAGAGCTGTAGTCAGTCTAGCCGCCCCTAAAGGTGCACCAGCTGCCTTTTTCGGATCCTCTTCTAGCCGGCCATGAAAATCGTTGAGGGTGATTAACGTAAGCTTAGCTTGATTCGGCGGCAGAAGCTCAGGGATACTAAGGTAAATTATCTTAGCTGCTTCGCCCCGGAGCAAGGGGGCTTCTGGCCGTAGCTCACCGGTTTCATAACCTCCCAAAATACCATGTTCAATGGCGAAGGATAAGGCACGCATAGCCCACGGAGCAACCCTATCTCCATCCTTAAAGGCGGAAAGTGCAGTTGTAGATTGGTTATCCAGTTCCCCTGGTTGTAGCCGTGCTCTAATTATCATACTTATAGCTTCTTGCCTGGTGATGAAGTTATCGGGGCCAAACTTGCCTTCGCCGATACCGCTAGTAATACCTAGAGCTGCTGCTGTGGTGATATATTTTTCCGCCCAGTGGTTCTTTATGTCTTGGAAGGGATTGGAAGCATCCAACAGCCGATCCCCCAAAGAGCGGATAAGTAAAGTGACAAATTCAGCCCGCGTGGTTGGCTTATCTAAGAAAAGTCGGCCTTCAGCATCTCCACGAAGAATTCCACGATTAAGCAAAGTAGTGGCTGGCTTAGCTGCCCAGTGGTTTAAAAAGTTTTCCTTAATACGCCAGTTATAATCTGGCCAGGGGCTGATAGACTCATGTTTTTTAATGAAGTCCGCGATCAGCACTCTGGTTTCTTCTTGACGATCATAAACTATAACAGCCTCTTTGCCTGTACCTGGGAAATTACCCCCGCCGCCGGCGCGGTAATTATTCGTTACTAAAATGAATTCTTGCTGTGGGGTAACCGGCTGGCCATTATAAGTGAGTTCAACAATGCGTTCCCCAACGGGCTTGGTAATATCAATTACATAACTCACTCCATCAATTTGATCGAAATTATAAGCAGGGAAGCTGGTATTAATCAAAGCTTCTGTTCCTGAACTAGGTACAACTTGTCGGAAATTTTCCGCCGCGTGTTCTAACCATGCTTTAAGCTGAGCTCCATTAATTTTAATGGCTACCAGAGTATTATCGTAAATATAAAGGGAAGCTACATCAGCCATGGTAATTTGACCAGGACGTATATCAGTAAAGTCTGTAGGCCCATTGCGACCGGCTTTAAAGGGTGCTGCGGCAGAGATGATGGGCAGATTTTCATACTTGGTCCCCTTTAAAGCTTCTTTTACCCTCTCCATCTGGATTTCATTTATGAGCTGGATAGCGGCTGTATCAGCTAACCTGGCAGAATAAGTAGTGATAGGTGTTTCGGTCTTTCCTAAAGGTGTAGTTACAAACTTAAGGGTTTTTTCGTGAGCTTCGCGAGCTATGCTTAGAACTTCCGGGTCTGGTCCTATGTCTTTTGTGGAGAGCAGTTTACCGTTCCGCTCTATTACTTTCCAGCCTGTTTCTGTTTTTTCTAGGGTCAATTTTGCCCACGCTAGATTGTTACCCCAATAACCCGGTTGCAGGATTAAGGTATTGCCTACCAGAGGATTAGGCAAAACCTTTCCCGGGATTTCCTGGTGGCTATGTCCCGCAATTATTAGATCTATACCGTCTACTTGTTGGGCTAATAGCTTAACGGCATTTTCTACTCCTAAACCTGTAGCTTTTTCATCGTAACTGGAAGTGCCACTTATTCCAGAATGAGCCAAAGCTACAATAACATCGGCTCCCTTAGCTTTCATTTCTGGGATAAAGCGCTTAGCTGCTTCTATAATATCCCCGGTCTCAACTTTCCCTTCCAGGTTAGCCCGGTCCCATATCATTATTCCTGGAGGGGTAAACCCAATTACCCCTACCTTTACTTTATCTTTACCTAAGGGTACTTCGATAATGGTATAAGGAGTGAAATAGGGTATAGTGGTCCCGCTTTTATAGACATTAGCCAAAACATAAGGGAACTTGGCACCTTTGATGACTTGCTCCAAGAAGGGTAACCCATAATTGAACTCGTGATTGCCAATAGTAGCTGCATTATACCCTATGTAATTCATAACAGCAATTATGGGGTGAACTTCATTTTCCTTTAGCGGGTTCACTCGGGCATAATAATAAGCTAACGGGGTCCCTTGGACTAAATCGCCATTATCGAAAAGCAGGGCATTAGGATATTTAGCTCGGATTTCTTTAACGAGAGTAGCTATTTTTGCTAACCCGTAATTAGCGGGAGCATTTTTGTAGTAATCCCAAGGGTAAATATTACCATGCAGGTCAGTGGTGGCTAAAATAACAAGCTCGTAAGAAGAGTTTTGCTCCTCGGCCAGCAAAGGCAGGGGGGAAATGGAGAAAAGATTAAACAATACAATAATAATTAACAGAGAAATTAATTTTGATCTTTTTAAAAGCATAAACGTCTCCCTCCCTTTTTAAGCGAAATTATACCTAATGTTTATTACCCCTTGTTCCTATCTATCCCACCTCCCGGACTTGTTTTAAGTTAACCCTAACCAGTTGTTAGCTGTCTAACAATATTATATTGACTTAATCCTTTGCTTACAAAAGCTACAAGTAGATAAGTACCACAATTTTACTCCTTTTTTTACCTTTAAACCTTTCTTTTTCTTTCTCTTAGATATTTGATTATTTTTAATGAAAGACACAAGAAATTTGTCCTTAGGTATTTCGATAAGGTAGACAGCTTAATTCGAAGTTAAAATAAAAAAGAAGCAGGTAACTTTAGTACTTAACCTTCCTTTAACTTTGAGCCTGTGTGATAAAAAATATTATAATGTTGTTAGACAACTAACAAGATAACCATCTTGTGTTTGGGAGCGACAAGCAGTGAAACCCAAAGCTAGGTTTTTAAAAGCGGCCAGGAGGCAAGAGCCAGATAGGGTTCCCATTTTTGCTACCTTAACACCCCAGGTAGCTCAAAAGTTAGGAGAAATAATGGGGCTACCTAGCCAACCTGTAGATGCCTTCCTTTCCGATCGGTTATCTTATACCGAGATACTCCTTGCTTTAGGCAATGATGCCGTTGCTATAGGTCCTGGTCGGGACCGGAGTAAGCCTACCAAGCGCCTTCCCAATGGCCATCTTATAGATGAATGGGGGATACAGTTCCGGGAGGTGGGGTACTACACAGAGGCTGTCGTACGTCCCCTTAGCGAGGTAGAGAGTATCGCTGATCTTAATGCTTACGAGTTTCCGGAGCCTCTGGCTCCTGGCCGGTTTGAAGTAGCAGAAAAGATGGTTAAAAAGTATGGAAATGATTACGCTATTATAGGAATTTTGGAAGTAACTATGTTCGAACTAGCTTGGATCCTGGTGGGCCTGGAAAAGTTTTTGGTAGATCTTCTTTGGCAAAAGCCATATGTTGAAGCCCTGATAGATCGCATATTGGATTTTCATATTACGGTAGGGCGCAAGTTAATTGAGCTAGGGGCTGAAGTTATTCTTTTGGGAGATGATTTTGGAACCCAGCGGGGTATGCTTATTTCTCCTGCTTTATATCGCCAAGTATTTAAACCGCGGCAAAAGAAAATAATCGATGCTTTAAAGGCTGTAAATAAGGAGATTATCATTGCTTATCATTCCTGCGGTTCTATTATGCCCATTATTGAAGACCTCATTGAAGTAGGAGTGGAGGTTTTAAACCCTATTCAGCCCCAGGCCGCAGGTATGGATTTGGCTTTCTTAAAGGAGAAATATGGTAATCAGCTAGCCTTTTTCGGTGGTGTTGACGTGCAAGGAGTGCTCCCGCAGGGCACCCCTGAAGAGGTGAAAGAGGAGGTTAAATTGCGCATCAAGCAGGCGGGAAAAGGAGGCGGATTTATACTTGCACCTACCCATAATATCCAACCTGATACTCCGGTAGAAAACATCTTAGCTATGTATGAAGCGGCTAAAGATTACGGTACTTATCCTCTTAAAATATAACTCAATTTAGAAGGGGGTGAAGGGAAGGGAAAGTGAGCTAAAAAGCAGGGCTTAAAGTAAAATGGGTAGTGGAAGATTTTAGTAAACTAAAATCTTGTTAAACTAAAAAAGAAAAGGGTGGGAAGAGATGCGATTAAAGCTAGTTGGTTGGTTAACAGTCTTGTTGCTTATTGTTAGTGTTATACTAGCTGGTTGCGGCCAGAAAACTGCCTCCAATCAGGGCTCTTCTCAAGAAGGAGCCAAAGGGACCAAACCTTTACGCGTGGGGCTTGTTTTTGACGTGGGTGGCCGTGGGGACCTCTCCTTTAATGATGCTGCCTATGCAGGTTTAGAAAAAGCCAAGAAGGATTTTGGGGATAAAATCGAAATTAAATATCTAGAACCTTCCGCAGGAGGAGAAAACCGGGAGCAGCTGTTACGCCTTTTAGCCGAGGATAAGTACGATTTAATTTTCGGCGTAGGGTTTATGTTTACTGATCATATCAAAAAAGTGTCTAATGAATTTCCCCAGACAAAGTTTGGCTTAATCGACGGGTATATACCTGATTTAAAAGAAGATTCCAATGTCAGTTGTTTATTGTTTAAAGAAAACGAGGGTTCCTTCTTGGTGGGGGCTGCTGCTGCCTTAAAGACTAAGACCAATAAAATAGGTTTCATCGGGGGTATGAAGATACCTCTTATTGAAAAATTTGAAGCAGGTTATATTGCAGGAGCTAAATATATAAATCCGAAGATCGAAGTCCTTTCCGACTATATAGGTACCACTGGTGAAGCTTTTAAGGATCCTGTTAAAGGTAAAGAATTAGCCCTTTCCCAGATTAAGAACGGCGCTGATGTTATTTATCATGCCTCCGGCGCTTCAGGGGTAGGGGTGATAGAGGCGGCTGCCTCCCAAAAGAAATTAGTCATAGGTGTCGATTCCGACCAGTCGTTAACCGCTAAACCGGATCAGAGGCCTTACATTTTGACGAGCATGCTCAAAAGAGTAGATGTCGCGGTATATGATACCATTAAGGCTACCTTGGAAAATAAATTTAAAGGCGGATATCGTATTTTTGGCATAGCTGAGAATGGAGTAGGGTATGCGGTTAATCAGTATAACGAGGAAATGCTCAAAGATATAAAGGGGAAACTGGAAGAATTAAAGAAGAAGATCGAAACAGGTGAAATAAAGGTTCCTGCTAGTAAGCAAGAATTAAGCGAGTTTGAGAATAAGCTTTCTAAATAGGAAGTTTTCCAAGATAGTGAGGTGGTGGGGGTGTCTTCCCACCACCTCGATCAATTAAATATAGTGAAAGGGATGCCTTTATGATAAGCATCAAGTTAGAAGGGATTACCAAGAGATTTCCTGGTATTGTGGCCAATGATAATATTACCCTGGAGATAGCCAAAGGTGAAATCCATGCCATAGTAGGGGAAAATGGCGCGGGTAAAAGCACCTTGATGAAGATCTTATGCGGGCTTTACCAACCCGATAAAGGCCAGATTTATCTAGAGGGCAAAAAAGTTAATATAGTTAGCCCGCGGAGAGCTATAAGTTTGGGCATCGGTATGGTGCATCAGCATTTTATGTTAATCCCTCGGTTTACAGTTTTAGAGAATATTATCTTGGGGGCAGAAGTTGCTACGGTAGGGGTCTTAAAAGAAAAAGCGGCCTACCAGCAGGTAAAAGAGATGTGTGAGCGTTACGAGTTTGCCTTGGATCTTAATGCTCGGGTAGAAAACCTTTCTGTAGGTCAGCAGCAAAGGGTGGAAATTCTAAAAGTTCTTTACCGGGGAGCTAAGATATTGATACTGGATGAGCCCACGGCCGTTTTAGCTCCTCAGGAAGTAAAGGAGCTTTTTGTTAATCTTAGGCATCTTAAAAACGAAGGCAAGACTATTATATTTATAAGCCATAAGCTGGAAGAAGTTTTAGAGATAGCTGATCGGATTTCTGTATTGCGCCAGGGGAAGCTTATGGGGACAGTTCTAGCTAAGGATACAGATAAAGCAAAGCTTTCGGAGATGATGGTAGGCCGTCCCGTATTTTTGAATTTGGTCAAAGCTCCGGTTAAGCCAGGTCAGGAAAGGCTAAAAGTAGAGAAGCTAGTTGTTTTAGGCAGTTCAGGCCGCGTTGCCGTGAAAGGAGTAAGTTTTAGCATAAGGGATGGGGAGATATATGGTATTGCGGGAATTGAAGGGAACGGGCAATCGGAACTGGTAGAAGCCCTGGTGGGCCTTAAGAAACCTGTGGAAGGCCGAATTTTAATTTCCGGCCAGGCAGTTAATAACAAGACAGTAGCCGAGATAAAATCCCTAGGTACGGGCTATATACCCGAAGATCGCCATCATAGAGGACTTATCCTTCCGATGAGTGTATGGGAAAATGCCATCCTTGGGAGACACCGGTTGAGTATTTTTTCCTCCCCCTTTTCTTTAAAGTTTGCTTCTATTCGGCAGTATGCTGATAAAATCATTAAGAAATTTGATGTGCGCTTAAGTTCTATGGAATTGCCCATAAGGAACCTATCTGGAGGAAACCAGCAAAAGGTAATCTTGGGACGGGAATTAGATTGGGAACCGCAACTAATTATTGCTTCCCAACCCACGCGAGGCTTGGATATAGGAGCTACTGAATTTGTTCACCAGCAACTTTTAAAAGCTAGGGAAAAAGGATGCGCTGTTTTGCTCGTTTCAGCTGATTTAAGCGAGGTGCTTTCCCTTAGCGACCGGGTGGGCGTGATGTATAATGGAGAACTCGTGGCCGAGTTCGTCCCCGGAGAAGTTAGCATAGAAGAGATTGGTCATTTTATGTTAGGTGCCAAGTTGAAGTCGCAGGAGGAGAAAGTGAGGAGACTAGCTGATGAAGCTTAAAAAGGCCAAGTATTTATTTTTCCACTTAACTGCTCCTTTGCTTGCTATTTTAGTGGCCACTTTTATAGGAGCACTGGTTATCTTATTAATCAAAAAGGACCCTTTAAAAGTTTACTCTACCATGTTTACCTTCGGCTTTAGCCGGCTGGATAGTATAGCCATAATTTTGTTTGGGGCCACCCCTTTAATCTTTTCAGGCCTGGCAGTAGCTGTAGGCTTTAAGGCGGGACTTTTTAATATTGGAGTAGAAGGCCAGTATTTAATAGGTGCTTTTTTGGCTGCCCTAGCCGGTTTTAGTATAAAAGGATTGCCCTTTGAGCTACATCTGCCGCTTGTTATCTTAATGGCCAGCTTAGGCGGTATGCTGTGGACCATTCTTCCTATTTATTTAAAGGTGAAGCGACAGGTACATGAAGTGATAAGCACTATTATGTTAAATTATATTTCCTTAGCTTTGATTCACTATTTTATTGCCGATATATTCTTAGACAAGCAGCCAGGATTGGCTCCTGGTGTGGGGAGCTCTTTAGTACGAATGCCTAAATTAGCTCCTACAGCTTTGATGCCCAAGATGCATAGTTTCTTGGCCCTTTTCGGCATAGATTTGCCTAAGCATGTATATCTTAACTGGTTCTTCCCTCTTGCTTTGCTTACAGCATTAGGCGTGTATTTCCTAATATGGCGCACACCTTTTGGATATGAATTAAGGGCTGTAGGGTTAAACCCTGCTGCTGCAGAAGCAGCGGGGATAAATCCTACCTCCATTTATGTAAAAGCCTTTCTTTTAAGCGGGGCTATAGCGGGTTTGACGGGCTTAAGCGATTTGCTTTCTTATTTTGGCTATCTAGATCTTGATTTCCCTAAAGGCTACGGGTTTACCGGGATCGCTGTAGCCCTTATGGGCAAAAATCACCCCTTAGGGATTATTCTGGCGGCTATACTTTTTGCTTTCTTAAACCGGGGGGCTGAGGGAGTGCAGGCTTTTGAAGGAGTTCCCATGGATACCGTTATTATCCTTCAAGGCATTATGATTTTAAGCATTGTAGTGGTTTCTGAGGTTTTGGGCCGCTACATCCGGCGGATGGAAAAGAAGGAGGCAGCTTAAGATATGAGCATCGTGGAGTTATTGGCTTCATCTATACGGCTAACCATCCCTATTCTTTTAGCAGCCTTAGGAGCAGTGTATTCCGAACGGAGTGGGATAGTTAATATAGCACTGGAAGGGATGATGATTACGGGCTCCTTCTGGGGCGCGGTAGGCACCTATTATTATGGGCCCTTGGTGGGAGTGCTGCTGGCCATTTTTGCTTCTGTGGTATTAGCCTTTATCCATGCCCTGGTCACCGTGACTTTCCGGGTGGATCAAATCGTGAGTGGCGTGGCTTTAAATATCTTGGCCTATGGGGCGGCCAGGTTTTCTTGCCTTGCCCTTTTTGAGAAAGCGACCATGAGCCCCCATGTAGATAGCTTTAGCCCCCTAAATATTCCATTGCTGGATAGGATACCCTATCTTGGTGTTCTCTTTACCAACCTATCACCCCTGATAGTACTAGGATTTGTTTTGGTCCCTGTAAGTTACTGGGTTATTCAAAAGACAGTGTTTGGATTGAGGCTGCGCTCAGTGGGCGAAAATCCCTTGGCTGCCGATACTCTGGGGATCAATGTATATCTGTTCCGCTATAGCGGCGTGCTCATTAGCGGGATTTTAGCTGGCCTGGCCGGGGCCTATCTTTCCATCGAGCACACAGGCATGTATGTAGAGGGGATGACCCAGGGCAAGGGTTATATAGGACTGGCGGCTATGATTTTTGGTAATTGGTCGCCAGTAGGAGCTATGTGGGCAGCTTTACTTTTTGGGTTTGCGGAAGCTTTAAGCCTGCGAGTGGTAGAGAGCGGCTTTGTTCCTTACCAATTTATCAAAATGATCCCTTATGTTTTAACTCTGGTAGTCTTGGCGGGCGTATTTCTTAAAGCCAGGCCACCGGCTGCTGATGGAATACCTTATGGCCGCGATGAGGGATAAAACGGAGGAGGTGGTTTCTTAAGGTGGCGTTAGTTGATAGGAGACCGCTTTATGAAATTGTGCTAAGAGAAATCAAGGAGAAGATAAAAAGAGGGGAGTGGCAAGAGGGGCAACAGCTGCCTTCAGAGACGGTATTAGCTAAAAGCTTCGGGGTAAGCAGGGTAACCTTGCGCGAGGCCTTGCGGATTTTAGAAGAAGAAGGTCTTATTATTAAACACCAAGGCCTGGGTACCTTTGTTAAAAGAAGACCGTTAATTGAAGGTGGACTGGAAGAACTTTTTAGCGTCACTTCCCTTATAAGAAGGCAGGGGAGAGTTCCTGGGACTCTAGATTTTAAAGTAGAAAAAGTCCCGGCGCGGGATAATGAGGCTCAGTATCTAGGTATAAATCCAGGAAGTTTAATCTACCGGATAGAGAGAGTCAGGACAGCTGATGGTATACCCGTAGTTTATTGTATAGATAGATTGCCAGAGAGTATTATTGGCCCTACACTACCTCAAGTTGAAGAATCCCTTTTCGATTTTCTGGAATCCTTCTGCAATGTTAGAATCACGCATGCTTTAGCGGAGATTATACCGTTAAAACATGAAACTGTGGCGGAAAAAAAGTTGAAGTTTAAAAAGGGAGATATCCTACTTCTCTTAGAACAAGTACATTTTGACGAATCTAATACACCTATTTTATATTCCTCTAACTACTTTAATGCTACTAAATTTAGGTTTTATGTAGTGCGAAAGAGGTAAAGAAGAAACGCTGGGGTGCCTATGTTCCAAAGAGTTTTATTAATAGTGCTAGATGGCGTAGGAGTAGGAGAATTACCCGACGCTTTTCGCTATAAAGATATTGGAGTTAATACCTTGGCGCATATCTCTGCAATAACTAAGATTAGACTACCAAATTTAGAACGTCTTGGTCTAGGCCATATAATTCAGCTACCGAGTATACCTCCAAGTAAAAATCCTATAGGGGCCTATGGCAAGATGGCCGAAAAATCGGCCGGGAAAGATACCACAACTGGGCACTGGGAATTAGCCGGGCTTTGGCTTACAAAACCTTTTCCTACTTACCCAGCCGGTTTTCCCAAAGAAATTATAAAGGAGTTTGAAAGGCGAACAGGGAGAAAAACTTTGGGTAATAAACCTGCCTCAGGCACGGAAATAATCGAGGAATTAGGAGAGTTCCATATTAAGACAGGCTTTCCTATAATATATACCTCTGCTGATAGTGTGTTTCAGATTGCTGCCCATGAAGAGGTAATCCCTTTGGAAGAGCTTTACTGGCTTTGTCAGGTAGCCAGAGAAATATTAACAGGAGAGCATATGGTCGCTAGGGTAATAGCCAGGCCTTTTCGAGGAAAGCCAGGGAGTTTTGTGAGGACGGAAGGAAGAAGGGACTTTTCTCTTCCCCCTCCCCGACCCACAGTTTTAGATAACCTTAAAGAGGCTGGATTAGAAGTATATGGTATAGGTAAAATAGAGGATATTTTTGCGGGAAGGGGCATTACCTATAGCCTTCATACCTCAGGAAATAAGGAAGGCATAGAGACTACTTTAAAGGCCCTGCGGATGATGAAAAGAGGTTTAATATGGACTAACTTGGTAGATTTTGATACCCTCTATGGACATCGACGAGACGTTTATGGCTTTGCTCAAGCCTTAGAGTTTTTTGATCAAAACCTTCCAGTTTTGATGGCGGAATTAAATTATAATGATCTTATGTTTATAACTGCTGATCACGGCTGCGATCCTACAGCTTTTGGGACAGACCATACCCGCGAGTATGTACCCTTGCTAGCTTATAGCCCTTCTTGGCGGCAGGGTATAGATCTGGGTGCCCGAGAAACTTATGCCGATGTAGCAGCTACCATAGCCGAGAATTTTAAGGTCCAACCTCCCCCGTATGGGAAGTCCTTTCTAGAAGCATTGGAGGGATTATTATGAGGATGTACGACTTAATAAAGAAAAAGAGGGATGGAGGGGTTTTCAGCCGCCAGGAGATTGAGTTTATTGTTAAAGGCTTCACCTCCGGCGAGATACCTGATTACCAGATGGCAGCGCTGGCCATGGCCATTTATTTTCAGGGTATGAATATAGAGGAGACAGTAAATTTAACCCTGGCCATGGTGGATTCGGGAGTAAGGCTTGATCTATCCTCTATCCCAGGGATAAAAGTGGATAAACACAGTACAGGGGGTGTGGCGGATACCACTACTTTGGTGCTTGCGCCTTTGGTTGCTTCTTGCGGGGTACCGGTAGCTAAACTATCCGGCCGGGGGCTAGGGCATACAGGAGGTACTATAGATAAGTTAGAGTCTATACCAGGATTAAAGGTAGAGCTTTCCCTAGAAGAATTTAAAGAAAATGTGAAAAGGTATGGGATAGCTATAGCTAGCCAAACTGAAGAACTGACCCCAGCAGACAAGAAATTATACGCCCTGCGGGATGTCACGGCTACGGTGGATTCCATCCCTCTTATAGCGAGTTCCATAATGAGTAAGAAGATTGCCGCTGGTGCGGATGCGATAGTCTTGGATGTTAAAGTGGGGCAAGGTGCCTTTATGAAGGATTTGCCTTCCGCCAGGAAGCTCGCCCAAGTTATGGTAGAGATAGGGCGTTCTGTGGGTCGTAGAACAATAGCGTACATCACCAATATGGACCAACCTTTGGGATTAGCCATAGGCAATAGTTTAGAAGTAGCGGAAGCCATACAGGTCTTGCGCGGCGAGGGCTCTCAAGATCTAATAAACCTTTGCTTGGAGCTGGGAAGCGCTATGCTAGTGCTGGGCGGCAAGGCTAAGGATAAAGAGGAAGGCAAAAAGAAATTAAAAGAAGCCCTAGTAAGTAGGAAAGCGTTAGAGAAGTTCCGAGAGTTTATCTTAGCCCAAGGGGGAGAGGGGCGAGTAGTAGAAGATCTAAATCTTTTACCCCAGGCCCGCTTTAAAGAGAGCTGGCTGGCTAAAGAAGAGGTTTATCTAGCTGAGCTCCCAGCTGAAAGGTTAGGACAGGTAGCCATGAAATTGGGTGCCGGGAGAGAAAAGAAAGGGGAGAAGATAGATCTAGCAGTAGGGCTGGTGCTAGGTGGTAAAGTGGGGGACCGGATAGATAAAGGGAAGCCCATCGTCACTGTTTATGCTAATGATGAGAACAGGCTAAAGGTCGCTCTAGAGGAACTTAAAGCATGTATTAAATTATCTTCTACTCCTCTTCCGCCTTTACCCCTTATCTTGGAAGAGGTATCTTAGAGGAGAAACAAACCAGCGGCACCGCTAATCCTAAAGAAAAGAGGCATTTTAAACTAGAAAGGGGAACTTTTAGCATGTGGAATAAAAGAAAAATAGCCGCGGTAATCGATCACACTCTGCTTAAGCCGGTGGCTACTCAAAGGGATATAGAGAGGCTTTGCAACGAAGCATTAGAGTGCGGTTTCTTTAGCGTCTGCCTTAATCCTTGCTATGTACCTTGGGCGGCTAAGCTCTTAGAAGGATCTGGGATAAGAGTTTGTACGGTTGTAGGTTTTCCCTTGGGCGCTACCACCATTAGAAATAAAGTTCTGGAGGCCAGCGAAGCCATAGATAATGGGGCCGCAGAGATAGATATGGTTATAAACTTAAGTCTGTTTAAAAGCGGGGCAGAGGATTATATAAGGCGTGAGTTAAAAGAGATTATCCAAACGGCCAAAACCAAAAATAAAGATACAGTTGTCAAAGTTATTATTGAGACCTGCCTTCTAGAGGAACAAGAAAAGCTTATCCTCACCCGGTTAGCTTTAGAAGAAGGGGCAGATTTTATCAAGACGAGTACAGGTTTTAATGGCCCTGGCGCTACAGTGGAAGATGTCCGCCTTATCCGGCAGGTGGTGGGGGATAAGGCCGGAGTAAAGGCTTCTGGTGGTATCCGCACCTATTCCGATGCGGTTAAAATGCTAGAAGCTGGGGCTAACCGGCTGGGAACGAGTTCAGGGCTAAGTATTTACCAGGAAGCACCAGAGTAAACTGAGGGTAGGTAATGTTGGAGTAATAAATTTATGACAGAAAGGATGGGGAAGGAATTGGCCAAAGCCAGCATCTTGTGGGGTTTGCTTTTGGGGTTGGTGGCGCTACTTATAACTTTATATCTTTTTTTCCTTATCCTCCCTACGCCAGTTCCTTCCTTAGTATGGCAATATTTTACCTCCCTGGATGTGGAACGCGCCCGGCGCTACCAGCAGGTGATGAGATTTAGTAGTCTTTTAGCCTACCTGGCTAAAACTGGCCTGCTCCTGTGGCTTTGGTGGAGCGGCCGGGCGGCGGCTTTGTCCTCGGGTGCCTTACGTTGGTCCGGCCAGCGGTATTACTTAGCCGCAGGCTTATTTTTTATATCTATTTGGTTACTTCTTAAAGCGGTCAATTTCCCCTTTGCTTTTTACAGTGGCTTTATACTCCAGCACCGTTGGGGGTTTTCCACTCAAACCCTAGCTTCCTGGTGGGTAGATTATATAAAGGCTTCCGGAATAGATCTTTTGCTTTCGGGTACTGGGACGCTGCTTTTCTTTTGGTCCACTGGTCGCTGGCCTTTTACCTGGTGGGTAGCCGCCGGGCTTTTTTTTGCGGTATGGCTCTTGGTGGAAACCTTTTTGTGGCCGGTGGTGCTGGCCCCCCTTTTTAACCGCTTCGAGCCGCTAAAGGAGGGGCCGGTAAAATCTATGGTAGTGGCTCTATCAGAGAGGGCGGGCCTTAAAGTAAAAGAAGTCTGGGTTATGGATGCTAGCCGGCGCACCACTAAAGCCAACGCCTATTTCACCGGCCTGGGTAAGACTAAAAGGATAGTGCTGTATGATAATCTTTTGCGTGACTATTCCCCGGAAGAAGTAGAAGCAGTGGTGGCTCACGAGATGGCCCACTGGAAGAAGGGCCATATTGTAAAGGGGTTGCTATGGGGGATGGTAGGAGGGTTTATTTTCTTTGTTCTACTATATGATATTTTGCGGCTCACAGCGCCGGGCGAAATAATACCAGGCCGGCCCTATCCACCGCATTTCTTAGTCATTACTTTGGTCTTTCTCCAACTTATTTCGTTTTTAGCCCAACCGGTAGAGAATGCCTTTTCCCGGAGGCAAGAGGCCGAGGCCGACCGGGTAGCCTTGGAACTTACTAGAAACCCTTCGGTTATGGTAGAACTGCACGTGGATTTGGCCCGGCGTAATCTGCAGGAGGTAGCTCCTTCAGCTTTTATCGAATGGCTTACCTATTCCCATCCCGCCCCCTGGCGTAGGATCGAGGCAGCTTTAAAGGGAGGAGAAAAGAATTGAAAATTAACAAGCCCTGGTGGGTAACAAGCATTATAATAGCTGGGGTTTTAATACTTTCGGTGATTCTGCTGGCCATAAAAGTAGGGATTTATAAGGAACGGCCGCAATATCTGAGAACTAAACGTGTCGGGGTGTTGTTAGCCAATGTATCTAGAACAAGTAAGTTAGAAGGATTAAAGCTAGGACTGGCTGAACTAGGATACGTAGAAGGAAGGGATATCACCTACCTGATTAAAAATGCAGAAGGAAGTTGGGAGCAGGTTTATTCTTTAGCCTTAGAGTTGGCTGCCCAAAGACCAGATGTTTTAGTGGCAGGGGGGAGGCTGGAGGCCCAGGCCCTAGCAGAAGCTATCCAGAATAAGCCTGTACCTGTGGTATTTATGGGCGCCGCCTCAGTTAAAGGGGGATTTAGACCTTCATATATGACAGGGGTGGATAATTTTCATACTGAACTAGCGGTCAAAAGGCTAGAGTTCATGGTACGCCTCCTACCTTTTGTCCGGTGCGTGTTGGTCTTAGTCGATCCTCGAGTAGCTCCAGGGATACAAAGCCTTCCGAGTCTTAAGCAGGCGGCCAGCCAGCTAGGCGTAAGTTTACAAGTCGCTTCTGTAAGTTCTATACAGGAATTAAAAAAGTTTCTTTCTGTCTTGAAGCCCAGACAGGCAGAGGGGATGCTTTTAACCTCTAGCTTTTTGTTAGAAGAAGGGGAAGCTATCGAATTAATCGGACGCACAGGGAAATCTTTAGGTTGGCCAATTATGGGGGTTAATGTAGCGGATGCCGAGGCTGGACTCTTATCCGCCTACGGATGCCCTTTTATGGACCAGGGAAGGCAGGCTGCCCGGCTGGTAAATAAGATCCTAGAGGGGCAGGATCCTGCTACTATTCCCATAGAGACCCCTGATCGGTTAGAGCTAGTAGTAAATTTAGATACGGCCCGGACGTTGGGGCTTAAGCTTCACCCGGAGGATTTAAAATTTGTCGATCGGATAATAGTAGGAAATGAAGGTGGAGGGGTTGGTTACGGGAAGCCCTAGAGTTAAGCGTTGGAGACAGCTACGGTTTCGCCTACTGGTAGCAGGTGTGTTTATTTCCGTTTTACCCCTTTTGTTATTGGGGGCCTACCACCTAAACCTGGTAGGCAGATGGCAGGAGAAATCCATAGAGGAACAGAACAGGGTAGCTGCTGAAGCCATAGCCAACGATATTTTCAATTTAACGACACAACAAGAGGGGCTTCTCCAGGCTTTCTCTATAAGATACGGAAAAGAACTTTTGGAAATGCCCTTTAAGGAGACAGAACGTATTCTTTATTCTATACTCCGTTTATCCCCTTATCTTGAGGAGGTTAGTGTAGTTGAACTAACGGGAAAAGAGCTGGCCAGGGCTTCCCGCCGCCACCTGGTGGTACCGGGAGAGCAACGCTTCTTCTATGATAGAGAATTAATTGAAAGGGTGGGACGAGGGGAACGTTATTATGGGCCGGTAGAGATAGAAGAAGATGGCCGACCCTTGTTTAGCCTGGCTGTCCCCCTGTGGGATTTGTCCAGGGGCTGGCCCGTGGGAGGGCTTAAGGCTAAGGTAAGCTTGAAGGGTATAATGGATAGTATAACTAAAGCCCATGCTCAACAAGGGGGGACTATTTACCTTATAGATTCTACAGGACGGCTTATCGGGCATCAGGATTTCAGTTTAGTGTTACGCCAGCTTGGTGTTCGGAGAAACCCTGCAGTGCGAGATTTCCTTCAAGGGAAGAAGCCTCCTACCCGGTATGTTTCCCACGATGGACAGGAAGTTTTAGGAGCGGTTATACCTTTACGGGATCTGGGGTGGGGGATAATAATAGAATACCCCGTAAGTTGGGCTATGGCCCCTGTAAGAACTGCAGCCTGGCATCTGCTCGCCTTACTGGCCGTGGTGGTAGCCTTACTTTTGCTTTTAAATTCCTATCTCTCTTGGCACTTTAGCAGGCCCATTGAGGAGTTAGGCAGAGCAGCCCTAGAAGTAGCCAGGGGTAACTTTGTAGAAGTTAATCTTATGTCCAGTGTGGGGGAGCTGGCTAGCCTACAGGAGACCTTTAACTATATGAGCAGGGAGCTAAGAGAAAAGGCTAAAATGGAGGCTTTAGTCCGGCAGACGGACAAGCTAGCCGCTGTAGGTCGCCTGGCTGCTGGGGTGGCCCATGAAATAAATAATCCCCTGGCCATTGTCTCAGCCTACACGGAAGATTTCCTGGAGCGCTTGGAAGAGGGAGGAACTACCTGCTTTAAAGAGGGGGAATGGAAAGCCTACCTGACTGCGGTACTGAGACAGGTGGCCCGTTGTACAAGTATTATCCGGAAGCTTCTAGACTTCGCTCGGCCTGCACCTGGCTTAAGGGAATGGGTTAAAATCAATGAACTGGTGCAAGGAATAGTCTCTTTGATGGATTATACCCTTAAGAAGAAGGGTATCGAGCTAACCCTTAAGATAGAGGAGGACCTGGAAGTATATGCGGACCGATTACAATTAGAGCAGGTGCTCCTTAACCTCCTTACTAATGCGGTGGAAGCTATAGAAAAAGAAGGCAAAATATGTATTAAGGCTATAAAGAAGGGCCAGGAGATAGAGATTTCTGTAATAGATACAGGAAAGGGTATCCCGCCAGAAAATCTGGAGAAGATCTTTGAGCCCTTTTTTACCACCAAGCCGGTGGGGCAGGGAACGGGCTTAGGATTGTCTATCTGTTATGGTATTATCCAAGAGTTGGGAGGAAGGATGGTAGTGGAAAGCTCGCTGGGGCAGGGAACAACAGTTAAGGTTTATCTACCTGCCCGACAGAGGGGAGGAAATGGATGAAGGGGCAGAGAGCAGTTCTTGTAGTAGATGATGAGAAGGATTTTTGTGATTTTCTGGTAGAGCGGTTAAAGCGCCGGGGCTACCAGGCAGTGGGATTAACCCGAGGAAAGCAAGCCGTGGATGAGCTTAAAGTCCGGACTTTTGATGTAGCGATCTTTGATCTCAAAATGCCCGACCTGAATGGCCTTGAGCTTCTGCGTAAAGCCCGGGAGCTCCAGCCCGACCTCCAGGTACTTATACTTACAGGTTATGGGACGATAGAGACAGCAGTAGAGGCTATGAAGCTTGGTGCCTATGATTACTTGACCAAGCCCTGTAACTTAAAAGAACTGGAAATTGTTCTGGAAAAAGCGCTGGAGAAAAAGTATATACTCACCCGTAACGCAGGGTTAATAAGGGCATTATGGCCCGAAGAAGGTGGAGTAATTGTTGGCCAGAGCCCGGCCATCCGGCAAGTTTTAGAACTGATACAAAAAGTGGCCCCTAGTGAGGTGCCCGTATTGATTCAAGGTGAAACCGGGACCGGGAAGGAACTGGTGGCTAGAAATTTACATGCCTGGAGCCGCCGGGCCGGCCAGCCCTTTATACCTGTTAATTCTGGAGCCCTACCTCGGGAGCTACTGGAAAGTGAGCTTTTTGGACACGTCAAAGGTGCTTTTACCGGAGCACTGACGGATAAGCCTGGGTTGGTGGAGGCAGCTGAAGGAGGCACCCTTTTCTTAGATGAAGTTGGGGAAATGGATCAAGCTTTGCAGGTTAAACTTCTCCGTTTCTTAGAAACAGGAGAATTCCGGCGGGTAGGCGATAACCGTTTGCGTTCAGTGGATGTGCGGGTGGTGGCTGCAACCAATCGCTGTATCGAAAAAGAAGTGAGGGAAGGTCGTTTCCGGGAAGATTTGTATTATCGACTTAACGTAATTACTATTCACCTGCCACCTTTACGGGAGCGAAAGGAGGATATCCCTTGCCTTGTGCAATATTTTTTACGCAGGTTTTCTCCTCATAAGGAACCACCCCCTGTCAGTAAGGAAGCCATGGAAGCCTTGCTGGCTTATGATTATCCAGGGAACGTTCGAGAGCTGGCCAATCTAATAGAAAGGGGCCTTCTTCTGGCTGGAGAAGGGCCTATCAAACCAGAACACTTGTTTTATGGTTGGAACACTTCATGTACCAGAGGAGATCAGCGGTTGCGAACTTTAGAGGAAGTAGAAAAGGAGCATATTTTACAAGTCTTGCGGGCAACCGGGGGTAACAAGACTAGGGCAGCTCAGATTTTGGGTATTAGTCTCCGGAATCTATACCGCAAGATTGCGGAGTATGGTCTAGGGAATTAATCCCTGACAATATGGCAAAGCCTATGACATTTTGTCCTGCTTTACCCCTCCCTAAGTCGCAAGGAGTTAAGCGATTATGCGGCTATAAGGGAGGTTTTTTATTTGGCATGAGTTTTGCTAATTAACTGCAGAGGTTAGGGGAGGTTTTTATAGGCAGTCTCGTGATATTAAGCTCTATCCACCCAGTCATTAAAAACTAAATGGAGGAGAGGAAAACTTTGAGCCTTGAGAGTAAGAAAGCATCTGATAAAGAAAGCACAAGTTTAAGAAAGCCGCAATGGGCCATGGTTATTGATCTGGCCAAGTGTATCGGCTGCGACACTTGTACAGTTTCCTGCAAGGCTGAAAACCGCACCCCGCCCGGCGTTTCCTATAACGTGGTCCTTGAGCAGGAAGAAGGCGAATTCCCTAGGGTAAAAAGAATAAATATTCCCCGGCCCTGCATGCAGTGCGATAAGCCACCCTGCGTACAGGTGTGTCCTGTAGGCGCCACCTACAAGCTTTCTAATGGAATTGTGGTCATCGACTATGACCGGTGCATAGGTTGTAGATATTGCATGACCGCCTGCCCTTATGGCGCCCGGTCCTTCGATTTTGGCTGGGATTATGACGGAGAAATGCTGGGGTATTCTGCCTTGCAAGCTAGCGAGTATGGTCGCGCGCCTCAAAAGCGGGATAAGAAAAAAAGCCCGGTGGGGAATGTGCGCAAGTGCCACTTTTGCCTCCACCGCCTAAAGCGCGGTGAGGAACCGGCTTGTGTGGAAACCTGCATAGGCGATGCCCGCTATTTTGGCGACCTCTCCGATCCCGAAAGCACGGTCGCCAAGCTGGTAGCTAGCCCCCGCGCCTTCCGGTTACGCGAGGAATTGGGGACTAGCCCGCGGGTGTATTATTTAAGATAAGGCAAGCTTTATAAGGAGGAGTTCTGGTGAAGGCAAGTGCAAGTTTATCTTTGGCAGCCAAAGTGCTCCTTGGGGGCTTTTTGCTGGTAGGAGCTATAGCCATAATACTGCGGGTAGCCCAGGGCTTAAGGGTTACCCACCTATCTTCCATCACACCGTGGGGTTTATGGGTTATCCTTTACATTTATTTTGTCGGCCTTAGCGCTGGCGCTTTTCTCCTCTCCAGCCTGGTCTACGTTTTTGGCCAGCACAATTTAGAAAAGGTGGGCCGTCGGGCCCTTTTCCTGGCTGTACTTTCTATGGTGGTGGCCCTAACCTTTATTCTTTTAGATTTAGGCCATATAGAGCGTTTCTGGTTAACTTTGCGCTTCTGGAACACAACGAGCATTCTGGCCTGGGAAGTGCATTTTTATATGGTCTATATTTTGCTCCTGCTGGCCGAACTTTACCTGGCCATGCGGAAAGATTTGGTACAGCAGCGCGAGAAAAGAGGTTTGATGGGGCTAATAGCCCGTTTGTTTACCTGGAATGATGATGATTTAAGCGAAAAAAGCTTGGAACGCGACCGGAAGCTCATGCGCCTTTTGGGGATAGTGGGGATACCGCTAGCGGTTATCGGGGTTCACGGGGGCACGGGGACTTTGTTTGCTGTTGTTAAGGCCCGGCCCTATTGGAACACAGGCCTATTCCCAGTCATTTTCATCCTTTCAGCCCTGGTCTCTGGTACCGCTTTTCTCTTAGTAATCCAAATTTTAACCGGGAAAAAGAAAAACGAGCCGGAAGATCTAGAAATTAGCCAGGCCCTCGCCAAATTTCTGGCCGGCTTCTTATTAATCGATCTCGGCCTTGAATTTTACGAGTTCCTGATCCCGCTTTATAGCCTGCGCCACGAAGAAATGGAAAGCCTTTATACCCTTTTCACAGGTCCATTATCATTTTATTTCTGGGTGGGCCAGATTCTCCTTGTGTTTGTGTTACCCCTGGTACTCCTTTATTCCTCAGCCCGCCATTCTAGCAAGGCCCTCGCCCTAGCTGGCGTTTCCGTGGTATTAGGCATTGTGGCCGTGCGGGTCAATATTGTGCTGCCGGCTCTTTTAGTACCTGTCCTAGAGGGGCTCCCTATAGGCAGGTACTACCCAAGCCTAATCGAAGTACTGTCTTCCTTAGGGATTATTTCTCTAGGAATTCTCCTTTATATTGTAGGGGAATATTTACTTCCGTTAGCGCCTTCTGATATTAAAGCTTGAAGCACAAAAAAGAGGTGAATTTGGGGGATATGGAAGGGCAAAAGGGTTTAATTTCCCGTCGTTCTTTCCTTAAGGGTGCCTGTCTCGCCGGCGGGCTGGCCCTAGCTGCACCTTTAGTGGAAGATCTTTACCGTATCTCTCAGGAAGGGTCATGGTCCTCTATCCAAGACCACGGGCTATACCAGGAGTTAGAGGAGTATACTGCCACAGATGTACTCTACACCATGTGCCACCAGTGCAATACTTTCTGCAGCATCAAGGTCCTTTTGGCCAAAGCACCCGGGGATTTTCCTGTACCTTCTATAGTCCGCAAGATAGCTGGTAACCCCTATAGCCCCCTTAATACTATACCTTTCGGCCCCCTGCCTTATGAGACTTCTCCTGCCCAGGCAGCCCAAGGGAAGGATGAGCTGGGTCGGGAAGGGAGGAGCTTTCGGGGCGGCCGCACCTGCCTTAAAGGCCAGGCGGGGATTCAGACGGTCTACGACCGCTTCCGGCTACAGAAACCTCTTAAAAGGGTGGGACCCCGGGGAAGCGGGCGTTTTAAAACCATTTCTTGGGAAGAAGCTATTAACGAGATCGTGTTCGGCAGCCCTGATCTGGGCACCCCCGGCTTAAAAGAACTTTGGGGCTATGCCCCCCAGGAACAAGTAATGAGCGACTGGGAGAAAGTTAAGAAAGGTGAGATGCCTCAAGAAGAATTCGACCAAAAATATCGTGAGGTATTAATCGATACCCGGCACCCAGACTTAGGGCCTAAAGCCAACCAGATCGTGTGCCTGGGCGGGGACCGGCGCGACTTTATGCGCACCCGGGTATGGCAGCAGGGCCTGGGGAGCCTTAGTTTTATAGATCACGGCGGTATCTGCGGCGCCTCCAGCGTCATTGGCAATTTTCGCTCTTTTTCAGGCGGGACTACACGTAAAGATCGCTTGTATCCCGACCTCGATCATGCCGAATTTGTAATCATCTGGGGGACCAACCCCGCGGTAGCCAACAAAGGGCCCACTTGGCTTGCCCCCGCTCTTACCAATGCTCTGGCCCGAGGCATGAAGCTAGCCGTGGTAGACCCGCGCTACAGCAAGACAGCAGAGAAAGCTCACCTTTGGCTGCCGATTAAACCCGGGACTGATGCGGCTCTAGCTTTGGGTATGGCTCGCTGGATTATAGAAAATAAACGTTATGATGAAAGGTACCTGCTAAATCCTAATCCAAAGGCGGCTCAGGAAGATAACGAACCTACCTGGACCGATGCCACCCACCTGGTAAATTTAAGCGACCCTCGTCGGCCCAAACTGAGAGCTAAGGACTTGGGTATCGGTGGAGAGCAGTTTGTGGTTATCGAGAAGGGGAAACCCGTTCCCCATACTGAAGCACGCGAGGGCACGCTGGAAGTGGATATGGAGATCCAGGGCATAAAAGTTAAATCGGTATTTACCCTCTACCGTGAAAGGGTGATGGAGAAGACCTTAGAGGAATACGCTAAGATTTGTGGCCTATCTGTGCAGGATATTGTTAATCTTGCCAGGGAGTGGACTTCCCATGGGAAGCGCGCGGCCATGATGGTCTACCGGGGGCCTGCCATGCATACCAACGGGTATTACACCATGCGGGCTATTAATACTTTAAATCATCTGATCGGTAACCATGATTGGAAGGGAGGAAGTATTACTACCGGAGCTAAATACCGAGATTTTACCGGGCCGCGTTATGATCTGTTAAAGGTGCCTAAAGGCCTTAAGCCCTGGGGCGTATCTTTAGTACGGGGAGGAGCTTTTTATGAAAAGAGTTCTCTTTTTAAACGGGATGGCTACCCTGCCCGAAGGCCCTGGTATCCCTTCGGGGTAAACCTCTCCTATGAGGTGTTGCCCAGCGCTAAAGAAGGTTACCCTTACCCCCTTAAGGCCCTGTTTATCTACTCTATGTCCATTCCCCTTTCCATGCCCCAGGGGTGGCTCCAGGCTGAGATTTTAAAGGACGAGAAAGCTATACCGCTCCTGGTGGTCTCTGATGTAGTCATGGGGGAAACTGCCCTTTACGCTGATTTTGTCTTACCGGATTTAAGTTACCTGGAGCGTTGGCAACGCGAAGCTATTTATCCCAATATGAAAGTCAAAGTCTCGCACGTGACGCAGCCGGTAACCCGGGTCGTACCTGAGGCCCGCTCTATAGAAGATGTATTTATCGAGATCTTAAAGAAGATGAACCTTCCCGGGGTAGGACCAGGCGCTTTTCCGGATGGCAGTTCTCTAGACCGGAGCGAGGACTTTTATCTTAAAATGGTGGCTAATATCGCCTACGATGAGGAGCCGGTGCCGGATGCCAGCCAAGAGGAAATGGAAATATTCTACCAGACCCGACGCAAAGCTCTAGGCCCCTTCTTTAAACCCGAACTCTGGGAGAAAGCCGTAAAGCCTGAGGAGTGGCGGAAAGTAGTGTATGTCCTAAACCGGGGTGGGCGGTTCGAAAGGCCCGGAAAAGAGTATATAGGGGAGCACTTAAAATACCGCTTTGCCGGCCAGGCTAACTTTTATGATGAGGGTGTCGCTGCGGGGCGGGATTCTTATTCTGGCCGTTTCTTTGATGGCCTGCCAAGGTTAGAACCCGTAAGAAGTTACAATGGAGAGGAAATGAAAAAGGTACTGCCGCTATTTTTCATCAGCTGGAAGGCGCGCCATATCGGAACCCACCGGAATATAGCCGACGCCTGGCTCAGAGAAATCCAGCGGGAAAACTATATTTGGATAAATCCCGCGGATGCTCTCCCGCGAGGGTTAAAGACGGGCGATAGGGTACGTATAAAATCAAGGTACTTTGAAGCCGTCGGCCGGGTCCTGGTAACCTCCGGCATACGCCCAGGAGTAGTGGGCACGTCCTATAACTATGGGACTTATTCTTATGGGGCCACTCCTATTGAAATTGATGGCCAGCGCCAGCCCCTGCCTCCCAGCCATTATAGCGACCGGGCTATAATTTTAGGGGAACCTCAACATGAAGAGGCGGGGCTAGCGGGCCCCCGGAATTCTGGTTTCTCCGCCAATAACTTACTGCCTTCTGACCCAGCCTTAAAAATAGGAGGACTTTCCGATCTTATTGGCACCGGCGCTGCCCAGTTAGATGCCTGGGTGGAGATAGAGAAATATTAAAAACATAAAAGCCCTGCCTTCTTGAAACGAAAAACTAACCCTTTTTATATAGTATCTGGAGCAGTTTTGTTGTATTATATATAGAGAACTAATACAATAATATCCTCGAATACAATAATATCCTCGAAAAAAGGTTGATAATAATGCTCTTTACCCCTGTTTCCTTCTTAGTAGCCTTTACAGCAGGTTTAATTTCTTTTCTGTCGCCTTGTGTCCTGCCCTTGGTTCCAAGTTTTTTGAGCTATCTTGCAGGCACCACAGTAGCTGAGCTGGGTAGGATTGAAGCAAAGGATGTGAGGATAACGGTGGCGATGAGGGCCTTTCTTTTTGTAACAGGCTTTAGTATAATCTTTATCCTCTTAGGTCTTTCAGCCAGCGCTATAGGTGCCCTCTTCCTTAAGTATCAGGCCCTATTGCGGAAGCTAAGCGGATTAATAGTGATTATTTTTGGTCTCCATATGGCCGGGATACTGAAGCTAAAAGTTCTTAACTTGGAAAAGAGGATTAATTTCCAGCCGCGGAAAGTAGGGCCTTTAGGTGCCTTCTTGTTAGGGATGGCCTTTTCTGCTGGATGGACGCCCTGCATCGGGCCTGTATTGGGATCTATTTTAGTATTAGCTGGAAATAGCGCAAGCTTAAGCGCAGGTGCTTACTTGTTAGCCGCATATTCCCTGGGATTGGGCATTCCCTTCCTCGTTACAGCCCTTTTTTGGGGATGGTTGGCCCAGGGTTTAAAGCGCTACGGAGATTGGATGCCCCGCCTTGTTAAAGGAAGCGGCTGGGTGCTGGTGGGAGCGGGTCTCCTTATATTGACAGGTAATTGGGGCCGGCTAGCCTCTTGGCTCACTTTTTAGCTGCCCAAAAGTTAGCTGTAGTGCCTCCCAACTGGGTATGGCGCTAAAAGGGTGCGAAGAAGTTAAGGCAGAAAGGAGTTTTTTATGCGACGCAATGCGGGATTGTTAGTATTGGTAGGAGTGGTTCTTCTTTTCTTAGCTGGTGCTGGAGGATTTTCCTTGTGGCGCTCTGCCTTTAAAACGGTCCAACAGCCGGCTAGCGACCCGGAAGCTGGGAAAGGTGAAGTTCGGCCAGAGGTGGGATATCTGGCCCCGGATTTTAGTTTGCCGGATTTACAGGGGAGGGTTATTACCCTCTCCCAGCTTAAAGGTAAACCTGTTTTCCTCAATTTCTGGGCAAGTTGGTGCCCGCCGTGCCGGGTGGAAATGCCAGAGATACAGGAGTTTTTTAAGAAATATAAGGGGAAGGTCGAGGTCGTAGCTGTAAACTTGACCTCTAGCGAGAAATCCCCGGCGGAAGTAAAGAAGTTTTTAGAAACAAATGGATACACCTTTCCTGTGGTTCTGGACACGAAAGGCATAGCGGAAAATTATTACTTAGTTCGCGCCATTCCCACAAGTTATTTAGTGGATGCCCAGGGGGTTATAAAATTTAAATACACCGGACCTCTTACTTTACAGCTCCTCGAACGCGTTTTAGGAGAAATTCAAGAGAAGTAAAATCGAAGCAAGCGTGTGTAGACGGGACGGGCACCTTAATTGACAAAGGGATAGAAATAGCGTTATAATGAAGGAAAATTTAGCCGACAAACCTCGTCATCCCGGACAAGCGGGGGCGAGGTTTAGTTTTGACGAGGAGTGGAGGTCTGTCTTGAGGGGAAGTAACTTGCGCGAAAGTTTTTTGCGCTTTTTTGCAGATAAAGGGCATACCATTGTGCCCAGTTCTCCCCTGGTACCCTATAATGATCCCACCTTGCTCTTTACTAATGCCGGTATGGTGCAGTTTAAAGATGTTTTCTTAGGGCTGGACCGGCGTCCGTATACGCGGGCTGCTACGGCGCAGAAATGTGTCCGGGCTGGAGGTAAGCATAATGACCTAGATACGGTGGGCCGAACGGCCCGGCACCATACATTTTTTGAGATGCTGGGTAATTTCTCCTTTGGTGATTACTTTAAGAAAGAAGCTATTGAATTTGCCTGGGAGTTTCTAACACGGGTTTTGGAGCTGCCCAAGGAGCGATTATGGGTTACGATTTTTAAGGATGATGAAGAAGCCTTCGAGCTCTGGCAGGAGATAGCCGATCTGCCACCTGAGCGGATTGTCCGTATGGGTGAAAAAGATAATTTCTGGGCCATGGGAGATACCGGGCCTTGCGGACCTTGTAGCGAAATCATCTATGACCGCGGGCCTGAATATGCCTGCGCATCTCAAACGTGTGCCCTGGGGGTTTGTGACTGCGATAGGTGGCTGGAGATCTGGAACTTGGTTTTTATGCAGTATAACCGCGATGCAGACGGGAATCTCACTCCTTTGCCCCGGCCTAGCATCGATACCGGCATGGGCCTAGAACGTATGGCCTCTATCCTCCAGGGGGTGGATAGCAATTTTGAAACTGACCTCCTCTGGCCCCTTATCACAGCGGTAGAAAAAATAACCGGCCGTAGGTACGACCGCGGAGAAGGAGGCTTCCCCTTCCGGGTTATCGCTGACCATGCGCGCTCGTGTACTTTCATTATAGCTGATGGGGTATTGCCTGGAAACGAGGGACGCAGCTACGTTTTGCGCCGCATCTTGCGCCGGGCTTCCCGGTTAGGAATGGCCTTAGGGCTGGATGGTCCTTTCCTTTACCGGTTGGTACCGGTTGTAGCTGAGATTATGGGTGAAGCCTACCCGGAAGTGGTGGAAAAGGAAGAAGAGATTGCTAAGATAATCCGCCAGGAGGAAGAAAGGTTCCATAGTACCCTTCATGAAGGTATGCGGGTCCTAAACGGTATCTTAGATCGGGCCGCCCGAGAAGGTCGTAAAATTATAACCGGTCAGGAAGCCTTCATCCTTTACGATACCTACGGGTTCCCCCTGGACCTTACGGAGGAGATTGCCACCGAAAGGGGGCTGGAGGTGGACCGGGAGGGCTTTGCCCAGGCTATGGAAACCCAGAGGGAGCGGGCCAGGGCTGCCCGGGAGGAAGGTAAGGCCTATGAATTTGCTATGGCCCTGGCGAGTGCTTTAGGGGAGACTGCTCAAAGCCTTTTCACCGGTTATGAGCGGCTCGAGGAGGAAGCAAAAGTTTTGGCTTTAGTACAGGAAGGGCAGCGGGTCGAGGCGCTAGAAGAAGGGACGCAAGGATATGTTTTAGTTGACCGGACGCCCTTTTATCCAGAAGGCGGCGGTCAAGTGGGAGACCAGGGCCAGATCCTTTGGGCAGAGGGAGAGGCCTTAGTCCAAGATACCCGTCGTTTACCTGATGGTAGGATCCTCCATGAAGTAGAGATTAAAAAGGGGACGTTGACTGCTGGTACCCGGGTTAAGCTCGCTGTGGACCGAGAAAGGCGTCGGAGTATTGCCCGTAACCATACGGCTACTCATCTTCTCCATAGGGCTTTAAAAGATGTCCTGGGTGAGCATGCTGCTCAAGCCGGTTCCCTAGTGGCTCCCGACCGGCTACGTTTTGATTTCACGCACTTTGCCCCCCTTACAGTAGAGGAATTGAAAGCTGTGGAGGCCAGAGTCAATGAGCAGATCCTGGCCAACCTCCCTGTGAGTACTCTGGAGACCTCTTTGTCTCACGCCAAAGCCATGGGCGCTATCGCTCTTTTTGGTGAAAAATACGGCGAACGGGTTCGGGTGGTGAAGATCGGGAATTATAGCTTAGAGCTGTGTGGGGGAACCCATGTGGCTACTACTAGCGAGATAGGTCTTTTCCGGCTTACCAGTGAAAGCGGGATAGGTTCAGGTTTAAGAAGGATAGAGGCGGTTACTGGCTGGGCTGCCCTGGAAGTAACCACACGTGAACGGGCGGAACTGGAGGAAGCAGCCAGCTTACTAAAGGTCCCTCCTGGAGAAATAGTTCACCGGTTGGAAACCTTGTTGGGGCAGCTTAAAGAAATGGAAAGGGAGATATCTTCCTTACGTCATAGGCTTGCTTCCTATGAAGTAGAGAAATTGTTGGCCCAGGTCAAGGAAGTCGCTGGGATACGGGTACTTCCAGCCAAGGTGCAGGTAGCTAATGCAGAGGCCTTGCGAGAGATGGCGGATCTGCTACGGGATAAGTTGGGTTCAGGAGTAGTAATACTAGGTTCAGCCAGCGATGGACGGGTAAATTTTGTGGCTATGGCCAGTAAAGATGTAGTGGCTAAAGGTATACATGCGGGGAACTTATTGCGTGAGGTGGCCCGTATCGCAGCTGGAGGCGGAGGAGGGCGGCCGGATATGGCCCAGGCTGGAGGAAAGGATCCGGCTAAGTTAGATCAGGCCCTGGCTTACACCCTTCAAGTAGTGGCGGAGCAACTTAGGGCTTCGGGTGGGGAAAGGGGCAGGTAAATATGCAGGAAACCATGATGTTTGAAATGGAAAAAGAGGAAAAAATAAGGGTAAGGGAAGTGCTGCAGGAGGTTAAGACGGCTCTGGAAGAAAAAGGATATAACCCCATCAATCAGCTTGTGGGGTACCTTCTTTCTGGGGACCCGGCTTATATTACTAGCCATAGAGGGGCTCGTAACCTTATCCGCCGGGTAGAAAGGGATGAGATTTTAGAGGAATTACTTAAGAATTATCTAAAGGAGGATAAGTAACTTTATGGCCCTCTCAGATTTAGAGTTAACCGTAAATCTTTATACCGAGGGCGAACAGTTTTTCGACCTCCTGAAGGCAGCCATCCGTGACTGGCGGAATTCCCCTTGGGGGCACGAACGCCAGCGTGCAGGCTATGCCGTGGAGCTTTACCGGAGGGGGCTTAATATCCTCCGGGCCCACTTAGAGGAGACTAGGGCCAAAGCGGAGGAGGGGTACTTTACTGAGGAAGATAAGAGAATACTCTCCCAGGCCGAGGGTCGGCTGGCCTATTGGGAAAAGAAACTGGCTGAGCTTATCGGATCCTAAAGCCTGGCTAAAAGTACAGGCTTTTTTATTGGGTATAAGAAGGTGTCCCCTTTGGAGTATATCGAATTGGGTAGGACGGGGATCCAGGTCTCGCGCCTCTGCTTTGGTACCTTAACCTTAGGACCACTCCAGGCGCGGCTAGAGATCAAGGCAGGGGCCAGGGTTATACGAAGGGCGCTGGAGCTAGGGATTAATTTTCTGGATACTGCTGAAATTTATGGGACTTATCCTTATATCCGCGAGGCCTTAAAAGGATGGTCTAAGCCTGTAGTTATAGCCACCAAATCTTATGCTTACACCTGGGAGGGAATGAGTAGAAGCTTAGAAGAAGCCCGTCGGGCGCTGGATCGGGAAGTTATAGATATCTTTCTTTTACATGAACAAGAATCAGAACAGACCTTGACTGGGCACCGAGAAGCCCTAGATTTTTTGTTGGAAGCCAAGGCCAAAGGTCTGGTTAAAGCGGTAGGTATTTCTACCCATGCGGTAGCCGCTGCCCGAGCTAGCCTTAAGTTCGCTGAGATCGATGTTCTCCATCCTCTGATCAATATGGAAGGGTTAGGGATACTGGATGGTACCCGGGAGGAAATGCTGGCGGCTGTAAAAGAGGCCTTTTTAGCTGGAAAGGGCATATATGCCATGAAAGCCTTAGGCGGGGGTCATCTGGTGGGTAGAGCTCGGGAGGCCCTGGCCTTTGTGTTAAATTTACCTTTTGTCCATTCTGTAGCCGTGGGGATGCAAAGCCTTGAGGAGGTTATGGCGAACGTAGCCTGGTGCCTGGGAGAGGAGGTGCCTCCGGAAATCCTTAAGGAAATAAAGAATAAAAAGCGTAG
The DNA here is from genome assembly GCF_900176005.1 of Thermanaeromonas toyohensis ToBE. Lineage (NCBI taxonomy): Bacteria > Bacillati > Bacillota > Clostridia > Neomoorellales > Neomoorellaceae > Thermanaeromonas > Thermanaeromonas toyohensis. The sequence continues at coordinate 2,455,451 of NZ_LT838272.1, read as the reverse complement.
ACTACATATAGAAGAATGGTGCCAGAGTTGCGGCGCTTGCGTTGAGCGGTGTCCCCAGAGTGCTTTGAAATTAGAGGGAGGCAGGGTTGTGGTGGACGAGGACCTATGTATTCTTTGCGGGTACTGTGCCAGCTCTTGCCGGGATTTCTGTCTTAAGGTGGTTTAAAACTTTGCGGATCATGGGTCTAGATGTAGGAGAGAAAACCATAGGTGTGGCTTTGAGCGATCCCTTGGGGTGGACAGCCCAAGGCCTTACCACCATTAGGCGGCGAGGCAAGCTAGAAGAAGATCTTGAAGCACTTCTACGGTTAGCCAAAGAGTATCACGTGGAACGTGTGGTGGTAGGCCTGCCGCGCAATATGAACGGGACTTTGGGTCCCCAGGCCCGGAAAGTGTTGGATTTCATCCAGGCCCTAGAGGAACGGTTAAAACTACCGGTGGTTCCCTGGGATGAGCGCCTCACCACTTCGGCTGCCGAGAAGGTCCTTATTACGGCCGATCTTTCTCGCCGGCGTAGGAAGAGCGTCCTCGACCGCCTAGCGGCAGTATTGATTCTCCAGAGTTATCTTGACTGCCAGCGGCAGAATAGGGTATGATAAGGCCAACCCTAAAAATTTGAGGTGAGGACATGGCTGATCAAGAAAACACCATCTTGTTGGAAGATGAGGAAGGTCAGGAGCATGAGTTTCTGGTGGTAGACATTTTGGAGTTAGACGGGGAACAGTACGTGATTCTTCTTCCTGTGGAGGAAACGAAGGACGAGGCGCTAGTGTTAAAGATTGGCTGGGATGAGGAAGGTAAGGAAGTGCTGTGCGAGATCGAAAGTGAGGAGGAATGGGAGAGGGTAGCGGAAGCCTGGAGCAAGCTACAAAAAGGGGAAGATATTTGGGAAGATACTTTGGAAGATAATTAGAGAGAACTAGAAGGAGAAATAAGACCCGCTGCTTTTTAAAGAGCGGGTCTTTTATTGTGGAGGCCCCTTTGCATTAAATCTTAAAGCTATAAAGCGTGCGATAGTTTTAGATTCACATTTATTATGGCCCTTGACAAGTCTCGTCCAATATCCTAATATAAATCCAAGTAAATCAATTAAATTACTTAATTTAAACATACTCCATTCGCCCTAACCTATATTTAGGGGGCTCTAGGGGGAAAGTTCAATGCTATCTCCTGAAGAACTCAAGGCCGGCGGGCTTATCCCCCAGCGGCAAAAGAAGATGGTGACCGTCCGGTGTATGGCTCCTGGCGGACGCCTTACTTCCCAAAGGCTGCGGGCCATAGCTGATGTGGCCGATAAATATGGCCAAGGTGTAGTGCATTTTTCTGTGCGCATGTCGCCTGAGATTTTGTATGTGAAACTAGAAGATGTAGAAGCTGTTACTCGGGAACTGGCGGCTGTGGGACAAAGGTTAGCTTCTTGTGGAAAACGGGTGCGGGTACCCACTGCCTGTGGTGGATGCGAATATAACCCTAATGGCCTGGTGGATACCCAAAGGCTGGCCCAAGAAGTAAACGAGCGTTACTTCGGCTGGGATCTCCCGCATAAGTTTAAAATTTCCTTCTCTGGCTGTCCAACTGATTGTATGCGGTCCCGGGAAAACGATCTAGGTTTTCAAGGAGAAGTAGAGCCGGTCCTGAACCCCGACAAATGCAATGGCTGCGGGTTATGTGTAGAGGTGTGCCAGGAGGGAGCCCTTTATCTAAAGGATAATCTGCCCTGGCGGGATCCTCGCCGTTGCTTAGGTTGTGGCGACTGTCTCCATAGCTGCCCTACGGATGCCCTTACAGTTGGTAGGTGTGGTCATGCTGTGTATGTGGGTGGAAAGCACGGCCGACACCCCCACGTGGCCTATCCTATAGCCTCCCTCGTTCCTGATGAATTAATATTCCTGGTGATCGAAACGGTAATCCATTGGTACCGGGAGCATGGTCAGCCTGGAGAGAGGGTAGGCGATACTATAGACCGGGTGGGGATCAATATTTTACGCCGCGCCCTTAAACCAGTCATTGGACAATATCTGCTTTCCCAAGTTGACTTAAGACAACCAAGGTGGCAGAGTGTCTTTTACCGCGGGGTAGCAGCTACCTTCCCTGCTTATGAAGATTAAAATTGGAAATTTTATTTTAGGCAGGTGAGAAGAGATGCTTCCTACACCGAGTGTTTCTTTAGACCTGCGGGGAACCCCCTGTCCTATGAATTTTGTACGTACTAAACTGGCCTTAGAAGATTTGGAGGCCGGGCAGGTGCTGGAAGTTTTACTGGATCCCGGAGATCCGGTTCGCAACATTCCTCGCAGTGTAAAGGATGAAGGTCATCGCGTTTTAGCGGTGGAGAACCTGGGTGGGGCTTTCCGGCTGCTTATAGAAAAGGTGGGTGAGTGAAACCCAGGAGAGGTACAGAACATGAAACTGCGGTGGAAATTAGTAGAAGAAATGATCGCCCATGCCCAGAATAACCTACCTAATGAGGCCTGCGGTATACTGGCCGGCACAGGGGAAGAGATTTTAGCCTTTTATCCGGCGACAAATGCTGAACATAGCCCCATCCGGTATACTATAGAACCCCAAGAACTTCTCCGCATATTCCGGGAAGTGGAAAGTAAGGGTTGGGAAGTAAGGGGAATATTTCATTCCCACCCTGTTACCGAAGCCTACCCATCTCCTACTGATGTACGTCTCGCTTTTTACCCCGAAGCCCTCTACTTTATCCTTTCCCTTCGAGATCCATTACAACCTGTACTACGCGCTTTTTGGATTGTAGATGGTGACGTTAGAGAGGAGCCCTTGAAGATTCTATAAGGTCTAGAGCTAGCGCGGCGTCGTGTTGTCCTTTGTAGGTATGAAAGATGAGGTCTTTGGGATCTAAAGGTGTAGGTAACTAAGGGTAACTAAAGACTGGGAAGTAGTAAGCGAGAGGCTTGAAGGCGAATATTGTAAAAAGAGGGCGGTAGCTATGAGTTGGGTGTTCTGGGCTTTATTAGCCATGATATGCTGGGGATTGGGGCCCATCTTCGCTAAGCTAGGTTTGGTGAAGAGCGATCCTTTCAGTGCCTTGTTAGCGCGTACCCTGGGGGTATTCGTTGTGCTTGTCTTATGGGGGGCAGCCACGGCCGGGTTGGGAAATCTTAAAACCTTTGACGCACGCACCTGGGCGTTGCTCATAGCGGAAGGGCTAGCCGCGTCTGTAATTGGGCATTTCGCTTATTTTAAGGCCCTGCAAGCAGGCAAGGTTTCCTCGGTAGCTCCGATAGTAGCCTCATACCCTGTGCTGGCTCTGCTCCTGGCCGCTTTACTGCTCGGCGAAAAAATTACCCTAATGCGGGGGATCGGAGCAGGGTTAATTGTTCTCGGTGTGTTCTTAGTACAAAGGTTTTAGGGTGAGTCGCTATGAGCCATTCAACTTGGGCACCAGGTTGCTTGAAGGTCACGGACCAGGTCCTCCTTCGAGAGCAGGGTTAAGCGGAAATGAAGCGGAGTGAAAGCGGAGTGATCCTGGCCCTTTAAATGTAGATTAAATCAGTGACCCTAAAGACCCAAGAAACCCGCAAGTAAACAGCAAGTGGTTTCAATGGTTATACCAACCATTTTGGCCAGTGCTGTTCACCGGGCCTTAGGTCCCTGCGAGGTTTTGGGAGGCGGGGAAAAGTAAGTAATCCGGAACGTCCGATGGTATCCTGCCGGTCAACGGGGGAATAATTATGAGAAAAGGACCCCGTGAAGGCAGGGATGGGGTTGAAAAAGGTTATCCAAGTCATTCGGACTAGAGGGATTTTAAGGGTCATTTTAGGTATTTTAAGCCTAGGTGTTCTAAGCCTAGGCCTTTTAGGCTTAAGGTGTTTAACAGGCCGGATTTACCCGGGAGTGAATGCTGGGAGCCTATATTTAGGTGGTCTCACCCTAGAGGAGGGGCGTCGGGTCTTGATTAGGGAAGCCCTTGAGGAGGCCACCCGGCCTGTTAAATTGATATGGGGGGACCGGGTGCTCATTACTACCTACGGCGCCTTGGGGGTTACCCTGGATGTGGAGGCTACCCTGGCCCGAGCCTGGGCTGTAGGCCGGAATGGTTCCTGGCGGCAAAGATTAGGTTTCCTCTGGCCTGGTAGAAGGTATGAAGTAGAGGTGGTATATAGATACGATAAAGATAAAGCTCTTATAGAGCTTGAACATTTGGTAGGAGCCCTACGCCAAAATCCGCAGGATGCTAGTTTGAAGGTGGATTCTAAAGGGAAAATCCAGGTGGTCCCAGCCCGTGAGGGGTGGATAGTAGATATTGAAGAACTATGGGCTATGCTGAAGACACCAACCCCCTGGTCTTCTGGGGAATCCATAAAGATACCAGTAACGAAGCTAATGTCGGCGGTCACTACGGAGGAGATAGTTCGGCGGGGAATAACTAAACCTGTGGCTAGCTATCGGACCCTTTTTAACCCGGCTGAGGAGAACCGGGCCCATAATATACGGCTAGCTGCTCAAGCCCTAGACGGTATATGGATGGCCCCGGGCGCGGAAATATCCTTTAACGAGATAGTGGGCCCCCGGACTCCAGAACGGGGTTACGTGGAAGCCCTGGTTATCGAATCCTTGGAATTCGCTCCTGGTGTAGGTGGCGGGGTTTGCCAGGTATCCACCACCCTTTATAATGCGGCTCTCCGCGCCGGGCTTACAGTGGTAGAACGGCAACCTCATGGCCTAAGCGTCAGCTATGTCCCTCCGGGTTTAGACGCGACCGTGGCTTATGGGCTTATTGATCTTAAACTTCGCAACGATACCCCCTATTGGTTTTGGCTTAAGGCTGAGGTTGGGGAGGATTACCTAGCTTTTACTTTTTATGGGCCTCAACAAGCACCTTCTATAGAAGTAACGACCGAGGTGCTTAAGGAGATCCCTCCCCCCTGTAAGATTATAGAAGATGCCCACCTTCCCTTGGGGCGTATGATAGTAGAGAAAAAGGGTCAGCCCGGTATTAACGTTCGCGTTAAACGTCGCTGGCTTAACAGGGGAGAGATATGGGAAGAAGTCGTATCTCAGGATTATTATCCTCCTTTACCTAAGGTGATTCGCCTGGGGAGCGGGCGGCTGGAACAGAAACTAAGCACCTACCTCCAGCAGGTTCCCAGAAGCTTCTCTGAAGGTACCACTTTGCAACCGGATAAATCCGGTCACGGACCAAACTAGGGCTAAGCTAAAAGATAAAAAGAACAAAGGGGCTGACAAGCTTCTTACACTGCTGTTATAATGGGGTCGGGAAGAGGAGGGACCCCCATGGAACAGTTGCCAGAATATGGGAAAGGGACGTCTGGGGTTAAAACTCTACGGCCTGAGATAAGCCTGCTCAGCCTGGCTGTAGTTTTAGCCCTCCTTCTTTCCGGCTGGTGGCAAGCCACTATTTCTTCTACCCTGGTAAACCAAGGAGCCGGCCCTGTCAAGGTTACCATTCCTCCTGGGGCCACAGCCCGAGAGGTTGGCGAGATCCTTAAGTCCCGCGGGGTGGTAAAAAGCGCCTTGGCCTTTCGGTTGTACGCTTTTTGGCGCGGGGCAGATCAACAGTTAAAACCTGGGGTGTACCGGTTACAACCTGGTACCAATTTGAAGGCGCTTCTGGAGCAACTAGTGGCAGGGAGGATTTGGGAAGAGGAGTTTACTATCCCGGAAGGGTATAACTTGAAGCAGATCGCCCGGCTCCTGGAGGCTAAAGGTTTAATGAGCCAGGCGGAATTCTGGCGGGCAGTAGCCCAGCCTTATGATTACGAGTTCTTGGCTGGTATAACCCCTAGTCCCCATTATTTAGAGGGCTTTCTTTTTCCCGACACTTACCGTGTAGCTGTAGGGGCTAAGCCCGAAACTATAATACGTAAGATGTTAGACCGTTTTCAGGAAGTATATAGCGAAGTTATCCGTTATCGGGCTCCAGGGTTAGAACTTAATACTCTCCAGGTGGTGACCTTGGCTTCTTTAGTGGAGAAGGAGGCCAAGCTAGACGAGGAACGCCCCCTCATTGCTGGTGTTTTTTTAAATCGACTCCGGAAAGGGATGAAGCTAGAATCTTGTGCTACAGTTGAGTATTTGCTGGAAGAACCCAAGCCAGTATTGAGCTATCAAGATTTAGAAATTGATTCACCTTACAATACCTACCGGGTGTTTGGCTTACCCCCAGGACCTATTGCTTCTCCAGGTAAGGCTTCCTTGCTGGCAGCCCTTAATCCGGCTCCTACTGAGTATCTTTATTTTGTAGCCCGCCCTGACGGATCCCACGAGTTTAGCCGTACCCTGGAAGAACATAACGCAGCTATCCGCCGGTACCAGGCCCATTCTGTGGAGGGAAAATAACTTTATACTTCCGTCTCGGTTCTAATTTACTTTCTACATCATTAATTATTTTTATGGGGTCCACAATTTTTCTTAATGGTTTTTTAATGATAGCAGGAATTTCCTCACATATGTCGAAATATAAAAAGGGTATTGTGATTGTAGACACAAGAAGATTAATGGGCTTTTATATTATCACTTATACGCCTGTATTCTCTTTCATTAGCTAAATCAAAACAAAATAGAATTATACCGAATGGAACCCGGTGGAGCAGAGCCCGCGAGGCTTAAGGCCAGGTAACTTCGGGTAGCTCCCTGGGTTTTTTGTTTAAGCGGGGTTCTAGTTTTAAAGGAGGTGAGGGAAAGGCTTCTTAAAGGTTTAGTAAGTTAGTTTAGCCGGGGTACGCGGAAAGGGGGATGGGAGAAGGTAAGCTCTGGGAGGGCGGCTTGTGTGTCAAGAGGTAAGAGTATTGAGGGAATCAACAGAAATTACGAAGGAGGGGGAGTATGTCTCAGGAAGTAAAGGGAGCCAGGTCACCCTTACTTAAAACCGAGGACTGGTGGGCAGTATGGATAGGTGGTTTTATCTTTCTTCTGGGCTTACTTAAAGTGGCGGGCTTAGATGTCATCGGCTGGGTAGTAAAAACTAATATGTGGGTCGATATATCTAAAGCTTTGTCGCCGGTTTCTGATGTTTATAAAGGGTTACCAGGGTTCGTATCCCTCATCTTGACCTATGTATTTATTACGGTGATATTGAGCATAGGTGTGGCCGCCATGGGCGGCAAGGTCGGCCGTTTCATCACGGGATTTACTATTATCTTTTGGATTACTTATGCTTGTTGGATGATCGGTAACAATGCTTATATTGCTGCTACCCCTGATCAGGTAGCTAAGTTGAAAATTCCTTGGTCCTTAAGGTTAACTGGGGAGTCTGGATTTATTGTAGCCCTTATCGTAGGGTTGCTAATAGGCAATTTCTGGCCTAGCTTTGCACGGTACCTCCAAGAGGCCACCAAGCCCGAATGGTTTGTGAAGACAGCCATTGTTATCTTGGGGGCTAGGGTTGGCCTGTATGCTCTCCAGTCTACGAGCCTAGCGGCGCAGGTAGTATTCCGCGGTTTATGCGCCATTATCGAAGCTTATCTCATTTACTGGCCCCTTGTGTACTTCATCGCCCGCAAATATTTCAAGTTCACTCCGGAATGGGCCGCACCCCTCGCCTCTGGTATTTCCATCTGCGGTGTTTCTGCGGCCATCGCTACCGGGGCGGCCATCAAAGCCCGGCCGGTGGTGCCTGTTATTGTATCCTCGCTGGTCATTATCTTCGCAGTGGTAGAGCTGTTGATACTTCCCTTCGTGGCCCAGGCTTGGCTTTATAAAGAACCCATGGTGGCGGGTGCCTGGATGGGTCTGGCGGTTAAGACTGATGGTGCGGCGGCTGCTAGTGGAGCTATGGTAGACGCTTTGATCCGGGCTAAAGCAGCCACAGTCCTAGGGACCAAGTGGCAAGAGGGCTGGATGCTCATGGCTACCACTACTGTAAAGGTATTCATCGATATCTTTATCGCCATCTGGGCTTTCCTTCTAGCCATCATCTGGGCCTGGAAGATTGAGAGGCGTGAAGGCGAAAAGGTTTCTGCCTCGGAGATTTGGGTGCGTTTCCCCAAATTTGTACTTGGTTATGCAGCCCTTTTCATCCTGGTGTTGCTCATCGGCTCTGGCGCAAGTAAAGATACCCTGAAGCTACTCAATGCTGGAGTGGGACAAGCGGATACCTTCCGGGGAATTTTCTTTGCCCTTACCTTCTTTACCATCGGTTTAATGTCCAACTTTAAGAAACTTAAAGAAGAAGGTATGGGCCGGCTGGCTCTGGTGTATCTTATATGCTTGTTTGGCTTTATTATCTGGATAGGTCTTATTATTTCCTGGCTATTCTTCCATGGGATAACCCCGCCAAAGGTGGCATGATAGGGAGGTAGGTTTATGACACAGGAGAAACCCTTGCCTGAACAAGAACAGTGGTTTGACCTTCTTCCGGTGGAGAAAAAGCTTATAAGTTATAGCTTAGGGTTGGGGTTAATATTACTTGTATTGCTGGTCTGGATCAGCCATACTATGATCTAAAGTGAAACGCTTTTAAGAAGTCTTCAAGCTTTGGGGTTTAAGGCCTCGGGCGATCCCCGGGGCCTTAAAATTTTTTACGGAGGCGTTTTAATTATACCGTAATTTCTTTTATCCATAGCAGGATTTTTAAGTCCGGCGTCGAAATATATCTACGTTGTTATAGCGGGGAACTTTTAGTTAAAAAGAAAAACGTACTTGCTATAACGAAAACGAAATAACCTGGAAGAGGTGGAACCTTTATGTATCTAGTTAATGTAGACCAAGAGAAATGTAGCGGATGTGGAGAGTGTGCGGCTGCTTGTCCAGCTCAGATCCTATCTATGGTAGAGGGAAAGGCTGAGGTCACCGGAGATCCAGCTGAGTGCTTAGGTTGCGAAAGTTGTACTTCCGTTTGTTCCACAGGGGCTGTCACAGTACAGGAATATTAAAAGGGATAAATTGAAACCTTAAGGGGGTGAAGACGGGGAAAGTAAATGGAGCAAATAGGGTTCCGTTCTGAACTATAAATTTTTATTATTTTACCTTTAAGATTTTGGGTGGAGGTGAAATTTAAGTGGCTGATTCTCAAACCCCGCGTGTGGATGAGCTGGAAAAGGGCCCGTGGCCTAGCTTTGTGAAGGAAATAAAGCGGGCAGCGGAGAAGCATCCGGCGGCAGGGGATCTTTTACGCCAGCTAGATTTATCTTATGCTGAGAAAGTTGGTCACTGGAAACATGGCGGGATCGTGGGGGTTAGGGGCTACGGCGGCGGGGTTATCGGCCGTTATTCCGATAAACCTGAGGAGTTCCCCCACGTAAAGGAATTCCATACCATGCGTGTTAACCAACCTAGCGGGTGGTTTTATACCACTAAGGCTCTGCGGGAGCTATGTGACATCTGGGATAAATATGGTAGTGGCTTGACTAATTTCCATGGCTCCACAGGAGATATTATCCTGCTAGGTACTACCACAGAGAATCTCCAACCCTGTTTTGATGATTTGAGCGATGCTGGCTTCGATCTAGGTGGCTCTGGTGGCGGGCTCCGTACTCCCAGCGCCTGTGTAGGACCGGCCCGGTGCGAGTTCTCCTGCATAGATACTTTGGATGTATGCCATAGCTTAACGCTAGAATTCCAGGATTTCCTCCACCGCCCGCAATGGCCTTATAAATTTAAGATAAAAGTGGCGGGTTGTCCCAATGACTGCGTGGCTTCCATAGCCAGGGCAGATTTTGCCATTGTAGGTACCTGGAAGGGCTCGATCCAGATAGATCAGGCCGCTATAGCGGAATATGCCCAGGGTGGGTTAGACATCCAGGAAGAAGTGGTGGATAAGTGTCCCACACGGGCCCTGGCCTGGGACAGCGAGCGCAAAGAACTCAAGCTTAAGGTAGAAGACTGTGTCCGCTGTATGCACTGCATCAATAAGATGCCTAAGGCCCTGCGACCGGGCGCGCAAAGGGGTGCTACCCTGCTAGTAGGCGGAAAAGCTACTATCCTTAAGTCGGCTTTCTTAGGGTGGGTTATTGTACCCTTCATGGAGCTTAAGCCGCCTTATACAGAACTTAAGGATCTCCTTAGGAAAATCTTTGACTGGTGGGACGAAAACGGTAAAAACCGAGAAAGAATAGGTGAGCTGATTTACCGCGTCGGGATGCGGACCTTCCTTAAGGCAGTAGGCCTACCACCGGCACCGCAGATGGTATTTCGTCCGCGGGCCAACCCTTACGTGTTCTGGTGGCCTGAGGAGGTGAAAAGGAATGCCTAGGACCGATTTTGGCCCTCCCCATTATATGGAAATGCTTCCCCCTGTAATTAAAAGAAATTATGGACGTTGGAAGTACCATGAAATACTCCGGCCGGGGGTACTCAAACATGTGGCAGAAAGCGGGGAGGAAATATATAGTATACGAGTAGGTTCCCCGCGGCTGGTGAGCACCGATTTTATCCGCGAAGTATGCGACCTGGCCGACAAATATTGCGATGGGTATGTCCGGTTTACCAGCCGGCACAACATCGAGTTTCTGGTCACGAATAAAGAAAATATTGAGCCGCTCATCCAAGAAGTGAGGGCTAAAGGATGGCCAGTAGGGGGAACCGGCAATTGCCTCAGCAACATGGTGCATACTCAAGGTTGGATCCATTGTCATACCCCGGCCACCGATGCCTCGGGGATCGTCAAGGCAGTAATGGATGAGCTGTACGAGTATTTTGTGGAGGAAAAGCTTCCTGCTAAATTGCGTATTTCCCTGGCCTGTTGTCTTAACATGTGCGGGGCCGTCCATTGCTCGGATATCGCTATCTTAGGTGTCCACCGGACTCCCCCGCGAGTTGATCACGAGCTCTTGGCTAAGGTGAGCGAAATACCTACTGTGGTGGCTAGTTGCCCCACAGGTGCTATCCGGCCCAATCCGAAACTCAAGAGTGTAGAAGTCAATGAAGAAAGGTGTATGTACTGCGGAAACTGCTTCACCATGTCTCCGGCTATGCAGATTATGGATCCCGAGAATGATGGTGTTTCCATCTGGGTGGGTGGTAAGGTTTCCAACGCCAGGACGGCACCTATGTTCTCTCGCCTAGCCATCCCCTACCTTCCCAATAATCCGCCGCGCTGGCCGGAAGTGGTACAGGCAGTTAAGAAACTAGTGGAGGTTTGGGCCACCCATGCCCGTAAAGGCGAGAGGATGGGTGAGTGGATCGAGAGGATAGGCTGGGAAACTTTCTTTAAATTAGCGGATATTCCCTTCACCGATAAGCATATTGATGATTTTATCTTCAGCGTACCTACCTTTAGAACTACTACCCAGTTCCGGTGGTAAGGTAAGCCCGTCCCGGTAAACTAAGCCGGGACGGGCTGGCTTAAAGTCGCCTCAGCCAGGGGTAACTTTGGGTCTAAACCTTCCCTTTGGGGGCTAGCTGGGTAAGGGAGGCGGAGGGATGGAAGGGTTAGGTTATCTAATAGGAATAGTATTACCGTACGCAGCCGTTGGGGTTTGCCTGGCGGGATCCCTTTATAAAATCTTGTTTTGGTCACGGGCACCAAAGCATCTCCATTGGGAGCTTTTTCCTTATCCCCGCACTACGGCAGGTCGGCTGCAGGAGATGGTTAGCGAAGTCCTTACATTGCGCAGCCTGTATACCTACAACCGCAAGCTATGGTTTCCATCCCTTTTGATGCACTGGGGGATATATTTTATCCTTTTGTGGTTTTTACTGCTCCTTATCGGCCTATTCCCGGACGCTTTTACAAGCTTTCTGGGAACTCTGGGAGGCCTTTTGGCAGGAGCGGGTTCTTTATGGTTAGGGCTTAAGAGGATGGAGAGGGAGCTAAAACGGTTGTCTTCTCCCGTGGAATACCTTAATTTACTTCTTATTTTTCTTCTTTCATTGGTGGGCCTTATTACTGGCTTTTTCGCCCATACCGCGGAGGTCAGGGAATATTTACTAGGTGTCTTAACGTTTTCTCCAGAGCTTCCTGCTAAGACCTCCCTTCTCTGGGAGATCTTATTGGGAGAATTGTTTTTGGTGTATTTACCATTTGGTCGTATGTTTCATTTCGCTGCCAAGTATTTTAGTTACCACCGGGTAAAGTGGGGTGAGGCGGATTGAGAAAGGTTCTAGATGATTTCCGTGCCCTCTCCGATGAGATTTTAAGGGCACAGGAAGTCCGCGTCCCCCAGTTCCTGGCCGCGATGAAAAAGTCCCTAGATCGGCGCGATAATTGGACTTTCTGGCTGCCATATATACTTTCGTTAGAGGTATGTATGAAATGCGGTACTTGCGCCGAGGTATGCCCAGTATATATAGCGAGCGGCCGCCAAGAAATATATCACCCTGCTGTGCGTTCTGATTTAATTCGTAGAGTGTACCGCCGCTATTTCACCTGGGTGGGCAGACTTTTCCCTGGCTTGGTGGGGGCGGAGGAACTGACGGAAGATAAGTTGGATGCTTTGGCGGAGAGCATATACCGCTGTACAGTCTGCCGCCGTTGCGCTTATGCTTGCCCTTTAGCTATCGATAACGGCCTTATTGTACGGGAGGCCAGGAAAATTTTTGATGCTATAGGGATTGCACCAGATGAGTTGAAAGAAAAAGGTACCCGCAAACAGCTAGAGATGGGCAACGCTACAGGGACTCCTACAGCCGCTTTCCTGGATATAATCGAGTTTCTAGAGGAGGAGATTGAGGACCAGCGGGGATATAAAATAAAGATACCTGTAGATAAAAAGGGCGCCGAGTACCTGGTTATGCATAATGCCGGGGATTACCTGGCCTTCGCCGAAACAGTCATGGGGGCGGCGGAGATCTTCCATGCTGCAGGGGTGGATTGGACTCTGAATTCCCCGGATACAGGTATTAATGATGTGGTAAATTATGGGGTATTTTTTAGCGATGAAGAGTTCGCCAAGGTACTGAAGGCGCAAATTAAGACTATCCTCGATCTAGGGGTAAAAACCCTGGTGGTGGGTGAATGCGGCCACGCCTTTGAGGCTTTTAAATTCCTCATACTAAGACTGATCCCTCCCTCTGAGAGGCCTTTTGAGGTAAAAAGCATTTTGGAACTTATAGACGAGTGGATTCGGGAAGGTAGGATAAAGGTGGACCCAGAGAAGAATCCTGAACCGGTGACTTACCATGATTCCTGTAAAGTAGGAAGATTAGGTGGGCTTTACGAAGAGCCGCGCCGGATCCTCAAAGCCTGCTGTAAAGATTTCCGAGAGATGGAGCCTAACCGGGAGATGAGCTACTGCTGTGGGGGTGGAAGCGGGTTCGCCATAATGACCAAGGGGAATTTTCTTAAATTCCGTATGGAGACTTATGGTAAAATTAAAGCTGAACAGCTTAAGGCTACAGGGGCTAGTATTGTAGCTTTAGCCTGTTCCAACTGCAAGGGCCAATTCCGCGACCTTATTAATTACTATAAGCTTCCCGTTCGTTTCGCGGGAATAAGCGAGTTAGTCGCCAACGCCCTTGTACGATGAGTCGTGGTGAGTTAATGAAATACGGGGTAGAAGGTTGTCCTTATGCCCCGATGAAGTTTTAAGGAAGAAAATAGGAATTTCGGAAGGAGGTAAGGCCTATGCCGAAAATGGTTCTGGCCGGGATTGAAATTGAAGTGGATGAAGATGGGTTCATCCAGGACCCAGAGAAGTGGAACGAGGAGGTAGCTAAAGCCCTGGCGGAGACAGAGGGAGTAACAGAGCTTACGGAGGACCATTGGAAGGTCATTAATTACCTCCGTCAGTATTACCAGCAGTTTGGTATTGCTCCCATGATTCGCAAGCTGTGTAAGGAGACGGGCTTTAGCCTTAAACAGATTTATGATCTTTTCCCTAGTGGCCCGGCCAAGGGGGCGTGCAAGATCGCCGGTTTACCTAAGCCAACAGGGTGTGTATAAAATTAAAAGCAGGGAGGCTAGCTGGCTTTATTCAGCTAGCCTCAATTATTTGTTCTTATGTTAAAATTAAACCCAGGGGGGATGGTTATGGGGCTTTCTCCAACCGAAAGGGAAACCATCGCTGCTCGGGCCAGGGAGCGGGGTATCCACCTGGGGGAGGAACATTGGTATCTTCTAGAGCTAAGTTACGCTTATTACCAGAAGCATAAGACCATTTGTACCCTGCGTACCCTTATGAAGCTTAGCGGGTGGGAGAAAAAGAAAATTTATAAGCTATTCCCGGGCAACCCCATTGGAGAGATAAGTAAGATAACAGGGTTACCTATGCCGAAGGAGTGTTAACCCGAAGGAGTGTTAAAATGGAGCAAAGGGAGAAAGAATTGTTTTTTTGCTCCCAGTTACTAAAAGGTCAGTATCCCAGTCATGTAAAAGAACTGTCCTCTAGCCGGTACCCCCTGGAAATATATGAAACCGGCCTTAAGGAAGGCGTTTCCGCCTTTGGGCCAGGAGGTTACCTTTCTATCCCGGAGCTTCCGGCCGGGGCCTCTTTAAGGGTTAGCCGCCATCCCGAGATTTTGAAGGAGTCTCCTTTTATACGAATTCTTGGGCCAGCAGGTGGGTGGATGAGCGCAGAAACTCTTGAAGCTTTGGCTGAATTGGCCGAGCGCTATGGTCAGGGCTTAGTACATTTTACGGCTGGTGGGACTCTGGAAATTTACACTACGCAGGAGAATATAGTGCCTTTGGTTCGCGAGCTTAATGCTTTAGGTTACGATGTTGGCTCTACAGGGGATGACCTGCGCTGTATTACAGCTTGTTGTGGGCCTGTACGGTGCGATATGGCCCTGGTGGATGCCCCGGCAATAGCTACCTACCTAGGGCAGCGTTTCATAGAGGATCAGCAGTATCCAGGCTTTCCCCAGAAGTGCAAGAGCGGGGTGGCTGGATGTCCTAACGATTGCATCCGGGCCATGATGCAGAAGGATCATTCCTTTATCGGCGTTTACCGGGATCTACCCGTTATAGATGAATCCTTACTGACTGAATGGGTAAAAGAGGGAGGAGACTGGCAGGCTCTTATGGCCGCCTGCCCGGAGGGGGCCCTCCAGGTAGAAGGCGATTCCTTACACCTGAAAATAGATGGTGAGGCCTGCACCCGTTGCATGACCTGCATAAACTTGTGTCCAGCCATTCGACCTGGTAGAGAGCGCGGGGTGGCCTGGGTAGTAGGGGGTAAATATGGCCACCGAGGCCCTCAGGGTCCTATGGTGGGTTATGTACTGGTGCCCTTCCTCCCTATCAGGGGTCCGGAAGATTATCCTGCCTTAGGTGATCTCTTTGGCGCTTTCCTAGAGCTTTGGGCAGACCAGGCCAAACGTAAGGAAAGGGTAGGTGATTTTGTAGCCCGCTTAGGCCCTAGCCGGATCTTGCGGGAGCTAGGGCTTAAGGTGGAACCTCAGGTAGTAGAATTACCAAAGCGCAATGTTTTCCGCCCTTCCGGACATGTCCTGGAAGGGATAAAGGAGGGCCCCAACCTATGACTGAATGGGGAGAAATGCCAGCGGGGATTATGCCTGATTTTCGCCGCGAATTACCTTCTTGTCTCCAGGAAATGGCGGGCAACTGGGTTTGGCACAAGATAGTTCGACCTGGTGTTATTAAACATGTAGGGCGGGATGGGAGCATCCTTTTAAGTGTAAGGGTACTTTTGCCACCTAATGGGCTTTTGAGCGCTTCTTCTTTACGCTTGTTGGCCAGTTGGATCCGTAAATACGCCTTGGTTGGCCGGCGAACTTCTCGCCAATCCTTTGAGCTGGTAGGAGTAGATCCTGTTAAACTGGACATGCTTCTAAAGGAAATCTACCAGTCTGGATTCCTGGTGGGTGGGACAGGAAGAACGGCTCACCAGATAAAATGTTGTACCTCCTTTGTCCACTGCCAAAATGCAGCTCTGGATGCCCCTAGTTTGGCTAAAGTTTTAGGAGATCATCTTTGGCAGTATTTTCAAGATTTTAGTCTCCCAGCTTGGCTCAAGATCTCTATAAGCGGTTGCCCCAATGGATGTGGGGGAGGAGTGGAAGCTGATATCGGTATTATCGGGGTATATCAGGGCTTTCCTGAGGTAGATGATGAGGCTTTGGCAGGAGCTAATGAAGATATAGGGTTACTTGTCTCCTGGTGCCCCACTAAAGCTATCCGGCCTAAAGCTACTTCTAGAGGAACTTCAGTAACTATAAACCTGGAACGCTGTGTGCGCTGCAGCTCATGTATGCAGGCAGTGCTCACCGGGATAAAGCTAAAGGGAGAACGGGGAGCAGCTATCTTGGTCGGGGGCCGGGGGGGTTCCACACCTTCTTTAGCTGGTATGGTCTTCCCTTTCTTGCCTATTAAATCCCTTGATTACACGGAAATCAAGGAGAAAATAACCCGTATTTTGGAAGTCTGGATAAAGGGGGCACGCCCGGGAGAAAGGTTAGGGGCCTTTGTCGAACGATTAGGATGGGGCCGTTTTCTTAAGGCAGTAGGAGGTAGTGCCCTGGAGGAAGGAGAGTATTCTATTAACGGTGTCTATTTTAAACAGAACCTGCGCTTCAAATTTTAATTTGAGGAGCCCAACAATACCTATTACTATCCCGCGGGTGGTTTTGGCCGCCCCCCATGGCCGATCCGGCAAGACCACTGTAGCCTTAGGATTGATTGCCGCCCTGGGCAAAAGGGGATTTACTATACAACCCTTCAAGAAGGGTCCTGATTATATCGACCCGAGCTGGTTAACCCTGGCTGCTGGGAGACCGTGCCGTAACTTGGATTTATACTTTATGTCTCCTCAACAGTTGCGTTATTCCTTTCTCCTAGGTTGTCAGGGAGCAGATCTAGCCATAGTGGAAGGGGCCATGGGTTTATTCGATGGTTTGGATTTAAAAGGTACTGGGAGTACGGCCGAGATTGCTCTAGCTCTGGAAGCTCCGGTGGTATTAGTTTTGGATGCTACCCGAATGACCCGTAGTGCAGCAGCGCTGGTTCAGGGTTTTAAGCAGTTTGACCCACGAATTAAGCTGGCGGGTATCCTCTTAAACCGGGTGGCGCGACCCCGCCATGAAGAGATGTTGAGATGTGCTATTAAAGAGTACACAGGTTTACCTGTGATAGGTGCTTTGCCTAAAGACGAGCGTTATGTGATACCCGATCGCCATCTGGGGCTGGTACCTGCGGCGGAAAACGAAAGGTTGCATGGGGCTTTGGAAGCTACCCGGGCGGCGATAGAGGCTAACGTGGACCTGGACCACCTCTTGGATATTGCCCGGACAGCCCCGCCCATTACCTGTGAGGAAGTACCTAAGCGCATTGCTCCTGTGGGTAAAGTACGTTTAGGAGTAGTGCGGGATCGTGTGTTTCATTTTTACTATCCTGAAAACCTGGAGGCTTTAACCCAAGCGGGCGCAGAATTGATTTTCATCGATAGCCTTAAAGAAGCTAATTTACCCCCTGTGGACGGGCTATATATCGGAGGAGGGTTTCCGGAAATTTTTGCAGGTGACTTGGAAGAAAATTCTTCCTTAAGACGGGATATTCGCCGGGCGGCCCAAGAAGGTTTGCCTATTTACGCTGAATGTGGTGGATTAATGTACCTAGCTAGGCGAATTAAATATGGTGAGCGATGGTATGAGATGGTGGGAGCCTTGCCTCTAGATGTACAAATGGAAGATACACCTCAGGGACATGGGTACACTTTCTTAAAAGCCTGTCCAGGTAATCCTTTCTTTGCTGAAGGAGCAGGGGTTAAGGGGCACGAGTTTCACCATTCACGGGTAGTCAATCTCCGGAGGGAGAAGGTCAACTTCGCCTATAGGGTGGTGCGGGGTTGGGGGATAGATGGCCAATTCGATGGCCTCCTCTATAAAGGGATCCTAGCCAGTTATACCCATCTCTTCGCTCCTGCCCACCTAGGGTGGGCTGAAAAATTAGTATCCTGGGTAGCTGTACAGTCGGGGATATCCTCTTTAAAGTGAAGGAAACTCCAAGAGGAGGAACGAGATGTCCGTAGGAGCTAAACTTAAGCAACTACGTGAGGAACGAGGGATGCCTTTGGAGACATTAGCTGACCTCCTGGATATTCCCCTGGATTGTATGAGAGAGGTGGAGGAGGGGAAACGGCGCCTTTCTGCGGCTACCTTGGCTGAGTTAGCTTCTATCCTAGGGGTAGATGTAAGCTACTTTGAAGAGAAAGACGATGCCCTTTCCCCACGGGAGACCTCCCGTATAGGTAGTAAGTTACGGCGGTTACGGGAGCAAAAGGGTCTTACCTTACATGAATTAAGCCGTCGGTCGGGAGTCTCTTTAGCTCATATTAGCGAAATTGAGAGAGGACGTTCCACGGCTTCCTTAAAGACACTAGAGAAACTGGCTTCAGCTTTAGAGGTTAGCACCAGCTACCTTTTACAAGAAAGACGGAGTGAAACTTTAGGCAGTAAGGTAAGGCGGTTGCGAGAAAAAATGGGACTTACTCAGAAAGAATTAGCTGACCAAGTAGGTATCTCCCATAGCCTTATTGGTCAGATTGAAACAGGTCGCATTCAACCTTCCCTAGCCACCTTAAGCCGCTTGGCCGAAGCTTTAGGTGTCTCCAGCTGTTATTTTCTTATGGAAGAAGAAGAACCTGCCCTTCCCCCAGGGTTAGAACGGCCGGCTGTACAGGAGTTAGTAAACCTCCTATATTCTTGGACAGACGAGGAGATAGGAGGCCTGGTATCTTTTATAAAGATACTTAACCGTTATCGGCGACCGCCTGAACTGGGGGGCGATGAAAAACAAGAGATCCTTTCCTTCCTAGAAAGGTGTACTACCAGGGAGAGAGAGTTACTGGTGGAGCTGGCGCGAGTTCTGGCTAGCAATAGACAATAGATAACCAAAAGTTATAATTAATCTAACCTTTTTGTGTTAAAATAGGCTGGAGATAAAGTAAAGAGAGGGTGAACCCCTTTGAGCAGAGAAGAGATAAAACTCACTCACCTTTCCTGCAGTTCTGGTTGAGCTGCCAAGATGGGTCCGGGGACCCTCAACCAAGTCCTAAGCCTTTTACCAACCCAGGTCTTACACCATCCCGAGCTTCTGGTGGGTATCCAAAGCCTAGATGATGCCGGAGTCTACCGCTTAACACCCGAACTGGCTTTGATCCAGACGGTGGATTTCTTTACCCCCATTGTGGACGACCCTTACCTTTTTGGCCAAGTGGCCGCAGCCAATGCCCTAAGTGATATCTATGCCATGGGCGGCCGTCCCCTGACAGCTATGAACATTGTATGTTTTCCCAGCGCAAAGCTAGACATCGCTATTCTGGGGGAGATATTGCGGGGTGGAGCAGATAAGCTTTTGGAGGCCGGTGCTGTGCTTGTAGGGGGGCATAGCATTGACGATGAGGAGCCCAAGTATGGTCTGGCCGTAACTGGGATCGTGCACCCGGAAAGGATAATTACTAATTGTGGTGCTCGCCCAGGAGATAAACTTGTCCTGACTAAGCCCTTGGGTACAGGGATCTTAGCTACGGCCCTCAAGGCCGAGCTAGCAGATAAAGAGACAGAACAGGTCATGGGCCGCTGGATGGCTTTACTTAACCGAAATGCTGCCGAGGTCATGGTAGAAGTGGAAGCCCATGCCTGTACTGATATAACTGGTTTTGGACTTCTAGGACATTGCCTGGAATTGGCACAGGGTAGCCATGTAGATATAATATTGCACACCAAAGAGATACCCGTGTTTCCCCAGGTGCTGGATTTTGCTGCCATGGGGCTAGTACCAGCTGGTGCCTACCGTAACCGGAACCACGCGAAGGGGAAGGTACAGTTTGCCCCTGGAGTGAGCGAAACCTGGCAAGACATCCTCTTTGATCCCCAGACTTCAGGTGGCCTTCTAATCGCTGTGCCTCCTAATAAGGTTACCGAGTTACTTACACAGTTACACAACCGGGGAGTAGAAGCAGCCCGGGTGATCGGTGAGGTTACTGAGGGCAGCGGGTATATCCATGTATACTAAAGGAGTTTTTAATTAAATGGAGACGTAATGGCTTGCCTATATGGAGAGAGTGTGATAAATAAATTGTTAAGGTATCCCAAATACCAAACCCCTCGTCTTAGATTCCAACTCTCAAAGCTTTGTAAATCAAAGGAGGGAGAAGATGGAAAGCTTACTTAAGCCTATAGATTTGGATACCTATCAACCTGTACGGCGCGAGGTTTACCGCGTTTTACGAGAGGCTATTCTTACAGGTAAACTACAACCGGGGCAGAGAATGGTGGAAAGGAATTTAGCCCGTCAACTAGGAGTTAGTCGAACTCCGGTACGGGAGGCTATACGCAAGCTAGAATTAGAAGGTTTGGTGGAACATGTACCCCGGCGGGGAGTAGTCGTGGCCCGTATATCTAAGCGAGAAGCCTGGGAAATTTACAGTATTCGTGCTGTCCTAGAGGGGTTGGCTGCGAGGCTCGCTGCAGAAAAAATCACTCCTAAACAATTAGAAAAGCTAGAAGAACTGGTGCGGGGTATGGAAGAAGCCCGGATGAGAAGAGATCTTAAGGAATTGGAAAGATTGCACATGGAATATAACGAATTGATTTATCAGGCGGCTGAAAGCCCGCGGTTGCACCAGATGATAAGCAGCCTGGTGGATTACATTGTAGGCTTTACTAAAGTGGGCTATGCTGTTCCGGGGCGTACCCATGCCGCTACTAGGGAACACCGGGAGCTATTGGAAGCATTGAAGGCAGGGGATGCGGATAGAGCTGAAAGGTTGGCGCGTCAGCATATTGAAAATTCCCGGCAGGCCTACTTTGCTCAGCTGGCCCTTGAGGAGGAGAGAACTGTAGATTAAATTTTCCTCAAAATTTTTTTAATAACTTCCCCAAGATTTTTTTAATAACCAGCAGGAATTTTAGCCTGCGCGGCGAATTATTATATCAGTAAATTCGGTATACCAAAATTCCCTGTAGCGCTTCAAATGGTACACAAAAATGGGTTCTTGTACATATTCTCTTCTCTACACTAACTTGTCTCCACTAACTCATCTCTGCTAATTTAAGCTAAATTACATGTAAACCGTTTTCTAAATTGTATTTAATATGCAAGCTGGTTAACGGCTAATTTTTGACATTCCTTATATCTTGGTATCCCGTACACCGTATTAACTAGATAGCCCTTGGATTAGGAGGCCGGAGGCCGGGAAATGGAAGATAAAGTAAGCTTAAAAGTAATTGAAGGTATGGTTGAAGATGCCAGGAAGGGTATTGTCCGGGTAGTAAATGAAGTGATGGGACGTCTCGGCTTAAATACTGGAGACGTGGTAGCTATTACTGGTAAACGCAGCACTGTAGCACGGGTGATGCCTGCTTTTCCTGACCGGTGTCCCTCCGGTTCCATCCAGATGGACGGGACCATCCGCCAAAACGCCCGGGTAGGGTTAGGGGAAGAAGTAATTTTGGAACGGGCAGAATGGCAGCGGGCTAAGGTAGTGGTTTTGGCGCCCGTATTGCCTGGGTGGACCCTAGAAGGGGAACATGAGATAACCCATATCAAGACTCGCCTTTTAGGTCTGGCGGTGGTACCTGGAGACCAGGTAAGCATTACGTTATTCAGCGGCCGGGAAGAAGCCTTTACGGTGGAGGGAGTTACCCCGCGGGGGCCAGTAGTTATTAATAAAGATACAACTGTTCGCTTTAAGGGCGGGGAAGCTGGGGAAATTAAAAGGCAACGGGTAACCTATGAGGATATAGGCGGGCTCGCCAGGGAAGTCCAGCGGGTACGTGAGATAATAGAGCTTCCTTTGAAGTATCCCCAGCTTTTTAAGATGTTGGGAGTGGACCCGCCCAAAGGAATACTCTTGTATGGCCCCCCTGGTACGGGTAAGACCTTAATTGCCCGGGCGGTGGCCAGCGAAACAGAGGCCCATTTTATACATGTTAATGGGCCAGAGATAATGCATAAGTATTACGGTGAGAGCGAGGCCAGGTTACGCCAGGTTTTTGAAGAAGCCCGGAAGAAAGCGCCGAGCATTATTTTCCTGGACGAAATCGATGCCATAGCTCCCCGGCGGGCCGATGTCCATGGCGATGTGGAGAAACGGGTGGTAGCTCAGCTATTGGCCTTGATGGATGGCTTAGAATCCCGGGGTAATGTAGTAGTAATTGGAGCTACTAATATTCCTGATCTAGTAGATCCTGCCCTCCGGCGACCTGGCCGGTTCGACCGGGAGATCGCTATAAACGTACCTGACCAGCGGGGCAGGGAAGAGATTTTAAGGATACATACTCGGGGAATGTCCCTGGCGCCTGATGTTTCTATTCCCCGCTTAGCAGCCATGACCCATGGGTTTGTGGGTGCGGACTTAGCAGCCTTATGCCGGGAAGCAGGTATGTACGCCCTGCGCCGCGTTCTCAAAGATATACCCCTGGGTAGCGACGCGGCAGCTAACTTAGAGCTTAAAGTAACTATGCGCGATTTTCTGGATGCCTTGGCGGAAATTGAGCCTTCTGCTACAAGAGAATTTGCTACGGAAATCCCCACCGTCTCTTGGGAAGATGTGGGAGGCTTAGATTCTATTAAGCTTCGTCTGCAAGCTTTAGTGGAGTGGCCCTTGAAGTATCCTGATCTTTTCCAGTATTTCGACTTGCAAGCGCCTAAAGGGATTCTCCTTTCTGGACCTCCGGGGACAGGCAAAACCTTAGTAGCCAAGGCCTTGGCCCGGGAGAGCCAGGTGAACTTTATACCGGTAAATAGTTCCCTCCTCTTTTCCCATTGGTGGGGGGAAGCGGAGAAAACGTTGCACGAGGTCTTCCGGAAGGCCCGGCAGGCTTCCCCCTGTATCCTCTTCTTTGATGAGATCGATGCCTTGGTTCCTACCCGCAGAGGAAGCGAAGGTAGTATGACGAGCCGTCTGGTGAGCCAGTTCTTGATGGAACTGGATGGGTTGGAAGAGCTCCGGGAAGTTATAGTTCTGGCCGCCACTAACCGGATAGATTTAGTGGATCCTGCTATCTTGCGGCCAGGTCGCTTTGACATTATTTTGGAGTTTTCCCCTCCTGGCCCTAAAGAAAGGCTGGCCATCCTTAAGGTTCACCTCCGACGGAAACCTCTAGCCGAGGATGTCAATCTGGAAGCCTTAGCTAACATGACAGAAGGAATGGTGGGTTCAGAACTTGAGGCTATCTGCAAACGAGCTGCGCTTTTAGCCTTAAGTGAGGCTGTTCATAGTGGTAGGGTCTCACCAGAGGATAAGGCAACCTGGCGTATCTCTTCCCGGCATCTAGAACAGGCCCTGCGGGAGGTGCTGGAGGAAAAGGGTGGTGAAACTTCTAAACCTGAAGCTCGTACCTTGCGTACCCTTTGGCCTGCTTCTGGAAGCGGCCGGGAATGGACCAAGATAGGGAGGTGATGTGTTAGTTAAAAAGGGTGTATAGCTGCTCAACAAGAGTAAATATGTAGCAAGTTTCCATTTTCTCAACACTTTATAACCTTAAGAGAAAGGAGGCATCTAAAATTGTCTGTTACATCTGTTCCTAAGGATTTGTTCGCAGAACCTGGGCTAAAACAGATTACTGTATGGGCCCGGGGTGTGGTAATGAACAAAGATGCTAGAGATATCGTTGTAGCCTTGGCAGAAGCGGCTGCGCGGGAGGGAAAGTATGTCCAGGCATGGGAAAACTATGTGGATCTCCCTGACCGTGTGTACGTTCCCGTACGCGCCTATGCCCGCATAAGCACTGACCCCATCGAAAGCAAGTATATTTATGAAAATGAAACTCCGGACATTGTGGTACTGGTAGAGGAAACCCTAGTTAAAGGTGTACCAGTGCTTAAAGGTTTAAGGCGGGGCGGAGTGCTGGTGGTCAACACCAGCCGGAGCCCGGAAGAAATCTTGAGTTTCCTAGGTGATACAGGTAATCTCGAAACCTTAGTCACTGTAGATGCCTCTAGCCTATCTACGGCGGTGACTACTTTATCGGGCGCAGAAGGAGCTACAGATGCTACAGGTATTGGTGGAGGTATCTCCGCTCCCCTGGTGGGTGCTGTAGTAAAAGCGACCGGTATTGTGAACTTGGATAACTTGGCCAAGGTAGTTAAGAACCCGGAGGCTATGCGCCGGGGGTACGAATTAGCTAAAATCACTAAACTTGAAGCCAAAGAGGCGGTAGAGGAAGTAGCAGTTACGGCTGCCGAGAGGCTAAAGCAGTTACCCTTTGCTGGTACGGTGCCTTCCCCGGTATCCGAAAACGAAGGTATGGTTACCGGGAATTGGCGGATGAAGCGGCCCGTTATCGACCGGGAAATGTGTACAGAATGCTATACTTGCTGGATTTACTGCCCAGATTCTTGTATCACCCGTACTGATGAGGGACCCGTGTTTAATTTTAAATACTGTAAGGGCTGTGGCATCTGCGTAGATGTATGCCCAAGTGGGGCCTTAACCAATGTGCCAGAATTAGATTTTAAAGATTAAAATTTTGGGAGGTGAAAATTATGGGTCAAGTTAGACGTATTTCCGGCTGCGTAGCAGCGGCTAATGCGGTAAAGTTAGCGGATGTAGATGTGATTGTATCCTATCCTATCCGTCCCTATACGGGGATTATGTCCGAACTGGCCCGTATGGTGGCCGACGGGGAGCTGGATGCTGAATTTATTCACGGTGAGGGTGAACACGCCCAGCTGAGCGTAGTTTATGGTGCTTCTGCAGCTGGCGCGAGGACCTTCACCGGAAGCTCTGGTGTGGGTGTGACTTATGCCTTTGAGGTTTACTCTCCTATTTCGGGAGCCCGCTTGCCAGTACAGATGGCTATAGGCGATCGTACCTTGGACCCGCCTGGAGATTTCGGTTCCGAGCACACTGATGCTGAATGCTGCCGGGATCAAGGCTGGATCCAGGGTTGGGCCTCCACCCAGCAAGAAGTTCTAGATATGCACCTCATTTATTATCGGGTAGGCGAAGATCCGCGGGTAATGCTTCCCCAGTATGTGTGCCAGGACGGGTACTATATAACCCATATTCTAGGGGAAGTGGATATTCCGGATCCTGCTCAAGTAAAGGAGTTCTTACCGCCTTATAAAAACCATCATGTACTAGATCCCAAGAATCCTATGATCATCGGTGCCCAGATTGAGCCGGCTATGGGTCCGCCCTTGCAGTACCAGCGTTACCAGGCCATGCAAGCAGCTTACCAGGTCCTGAAAGAAGCCCATGAAGAGTTCGCCCGCATATTCGGTCGGCGGTATGATCCCTTCCTGGAGGAATATCTGACAGACGATGCGGAAGTGGTCATCTTCGGGCAGGGCGCCCATATGGTCACCGCTAAGGCTGTGGCGGCGCGGCTCCGGAACCTGGGGGAGAAGGTGGGCGTGGTGAGGCTCCGTACCTTCCGTCCCTTCCCCACGGAAGAGATACGCCAGCGCATGTCCAGGTTTAAGGCCATCGGTGTCCTGGATAACTCCGTCAACTTTGGTATAGCCTGTAGCGGTGGTGTATTGCTCAGCGAACTCCGGGCAGCCCTTTATGATTACGGCGATAAGGTAAAGACCGTTGGATTTGTGGCCGGCTTAGGTGGCGAAGTAGTTACCCGCGAAGAATTTTATCTCATGTTCCAGAAGCTTAAAGAGATCGCCAAGACCGGCAAAGTAGAAAAGACAGCCTATTGGCTTCCCTTTGAGCTGTAACCTAATGGAGGGAGGGGAGAAAAATGCTAGAAAGGATACCGTCCATCAAGAAAGCACCTGATGAAGAATATTACGTCCCAGGGCACCGTACTTGTGCCGGTTGCGGACCAGCTTTGGCCTATAGGCTTACTGCTAAGGCAGCGGGTCCTAATACGATTTTTGTAGGGCCGACCGGATGCATGTATGTGGCTAATACCAGTTATGGTTGTGGCCCGTGGCGTGTACCCTGGATTCACGCCCAGATCACCAATGGAGGGGCTGTGGCTTCAGGAATAGAGGCGGCCTTCAAGGTCCTGGCCCGCAAGAAAAAATATCAGGGAGAAATTCCCCATGTGATTGTCTTTGCTGGGGATGGCGGAGCCGTGGATATCGGCCTCCAGGCCCTTTCCGGTATGATTTACCGCGGACATGATGTGTTGTTCATTTGTTATGATAACGAATCTTATGCTAACACGGGTATCCAAACTTCACCTACCACACCGTATGGTGCCTGGACCACCTTTACCCCATCTGGCCCTAAAGTACCAGAAGGGAAGAAGTTATTCCCCAAAGATAATCCTAAGATTATCGCCCACGGCCATCCTGAACTCAAGTATGTGGCTACGGCCTCTATCGGGTGGCCTGTGGATCTGATGAATAAGGTGCGTAAAGGGCTTAATGTGGAAGGTCCGGCTTATATCCATATTCAGGCGCCGTGCCCCAAGGGCTGGCAGTTCCCAGCCGACAAGACTATAGAAATGGCTAAGTTAGCTGTAGAGACAGGCATGTTCCAGCTCTATGAGTATGAAAATGGCGAATACAAACTCTCTGTGAAGCTGGAGAAGAGGAAGCCGGTAGCGGAATACCTTAAGATGCAAAAGCGCTTTGCCCATCTTAAGCCGGAGCACATTGAAAAGCTCCAAGCCTTTGTGGACGCTAAGTGTGCGGAAGTGGGTATTATGGTTCCGGCAGTGGCTTCGGTATAAGAGAGCTATATTGATTTGACGTTTTTGCTCCGGACGAAGAATCGTCCGGAGCAAAACCCCCTATCTCCTAAATTGCTAACCGTCTTAACACTTAAGTCCTTATAGATGAAAATTGCAACAGAATTTGGACCTACCGATTAATCCTTCTCAGTGGTACTTTTGCAGAAGCAGTGGCTCCACCTTTAAGTCCCCTTATTATTCGATGTTTTGACATGGTTCGATCTCTTTTGATCTTTATAGTCACTTATGGGTATTAGATATTGGTCAAAATAAAAAATTAAAAAATTTAGGGAGGGACTAAGAGGTGGAACCTCAGGTTGTAAAAAGTTATGATGCCCGCGAGGCCTATGGGCCGCTTTTAGGCAATAGGTGGTTTCAGCTTGTGGCAGCCATCGTTGGTATGATTATGATCGCTAATTTGCAGTATGCCTGGACGTTATTCGTGCCAGAGTTACAAAAGGCCTTCGGATGGTCTCTGGCTGCAGTGCAATTGGGGTTTACGCTATTTATAGCTTTTGAGAGTTGGCCACAGCCCTTCGAAGGTTACCTCTTAGATCGGTTCGGACCCAAGTTATTCTTTACTATATCTGGACTTATGGTGGGTATAGGTTGGACTGCACTAGGTTTTGTTAAATCGTTACCTGCTCTCTACTTCTTCTATGCTATGGCCGGCCTGGGAGCAGGATTTGTCTATGGTGGTAGTATAGCGGTGGCCGTACGCTGGTTTCCTGATAGACGTGGTTTGGCCTCGGGACTTATCGCTGCTGGATTCGGTGCAGGTTCGGCGCCTTTTATACCTGTTATCGGAGCTATTCTTAAGAGCCAAGGGTATGTAGCAGCCTTCCTCTACACGGGTGTATTGCAGGGGCTAATTATATTAATAGTAGCTCAAGTTTTACGCTACCCACCGTGGGAACAAAGACATGATGTTCACAAGACTAAAACTGCTACAGGTGCTACCACAGGGCAACGGGGGTTTGCTCCGTGGGAGATGATTCTAACACCTCATTTCTGGCTCATTTACATTATGTTCGTATTTATGGCTACTAGTGGCCTGTTATTTACTGCCCAGACTAAACCTTTTGCTAAAGCAGTAGGTATAGGTTCGGAATTTGTTATATTAGCTGTTACCTTTGACCGCATTTCTAATGGACTGAGTCGCATAATGTGGGGATGGATATCTGACAAAATTGGGCGCGAGATAACAATGTTTATTGCTTTTCTACTTAATGCTGTGGTTGTAGCTTTAGTACCTATTATAGGCCATAACCCGTGGGTTTTTGTTGCTCTGGCGTTTTTCCTTATGCTTACCTGGGGTGAGATTTTCGCCTTGTTCCCTGCAGCTACGGCAGACCGTTTTGGTACCACCTATGCTGCTAGCAACTATGGAGTTGTGTACAGCGCTAAAGGAGTAGGTGGTATCTTAGGTGGTGTCGTGGCCGCTTGGCTAGCTACCCTAAAAGGATGGACTCCAGTGTTCTTTACCGCCGCCTCCTTATCCTTCTTGGCTGCTTTAGGTGCTTTAATACTCCGTACTATGCCCAAACCCGTGTTACCGGGCGCCAAGATTACTCCCACCGAACTCTCTAAAGGCGCTTGAAGGAAAAGATATTTTGGAAGAGCTGGGCGGGCGGCAATCGCCATGGTTGCCGTTCGCCCTGTTTTTAAAGGAGGATGGAAGCGATGGAGGTTCTTATTGCTGGGGGAGCAGGAGATGTAGGGGGCTATCTATCTAGATATCTCCTTGACCGCGGGTTCGGGGTAAAGGTTTATGACTTGAAAGATAAGATGCCGGAGGCTTGGGGGAAAAACTTATCGGGTTATTTTAGGGGAGATTTGGTGGATAGAAAAAAGGTGGAGGAAGCTCTCAAGGATGTAGATATTGTAATCAACCTGGCTTGGAGCTTTGCCGAGGATCCTTATATAATTTTTGAGAGAGATATAAAGGGTCATCTAAATTTACTGGAAACAGCTTGTAAATTAGGGGTAAAGCGTTTCGTTTATACCAGCACAGCTACTGTATATGGCCGGGCTGTAACTCATCCGGTTTCCGAGGACCACCCTTGCCTCCTGGAGGAGGCCCGCAAACCCCTGTATGCTTTGGGTAAATTTACGGCGGAGAAATTATGCCTAATGTATCAGCGAGAACGGGGACTCCCTGTCACCATCTTTCGCTTCTGGTGGGCCTTTGGAGATACCATTGGTGGCCGGCACTTGCGCAATTTAATCCATACAGCTTTAGAAAATAAACCTTTAGAGATGGTACCAGGAGCGGGGGGTACTTTTGTAACCATGCTTGATCTGGCCGAGGCTATCCGTTTAGCCGTAGAGAATCCGGCTGCAGCCGGGCAGGTCTACAACGTGGGGAGCTTGTTTTTAACGTGGGAAGAGATAGGTGCTATGATAATAGATCTCACTGGTTCTAATTCCACACTAAATCTAATACCCAGCGCTCGTTGGAGGGGTCCTACCTTTTTAAATGAAGTATGGGATTTAAGCTGGGATAAGTTGGCTCGGGAGCTCGGTTACCGGCCACAAGTTAAAATTCCAGAGATGCGGGCCATGTTTACTAAGGCTTTAAAAAATTGTATTGCTCAAGTTAAGACGGAAGAGAAGCCTAGCTGAAATATAATAGTAACCAGCGTTTTGGGGAGTTTAACAACAATAAAAAGGAAAATGTTATAATAATTAGGGAGAACTGAGTATAAAAAGATATATATGGGAGCAGGAAGACCGGTGAAAAACGAAGCTGTTTTATCTAAAGGCACCTCTAATCCTGCTATTCTGTGGCTGAACAGGTATAACTTTTTCCTCCGTTTTTTGCTGGAGGGGAGCTTAGCAGGAATTGTTGCGGGAACAGTAGGTATAGCCTTTCGCTTAGTATTAACAGAGATAGAGATATACCGCAATAATATTTTAATATGGGCGCATAGTATACCTGCTTGGGGATGGCTGATACTACCTTTTTTGGGTGTCTTAGCCGGAGGACTTGCCGGTTGGTTGACCACTTTTGCTCCGGAAACTGCTGGTAGCGGTATTCCCCATGTGGAAGCAGTCTTGATGAGACAACAGAGGCTGGTCTGGTGGCGAATAATTCCTGTCAAGTTTATAGCCGGAGCTCTCGCTATTGGGGCAGGATTATCCTTAGGCCGGGAAGGTCCTACAGTGCAAATGGGGGCTGCTGCAGGTCAGGCGGTAAGTAAAAGTCTTATGCGAACTAAAGCAGAAGAGCTGCAGTTGATAGCCTGTGGAGCTGGAGCAGGGCTAGCTGCTGCCTTTAATGCTCCTTTAGCTGGTGTAGTTTTTGTCTTAGAAGAGCTCCGGCGTAATTTTTCTCCTTACGTTCTGGGAGGAGCTCTTACAGCCAGCATTGCTGCGGATCTTATATCCCAGAAAATCCTGGGGCCGCTCCCTACCTTCCAGGTAAAAAATTTATTGCCCTTGCCCCTAACTACGTTACCTTTATTTGTAATTTTGGGAGTAGCCACTGGTGTTTTGGGAGCAAGCTTCAACCGCGCCCTACAAGGAGGCTTAGAGTTAGCAGATAAGTTAACAAAAGTGCCCCGTTGGCTCCGGGCAGCGCTGGTGGCTGTTTTGGCAGGCGTAGTGGGCTATTTTTTACCGGAGGTTTTGGGAGGCGGGCACTTTTTGGTAGAGAGTGTGTTGGCCAACAAAGTGGCCTTACAGGTTATTCCTCTCCTCTTTATAGCTAAATTTCTTTTAACAATCATGAGCTATAGCGCAGGAGTACCAGGAGGCATCTTTTTGCCTCTCTTGGTTTTGGGAACTTTGATAGGTTCTTTTATAGGCCAAATTAGCGGTTATCTTTTTCCCAGTCTCCAAGGTATGGCACCGAGCTTTGCCATAGTAAGTATGGCAGCTTATTTTGTGGCTATCGTGCGCGCTCCCCTTACAGGGATTGTATTAATAATCGAGATGACTGGTCACTACCAGCACATGTTACCTCTTTTACTTACCTGTGTGGTAGCCTATATAGTAGCAGAGGCTTTAGGCACTTTACCTATTTATGAGATGCTTTTAGAGAGGGATTTAATGAAAGGTAGAAGTGATGGGGAAGCTTCGCTGTCTTGCGAAGATAAAACAACGGTTATAGAAGTTGTGGTGGAAAGCGGCTCTCCTGCCAGCGGATGTCGAGTAAAAGATCTAAAGCTTCCCTCCGAGTGCCTTTTGGTGTCTGTTAACAGGGGTACCAGAGAGATAATTCCCCGCGGTTCTACTAAACTTCTAGAAGGGGACCATTTAAAAGTTATTGTTCCTGAGGGAAAAGCTGGAAAGGTTATAGAAGAGTTTGACAAGCTAACTCGCTGCCGTGTAAGAAATCGTGTAAGTTCTAGCTAGGCAGAGATTGCGGGGGACCTTAAATTAAACCAGGAGGCGAGGATAAAAAAGCTTTAAAAGGGGCCTTTTAATAAGTTGAGTATAAACTTAAGATTATCTAGTTGCCCTATAGAGAAATTATCCCAGAAAACACAGCTTCCCGAAAGCAGGAAGCTTCCCCCTCCAGCTAAAACCCTTTCTGCCATTAAGATAGGAGAGGCTTGTCCTTCTTTTGTATAGGTAGTGGCCATTCCTTTAAGGACGATCCGGGCAGGGCCATATATTTCTATCGGGGCGGTATAAGGAAAGACTACCTTCTGTACGCCTTGATTATAAGTTAATACGTTGGAAGTTACTATTATATAAGGATCATCTATGAGACAATTTTCCCGGTCCATCACCTCACCGGGGGAAGCCCGCATCCCGAAATGTTGGGCAACTTGAGAGCATATGTAGGCGACATTGTCTTTATTTTGGAAATGGGCAGCAAATATTACCCTCTTGTGTCCCTCGATAACTGCCCTTTTTATTTGGCTAATCTCTTCCTCAGAGAAGGGTTGCTCCGGGTAATTGAAAACAATTACATCATATAAGAAAAGGCTGGGGAACTCGGATACTTCCTCGATGATAAGCCCCTGTTTTTGACTTTCTTTAGCTAGGATAGAGAAATAATAACTATCCGTTATCAAAAATTCCTGATGGGTGCTGCTCCAGGCAATTCGTAATGTGTCTGGCATCAGCGTTTTCACCTCGGATTTATCTTAATTCGAATCTATCTTGACAGTAAGCTACATGATATTCACTTTTTTAGTATACTAGCTGTAGAAGAGCATGAGCAATATACCTTTTTATTTCAAGCTGGACTGGGCTTTTTCCAGTGAAAACCTGGGATATGCGTCTAACGGGTTTTAGGAAGTTTAGAAAGGGCTTAAGGAAGCATAAGAAGACCGAAAGGGAGCTTTAGGATGCCGGAGAACCTTTTTGTGTATGGTTCTCTCCTTAGAGGTAGGCGAAACCATTGGCTTTTGGAACAAGCTCGTTTCCTAGGAGAAGCTATGGCCTACGAGGTAGGGCTATATGCAGTAACCCCTTATTTTCCCGGTGCTATACCTGAAAAGGGTAAAGTAGTACGGGGGGAATTATACGAAGTATCTTTAGAGCTTCTTCTATGCATCGATAAGCTGGAGGACAATGGTAAGCTTTACCGCCGCCGCTTGTGGCCAGTAGTGTTGGCAGAAACCGGAGAAAAAATGACTGCATGGCTCTACTTTTGGTTGCGACCGGTACACCGGGAAACAGCTATCCCTTGGGAGGAACAACCCTGGAAACCCCGCCCTAGAAGAAAATCACATATTTTGTCGAAAAATGTTCCAAAGGAGGAAAAATAGGGGAAAAGGGCGAATAAGGGTAATGAGGTGACGGGAAGTTGCAGAAGCTATTCCAAGGCATTTTAGCAGTTCTAGTCGGATGGAGTTTAGCCCTTATAGTAGGAGGGACGGGAACTCAGGCTGTTGCGGAGGTTACTTATGCAGTTTATAACGAAACTCAAGGGAGATACTTTAACACCTTACAAGAAGCCTTAGATACCGCGCAGTCAGGAGATTTTATTAAAGTAGTTGAGCCAGGTCGAGAGTTTAGGGATGAAATCTTGGAGTTAAAGGTTAATCTTATCCTAGATTTAAACGGAGCTCGAGTTAGGGCTCCGTGGAACCAAAATGCCCTTACGGTCACAAGCCAAGTCTATAATGCTACTATCCGTAACGGTAGTTTATCAGTGAGCAGTGTAAATGCCAGCGGTATCTATGCTCCCGGGGTTGGTGCCTCTTACCCTTTACAACTCCGCTTAGAGAACATGGTAATTGAGGGGAACGCTTCGGTAAAGTTTGAACGCGACGGCAAGTTAGAATGGCACAGTGGAGAGGCTCGAGGATTAAATTATGGGGTATTAGTAGCCTATACGGTTCAAGATTTTACTGGTGTTTTCTCTTCGGTTACCTTTGAGCGCCACACGAAGGGGGGAATTTATTTTAGCGGCCTAAGCAGTAACCATCCTTCTACTTACTTTGAGTTTCACAGCTGCCAGTGGGGTAAACCTGATAACCCCCTTTCTGGTCCCGCCTTATGGATAGAGGCAGGGACTACTTTTGTAAGCATCCAAGGTGGTTCTATCGAGGCTAGTCAAGAAGGTTTACCCCTTATCAAAATAAGTGCTAATGGTGAGGTAAATATAAATACCACTTCTTTCCATCGTGGCGATAGGACAGCCCTGGATGTCCAGACTGGAACAGTAAAGTTAAGGGAAAATTTTATCAGCCGCGGAGCTTATACAGGTTCACCCTCTCCTAACATTCCTGCTATAACCATAAAAACCTTTCCTTTAAGTACCCCAGTCTATATAGAACTTAAAAATAACCAGATAAAAGGTCCTGGAGACCTAGGTTTATCTTTTATTTCAACCGGAGACGTAGTGATGCAGAATAACATCTTAGAAGGGTTTGCTACAGGGATACATGTAAATCAAGCTCAAAGGATAACGGCTGAACAAAATAGCGTGGTATCTACCAGCCAGGGTATTGTTGTGGAATCTGTTTCTAGCGGAAACTTAAGGAACAATACAATCCGACGGCCGTTAGAAATTACAGGCGGAGTTGCCTCAGGTGTCCTTATTTTAAGGAGTCAGAGCCTGAATATAGAAGGCCTTATGGTGGAAGGATGGCCGATAGGCCTTAAGGTGAGTGAAAGCGAAGGAGTAAATATCACAACTTCTGCTTTCCGTAATAATACAACGGGAGTTTTATTAACCGGGAGCAGGGGAAGTACCCTTTCGGGGTCCTTGTGGGAAAACAATGGTACAGGATTGCTTGTTACCCAGTCCACCCAAGTAAACCTGGAGGATAATATTTTTACTCGGAACACCATAGGTGCCGATATCAATGCAACTTTGGAATTTCTTTTTTCACGCTGTGCTTGGCAGGAGAATGATACTGGAGTCCGTATGGCGGGAGAAATAGAAGGGGTGATTACAGGTGGCCTTCTCACCGCCAACAATACCAGCTTAGATTTAGAAGGTATAACCCAGGCTCAAGTAGATTTAAGCCGCAATGATATTTTTAACAATACCACAGGAGTGAAGGCTCAGTCAGAATTGGAACTCACTGCTCCCCTAAATTTTTGGGGAAGCAGTAATGGACCTTATCACCCAGACTTAAATCCTGAAGGACATGGAGAACCTATAATTGGTAAAATATTTTTTTCACCATGGGCGGTTTATGCCTATTATTTAGATGGTAGGCCTCCTCAACTTACCCTCACTTACCCAGCGGAAAAATGGCTTACTAGGGATCCCTTAACATTGCAGGTAGCTGTATATGAAGAAACCTGGTTGGATAAAGCCACCTTGGCTGTCTACGGTCCTTCAGAGGAAAAGGTAATGGAGAGGATATGGTGGGGGAAAGAAGGGCGCCATTTACAAGAAAACTTAGTTTGGGAGACGGCAGAAATGCCCGATGGCTGGTATATATTGGTCTTAGAAGCTAAGGATGGGAAAGGTAATACTAATCGGCTTGAAGGACGGTTACTTCTAGACCGACAGCCACCATCTAACTTGCAAGTATTAATTAATGGAGGTGCTATAGAGACCTCCCAGCTAACAGTAGAACTAAGATTCCAGGGTGAGGACACGAGCGGTATAAAGGAGATATCTATATCTAACGAGGGTGGCCCTGTGGGGCCATGGGAACCTTTTTCCAAAGTTAAAACGTGGGAGCTTCTACCTGGCCCCCCGGGTGAACGGAGGGTAATAGTTATCTTCCGTGATGGGGCCGGCTGGGAGGCCGAGGCCAAGGCGACTATTGTTTATAAGCCGAACGAGGGACAGCAAGGCCTTACAGAGAGTAGCGAATCAGGGAATGGTACTACCAATTATAGCCTTAAGAATGAAAACAAAGATAATAACAGACCGCTTCCTAAAAAAAGAGGAGATGATTTTAAAGATGTCCCTTCTACCCACTGGGCTTATCCAGCTATAACCGTCTTGTTCCAAAGGGGATTGATCTATGGGAGGGGAGAGGGTCTTTTTGCCCCTGAGGAGGTAATCACGAGGGCAGAATTCGCTGCCCTTCTCGATAGGGTACTGAAGCTTCCGGGAGAAGGCCAAATTCGATGGCCGGATGTGCCTCCAGGAGTCTGGTATGCAGGTCCCATTGGACACCTTACAAAGGTAGGAATAATGGGTGGGTACCAGGATGGCACCTTTCGTCCTCTAAACGGTGTGACACGGGAAGAAGCTGCTCTAATCTTATTTAGAAGCCTGGGGGGCGCTGGTGAAGGAGAGCGGGTTGTCGCCCACAGCGAGGTTTCCCGTACAGAGGGAAACCTTACAGAGGGGGGACAAGATAAGGAACAGCAAGGTGATATTTATAGCTTAAAAGTTTTTATCGATGGACAATCTGTATCACCTTGGGCGGTAAAGGGAGTGCAATGGGCAGTAGTACAAGGCTTGCTTCGCGGTTACCCGGGAGGGCTTCTTAGGCCTAAAGCCCTTCTTACCCGTGCAGAGGCTGCAGCGCTTATCCACCGGTTTTGGGGACTATTAGAGAGTATGTTTTCCTAACAATTCCTTAATCTTAGGCAAGGCTGTGCGGGTAGAGGTTATTCCTGCCTCCACTAACTCCTTAATACGGCGAACTTCCCAGAAACTTGGGGGATCCTTTAGGTCTTTAAGGGGGGAGAGAACCAAGTCGGCATAAAGAGCTAGGGTTGTCGTTGTCAAACGGCTGCCCATTATCTCTAGACTTCGCCATAGAATTTCCCCAACATGGGTAAAGGAACGCGGTGTCTGTTTGGTAGTAAGGTCTACCGCAATTACAACGGAGGTACCTAGGAAGCGCGCAATATCAGCAGGGACGTTGCTGGTTACACCCCCATCTACTAGTAGGTGAGGTCCTATAGGGACAGGGGAAAAAAGACCTGGTAAAGAGATGCTAGCCCTAACCGCCTGCCAAACAGCGATATTACCGCCCAACACTATTCCGGCTGGAAGAGGACGAGGAGGGGTTAAAGAAGTATAAACTACTGTGCTACCACTATAAAGGTCGCAAGCGACTGCGGCCATGGGTATTCTTAGTTCACTAAACTTTAGGGTGCCTAAAGTTTTTCTTAGTATTTGTTCAAGGAGTTTTCCTTCCCATAGACCCGATGGCCAGCCCTTTAGAAAATTTTTACCAGAATTAACAAATTGAGCCAGTTCCTCGAGGGCCTTAAGATTAGATATTTTTCCGCTACAGAAGAGGGCAGCGGCGATGGAGCCGGCGCTGGTACCCACGACCAGGTCGGGATAAAGGTGGTGTTCTACCAGCACTTGAAGGACTCCGAGGTGGGCTACCCCCTTAAGCCCCCCACCTCCCAGGGCGAGACCGAAACGCATAGCCAGGATTCTCCACCAGTGAGATTTCTTACATGAGTAAGATATGCCCTCTCAAGATGGAAGGTTTCTAAAAAATTTTTGAAAGGGAAAATCCATCTTCAGAGCGAAATATGTTCTAATTACTAAAAACTAGGGGGCAGGACAATGGCTGTTGATATATTAACGGATAAACGTTTGTTAGAGAGTTATCACGAACAGCTAAATTTTCTTCAAATAACAGAAGAAGATTTGAAGTTGATGCATAGCCAACGGGAAAATTTTATCCGAGAAGCTGACCGGGTAGTAAAGGAGTTTTATGATTATCTTTTAAAATATCCCTATCTTAATTCCCTCATCAATAAGCACAGCACTGTAGAAAGGCTATCTAAAACCCAGAAGGAATATTTCATAAGCCTAACTGATGAAAAGATCGATGATAACTATATCCGTTGGCGGCTGAGCATCGGGAAAAAGCACCAGGAGATTGGGCTTTATCCCAAGTGGTACTTAGGAGCTTACCGCTTGTATATCCAGAGCATTCAACGGATTATATGGGAATATAACCGTGAGGACCCAGAATTATGCCTTCGCCTGATGGAAGCCTTTATTAAGCGTATTGTTTTTGATATGGAGTTGGCTATTGAGAGCTACATAGTAGATCAGCTCGATAAACTTACTCACTTCCATCAAGAGATAGCTGCTGTAGCCTCCATAATCAGTGATATCGCCGATCAAACTAAAATTTTGTCTTTGAACGCTTCTATTGAAGCGGCGCGGGCGGGAGAACATGGGCGAACCTTTGCAGTGGTGGCACAGGCTGTGCGTGAGCTAGCTGCGCGTACCTCCAAGTCGGCCCAAGATATAGCCCAGAAGGTCAGGGAGAATTTTGCTCTCCTTGAAGGGATGCGGGAATCTAGGTAAAGAATTCAAGTACCGTGAGCGCCAGGGACCTAGTGCCTACCATCCTGGCGCTGCGGTTCTTTTTAGGTCGAATTTTCCGTTTGAAACTTTAAGACCATATGAGGTGAAGGCCTTGAATGGGGATGTTGTGGAACTGCTGAAGGAGAAGATAAGCCAGGAAGGCAAAGTAATATCTGAAGATATACTTAAAGTGGATTCCTTTTTAAATCACCAGATAGATCCCGTCTTAATGCTTAAAGTAGGGGAAGAGTTTGCCCGACGCTTTGCTCAAGATAAAGTAACTAAAGTGCTTACGGTGGAAGCTTCGGGAATAGCGGTAGCCCTTATGACCGGCTTGGCCTTGCGGGTGCCTGTAGTATTTGCCAAAAAGAAGCAACCCTCCACCATTGGTTCAGATGCTTACTGCGGAAAGGTGCGCTCTTTTACGAGGGAAGAAGTGGTAGATATAGTGGTAGCAGGCAGCTATCTTGGCCCAGGGGATCGCGTGCTTATTATTGATGATTTTTTAGCTTCAGGTGAAGCAGTTAGAGGGCTTATTAAAATTATACAACAGGCGGGCGCAGAGCTGGTGGGCGTAGGCACCGTAATAGAAAAAGTGTTCCAGAGCGGTGGTGAATATTTGCGGAAGCAAGGTATCCGGTTAGAGTCCCTAGTACGGATAGGTAGCCTCTCAGGAGGAAAGATAGAATTTTTGAATTGAACAAGCACCACTAACGCCAGGGGCCCATATTATAAAACCGTGAGTTACCTTAAGGGAGGGGAAAAGATTTAGATGGTGCCTACTATCCTGGCGCTGGTGGCTCTTTCTGTCCTTAAGGGTTTGGCCTTGCTTTTATCTTATCTATCCAACAATGCCTTCCCACAGCCCTTAAGCGAGGAGGAAGAACAATATTACCTAGAGAAGTTTAAAAAAGGTGACCGGGAAGCCAGGGATATTTTAATTGAACGTAATTTGCGGCTCGTGGCCCATATTACTAAAAAGTTTGAAGGAACGGGCGAGGACATGGACGATCTTATCTCCATCGGTACCATAGGTTTAATTAAAGCCATCAATACTTTTAATTCCGAAAAGGGAACTAAACTGGCTACCTATGCTGCCCGGTGTATTGAAAATGAAATCTGAATTACAAAGGGTAGCATGAGATTGTAATGGCCCGTCTTCCTCCGCAACACATCCTGCAGGTTGTTGTAATAGCGTATCCGGTATTTGCCTCTGTCCCTGATGATATGAGCAATCTATTACTCACCCAAATTAATTAATAGAAGATGAAGGATACAGGCAAATTATGGCGAATATAATCTTATCATGGGCGGCAGCAGTTTATTAAACCGAGCGGCACATTATTTGGCTAATGAATCCGGACGAGATGTGGAGATAATTTTATTTGGTCTGCGCTTGTTTTTAACGAGCATTTCTGGTTATATTGCGTTAATTATTATAGCTTTATTGTTACGAATACTC
Source organism: Thermanaeromonas toyohensis ToBE (assembly GCF_900176005.1). Classification (NCBI taxonomy): domain Bacteria; kingdom Bacillati; phylum Bacillota; class Clostridia; order Neomoorellales; family Neomoorellaceae; genus Thermanaeromonas; species Thermanaeromonas toyohensis. The sequence continues at coordinate 2,416,857 of NZ_LT838272.1, read as the reverse complement.
CCCTATGTATTGGCCGCAGCCATTACTGCTTCTGTGTTTAGGATTTTTTCTGGCGGTGCCCATGCTTCCTCGCCATTACGATGTAATTTAATTGGAGTGAGCGTTTTTTCAGTATTTGGATATCTAGTAAAAATGTACTTCCATCCCAATTACAATTATACGCTACTCATATCTATACCCATTATTATGTTTCTTGTCGGATTCTATATTATTTATAGATACGTTCCAGCAGAAACCCCAGGAAAACCAATTTCCTCTCAGCTGCAAAGAAGGTACTTAAGAATTATCTCTTTTTCCTTGTTAACCGTTTGGGGTATCGTAAGTCTTTGGGAACTGAGTTTTGTTGTAGAGATTATTGGAAGAAAGATGATACTATCTAGCTGTTTGGGCATGGCATGGCAATTGTTCACCCTTACACCATTAGGCTACAGGGTAGTAGGGAAAATGGATGCCTTGCTTAAACATTTTACATAAAGACCTGATATATCTATGGAGCGATAATTAAACTGCAACATATTTAAGAAGAAGCGGGTATATGGTCTAAGCTGCTAAAGCTAAGTTCTGAGAACAGGCTGCGAGAGAGATACTTTCACGGTATGATTTGTGCCTTTAGAGGTGTTCCTATTATTGACTTTATACACTTGCACTTTATAAAAAGCATTCCTGTAATGATTTAGGATAGCCGTTGCCAATAAGAAAGCCTCCTGGTAGAAAGAAATTGAACGACAAAACCTCAGATACCAGGAGGCGAGCAAGCGATGCAAAAGGCCGAAAAGAAAGCCTTAGTTTATGGCAACGTGCTGATCGTGGGAGTGGATGTAGCTAAGAAAAACCATTACGCCCGGATATATAACAGCATGGGTATCGACGTAGTAAAACCGTTCTACTTTCATAATAGCAGAGAAGGTTTCTGCCGTCTACTAGGGAAAATAAGCGAAGCCAAGGAGAAAGAGAAGGCGGAACGTATCATTATAGGCATGGAACCCACAGGACACTACTGGAAACCTCTAGCCTATTTCCTAAAAGAGGCAGGTTACACTGTAGTAATTGTAAATCCTTATCACGTTAAAAACAGCAAAGAGATGGAAGACAATAGCCAAGACAAGAACGACCGCAAGGATGCAGGCCTTATAGCCCAACTGGTAAAAGAGGGCAAATTCTTGCACTGCATCTTACCGGAAGGGATATATGCAGAACTGAGGACCCTTTATATTACCCGGCAGCAGGAACACAAAAAACTTAACGCTGCCCTCTGCCAGCTTAAAGCCATAGTAGATGAATATTTTCCCGAGCTAATGGAAGTATTTAAGAGTCTTTTAGGCAAGGCAGCCCAGTGGGTCTTAAGGAACTGTCCCTTTCCTAAGGACATATTAAGCCTAAAGTTAGAAGAACTAGAAGAAGGGCTAAAACAGGCCTCGAACAGTAGAGTAGGGATAAAGAGGGCTCTTGCTCTAAGGCAAGCAGCAGAAAAGAGCATAGGTGTTAAAGAAGGGCTAGAAGGGGCTAAAGTCAAACTTCAAGCCTGCTTGGAAGAAATCGAGTTTTACCAAGGTCAAATAAGGAAGACAGAGGAAGCCATGGGGCGATACCTAGAGGAGACAGGTTTAGCGAATTATCTTTTAAGCATTCCTGGGGTAGGGGTAGTAACAGCGGCAGGCTTTTTAGGGGAGATAGGTGACCCAGCGAAATACCAGCACTGGAGACAGATACGGAAACTAGCTGGTTATAACCTAACGGCCCAGAAATCGGGGAAGAAACAGAAGGCCAAGACCACCATATCCAAGAGGGGTCGGCCGGGGCTAAGGAATCTACTTTACCAGGTGAGCCTTATTCTAGTGGCTAAGAACAAAGAATTTAAAGCGCTATATCACTATTTCCTAAAGAGGCCGGAAAATCCTTTAACGAGGAAGCAGGCTCTAGTAGCTGTGGCTTTAAAGCTAGTGCGGGTGATGTTTACCCTTATTACCCAGAAGAAGGAATATGATGCCAGCAAAGTATTAGGGAAATACCGGGAAGAACAACTAAAGAAAGTAGCTTAAAGAGCTAGGGAGGTTTTGGGTGGGGGAAGCCAAATCCCTCCATAAGGGCATAGACCCTGTAATTAAGTAAAGGCAGGCCCCACCCGCCCCCTTAAGGCAGGACGAAGGAATGAAAGGGCAAGACCCTGCGAGAAATGATAGGGTAGCCTGGGGGCGAATTTTAAGGTGAGGGTCCACCCAAAACCTTAGGATAAAAAATACTCAAAAATACCCATGGTAATTTTTAACCCTTCTCTCTCGTTTCTTAGATGGAGGATGAAAAACTTGAAAATCTAAGAGAGCGAGAGATAGAGGGAGATTTAAGCAAAAAATTGAGATAGGAGGGGATAAGAATGAGGCGGGTTCTAATTATTTTAGCGGCGACTTTGCTCAGTTTACTGGCTTTTGCCAATGTCGCTGCTGCTACCGGTCCGTGGTCCTACCAACCTGAAGTGCCTAACAAGTTACTTAAGTAGGCAGTGTGGACGAAGTAGCTTTGAAGTGAAAGGATAAGAACTTGAGAATTATAAAAAAAAATTTGAGATCCTCTTTTTAGGGAGGATGGGCTATTTTGGAGGACCTTCGAGTCCTACTTTTTTTACATATAATAAATGCATTCTTATTGTCTATGACTGGTTTGCGTTTATTCGGTTATAGAAGCAGCTTAAGGACTCTTATAACCCTTAGTATTACTTATGGGGTTGCGGTATGGATAGTTCGGGGAATATATGGTCATTACCATATTCCCCTTGGCACTCATACAATTATTCTTACTTTGATTTTTTCCCTTTTAATAAGAACGATCGGTAAAGTGAATTGGGGGATTGCTCTGGGGGCTGCTCTGGTTAGCTCGAGCCTGGGAATGCTTGGTGGAGGTATATCCATACTAATAATACAGTTTTTCCAACTAAGTGTAACGGATGTCTTAAGCAACCCTTGGTTACACGTATTAATAGGACATACAGAAAATGTTTTTCTGGTAATAATGTTAATAGTTAATAGTAGGTTTGGGTTTACGTTGACTAAACCTCTCGAAAAACAGGTAAGCAGGGATAATTAATGAAGAAAAGGTGGCTATTGTTTGTAGACCTGCTCCTACTGCAGTTATTCTTGTTCCTTTTATTAGCTTATAATTATGTTTTTGATGTTTTTACGAGTTTTAGAATACCCATTTTCGTTGTTTTGTGTATCATCATTGCTTCGATGATTTCAAGTCTTTGGGTAGTCCAGGAAATGCTAAGGTTAGCCGATAAGGAAAGGGAAGCCGAAAAGATAATGGTAAGATTGGAAGAAGCCGAGAGATTGATCACTACCTTGAGGTCTAAGCATCATGATTTTATAAACCACTTACAAGTAATATTAGGACTTATCCAAATGAAGCGAGATAATGAGGCGGTTGATTATATTAAGCGACTATCTAAGGACTTGATTCAAATAGAAAAGCTTGTCTGTTTGGAAAGACCGGAGGTTGCTGCTCTTATTAGCAGCAAGCTGGCAACCATTAGTTATCTACAAGCTTCGTTAGAAATAACTACTAACTTAGCCGGGCTTTCTATATCTCCAGAAAAGCTGGTAAGTATTCTGGGCAATTTGCTTGATAATGCTATTTATGAGACGAGCTTTTATGCTGAGAAATGGCTTAAAATAAGAATTGACGAAGAAGCTGATTGGTTTGTATTTGAAATAACCAATCCCGGTACTATTGCGCCTGAAATTCAAGAAAGGATCTTTGAACCTGGATTTACGACCAAGAGAGAGAAAGGGTCTGGCATGGGTTTGTTTATTGTTAAGAATTTGGTGATTGAATGCGGTGGAATCATTTCTTTTGACTCGCGAGTTGAGGAAGGAATAACAGTATTTACGGTAAGGCTACCTAAGAGCCCATGTAGACAGGTATTAACTCTTAATACAATTCAAAAAACTAGATAAGCGCAGCCCAGGGAAGTTGAGGTCCAGAAGGTGAACAGTAGCGAGTACACCCTCAGAAGTTGAGTACACAATCCGGGATGTTTTGGGGGAGGCTGGATCTTGTGAGGCTCCCTTAGTTTGTAAATACTGGTAAGTGCAGGGCAGATGGTATATAATCAGGGTTTAGGAGGGATTGTCACCGTGACCCAAAATATTATACCAGATAGAGCCGACAAAGCTATCAAGGAGTTCTGTGAATTTCTCAGGCGAGAGCTAGGTGCGAACCTTTTGGGGATTCGCTTATTTGGCTCGGTAGCCCGCGGCACCGCTACTCCAGAGTCGGATATTGATATACTCGTACTCGTGCAAAGGGAAGACAGCGCTGCCAGAGAGGCCATAATCGAGGCAGCCGTAGAGGTAAATTTAAAGCATGATGTTGTAGTATCGCCAGTAATTATGTCCGCTGATCGCTATTCAGCGCCCTTATTTAAGGAGACGCATTTCTATAAGTCCCTCCAGGAAGAAGGAATTCCTCTATGAGCATAGAGTTAAGCCGGTGGCGCCTGGAAAAAGCGGAACGAACCTTTCGGGAGGGAGAGCAGTTACTAGAAGTAGGGTCTTATAATGGGGCTATCAACCGCTTTTACTATGCGGCCTTTCATGCGGCAAGGGCATTGCTGGCGATTAAGAGGTTGGATTCAGCTAAGCATAGCGGTGTTATTTCTCTGTTTAACCGTGAGTTTGTGAAGCCTGGCCTAATAAGCAAAGAGGCCAGCACAACTCTATCAATACTTTTTAATCTGAGGACCGAGGCCGATTATGATGACTTTAAGAGCTTTACCCTGGAGGAGACAGAGAAAGCGAAAGACGCCGTAAGGTCCCTGATAGACGAAGTTAGCACGTTCTTATCTAATATATCAGAATAGCCATCTGTCCAGCCCGGCGTTTTGCCGGGCACTCTGTTTATGTGCGCCCGGCATGGGCGTTAACTTGGTGGTGAGAGTCCACTGCAGGCGAGGCAGCACGAGCCTGCTAGCCGAAGGCAAGGGTGTCCATCGTGAGGTGGAATCCGAAGGAAGCCGGAGGCAAAGCCACGGCCCGATGAACAAGAACCCCATAAGAGGCTAAGCCGTTCGGATGAGCTGGCATAACACAGCGAAATCCCAGGCAGACATAAGGACGGCGGAGTATATGGGGCGGGCGCGGGGTGAAGGTTAACGCTCTTACCCGGGGAGGCCTGCCGGATAAGCCAGGTAGAGCTGGTAACCCGTGTCGGAAGGCACGGCTGAACTGGCAGGAGGAAGCTTTGGGCATAGTACCCTGGGGGTCATGAACTCCAGGGGAAGGCCCGAACATCAAGTCAGAGGTGGGACTGGTGCGTTCGCGAGAAGGGCGAAGAAAGCAGAAAACCCCGGAAGGGGCCTGCCCACAGGAGGAAGTGGTGAAGCCACGGGGGACTGGGGGAGGGCCGAGTTCTTCTCCGGCACAAGGCGGGACGTCACCTCGCGGAGGCCAAGGTAGCGGCCTGATGGAGCAGGTGGTGGAAAGAAGCAACATGCTGGCCGCTTTGAGGCGGGTAGAGCGGAACGGAGGCGCGCCCGGCGTAGATGGCATCCCGACCGAACGGCTTCGGGACCAAATTCGTGCCGAATGGCCGCGCATCCGGGAGGAATTGCTTACAGGTACCTATAGGCCTAAGCCCGTGCGCCGGGTCGAAATCCCGAAACCCGGGGGAGGCAAGCGGCTATTAGGGATACCTACCGCAATGGACCGCCTGATCCAGCAGGCTCTCCTGCAAGTATTGACGCCCATTTTCGACCCGCAGTTTTCGGAGGCCAGTTACGGGTTTCGGCCTGGGAGGAGAGCCCATGATGCGGTAAGGAGAGCGCGTCAATACGTGGAAGAAGGATACGAATGGGTCGTGGACCTGGACATAGAGAAATTCTTTGACCGGGTCAACCACGACATACTCATGGCCCGAGTGGCCCGAAAAGTGACAGATAAGAGAGTGCTTACCCTTATCCGTCGCTATCTCCAGGCAGGTGTCATGGTAAACGGGGTGGTCGTAGAGACGGTGGAAGGGACGCCGCAGGGCGGGCCTTTAAGTCCACTTTTGGCCAACATACTCCTGGACGACCTGGACAAAGAACTGGAGAAGAGGGGCCACAAGTTTGTCCGCTATGCTGATGACTGCAACATTTACGTCAAGAGCAAGCGGGCGGGGGAGAGGGTCATGGCAAGTATCCGTAAGTTCCTGCAGGAACGGTTGAAGCTCAAAATTAACGAGCAGAAAAGTGCGGTAGACCGGCCGTGGAAACTGAAATTCCTGGGGTTTAGCATGCACAAGCGCAAGACAGGAGAAATTCTTATCCGCCTGGCGCCTCAGACCATCGAGCGGGTGAAAGGGAAAATTCGGGAGATAACTGCCCGGAATAAACCCGTGAGTATGGCCGAACGCATAGAGCGTCTCAACGCCTATTTGGGCGGGTGGATAGGATACTTTGCCCTGGCCGAAACGCCCAGCGTTTTTGAGGAGATAGAAGGCTGGATGCGGAGGAGGCTGCGCATGTGCCTCTGGAAGCAGTGGAAGCGAGTACGGACCAGATATCGGGAGCTACGCGCATTGGGACTGCCGGAATGGGTGGTACATCAATTTGCTAATGCTCGCAAAGGGCCATGGTGGATGGCTCATGGTCCAATGAATAGAGCCCTGGGTAATGCCTATTGGCAGTCCCAGGGCCTCATGAGCTTAACCGAACGCTATTCTTGTCTTCGTCAAGCTTGGTGAACCGCCGGATGCGGACCCGCATGTCCGGTGGTGTGAGAGGACGGGGGCTAGCCGCCCCCTCCTACTCGATATAGGGACCATTCGGAGAGTCTGCCCATGCAGGCCTTCCTGAGCTTCAGACTACTGGTGAGGGATAACGTCCTTGACGGCGAGGAAAAAACTGAAAGAGGCTGGAGGTTCAAAGCGTTTTATTAAGACTAAAAGGGCTCCTTTATCTGGAGTCCTTTTCCTGTAGTAGGACAATCTAGAACCTTCGTAAAATAATAGGGGAAGGGGAGATGACCGGTGCCAAGTAAAAACCGTAAATTGAAGGCTTCGGGGAATTTTCCTGTTAACCTGAAGGTTATTTATTCCTCAGAAGACAGTACAGGACTGCGGGATGCGTACCGACTACTAGCCCAGAAGGTATTGGAGGCCTGTAGATCAAAGTGCAGGCAGCAATCTACCTAAGAGTTAGCACAGAGGAGCAGGTAAAGCATGGTTATAGCCTGGCGGAGCAGCGTGAGGCTTGCTACCGTCGGGCTATTTCGTTAGGTGCCGCGGTGATATTAGAATTTGCTGATGAAGGTGTGAGTGGGGCCACCCTGGACAGGCCGGGGTTGAACGCTTTACGTGAAGCAGTTCAAGAAGGCCGTATAGACGTTATAATCGTGCGCGACCCGGACCGCTTATCCAGGAGATTGGCGCACCAGCTACTTCTCACGGAGGAATTTGAGAAGGCTGGAGTACGGCTTGATTTCCTGGACTTCACCTGGCAGGATACCCCGGAAGGCCGCATGTTTTATGCCATCAGAGGGGCTATTGCTGAGTTTGAAAAAGAGAAGATCCGTGAGCGTATGATCAGGGGGAAGACCCAGAAGGCCAGGCAGGGTGGTATTCCCATAGGTTTTTACAACTATGGCTACAACTACGACCCGGAGAGGGGCAAAGTGTCGATATTGGAAGAAGAAGCAGCGGTGGTGAAGAATATTTTCCAGTGGTTTGTTCAGGAAGATATAGGGGTTAATGGTGTGGCTAAGCGGTTAAATGATTTAGGAATACCGACCCGTAAACGACAAGGTTTATGGCACCGGATGGTAGTAAGACAGATATTAACTAATCCGGTATATACGGGAAGGTGGAGATATAAAGATATAGATATTTCAGTTCCTCCCATCATTGACCCTAACCTTTGGGAGAAAGCCCAAAAGAAATTGAAGGAGGCCCGGCGCTTATGGGCAGGTCGAGGTCGACACAATTATCTCTTAAGTGGGTTGATTACCTGCGCTGATTGCGGCAACAGCATGACCGGGGTATCCTCTAAATGGTGGGGGGTTAGGGAACGGCGATATACTTGCAGGAAAAACAGCCAAGGCACAAAAAATCCGGGGTGCAGGCCTCTCAAGATGCTTTTGGCAGAACCCCTGGAGAACGTGGTGTGGGAACAGGTTTGTTCTTGGCTTAAGGACCCTGAGAGGCTGGTTAAAGCTGCCTTAGAATCTTCCCCCCAGGTGGAAGAGATAAGTAAGGAGATAGAGCGCATTGAGAAGCATTTAAAAGAAGTTGAGAAGGGAAAGGTGGCCATCCTGGATGCACTGGCTTCTGGCCTCCTAGAATTGGATGATCAAACAAAAAATAAATTGGCTGAGTTAAAACGGCGAAAGGAAAGTTTGGAGCAGCGCCATAGGGAGCTTATGGCTGTCTTCCAAGGGGCTGGAACCCTAGAACAAAGGACAGAGGAGTTACGCAGATTGGCCCAGGAGGTATTAAGTAGGCTAAATGACCTGGATTTTACGTCCAAGAAATCGCTAATCAGGGCACTGGTGACACAGGTTATCATTTCAGGACGTGTCAGCTCCGGAAGGTATAACCTGTCGGAAGTAAACATTACAGTTCTGGCTAAAATACCTCGGCCGGAGACTGATAATAGCCTTTGCAGGCGGATCATCATCCCGGCGGCTTCGATGGACAGGTACGATCAGTGAGTGTGGGTCCTATAAGTTGTCCCTTCTTAGTATCTTAGCAAATTCGAACAGCAGTTTGCGAAGGTCATTTAGATCATGAATTTCTGGTCGTTTTTGCAATTAGCTACGCCACCCAGTGCTCCCTTCCCCAGAAGAAATAGCCATAAAACACCATATCGACGAAGTATATTACCGAGTTTCCCTTTTACGGTTCCAGGCGCATTACGGCCCAGCTTCGACGGAAGGGATCTCCGGTTAACGCAAAGGCGTCCAGTGCCACATGCGAGAAATGGGTATACCTGTCATCTCTATCCCAAGTCTAACTTAAACAAGAGAAACCACGAGCATCGAGTATACCCCTACTTGCTGCGGGGCCTTCCTATTACTTACCCCAACCAGGTCTGGGGTATAGACATCACCTACATCCGGCTAGTCTGGGGATGGATGTACCTGGTGGGCATCACGGACTGGTACACCCGCTTTGTAGTAAGCTGGGCCCTGGACCAGTGCTTAGAGACAGCCTTTGTGCTAATAGCAGTAAAAGAAGCAATTGCTAAAGCTAAGCCCGAGATAATGAATAGCGATCAGGGAGCCCAGTTTACCGACCCTTTAAAAAATTTACGGTCTACCTGGTTTTTTATAATAAGCAAGAGCTCTTGAACATCGATGGGCTTACTTAAAAAAATATCGGCTCCTGCCTCGTAAGCTCGCAAGCGATTTTGACGATCGGCAAAGGCGCTAATAACGATTATCGGAAGATTGGCGGAAGCTGGGTGTCGTCTTAAATGTTCTGCTACCACAAAGCCGTTCTGTCCTGGTAGGCGGAGGTCTAAGAGGATTAAATCAAAATTTTCTTTTTCGATCCGCGCCATAGCGGCGGGACCGTTATTTTCGCAGACAACTATGGCGCCCTGCCTTGTAAGGAGGTCGTGCAAAAGCCTTGCGCTGTTTGGATCGTCTTCAATAACTAATATCTTTATGCCAGGTCTTAGCAAGGTTTATTCCTCTCCTCACTTTGAATGTTTCCCCGACAGAAATTCACGGAGTTGAGAGGGGAAGGAACGGGTATTAATGGGTTTAACAATAAAACCTTGACAGCCGGCAGCATAAGCATCTTCTTCAGTTTGTTTCATGGCGTGTGCAGTAAGGGCTATAATGGGGATATTTTTAGTAGCTGGATTAGTTTTTAATAATTTAACAAGAGATAAACCATCCATACCCTTAAGGGAAATATCTATCAAAATTAAGTCGGGGGGGTTGTGGCGAATAATTTTTAGGGCTTCTAGTGCATTAAAGGCTCTTAAAATCCGGAAACCATGGACGTGCAAAAGATCGCATACTAAACGCATGTTAGCAGGATTGTCTTCCACAATAAGTACCAGTGGCGCATTTTGTTCTGGGTTTTCCATACAAGGTTTCCTCCTCTTTATTCTAGGGCTTTAAGAGTGGAGAGGTAAATAGAAGGTTACTTTAGTGCCTTTCCCTAACTTGCTTTGCAATTCAATACGACCGCCGTGAAGCTCAACTAAACGTTTGGATAAAGGTAGTCCTAGGCCCACCCCGTCGAATTTTTTTTCATATAAGCTTTCTGCTTGATAAAACTCATCGAATACGCGGGCTTGGTCCTCTTCCTTAATTCCAATACCTGTATCTTCCACGGATACGGCTATTTCTTGGTTGTTATAATGAGCTGTGATAGTAATGGTTCCTCCGGAGGGTGTAAATTTTACTGCATTGGAGAGGAGATTATAGAGTACCTGCTTAATTCGAGTAGGATCAACATAAATCATAGGTAGCTTATCTGGTAGAAGGACAAATAAAGAGAGATGACGGTTTTCAGCCTGGGGACGGATTATACTTTCTACTGAACGGACGAGTTCTTCCAAGCTGACCTTTTGTCTGCTCAGGGCGATCTTACCTTGCTCTATCCGTGATAGGTCCAGGATATCGCTTATAATCTGCAAGAGGTGGCGGGCACTACTAAGAATTATTTCCAAGTACTCCTTTTGGGTTGTGTTGAGTGGTCCATACAGTTCGTCATATAACATTTCAGAAAAGCCGATGATAGAATTTAAAGGTGTACGGAGTTCATGGCTCATATTAGCTAGGAATTGGGACTTAAGTGTGTTAAGGGTTTTAAGCTCTGCTATTAGCTGCCGTAATTCGAGAGTTTGTTCCTCAACTTTTTTTTCAAGGGAAAGGTTTACTTGTTGTAACTCACTGGTCAGACGCTGCAGTTCCTCTCTGTCTTTTTCCAATTCAGCTAAATAAGCTTGATTTTCTTGACATTTTTGGTAAAGAGTTTTGGCCATCCGCGTAAAACAGCGCTGTAAATACCAAAGCTCTCGTATTCTGGCCACCGGTTGAGCTTCTAGTTTGTCAATATGGTCAGAAATAATGCTCTCCGTTTGGGAAATTTCCTTAGCCAAGTGACTTAGAACTACTAGAGGAGTGGCCACTTTCCTGGCGACAAAGGAAGCTACGCCCATGGCGACGCTCAGGCAGACGAAGGCAGATATAAAAATGGATAGTAAAGTATCCCGTTTTAGATTGGCCAGTCCCTGGGAGGGAACCCCTACACTTAAAGCTCCTATTATATTACCTTCAAAATCCCTGATAGGATCCGAGGCTACAAAATGTATCTCGTTGGGCTCTATCTTCGCTTGGCCTATATATCTTTTACCTTCTTGAACCGTTTTTAAAAGAATTCCGCTTTGAATACCTCCTACAAAATCAGAACCGGAAGGGCTTTGAATATTAGCTGATACACGTATACCGTTTACACCGATAGACAGATAGGAACCTGGGATTTTGGTTGAATAGCGATCAGCTGTACCATGATCATTATTTAATATATGTCCAACTACTAAAGCCCTTTGTAAGCTAGAATTCTTAGTAGTAAGTGGCATGACAATGACTTGTACCAGGACAGGAGCAAAATAATGTAAACCTTGCCCAGAAGTATCTTTTACTTCAACTAGCGCTTTTTTAACTAGAGAGGAATCTATTAGGCTCAATTCAGAGAGAGATATAACCTCAGAACAGGTAATTATATCCTTTTGCTGCCAACTGTTATAGACAAGCTTAGAAAGTTGGGCCGGTAGATGGGATTGATGGTCGACAATAAGCCAAAAATCAATTTCTTCCTGGCTATCTAATAGTTTAGAGATGTACTCCATATAGGGAGAGGATTTTTTTTCATCGCCAATTAGGGAGCCCAGAGGTGATAATAAAGTTAAAGCCTTTTCGTAAAAGAGGTTATATTCTTGCCAGGCCACAGCTAGGGAGCGGTCCAGAAGGTTATTGATGTTATTTTGGTTACGGGCAAAAAAGATACTTAAAGAGGAGGCTGTAAATAAAAGTAAGGATAAGAGCAGTACCAACCCGATGGAAGACAACAAGTAACTATAAATAGTAGGAAACAATTGCCAATTTTTAATTCTTTTCACGATGCTCCCTCACCACTAACCCATTTTCCACTGCAAAGATGGCTGCTTCTGTACGATTGGAGAGATTCAATTTTTGTAAGATATGGGTTACATGGGTTTTGACTGTACTTTCACTTATATAAAGCTTGGCCGCGATGTCTTTATTAGACAAGCCAGCCCCGATAAGAGACAAAATCCTTTTTTCCTGGCTGGTCAGGTCATAACCAACGCGACCGGAAGCGTTTTTTACTCGGGAGCCTTCAGGAATATTTTCGTGAATACTAAAACAGAGTGGCAGAGAATAAATAGCAATTAGCAACCTTGAGTGTTTTTGTAAAATGTCTAAACATGGGGTACGACCGGCTACCAAAAATAACTTTTTATGTTCATGATTTAAGCGAATTTGATATGCCATACAATATAACCCTTGGCGACACTGCCGGGTGACTGGTTCACTATTTAGCTTGGCCCGTCCGATAAGGTTTAAAAGCTCAGCACGACAATCCTCGCCTTGGCTTTCCGCGTGATAACAAGTCAATGGTAAACCCGAAGGCAACGTAACCTCTCTACCTTCCTCGTCCACCAAAACCAGGCAAAGGCCTAACTCCTCAGACAGTAAATCCTGTAGTGTTTGTAGTTGTAGTAGGGGTTCTGAAGGCCAGAGGCCTGGCACTTTTACCTCACTTCTCCCTTTAAAGGGTCTACGGAGTTTTTGGGGCTTTAATTTTTATATTTCGTTTGCTCTCCTGTTTTTCCTGCCTTGAGTTTATAAATTACATCTTTAGAACTAGTACTAAGGCAGGATATAGGGTATTTATCCTTCTTTTTTCAAACTGATGGCCAATTTCCTTAGCTTCCGAGGCATGTTACAGTGAAATTAAACACAAGAAGTTATAGGGGAGGTGAAGTAAGGGGATAACCTTAAGACCATATTTCTAAGCATATCCCGATCTTTGTTAGAGAGAAAAACCTTGTAAACAAGGGCAGGAGGGATTTTTTAATGCCGAAGAAGCTTGCGGATATCTTGAAAGAGAAGGGAATACCTTTAAGTTTTCAGTACGGTGGTCAAGCACCTGAAGAAATGGTAGATCGTGAGATTAAGAAAAATCCAAGCCCGAGAGCGCAAAAATTACTGGAATTATATTATAATACGTTGTCTTCTGTGACCGTTGAATTTCCTTACTGGTATACCCGTAAATACCAAGAATTAGAGGGCGAACTTCCGGTTGTTCGCCGGGCAGCGGCTTTAAAGCATGCTTTTTCCCATCTTACTCCCACCATTTTTCCTGGAGAGTTACTAGTGGGCGGAAAGGCCTACTATTATAGAGGCTCTTTCCCTATGCCCTGGTTGTCGGAAAGTTTCTTCGTGGCTAAAGAGGATGAGCTTTACCAGGATGCTTTAAAGCGGGGTAGCGCCAGTGCTGACGAGGTTACTAAATTCGGCGCAGGTGGCGGTAACGTAACCAAGAGCTTCGGAAATGTAGTCTCCATTGCTGGAAAGTTTGGTATTCGCAAAGAAGAGGTCCCGGCGTTACTTAAACTGGCCCGGGCCTGGGTGGGCAAGTCAGTCGAGGATCTGGGCCACAAATATGAGCAGATGGTCCCAGAATATCCGCTAAAAGAAAAAATAATGCGCAGTATAATTTGCATGTTTGACTCGGGCTATACCCTTCCCCAAGGCCGCGAGGTAATCAACTATTATTACCCGCTCCAATACGGTATCGACGGGCTTATCGAAATGGCAAGGCAAAAGAAAGCCGAAGTGGCAGGTAAAGCCGATGGAGACGGCCTTATAGGGATGGATCGGTTATATTTCTATGAAGCCGTGATCCTGGTGCTAGAAGGCATTCAAGCCTGGATACGAAACTACGCTAAAGAAGCTCGACGGCTGGCTTCTATTACTTCAGATCCGCAGCGTAAAGCAGAATATGACCAGATCGCTGATTGCTGCGAATGGATTTCCTCGAAGCAACCGCGGACTTTCTATGAGGCCCTGCAGCTTACTTATTTCATTCACATCGCTGTACTTAATGAAGATGCTATTTCCGGCATGTCTCCAGGTAGGTTGGGACAGGTTCTTTATCCTTGGTGGGAACAGGATATGGAGGCTGGCCGGATAGATGAGGAGAAGACCATAGAACTTCTGGAGTTGCACCGAGTGAAATTTACTTGTATTGACTGTTTTGCCTCCATGGGTGTAGTTGGCGGCGTATTATCAGGTAACACGTTCAATAATGTCAGCCTGGGGGGCCTGACTAGGGACGGTCAGCCCGCTTCTAACAAACTGGAGATGCTCATCCTAGAAGCAGCTATAAGATGCCCGACACCGCAGCCAACCTTATCGGTGCTGTACGATGAGAAACTACCAGAAGACTTCTTGTTAAAAGCCATAGAATGTTGTAAGACAGGCTTAGGTATGCCGGCGTGGATGAATAACCGGGTGGCTATAGAGTTCTTATGTGACCAGTATGGACCCGAAGGAATGACGGTGGAAGAAGCTCGAGCCATTGCAATTGGTGGTTGTCTGGAGACTTCACCTTGTGCCTGGCATGAATTGACTCTTAATGGCAGGAAATATGTAATACCCGGCGGCGCGGGCCAGCCAACTAGCGTGGGTGTACACTTCATATCCAATCCAAAGGTTTTGGAGTTAGTCTTGTTCAACGGTTATGACCATAGAACAGGTACGCAGGTGTATGAACCTCACAATAAAAAACTGGAAACCTTTGAAGAACTCTGGGAGGCTTTCAAAGACTATTACGAGCAGACAGTAAATTGTCTGGCCAAGTGTAACAATATCCAGCACGATATATGGCGGAAAGTCAATATGGCTATATTCAACTCTCTCTTGAAACCCGACTGTCTAGAGAAGGGGCACCATATAGGCCATCTTGGCTACCGATATAATGCTACCTTCAATGTGGAAAGTTGTGGGACCATAAACATGGTCAACTCTTTGGCTGCGATCAAAAAACTAGTCTACGATGAGAAAAAGTACACCCTAGACGAATTGAGAGAAGCTATATTAGCTAACTTCGGATTTAAGACGGCGGAAGAGGTGGGTAGCTACTCCCTGGCTATGCAGGAAAAGAGAGAGGACGGTGAGAAGTACGATCAAATTCACAGTGATTGCTTGTTAGCTCCTAAGTACGGAAATGCCGATCCCTATGTAGATTCTATTCTGGCCGAATACGAAGAGTGGTTCTGCTCTATGTGCCGCAAGTACGAGTCTCTATATGGCAAGCCTCTTTACGCCTGCCAGATTTCAGTTTCTACCCATGGCCCCATGGGTGCGGCTACCCTAGCCTCAGCAGACGGTCGCTTGGCAGGTACCACCTTCGCTGATGCCTCTATGTCACCTTATCCGGGAACAGATCGAAACGGGCCTTACGCTATATTTACTTCAGCTACGGTCTGGGATCACTCCAAGTCCCAGAATTCCCAGTTGAACTTAAAGATCCATCCGAGTGCCGTTAGGGGGCTAGGGGGTTCTAGGAAGCTTTTAGAGCTTACCCGCGCTTATATGAGAAGAGGTGGGTTTCATATTCAATACAATATTGTCGATTCTAAGATGCTTAAAGACGCCCAAGCCCATCCGGAACAATACCGAACCCTCATGGTGCGAGTAGCAGGCTTCACTCAGTATTGGGTTGAATTAGGTAAGCCTATCCAAGATGAAGTCATTGCAAGAACTGAATATGAAGCTGTATAAGGGGTGTAATATCTATGACCAATATAGATCTTAAGCATAATGATTGCCGGAATTTTATCCCGGTAGACGTAGCTAAAGGGATTTGTAGACGTACTGAACAACTGATAGTTATCGATAGTCCCGTGTGCCCTAATTTTACAGCACTACCAAAGTGTAAAAATTGCAGTCACTTTAGTGCCAGCGAGACAGAAGAATTTATAGGAACCTGCGAAGCGGAAAAGAGCAAGCCCTGGACCTACAGCGAATTAATTGCG
Organism: Thermanaeromonas toyohensis ToBE; assembly: GCF_900176005.1. NCBI lineage: Bacteria > Bacillati > Bacillota > Clostridia > Neomoorellales > Neomoorellaceae > Thermanaeromonas > Thermanaeromonas toyohensis. The sequence continues at coordinate 2,400,806 of NZ_LT838272.1, read as the reverse complement.
GTTACCTGCGAAATGTATAACGCGGCTAAATAGACTAATTTTTAAGGAGGGTGCAGGCTCCTGCACCCTCCAATCCCAATCCCTTTAGAGGAGATGAAAGTCATGAAAGAAAGAGAAGCAAGAAAAATGGGAAACATGGTAGTAGCTGCCGCATGGCTAGCTGTTTTCTGTTTGTTCGGGTATCGCGCTACATTTTCGGTACTTTTAGGTCCCATGCGGGATAGCATGAATTGGACAGTTTCCCAGACCTCGCTGGGATATTCCTTGATGATGAGCATATATGCTATCACCGCTTTCTTTAGTGGTATGATCATTGATAAATGGGGTACTAGGCCTGCTTACTTTATCGGTGCCGTTTGTGGGGCTCTGGGTTTCTACCTTACTAGTTTGGTCACTAACTATTGGCAATATTTATTATGTTATGCATTGTTTGCTGGTATAGGCACTGGTATGCTTTGGGTTTCTTCTACAGTTTCAGTACGCAAGTGGTTTGTAGGTAAGTCCTATGCAACTATGTGGGGTTTGGCTTTTGCCGGAGCTCCTGTAGCCCAGGTGGTATTAAGCCTGGGAGTGAAAAAAATATTGTTGACTATGGATTGGCGGGCGGCCATGCAAGCTCTAGCCGTGGTAGTTTTAATAGCCCTAGTGGTAGCTGCTCTTATAGCTAAGAAGAGCCCTGAAGCATATAATTTGAAGCCTTTTGGGTTGGCCCCAGGTTCGGGCGACCCAACTAAACCTGAATATGTATGGCCACTAGGAGAGGCCTTTAAACGCTTCGCCATCTGGGGAGCTATTTTAGCTTTCCTAACCAGCATGGTGGCGGAGTTTTTAATCTGGACCCAGGTTATAATGTTTTGGGTAAAAGATGTGAAGCTATCTTTGGCTTCAGCAACTAATCTTTATGTGGCTATTGGCATAGCCGGTATATTTACCATGCCTTTGATGGGTATGGTAGCTGATAAAGTTGTGGGGGCAGTTAAAAACGAACCCCTGGGAAGAAAAATCATGTTGATTTTTGCCCCTGCAGTAGGGGTTTTGGCTTGTTTACTCCTATTGGCCACCAAAATTTCTATGGTTTTTGGGTTATTAGCTTGCATCCTTTTTGCCGTGTATTGGGCCATCGAACCAGGTGGTGTAGCAGGGTATGCTGGGGCTATTTACGGTAGAAAAAGTTTAGGAAAAATTTGGGGTCTAGCAACGCTGATCGTTATGGGTATTGGACCAGCCTTTGGGAGCTTTATGGGGGGGTATTTGTACGATATATCAGGTTCCTACCGCAACTCTATCCTATTTGCCTTGGGTGCTTATGCGCTTTCCTGCTTAGTGGCTGTTTGTCTACCCCTGGCAGCTGAACCGAGCCATTTGGCCCACGAGTTGGAAAGCTTACAGGTAACTTCTGAAACGGGAACCCCTCATAAGGCATAGTAGGGCAAATAATTGTAGACTATATTTGGGAAGGGCGGTGAACTGAGTGTCAGAGACAGAGTCTATAAAGCCACCTTGTTCACCGCCCTTTGTACTTAGAAGGGGGTCTTAAAGAGTGAAAGCAAATAGTAATCTTAAAGGCTTGATATTTGATATTCAAGGATATTCCGTCCACGATGGACCAGGATGCCGGACTCTAGTGTTTTTAACTGGTTGCCCTCTGCGCTGCGAATGGTGTGCCAACCCAGAAGGTATGGAATTTGGTCAGAAGGTGCTGTACAGAGAAACCAAATGTAAGTACAAAGCATGGGGCTGCACCCGGTGTGTAGAAGCATGCCCGTATGAGGCTATTCGGATAGATAATAAAGAGGAACCTCCTGTGCGAATCGATAGGTCGCTCTGCGCTTCCTGTAAAACTTTCGTTTGTACAACGGTATGCTTATATGAAGCTTTGGAGGTCTGTGGTAAGTGGATGACTGTAGAAGAATTGATGAATGTATTAAACAGAGATCGGCAGTACTGGGGTGCAGAAGGGGGGGTAACTTTTACCGGCGGCGAACCGCTTTTACAGAAAGAATTTCTAATAAGTATGCTAGAAAAATGCCAAGAGGCATTTATCCATACTGCTATTGAGACTTCTGCTTATGCTCCGGAAGAAGTATTCTTAGAAGCGATTCGTTACGTGGAATGGGCCTTTATAGACATAAAGCATATGGATCCTGAAAAGCATAGAGAGAAGACAGGCGTCTCCAACGAGATTATTCTGCAAAACATTGCTACTTTAGCGGCTTCCGACTGGCCAGGCCGGTTGATTATACGTATGCCAGTAATTGAGGGCTTTAACGATTCGGAAGAAAATATTGTGGCGACGGCTGAGTTTTTAAATAAGGTAGGGTTGGAAGAAATAAATATTCTGCCCTTTCACCGGTTAGGAGAATCTAAGTGGCGGCAATTAGGAAAGACTTATCTTTACCGGGATAAAGAATGGACACCGGATGAAAGATTGGCTCAGATAAAAAAGATATTTAATAGCTATAATTTAGTATGTTATGTAGGCCATGAAACCCCATTTTAGAATAATGGAGGAGTGCAAGTGTAAGGCGCCCAGCAAGGGTTCGGCCTGTGGTATATGCTCTTTGGCTCCGCTGCGTTTCGCCTATTCCCTAGTTGTTCAGCCCCGCCTGGAGCGGCCCTTGCTGCCAGCACAGGTGTCTGTATATGTGTAACGAAGGCCGGAGGGCACAGGCCGAAGGCCTAAAAAGAAGGTGGTATCGACAATTGTTATGTACAGGGTGCGGGACTAGGTGGCAGGAAGGGACTCCGGGAGGTGAAAACAGTTTAAGGTTCCCACAGACATTATTGTTGCTAATCGGGAAAATAAGGAAATGTAAGGACGCATGGTGGACGGTTTGTCACGTTGCCTTAGAAGAAGGGAAAGTGCTTTATGAGCGGTGAACATCTACCGCTGCAAACTCGGTGGAGGTTCACCGCTCATTTCTTTGAGTTGGACCTTAGAATGAATATTACCCTTCCGAATGAGATGTACACGAATTTCTGGACATTGATGGAAGCAAATATGTATACCACTTGGTTACAACACTGGAAGTATATACCGCTAGCCTTTGTAAGTGACACTGAAATTCTCATGCACCTGCGGGCTTTAAAGAAGTGCCGGGGTGAGGTTTCCTTATACGATCCGGTAGGGGTAGATAAAGAGGGGAATGAAATTACCCTCATAGACGTTCTGGGGACCGAACAGGATATAACGGAGGCTATAGAGAGCAAATATGAACGGAAACGAGTACTGGAGAAGATTAAATCCTTAAGTAAAAGGGAAATAAAGGTCTTACAGATGCGTTATGGCCTTCTAGGGGGGTTTGGTAAAACCCAGAGGGAGATAGCTAAAAGGATGGGGATTTCTCGCTCATACGTATCGCGTATTGAAAAAAAAGCCCTGCAAAAGCTGCTTAAGGAGTTACAGGTAGAAGGGAGATAATCCTTCCATCTAAAAATTTGGGGCTTGTCAGGTTTTCTTTTTAATGTTATAACACCACCAGAAGTCGAACTAGAAGTAGCTAATATGGGGGATCTGTGGTGGAATATTTGGTCGTAAAAGATAACGGACTTTTTTTCCTAGCCGATCCTACAGGAGAAGTGCCCAAGGAAGATGGATCCACTTTAGGGTTGTATACCCGGGACACCCGGTTTCTAGACAGGATGGAATGCTACATTAACGGACAAAAGCCCCTTCTTCTTACTTTAAAACATGAAAATAATGCTATAAATGCTTTATTGACCAACCGCCCATTAAGTATTGCCCAGGGTATGCTCCCGGAAGGGTCTCTCCTTATCCGCAAGCGCCTATTTATTAGCCAAGGTGTCCTGTATGTGCAGGTAATTTTGCGCAATTATTACAGGGATAGCCTCTCCTTTACTTTAGATCTATACTTAAGTGCTGATTTTAAAGACCTCTTTGAGGTCCGGGGGTATATCCCTAGCCAAAGAGTAAGAAACTTAACAGTAAGTTCTAGTGAGCGAGAATTGGTTTTTCGCTACCACGGGGCAGATGGGTTATTTCGGCAGACGGAAATAAATTTTGAACCTGCTCCCAGTAGTTTATCGCCGGAAGGGAAAGCAAGTTATAGGATCTCCTTGCCTTCAGGAGGAACCTTTGCCGTCCATCTTTTTATTACCCCGGTTATTGAGGGAGAAAAGAGGCCTTGTAGGGTGAATATCTCTCGAGCGTTACGTGACCTCCGTTCCCCCTCTAAACAATGGGTACAACCTTGTACAGAAATCATTACTGATAATCCAGATTTTAATCAATGGATTGAACAAAGTTTGCAGGATTTGGGGACTCTGATGGTTGATTTTGGGGAAGGCTTGTTTCCGGTAGCAGGGGTGCCTTGGTTTGCTGTCCCTTTTGGAAGGGACAGTTTAATTACAGCTCTACAGACCCTGATTCTTAACCCGGCCATAGCCCTTTCTATTCTCAAAACCCTAGCTAAGTATCAGGGTAAAAAGATAGACCCCTGGCGGGATGAGCAGCCGGGTAAGATACCCCACGAAATACGCTGGGGTGAACTAGCTAATACTGGGCAGATTCCCCATACCCCCTACTATGGAACTGTGGATGCTACTCCTCTTTTTTTAATCTTGCTTTCCGAGTATTATGACTGGACGGGGGATACTTCTTTCCTGCGGGAACTTTTGCCAGCGGCCTCTAAAGCCCTAGAGTGGATCGATGAGTATGGGGATCGAGATGGAGATGGCTTTGTGGAATATTTAAAGGAATCGCCTTTAGGAATTGAAAACCAAGGATGGAAAGATTCGGAAGGAGCTATCGTCCACCGCTCTGGGGAGCTAGCCCGGGCTCCCATCGCTTTGGCAGAAGTGCAAGGGTATGTTTATGATGCTAAAGTGCGGTGGGCTTTTATCCTAGAGAAGCTGGGAGAGGTAGCCCAATCTCGGAGATTGCGAGAAAGCGCAAGGCAGCTTAAACAGGCTTTCCGTCAGGCCTTTTGGATGGAAGATGCTCAATTTATAGCCTTGGCGCTAGATAAGGATAAACAGCGTGTGGAGACGGTGGCCTCCAATGCAGGTCATTGCTTGTGGTCTGGGCTCTTGGATAAGAAAAATGCAAGTCAAGTGGTAAGGCGGTTACTGGCACCCGATATGTTTTCGGGTTATGGCATCCGGACTATGAGCAGTAAAGCTCGAGCCTATAATCCTCTTAGCTACCATAACGGTTCTGTATGGCCCCACGATAATTCTTTAATCGTGATGGGATTTACACGCTATGGTTTCCGGCAGGAAGCCAATCAAGTGATCGAGGGACTTTTACAAGCTGCTAAGCATTTTAACTATCGCCTTCCCGAACTTTTCTGTGGTTTTAGTCGGGACAAAGGGGGGCCGGTTCCTTATCCAACGGCCTGTGCTCCCCAGTCTTGGGCAGCTGGTACAGTGTTCCTTTTAATTCAGGCTCTCCTTGGTCTTTTCCCTAGAGCCTCCCAGGGACAACTTTATTTGGATCCAGTTCTTCCTGAAAGCCTCTCCCATTTAGAGATCCGTAATCTCCGGGTAGGGGAAGGGATCTTGGATCTCTTAATTAAAAGGGAAGGCCATCAGTATCAGTGGGAATTGGGCTGTAATACTTCCGGACTGGAAGTTGTAAGAGGTAACTTAGTTACTGCCGCCTAAAGTGAGGAAAACATTTTGTGGTATAATAGCAACACAAGATAGGTTAGCGACTTAGGGGTGGAGGATGTTAAAATACCTACGCCCAGATCTCTATGTTAAATCCTTGCAAGATGTGCCCCTGGAGGACCTAGTCAGACGGGGTATTAAGGGTTTAATTATAGATCTGGATAATACAGTAACTCAATGGGGGCGCGCTACCCTCGATAGCCAGGTCCAGGATTGGTTTAAGAACCTGAGGGCCTATGGTTTGGGAGCGTGCCTTCTTTCCAACAATAGGCAGAAAAGGGTCCAGGCTATAGCCCAGAATTTAGGAATACCTGCCATCTTTCGGGCTGGCAAGCCGCGTGCACGGTCCTTCCGCCAGGCCATGGAACTGTTAGGGACTTCACCCGCGGAGACGGCTGTTATTGGTGATCAGATTTTTACCGATATATTGGGTGGAAACCTCTTAGATCTGTATACAATTTTAGTAGTCCCTTTAGATAAAAAGGAATTTATGGGGACAAGGCTTATCCGCCTGGTGGAACGATTAGTATTAAAATGGTTAGACTTAAAAGAACCAGGGTAGTATTTCTGCCAGCTTATCTTTTGTTTCCAGGTGGGGGGTAGCTATTCTTGCCTATTTCAGCTCGCACTAAGGTAGTAGGTCTACTGGGTTACCCGGTTGCCCACTCCTTTTCCCCTCCCATGCATAATGCTGCCTTTAAAGCTTTAGGGCTAGACTGGGTGTATCTGGCTTTTAGTGTAGAACCTCGGTGGCTACCGGCCGCTGTAGCTGGTATCAAAGCCTTAGGTTTTATGGGAGTTAATGTTACTATCCCTTATAAGGAATCCATTCTACCTCTTCTGGATGAGATAGATCCCCTAGCGGAGCTCATCGGCGCAGTTAATACAGTGGTAGTAAAAGAGGGAAAATTGGTGGGCTATAATACCGACGCGAGCGGTTTTTGGCGTTCCCTTAAGGAAGAAGGAGTAGACCCTAAGGGTCGGCAAGCCTTGATCTTAGGGGCAGGTGGTGCTGCCCGGGCTGTGGCCTTTACATTACTTAAGCAGGGTTGTAGCAGTTTATACCTTGCTAACCGGACATACCACAGGGCCCAGGAACTAGCCAAAACTTTGGAAAAGGCGGGTTCGATCCCAGTAAAAGCCTTTCCCTTAGAAGAGAGCTCTTTGGCTTCTATCCTGCCGGAAGTGGATTTAATAATCAATACTACTAGCGTGGGAATGGAGTCTAAAGGAGGGGAGCTCCCTTTAGAAGCTAGAAAATTAGAAACCCGCCATATTGTTTATGACTTAGTATATAATCCTCCCCGTACTAAGCTTTTGGAATTGGCTAGTAGCAGGGGGTGTCGAACTATCTCTGGCCGGAGCATGCTTTTATACCAGGGAGCTGAAGCTTTTACTTTATGGACTGGACGGGAAGCTCCTTTAGAAGTCATGAAGGAGGTCCTAGATAGTTTGCTTTAAACGCTAGGATGGCTTTACGGACAGGTGGGAAACCATGTTGCGCTTTTTAACCGCTGGAGAATCCCATGGCCCTAGTTTGGTAACCATCGTGGAGGGGATGCCTGCCGGTATCCCCCTAAATATTGAATTTATTAACGCGAGGTTGGCTAGGCGGCAGGGTGGCTATGGCCGGGGAGAGCGTATGGCCATTGAGAAGGATGAAGTAGAGATCCTTTCTGGCGTGCGCGGCGGCTTTACTTTAGGTAGCCCCATTGCCCTTAGGATAGCTAACCGGGATTGGGCTAACTGGCGGGAGATAATGTCTCCGGCTCCTGGTGCTAAAGAGGACCGCCGGGTTACAAGGCCACGGCCAGGCCATGCTGACCTACCCGGGGGGATAAAATATGCTCAAGGAGATTTGCGTAATGTCCTCGAAAGGGCGAGCGCCCGGGAAACGGCTGCACGGGTGGCAGCCGGAGCTATAGCTATAGCTTTTCTAGAGTGTCTAGGGGTAGAATTGGCTACCCATGTAGTACGTATAGGCCCAGTACAGGTTAAACGGGAAATCCCCTTTGATGAAGCCCTGGGTGCAACAGCTTCCCCGGTCTACTGTGCTGATGAGGAAGCTAGCCGGTCCATGCTGGAAGCTATCGATGAAGCGCGAGAAAAAGGCGATACTTTAGGCGGTATCTTTGAAATTTTAGTCCGGGGCTTACCTCCGGGGCTAGGCAGCCACGTCCATTGGGATAGACGCCTAGATGGCCGCCTGGCCCAGGCCCTTATGAGCATTCCCGCCATTAAAGGGGTAGAAATAGGTGAGGGCTTTGCCCTGGCTGCCAAGCGTGGCTCTGAAGCCCATGACGAAATAGGTTTTACTCCAGGTAAAGGTTTTTTCCATTATTCTAACCGGGCGGGAGGCTTAGAAGGTGGTATCACTAATGGCGAGATCCTTATTGTACGTGCGGCTATGAAGCCTATTCCTACCTTACGCCAGCCTCTCCGCAGTGTAGATTGGATAACCAAAGAAGAAGTTGTAGCAGCCGTAGAACGTTCAGATGTCTGCGCGGTCCCGGCAGCAGCGGTTGTAGGTGAGGCTATGGTAGCCTGGGTCCTGGCTTGTGCTTATCTTGAGAAATTTGGCGGGGATCACCTAGAAGAGATAAAGAAACGAGTAAAAGAGTATTGGGATTATGTACGTAATTTATAGCACACTTTTTAAGAGGCTCGTTGGTGATGCTGGCCAGGGAGGAGGGCTGCTTTGCCCTGTAATATCGTTTTAATCGGTTTTATGGCGAGCGGTAAAACTACTGTAGGCCGCCTTTTAGCTACATATCTGACTTGGGAATTTGTGGACACTGATGGTGAAATAGAAAAGCTTGTAAGCTCTCCTATACCAGCTATTTTCGCCCAAAAGGGAGAAGCTTATTTTCGCCAGGTGGAGAAAGAGATTATTGCCCGGGTGGCCATGGCTAGCAGAAAGGTAATAGCTACCGGTGGTGGAGCTATATTAGATCCGGAAAACAGAGCGCGGCTTTGGGCGGATAACAAGGTAGTTTGGCTTAAAATACCTTTAGATACTGTATGGCAACGGACGGCAGGAGATGACAGCCGGCCCTTATTAAAGGGAAGCACCAGGGAACAAGTAGAGGCCCTGTTTAAGCAGCGGGAACCCTACTACGCCTTAGCCCATCTACATGTGGAGGTAGAGGGAAAAAGCCCGGGACAAATAGCTCAGGAGATATTGGAGGGACTAAAGGTATGGTTGGAAAGTTGCAGGTAGACCTGGGGGACCGCAGTTATAATATTTATTGCGGGCAGGGTTTGCTGAAAAAATTAGGTGTACTTTTGCAGCCCCTGGACCTGGCTAAACGGTGCTTAATAGTTACTGATGAGATAATAGCCCCTTTATATCTTTCTCAAGTTATCCAAAGCCTTGAAGCTGCAGGCTTCCTTCCCCTTGTTAAGCAAGTGCCTCCGGGCGAGGAAGCCAAATCCTTAAGTGTAGCTGCCGAGCTTTATGATATGGCTCTGGAGGCTGGTTGGGAGCGACGCTGTCCAGTACTAGCCTTGGGTGGGGGAACTATAGGGGACCTAGCCGGCTTTGTGGCAGCTACCCTTTTACGGGGGGTACCTTTAATACAGCTTCCGACCACTCTGCTGGCCCAGGTAGATTCTAGTGTGGGTGGTAAAGTAGCCGTTAATCACCCGCGGGGCAAAAACTTAATTGGCGCCTTTTACCAACCCTGCCTTGTAGTAGCAGATCTTTCTACCCTTAAAAGCCTCCCTAAAAGGGAATTATGTTCGGGCCTGGCCGAAGTTATCAAGTATGGGATGATCTATGATGCTCTCTTTTTTACGTACCTCGAGCAACACTTGGAAGAGGCTTTGGCTGGGGAAGAGGAGATTTTAGAAAGAATAGTCCTTCGCTCATGCGAAATCAAAGCCCAGATAGTGGCCCAGGATGAGCGAGAGAGGGATTTAAGGGCTATCCTCAATTTTGGCCACACAGTGGGCCATGCCCTAGAGGCGGTGACTAAATTCCATGTTTACCGCCATGGCGAAGCGGTGGCCATAGGGATGATGGTAGCTACCAGGATCGCTTTGAGCCGCGGCCTTATCAGCCCTGAAATCATAGAAAGGCTAGAAAAGTTACTTCGGCGAGCTTCCCTTCCTGTAGAAATGCCTAATGTGGAACGCTATACTTTCTTGGAGGCCTTGATAAGGGATAAGAAGGTGCGGGAGGGCAGGGTAAGGATGGTACTACCAGTAAGCTTAGGGCAGGTAGAGATAATGGAAGTAGATACCCAGGAAATAATGGAGGCAGCAGGTCTGTGAAGTAGGCAGAGATGGAGTACCTAGGGGTAAGGAAGGCGGTTAACCAAATGGATGGCAGAAGGCGCCTGGGAGACTTGTTGGTAGAAGCAGGTTTGCTCACCCCAGAACAATTGGAGCAAGCTTTAAAAGAGCAGAAACGCACAGGAGAGCGGCTAGGTAAGGTACTGGCGCGCCTCGGTTTGGTTAGCGAAAAGGATATTCTAGAGGTGCTAGAATTCCAGCTGGGGATACCCAAAGTGGTCCTGGCCGATTATCGGTTGGATCCTGAGGTGGTGAAGCTTATACCTGAAGGCCTGGCCCGCCGCCATCTAGCTGTACCAGTACGTAAGGATGGCAAAAGATTATTAGTAGCCATGGCCGATCCCTTGAATCTCACTGCCCTGGATGACCTCCGTCTGGCCACGGGGTTAGAAATTATGCCTGCTATAGCTTCCGAGGCAGAGATAGAGGCCACCTTATCCCGTTTCTGGCAGCCATCCCTGGAACCCCCTAACATTGCAGGGTTAGAAGAGGTGGCAGCGGCAGGAGCGGTAAGGACTAGGGAATCCTTTGACCTGGATGAGATGGCCCGGGCGGGTATGGAAGGCGCTCCTGCTGTCCAGTTGGTCAATAAACTTATAGCCCAAGCTGTACGCTCCCGGGCGAGCGACATCCATATCGAACCCCAGGAAGGATATGTGCGGGTACGTTTCCGGATCGATGGCCTTCTGCGGGAGGTGCTACGCTTGCCTTTGGGAGTCTTAAGCAGCTTGATCTCCCGCATCAAAATCATGGGGGGTATGGATATAGCTGAAAAACGCCTCCCCCAAGATGGCCGCTTCCAGGTAACCTTAGAAAAGCGTAGCATAGACCTGCGGGTTTCTAGTATGCCTACTGTTTATGGAGAAAAGGTGGTCCTTCGGATCCTGGATAAGGCTACTATGCTCCTTCCCCTGGATGCCCTCGGATTCCTTCCCAGCACTAGAGAACGCTACGAAAGCCTAATACGTAGCGCTTACGGCATGATCCTTATTACTGGCCCTACGGGAAGCGGCAAGACCACCACCCTATATGCCACCCTTAACGCTTTAAGCTCCCCCGAGAAAAATATCGTTACTATTGAAGATCCAGTGGAATATCTTCTTCCGGGTATCAACCAGGTGGGGGTCAATCCCAAAGCCGGTCTCGATTTTGCTTCCGGTTTAAGGGCTATCCTCAGGCAGGATCCCGATGTGATTATGGTGGGGGAAATTCGGGATCAGGAGACAGCTGATATAGCTGTACGGGCAGCCACCACCGGTCACTTAGTCTTAAGTACTTTACATACTAATGATGCTGCTGGTGCGGTCACACGGCTATTAGATATGGGTATTGAACCCTTCCTTGTGAATTCTTCCTTGATAGGGGTGGTGGCCCAGCGGTTAGTACGCCTCATTTGCCCACGGTGCAAGGAACCTTACGCGCCGGAACAGAGCACAAGTCTTTATGCTTTTCTGGGAGAGGAAGGGGAGGGCCGCATTTTTTACCGCGGGCGTGGGTGCCAGGATTGCAACTATACAGGTTACCAGGGACGGACCGCCATCCAGGAGGTCCTGGTGATGAACGAGGAGATACGCACCCTTGTGGCCGCCAAGGCGCCAGCTACAGAGATTAAGAAAGCGGCCGTTGCTGGAGGCATGGTCACCTTACGCGAAGACGGTCTCCTTAAAGCCAGCCAGGGTTTGACCACGGTAGAGGAAGTTATCCGCGTTTCCCTAGGTGGATTTTAAGATGAGCCAGGTGATTCTGGTGAAGCTAGAAGAAATTTTAAAAGAGGCAGTCCAAAGGGGCGCCTCAGACGTACATCTTACAGTGGGGCTACCTCCTGTGTTCCGGCGGATAGGGAGGCTGGAACCCCAGAAACAATGGCCCATACTTACGGCTTCTGTTTTAGAGGCGCTGGCTAAACAAATTTTGGGGCCCAGGTGGGAGGAATTCCAGAATCGTAAGGAGTTGGATTTGGCTTATTCGCTCCCTGGCCTGGGCCGCTTTCGAGTCAACGTATTCTACCAGCGGGGAAGTGTAGGGGCCGCTATCCGGTTGGTGAATACTATTATTCCCACTTTAGAAGAGCTAGGCTTGCCTCCAGTGGTAGGGGAGCTAGCTGACCAACTCCACGGATTAGTCCTAGTTACCGGGCCTACCGGGAGCGGTAAGAGCACTACCCTGGCGGCCATGATCGATCGTATAAACCAGCGCCGGAGTTGTCATATCATTACTTTAGAAGATCCTATAGAATATTTGCATCAGCACAAGAAAAGCATAGTGAACCAGCGCGAGATAGGGAGCGATTCCCCTTCCTTTGCCAGCGCCTTAAGGGCTGCCCTGCGCCAGGACCCGGATGTTATTTTGGTAGGTGAGATGCGGGATTTGGAGACAGTGGCTACGGCTATTACAGCCGCAGAGACAGGGCACTTGGTTCTGGCTACCCTACATACCAGTAGCGCGGTCCAGAGTATCGACCGCATTATAGATGTCTTCCCGCCCCATCAGCAGGGTCAGATCAGGATCCAGCTAGCCGATACCTTAGTAGGTGTTATTACCCAACAACTTTTGCCCCGGGCTGATGGCCAGGGACGGGTAGTAGCAGTAGAAATACTTATAGCTACTCCTGCAGTGCGCAATCTCATCCGCGAAGGTAAGACCCACCAGATTATTTCCGTGATGCAAACAGGCGGTCGTTTCGGTATGCAGACCATGGAAATGGCTTTAAGGAACCTGGCCGCCAGAGGAATAATTAGCCCTGATTATATAAATCAGCAGGATTTTGGGTGATTTTGGCGAATTAGAAGAATATCCCTGTTTAAGGGCAAACCCGGCGAAAGCCGGGGGCGCAAAGCTACGGGCCTAAGGGTGGTAAGAAGCCTATGGTCGCCGGGCTGCCGGGAGAGTTAAGCTTTTCCTGGAGTGCCGGCACTTTTTATTATGAGGTTCAGGTACAAAGCCAGGGATACTAGCGGAAACCTTATCAAAGGCATCATTGAAGCGGAGAGCGAGCAGCTGGCCGGCCGCCAGTTAAGGAATCAGGGTCTTTTTATAACCGAACTACGGCCTGTAAGAAGCGAGCTGGAGATCAACTTAGGGTTAGATTATTTGAGATTTTTCCTTCTAAAACGAGTTAGCCGTAGGGATTTGGCCCTGTTTTGCCGCCAGCTGGGCACTATGCTGTCGGCGGGTATCCCCATTATCAATGCTTTAAGAACCTTAAGCAGGCAGGCGGATAACCGCTTTTTAAAAGAAAGTATAGATAAGGTACTGGAAGATTTACAGCAAGGGGAGATGTTGCACCAGGCTTTAAGCAAGTCACCCAAGGTATTTCCAGCTATAATGGTCTACTCCGTAGAGGCAGGAGAGATCAGCGGCGCCCTCGATGAAACACTAATACGATTAGCCGAGCATTTTGAGCGGGAACACGAAATAGCAGAAAAGATTAAATCAGCTATGACCTATCCCTTTATTGTCTTTATGGTTTCTTTAGCTTCCATAGCTTTTATGCTCACTTTTGTCTTGCCTATGTTTAGCAATATAATCGGTAACCTGGGCGTACCCCTACCCTGGCCCACCAGAATGGTATTAGGATTAAGCCAATTTTTAAGACGTTGGTGGTTTATGTTTGTGGTAGTAGGAATAGCTTTAGGCTATCTAATCTGGTGGTGGGCTAAAAGGGAGAAAGTGCGCTACGCCCTGGATAAAGTTATATTGCGCCTTCCAGTATTCGGACGCTTAAAACACCAAGCTTTACTTTCCCAGTTTAGCCGTACCCTGGGAACCCTGCTGTACAGCGGAGTACCTATCTTAGAGGCTTTGGAGGTGGTAGAGCGGACAGTAGGGAATCGCATAGTAGCTGAGGCTTTAGCCCTGGCCCAGGAGCAGGTAAGGGATGGGAAGAGTATAGCCTCGCCCCTGGCGGAAAGCGGTGTTTTCCCGCCTATGGTAGTAGAGATGGTTACCGTAGGCGAAGAAACAGGTACTCTAGACGCCCTGCTGGCAAGGCTTGCCGCTTTCTACGACCGCGAAGTAGGCGAGATGGCCAGCCGTCTTTCTTCCCTTATCGAGCCCTTCTTAATTATTGGCCTGGGCGCTGTGGTGGGGTTGATTGTAATATCCGTCCTACTGCCGGTATTCCAGGTGGTAGGAAGCGTGAGGTGATGGGGGAAAACAAAATAATTAGGGTTTATAGACCCCCGCTAAATGGATTAGCTTAAAAAAGAAGGGGAGGAGGATACGATCGTATGCTAAGTAGGTTGAGAAAGTCTTTAAAGAGTGAAAAAGGTTTCACCTTAGTTGAGTTAATGGTCGTTGTAGTGATAATCGGTATTTTAGTGGCTATTGTTTTGCCCCAGTTTATGAAACAAACTGATAGAGCAAGGACAAGTAGAGCGCAAGCTGAACTACAGGCAATGAAGACTCTAATTGAAACATGGGCTATGGATGATAAGAATGGCAAGGCTAAATATCCGTACACTCAAGCTCAGCTGCAGGCTGCTCTTAACGCCGGCGGAATTCAGTGGACTAACCTGAGCGATCCGTGGGGTAACGCTTATAGTTATTATGTTGATACATCGGGCAAGAAAAAGTTCATACTTGCTAGCAATGGGCCTGATGGGAATGCAGGAACTAATGATGACATATTTGTAACGGAAAGTTCTGCTCCGTCTGTGGGGACTTATGTTACGACTGGGTATACTTCTTATGACAGCCTACCACCACAATAAAGTTAATTTGGGTGTACCTAGGGTAATCGAATAAGAGAACCCGATAAAGTTTCAAGAGGAGCTAAAAAGTGCTTGTACTGGGATTTTTTTCAGGTCTCCTCATCGGCAGCTTCCTCAATGTTGTGATACATCGCTTGCCAAGAGGAGAAACAGTAGTTTTCGGTCGCTCATACTGTCCAAAATGTAAAACGGTCCTGGCCTGGTACGATTTAATACCTTTATTTAGCTACGTAATTCTACGAGGTCGCTGCCGCTACTGTCGTGAGAGAATCTCTTTAAGATATCCTCTGGTGGAGTTTTTGACGGGCGCGGTTTTTGCCGCGCTCTTTTTCCGCCTGGGGTTTAGCCTAGTATTGTTCAAATACCTTTGCCTGGCCTCTATACTGATCGCTGCCTCTTTTATCGACACGGAGTATTATTTGATACCCAATCGCCTTATTTTTACTGCCCTGGTTATCGGAGGAGGATTCTTGCTGTCGAATATTGAAATAACAATTGGGTCAGGGCTCCTGGGGGCCCTTTCGGCAGGCGGCCTGTTGTTACTCCTAAACATAGTCAGCAGGGGCAATGTGGGTGGTGGTGATATAAAGCTGGCCGCGGTGCTGGGGCTGTTTCTGGGTTGGCCTCTGGGGTTTTTGGCTGTTCTTTTGGGACTATTTCTGGCTGGGACCGTCGGATTTTTCTTGCTGGCAGCCCGGATAAAGGGGCGCAAAGATCCTTTGCCCTTAGCCCCTTTTTTAAGTGCAGGCGCTTGCATAGCCTTTTTTGGGGGTCCTTCCATCCTGTACTGGTATTTAAGCCGCTTTTGGATCGGCTGAACGGCAGTATTCTTAGGGTACTAGAAAGGCAGGGGCAGCTATCTTGACCAAAAAGGCGAGCGAAGGCTTTACTCTAGTGGAAATAGCTTTAGTTGTGGCCCTGATGGGCATAGTGCTAAGCATAAGCCTTCCTTCTCTTAGCAAGCCCCTGGCTTATTACCGCCTTAAGGTAGCTGCCGAACAGCTAGCCCAGGATCTACGCGAAGCCCAGCAAACGGCCCTTAATGAGGAGAGCAGTTACTACGGCGTGTTTTTTGCCGCAGGTGGCAACTATTACGAAGTGCGGAAAGCTGAGGGGGTTTCCCCCAGGGTTATAAAACGGGTGGTATTACCACCCACCGTGCAGATCGTGGCCACCACTTTTAATAATAACTACCTCAGTTTCACGGCCAAAGGTACGCCTTATCCTACAGGAGGCACGGTCACCTTACAGGATATGGTTTCTGGCCGGTTTCTTTACGTTATTGTGGCTTCTGTTACAGGCAGGGTCCGGGTGAGCAGCTCACCGCCAGATAGCTGGGAGGTGCGGTAATCGGTCTTATGAGTAAACTTGAGCGCGGGTTTACACTTTTAGAAGTGGTGGTAAGCGTGGCCATTTTACTGGTGGCCCTAGTGCCTCTAGTAGATTATCTGGTCTTGGCTACACGTTGGTCTGCTTCATCTCAGGAGGACGTAACGGCTCTAATGCTAGCGCAAGGCAAAATAGAAGAAATTAAGAAGAAGCCCTTTGAAGAAGTGCGGAACGAACCGGGCAACCCCCAGGATCCACCCATAACCTTTATAGAGAACCCCTCTTTTAGTTATCGGGTCTCCGTCCAGGAGGCTGGCCGTTATCTTAAAACTGTTACTGTAACTGTATTTTACGAAGATGTAAGCGGCCCCAGAGAAATGAGCTTGACGGCGGATAAAGGCTGGAGGTAAAAAACTTTGAGGGTTAAGGTAGCCGGATTCACCCTGGTAGAAGTGGTTGTAGCGGTTACTATCTTATTCATAGTCTTAAGTGCAGCTCTAGCCCTTTACGTCCAGGGAACGCTGATGTATAAGCGTGAGGAGAGCGGGGTGGAGATCCAGGAGAACGCCCGCATCGCTCTAGATAGGCTGGTGCGGGAGCTAAGGAGTGCGCGGGAAATTGATGAGGTGAAAGCAACTTCTATAACCTTTACTTTAGATGACGGTTCAAAGGTACGTTATTATCATGACATCTCCCGGCAGCAGCTTATGCGGGAGAAGAATGGCGGGGTTAATCCGGTAGCAAGTTTTATAAAGGATTTGCGTTTTGAAAGGGAGCCCCCAGACGCCTCACACGACGTTTTGGTAAGAATTACTCTGGTAGCGGGAGAAGGGGACGGGGAGGGCTCTACCTTTACTACCAATGTGTTTGTAAGGTGATGATATGGACTGCCGGGGTGAAAAAGGCCAGGCTTTATTATTTGTTGTACTTATGACTTCTCTTATTTTGGTGCTGGCCACGGGGGCTCTAGAAATAATCGGTATTTATCGCCGGAATGTTCAGTACCAGAAGCAGCAGATCCAAGCTTATTACATAGCCGAAGCGGGCATAGAAAGGGCCATAGCCAGAATAAGGGAGGATCCAAGTTGGCTGGATAAATTTGCCTTGGGCCGGGAGGAAAGGATTTCGGAATTAGAAGTGCCTTATGCCGGAGGCGAAATTAACCAGGTGACCTTGCGTAAAACCGCTGAAGGTATGGGGTGGAAAATAGAGCTTACTTCCGTGGGCAAGTTTATTAGCGCTCAAAAGACCTTACGGGCTACATTGTACTACGTCAACGCTCAAACTCTTATGGGGGGTTTAAGCCTCCTGCCTGATTCGCCCCTTGATTTGGATATAACAGGTAATTTTTCTCTAGAAAATGTCGGACAGAATTGGGGCAGGTTGCTTCTTAACGGGAATCTTAAGCTTTCAGGTTCTGCCCATGTGGAGGCTGATGTATATGCTTCGGGAAGTGTGGAGGGCCGGGATAAGATAGAGGGTCAGGTGTACGCCCATTTCAGGGGCCTTTCTAAGTTTCCAGAGATCGATCTTAAGTTTTATGAGGCGGAAGCCAGGCGGGCCGGTCAATATTATCCCCATGATCTTACTTTGAACGGAACGCGTATTTATAGCGGAATATATTACGTTAAAGGAAATCTTACCCTTTCGGGCACTTATTCTGGACAGGCTACCCTGGTGGTAGAAGGGGACGTCTCCATTCCCAGGGACCTTTTGCCGGGTTCTTCCTATGATGCAGTTACTATTATTTGCCTAGGTAATGTGGATATGGAGAACAGTACGGTAAAAGCTGTTATAATAACCGGAGGGTCTTTATCCGCCAAGGGAAATGGGGAGCTGGAAGGAGCGCTGGTTGCCCGGGGTTTAAATTTCGGAGGGGCAGGTAGAGGCCAGGGGGGCGGAGGGAGTGTCACCATTAGATATAATCCCCAGCTCATCCAGAGCAATTTACTTACGGGAGTGTTGCCCCAGCTAACAATAATATCTTGGAAAGAGAATTATCCAATTTTTTGAGTAGCGGCCTGAATAGCCTTTACCATAAAGACTGACAGGGGGCAAGGTAGAGTTGATCCGGCTGCTGGGGAGTAGAGGCAAGAGCTTACTGGGGGTAGATCTGGGTACTGGGCTGATCAAAACGGTGGCCGTAAAGGGCAAACGGCTGTTAGCCCAAGGGGTAAACAAAGTACCGCCTGCCGGGATGGGTGATGAGATCGAAATGGCAGCTGCTCTAGCCGAGGTTGTAGAGGCAAGCGGCTTTAGGGGGAGAAGAGCGGTGAGCGCTATAGACGGCGAGCGGGTGATCATACGTTACCTGCGGCTTCCCCGCATGACGGAAAAAGAATTGCGCTCAGGCCTTAAGTACGAGGCGGAGAGATATTTACCTGTAGGTACGCAGGATATGGTACTGGACTGCGCCATTTTAGATCCTGAACCCACAGGCCTTACGGGACAAATGCTGGTTTTGCTGGCCGCGGCTCCCCGGGAATTGGCCCTTTCCTATTATCGTATATTTCAGGGGGCAGGCCTAGATTTGGTCGCCCTGGACATCGTACCGGCAGCCTTGTGCCGGGCTTTGGCGGTGGAAACAGGAGAAGAAGCCATTATTTTGGATTTGGGAGCAAATTCCAGCCAGGTAGTGCTGGTAAGAGGGGGCCAGCTCCTTTACAGCCGGAGAATGAATACAGGTGTTTTGATGCCAGAACAGGGAAATACTCCTCCGGGCTTTAATCCCCTGTTTAACCTGCCCCAGGAAGTCCGGCGCTCTCTGGAGTTCTACCGCTCCCAGGTGGGCAGGGAATTCAACCCCTCCAAGCTATATCTTACTGGAGGAGGCTCATACCAAGAGGGGTTAAGGGATTTCTTACATATGGAACTTGATCTGCCCGTAGAAATAAGCAGGCCTTACGGCCTAGGGCCTGAATTTGCTGTGGCTGTGGGTCTGGCGCTAAGGGAGAGCAGGGGGTAGAATGGGAAGACAACTAGACACGATAAAGATCAATTTGCTCCCTCCGGAGGTACAACCTTACCGCCCCTCCCTTTTCTTTAAGGAGCGCAAATTAGTAGTTGCCGTATCCCTGGCATTAGTTTTTTTGCTTTTATATTTTTTCCTTTTAGGGCATACCTGGCTTATCCTTAAGCGCTTGGAAACCTTGAGAGCTCAGCTAAACTTTTATCAGCTTCAGGAAGAGGAGGCCTTAAAGGTTCAACAAAGGATAGACAGCCTCCGCCAGCAAAAAGCGGAACTGGAAAGGCTGATGCAGGGTAGGCAAAAATGGTCAGAATTTTTGCTGGCTTTAGGTGCCGCCTTGCCCAGGGAAGTTTGGATAACTAAACTAGAGGTTACCCCGAACAGGGAAATAATTCTTACGGGCAGGGCTTATAACTTGGCCGCAGTGGGCGATTGTCTGGTGGCTTTGCAGAGCCTAGCCTTCTTGCAAGACGTAAAACTGCAATCTGTACAGGCAGCTGCCGAGGACAAAATGCTCCTAGAATTCAACATAAAAGCGTTACTTAAGCAGCCCTATACACATTAAATAGGGGGAAGTTACGTTAGTGATATGGAGGAAACATCGAGAGTTAAGTACCCGGGAAAAATTTTTGCTTCTCCTTCTTCTTGTGGTGGCAGGGTTGTCCTTTGTTCATCGAGTGGTTTTGAGATATCAGCTGCCACATTATTTGCAGGTTAAAAAAGAGCTTACGGCCGAGAGCGCAAGACTTGCGGCCGTCCAGGAGGCTGCTTTAAAGTTACCCTTGCTGAAAGAAGAACTGGCCCAGGCCGAGGCTGAAATGTCTATGGCTAAAGCCCGGCTGGGCTTGACCCTGCGGGATAAAGAGTCTTTTCTAGCCGCAGCTCAACCGAAAAACGAAGGAGTGAGGATTTTGTTGTTCCGGCCTCTGGAAGCTGAAAAGCGGGGGGGTTTTAATGTGCAACCCTTTCAGGTTTCG
Source organism: Thermanaeromonas toyohensis ToBE (assembly GCF_900176005.1). Taxonomy (NCBI): domain Bacteria; kingdom Bacillati; phylum Bacillota; class Clostridia; order Neomoorellales; family Neomoorellaceae; genus Thermanaeromonas; species Thermanaeromonas toyohensis. Next base: position 2,380,893 of record NZ_LT838272.1, on the reverse strand, counting down.
GCTGAAGGAGTCTATCCTCAAGTAGAGAATTATCTACAGCAGTTGGAAAATTTACCGGCTTTAATCCAGATTAGGGATCTTAAATTAACGGCCAAGCCAGGGAGCCATGGCGAGGTAGAGGCGAGCTTTATCTTGGATTTTTACGAGCTGGGGGAGAAGGTTGCTAATGAAGGGAAGGCTGTAACCCTCTTACCGTTGGGCCGGTCGGATATCTTTTTACCTCCAGCCGACTTTAATAAGCCGAGCTCCCATAATTTTTTCTCTTCTTCTAAACCTTCTTCTACCCCCTCTCCTGTAGTTTCAAGCTCTGGAGGTACTGGAGAAGGGACAAGACTAGAAAATAAGGGAAAGGAAGATAAGGACCAAAGCGAAACACTGGAATATACTTTTCCAGCCCGCGGCCACGGCCGCAGCAGGGCAGGAGCGCCCTGGCTAGAGGGAATAAGGGTTTTGCGGAATGTAGGCCCTTTTTATTACCCGGCTGACCGGGCCATAGCTATAGGAGGGCGGCAATTTGAACACGGTATAGTGGTGGACCTAGGAAAAAGTAGACTTAAGGCAGAGGCGGTACTGGACTTGCAGGCCGGGTATTTAAAACTTCGGGGCTTTATCGGTGTAGAGGACGGAACGAGGAACAGCAGCGGCAGCTTTATCTTGCGTATAATTGGTGATGAACGGGAACTTTTTACCAGCCCACCTTTAAAGCCGGGCGGGTATCCCCAGTATGTAGAGATAAACGTTACGGGAGTAAATCGGCTAACGATACAGGTGGAATGGAAAGAGGCTGGTCCCGGCGACTATAGTGACCTTAAAGCAGCCCTGGCTGATATGTTTTTATCGACTACTTAGAGGAATATTTGGCCACATCTTGAATTATACTAGGGAATACTCTGGTATACTTTTACTGATCTTTAAGGCTTTGAAGAAGTAAGGGGTGGAGTGATGTTACTAGCACCTGAGGATTTGAAAGCTATACTGGAGGCCGCCTTGGAGGAGGGTGGCGATTTTGCCGAGATTTTTCTGGAAAGACGACGGACGACAGGTATAGGGTGCGAGGATAACAAGATTGAGAGGGTACATTCGGGGCTGGATCAGGGTGCCGGGATACGGGTCCTAAAAGGAGAGAATACGATTTACGGTTACACCAATGAGCTCTCCAGAGATAGCCTTTTGGAATTGGCGCGGACGGTAGGAAAGGCTGCTGGCGGTAAGGGGCCCCACAAACCGGAGATTAAGTGGCAAAGGCCTAAGCCCAACTGGGATTTCCAAATTAAGATGCGCCCAGATGAAGTACCCGTGGAAGAGAAGGTGGCCCTGGTCCAGCGGGCCAACGAAGCAGCCCGGGCGGTGGATAAACGGATTGTCCAGGTAAGTGTGGCCTACGGTGATATTATCCAGGAGGTAACTATCGCTAATAGCGAAGGTATACTGGTGGAAGATGAGCGGGTGCGCTGCCGTTTTATGGTGAATGCTGTGGCCAGCGACGGCAAGATTATCCAGACAGGTTATGAATCCATTGGGGGACTTATGGGTTTTGAACTCTTTGAAGAAAATGACCCGGTAGAACTGGCCCGGAAAGCTGCAGAGAGGGCGGTGCGCATGCTGGAAGCTAGGCCCGCTCCAGCCGGAAGGATGACGGTGGTCATGGCTGGGGAGGCGGGCGGAACCATGATCCATGAGGCCTGCGGCCACGGCCTAGAAGCGGACCTGGTGCAGAAAAAGCTTTCGGTGTATGCGGGCAAGAAAGGCCAGCAGGTGGCTTCGCCCTTAATTACCGTGATAGATGATGCAACCTTGCCAGGGAAATACGGCTCCTTCAGGTTTGACGATGAGGGCCAGCCCGGGCAGAGGACGGTACTCATCAAAGACGGGATTTTGCAGGACTATATGTACGACTACCTGACGGCCCGTAAGGAAGGGCGCAAGTCTACGGGCAATGGCCGGCGGGAATCTTACCAGGATCGGCCCATTCCTCGTATGACCAATACTTTTATCGCGCCCGGCAAAGACGACCCCCAGGCCATTATCCGGGAGACATCAAAGGGTTTATTGGTTAAGCGTATGGGTGGCGGACAGGTCAACACCACTAATGGGGACTTTGTCTTTGACGTAGCGGAAGGGTATTTGATTGAAAACGGGGAGATCGGTCCCCTGGTCAGAGGGGCTACTTTGACCGGTAACGGGCCGGAGGTGCTTAAGATGGTGGACCGGGTAGGAAACGATCTGGGTTTTAGCCTAGGCACTTGCGGTAAGGACGGGCAAGGGGTACCTGTAGGAGACGCCCAACCTACTATTAGAATCCCAGAAATGGTAGTAGGTGGTATCCTGGACGAGGAGGAACAGAACTAATGGACTACGAAGGCTTGGCACGCCAATACTTAAATTTGGCCCAGCAGGTGGTAGAAAAGGCTACGCGTAAAGGGGCCTTGGCCGAAGCCTTTATCAGTGCAGGGGAAAACTTGAATATAGAGGTACGCGATCAGGAGGTAGAGGTTTTAACTTTAGCCCAGGAACGGGGCCTAGGACTCCGGGTATTGCTAGATGGTCGGGTAGGTTTTGCCTACACTACAGATTTTAGCCCTTCCGCCCTCAATGAGACTGTAGAGCGGGCTTTGGCCAACGCCCGGAAGGCTACCCCTGATGATTATAACTGCTTACCTAATCCCCAGGAATATCCCCATCTAGATCTCTTCGACCCCGAGATTGAATCCCGTCCATTGACATATAAAGTAGAGCTGGCTAAAGAGATTGAACGCCAAGCCCGGGCTGCCGATCCGCGGGTGAAGATTACGGAGAGCTGTTCCTACTCTGACCGGCGCTATATAATTATCCTGGCCAATTCCCAAGGAGTGGCTGCTACCTATCAAGGTGCCCACTGCGGAGCCAGTATCTTTGTGGTGGCTGTGGATGGAGAGGAGAGCCAGACCGGATTTGGCTTGGCTACTTCTTTGAAATTAGCTGAGTTGGACCCGGGTAAAATAGGCCGAGAGGGAGCTACCAGGGCGGTACGCCTACTGGGAGCCAGGAGGGTGGCCACCCAGAGGGCTCAAATTGTTTTCGATCCTTATGTGATGGCCAGTTTCCTGGGAGTTATCGCTCCAGCTCTAGCCGCTGATTCTGTACAAAAGGGGAAGTCACTGTTCCGAGGCAAAGTAGGGCAAAGGGTGGCTTCACCAGTTGTACATATTATTGATGATGGGCGGATGCCTGGGGGTATCGCCTCTGCTCCCTTTGATGGTGAGGGCGTACCTACGGAAAGGACCGTTCTAATAGAAGGAGGGATTTTGCGCGGCTTTCTCCATAATACCTACACAGCGACTAAGGAAGGGGTACGCTCCACAGGAAACGGGGCCCGTGGCTCTTTCAAGGCTACACCTGAAGTAGGTACTACTAACTTCTACCTTGTAGCAGGCGAAAGTTCCCCAGAAGAGCTTATAAGGGAGGTATCTCGCGGTCTTTACGTGACGGATGTCCTAGGGATGCATACGGCCAATCCTATATCAGGGGATTTCTCTGTAGGCGTGATGGGGATGTGGATCGAGCAAGGTGAGTTTAAGGCCCCGGTCCGGGGCGTGGCCATAGCTGGAAATCTTATAAACCTCCTTAACTCCATCGAGGCCGTGGGTAATGATTTAACCTTCTTCGGGGCCACCGGTGCCCCTACAGTGCGCATAAGCAGTATGACCATCAGCGGTACGTAGAACTAGCGGGTTTATCACGGATGGCGAGACATATTGTTCCCTCGTGGTATTGGCTTGTCCCCCTAGTCAAATTTTAAGGAGTATGATACAATGCGGCCATGAAGATTTTGGTGATCCATGGACCCAACCTTAATCTTTTAGGTCGCCGGGAGCCAGACGTTTATGGCCGGGTTACCCTGGAGGAAATAAATAGGGAGCTTAAGGAGTTGGCCCTTCAGGCTGGAGCGGAGGTGGAATTTTTCCAGTCCAATCATGAGGGCGCTATTATTGACCGGTTGCACCAGGCCTGCGGCAAGGTCGATGCGGCTGTCCTCAATCCGGGTGCCCTAGGCCATTATAGCTACGCGCTGCGTGATGCTGTGGCAGCGGTGGATTATCCTGTAGTGGAGGTGCATCTTTCTAACATATATAGCCGGGAAGAATTTAGGCGGTATACGGTGACTGCACCGGTAGTCAAGGGGCAGATCAGCGGGTTTGGCCCTTTAAGCTACCGATTAGGATTCCTGGCTGCCTTGGAGCTTGCCCGGGGGAAGGAAAGGTAAAAACTTATGCTAAAACGTCTTGAGCGCTTGTGGGCTTCTTTAGAGGAGATGGGCTGCTATAAGCAAGATAGCCTTGGCTTCCTGGTAAGCAATCCAACTAACCGCCTTTACTTAAGCGGTTTTACAGGTGAAAGCGGATATCTCCTCTTAACACCCCAAGAAAACTGGCTTTTAACTGATGGCCGGTTTATAGAGCAGGCTCGCGAAGAAGCCCCAGGGTTTGAAGTGGTAGACCTGGGCAAGGAACCCCTTAAAAAATTAGGGGAGGTAGTTGCCCAGGCGGGGCTAGAGGATCTCTATTTTGAGGAAGAAGATCTCACCTTTGCCGCGTACCGCCGCCTGGAGGAAGCCATAGAGAATTGGCCGCGAAAGCCCATCCTTAAACCAGCTTCCAAAGTGGTGGAGAGGTTAAGGGCTATAAAAGAGCCCGAAGAGGTAAAAAATATCCAGCAAGCAATAGAAGTAGCCGAGGCGGCGTGGAAACATATCCAAGAATACCTTAAACCTGGCATTCGCGAGAAGGATATAGCCCTGGAGTTAGAATATTTTATGCGCAAGAAAGGGGCAACTGCAGCAGCCTTCCCCATAATTGTGGCTTCTGGCCCTCGATCAGCCTGGCCCCATGGTAAAGCTGGGGATCGAAAGCTTAAACCTGGCGATCTGGTAGTTTTAGATTTTGGAGCAGTTTATCAGGGTTATTGCTCAGACCTTACCCGTACGGTGGTCATAGCCCCGGCCACGGACGAACAGCACAAGATTTATAGAACGGTTTTAACTGCCCAGGAAAAAGCTTTGGAGGCCCTTAAGTCCGGGATTTCCGGCCGGGAAGTGGATGCTTTAGCTAGAAGTTATATAGAAGAAGAGGGTCTAGGGAGTTACTTCAATCATGGCCTGGGCCATGGGGTGGGTTTGAGCGTCCATGAAAGCCCTACCTTAAGCTGGCGCGAGGAAGCCCCTCTTCCTCCTCAAGCGGTAGTTACTGTGGAGCCTGGTGTCTACATCCCCGGATGGGGGGGTATACGTATAGAAGATATGGCTTTAGTAGAGGAAGGAGGTTGTCGGTTGCTCTCTAAAGCGAGTAGAGAATTTCTAGAGCTCTAGAGAAGCTTACATCTTTTTGGCTAAGATAAAACTATGAGGGATAGGGGGCGAGAAAGGCTTGATTTCTACTAATGACTTCCGTACAGGTCTTACCATAGAGGTAGATGGTGAGGTATATACTGTTTTAGAATTTATGCATGTAAAACCTGGTAAGGGCGCGGCCTTTGTACGGACTAAGCTTAAGAACCGTCGTACAGGAGCTGTTATCGAGCGGACTTTCCGGGCGGGCGAAAAGGTCAATCGGGCTCACATAGATAGGCGTAAGATGCAATATCTTTATAATGATGGTGATACCTATTACTTCATGGATTCGGAAACCTTCGAGCAATTTGCCCTACCGCGGGAAAAATTAGACGAGGCCACCAAGTATTTAACGGATAATATGATTATTGATATGCTTTTTTACCAAGGAGAAACTATTGGGATTGAGCTTCCTAATTTTGTGGAGCTTAAAGTCATCGAGACAGAGCCTGGAATTAAGGGCGATACGGCGGCAGGGGGTTCCAAAACAGCGGTAGTAGAGACAGGGGCTGTGGTGCAGGTTCCTCTCTTTGTGGAAGTAGGTGATGTAATCCGCATCGATACCCGAACAGGAGCATACATTGAAAGAGTATAGGGAAAGGTAAATTAATGGAGAACACGTGCTAAAATCAACAAAAGCTTTAAGAAGGGGTGCTTTACTGTGCGAGACTTACGCCAGCGAGTGGCTTACCTCCAAGGTTTGATGGAAGGGCTTCAACTAGAAGAGGATAAAGAGGGGAAGATACTCAAAGAAATAGTTTCCATATTAGATGATATGGCGGAAGCCATCCACGATCTTTACGAGGAATATGAAGAGCTAGAGGAGTATCTCGAAGATATTGATGAAGATCTCTACGATCTAGAAGATGAGGTTTACTCTACCGGTGAGGATGAAGATGAGGAAGAAGATGAAGATCTAGAAGACGAGGAAGAGGATCTCGAAGATGAAGAAGAATACGAAGAAGAGGGTGACTATATAGAAGTCGAATGCCCTAAGTGCCACGAGATCGTCTGCTTTGACGCTGATATCCTAGATGATGAAGATGTAGTGGAAGTTACCTGTCCTAATTGTAACACTGTAGTTTTTGTTAATGAAGAGGGAGAGAGTAGCTTAGTTCCTCCTAGCCAGGAGAAAACAAATCAGGAGATAGAAAAAGATACAGAAGATATTTAAGGCTAGAGTGGTATTGTTTGGGCGGTATAAGGTTTCCCGGCCTTTTAAGGCCGGGTTATTTTTTTGCATAAAATTGGCAAGGAGGTAATAAGCATTATTGCAGGGAGGGGAAGTTTACCATGGGGTTAGAGCAGGTGGAAGAAATTATGCGCCTTCTTCCCCCAGCTTTAAGAGAAATAATAGCTAAACTTCCTGTAAAAATTAAAGAAGGCTTAGAAGAAATTCGCCTACGCTGCCACCAACCCCTACACCTCCAGTGGGCTGAAGGAGAATCCTGGATTACCGTCGAAGGCCATTTGACCGCTCAGCTCGAAGATACTTATCGGGTGGAGGAAAAGGATATTCAGCATACGGTACAAGCTCTAACCCAAAATTCCCTTTATGCTTTAGAAGAGGAACTCCGCGCAGGTTACATAACTGTAAAGGGAGGCCACCGGGTAGGTCTTGCCGGGGAAACTATAGTAGAAAGGGGTAGTATACGTACTTTAAAGAACATTAGCAGCTTAAATATCCGTCTGGCCCGGAGTCTTCCCGGCTGTGCCCGGCCTCTTTTACCATACTTAGTCGATCCCGCAGGTCGACCCTATCATATACTGGTTCTTTCTCCACCCCGGTGCGGGAAAACCACTTTACTAAGAGACCTTATACGCTCCTTCAGTCTTGGAATTCCAGAACTAGGAGTCCGAGGTTTGAATGTGGGTGTAGTGGACGAGCGCTCTGAGATCGCTGGCTGTTATCAAGGTATTCCCCAGTTAGATGTGGGCCCCCGTACTGACGTGCTGGATCGTTGCCCTAAGGGAGAAGGCCTTCTTATGCTAGTAAGGGCTATGGGTCCGGAAGTAGTGGCTACGGATGAAGTGGGTAAGCTTAAAGAGCTAGAGGCTCTCCAAGAAGCCCTCTATAGCGGGGTTACCTTACTGGCTAGTGTACATGCTTCGACACCAGGAGAACTAAAAAGCCGGCCGGGGTGGGAGCCTCTACTTAGGCAAGGAGTATGGCAGCGGCTTATCCTTTTGAGCCGGAGGCTAGGCCCAGGTACTGTGGAGGCAGTTATGGAAGGTGGGGAAGGTAGGGTTCTTTTGGCTGGGCCCCGGAAGCTCTTAAGCTAGATTTCCCTGGGGAGGCTAAAGGCTTTGTTAAAATTGACAGGTGCAGGTTTAGTGGTTTTAAGTTGCGGTTTTTTCGGTTTAATTCTTTCACATCTTTACCAGGCCCGTCCTGTTCAGCTTAAGGCCTTGATCAGCGGTTTAAAGTTACTCGAGACAGAAATTGTGTATGCTTCTACTCCGTTACCCCAAGCCCTAGCGAGGACAGGGGAACAGTTGGGGGGAGTAGCAGGGCTCTTATTTCTGGAGGCTGCCGCTCTTTTAAGGGAGGAACCAGGCCTGCCTGCAGTAGAGGCCTGGGGAGAAGGGTTGGAAAAACTTAAAGAGCAAAGCGCTCTTCATTTAGAAGATCTCGATATACTTAAGACTTTGGGCCAGGGGCTGGGGGCCTCCGGCCGGGAAGATCAAGTAAAAAACCTGGAGCTAGCCCGGGAACATTTGAAACGCCAGCTCGTGCTGGCTGAAGAGGCTGCCCAGCGCCAGGGGAAGATGTGGCGGACTCTAGGGTTTCTTTTAGGTATAACCTTGGTCTTGCTTATGTATTGAAGGGAGAGGACAGAGGATGTTAGGAGTAGATGTGAGCTTGATTTTTCGCCTGGCAGCCCTGGCTATTATGATCACCATATTTTATACCTTCCTTAAACAGGCTGGTAGGGACGAGTATGCTTATATGACTGTTTTGGCCGGTTTGGCCATCGCCCTGCTATGGATCATCCCAGTTATTATGGAGCTCTTTAATGCCGTAAGGGCAGTGTTCCAACTGTATTAGAGAAGGAGAACCCCTATGGAGATTTTCCAGGTTGTAGGTCTTGCTCTAATGACTACCCTTATAATTGTGGTGGTGCGGCAAGCTCAAGCTAAAGAGATGGCCCTGCTCATTAGTTTGGTGACAGGCGCTTTGATTTTCCTTCTTTTGGTAGATCGTATTGGCGCGGTGGTACAAGTCCTTTCTAACCTTTCCGACCGAGCTGGTATTAACCGGTTTTACCTTACCACTGTCTTAAAAATAATAGGTATTGCTTATGTTGGTGAATTTGGAGCCCAAGTATGCCGGGATGCTGGGGAAAATGCTATAGCCAGCAAAGTGGAGCTGGCCACTAAGGTTTTAATCATGGTCCTAGCTATTCCCATTATCGTAGCTATCCTAGAAAGTATTGTAAAATTATTGCCTTAATACTAAAAGAAGGTGGCGGAGTGAAAAATAGAGCCCTTTTCATTAACGTTTTTTTAATATTAAACCTCCTCCTTCTTCTTTTACCTTTTCCCCTGGAGGCAAGGGAAATTCTCCCCGTACTTAAAGAGGAGAATGAGGTCGCTTCCCTTTTGGACAAGCACCTGGAAAACCAGATCCGTGAGTTAAACCTCGAGGGGCTGGATCGGTATCTCCGAGAGCTAGAACGGGAAGTGGGAATGTATCTTCCTCCTTTAGGCTGGCGGGACATATGGGAGAGGCTCCGGCGAGGGGAGTTACCAGTTAAGCCAGAAGAAGTAGCTAGAGGGTTAGCCAGGTATTTCTTACGGGAGTTATGGGCAGGGACAAAACTTTTAAGCCAGTTGGTGATTTTAGCCGTGGCAGGAGCTGTGCTTCAAAACTTGCAAGCATCTTTAAGTGAGGGCACAGCGGCTAAAGTGGCCCATGGGGTAGTATTTTTGGCCTTGGTTGGATTGGCTTTGACGCCCTTTACCCTAGCCCTACAGGCGGCCAGCCAAGCCATCGACCGTATGGTGAGCTTCTTCCAATCTTTACTACCTATGCTGGTTACGCTGCTAGCCGCTACTGGAGGTTTAACTACTTCCACCTTACTTCAACCTGTACTCACTTATAGCCTGACTATCGCTGGTACTGTTACCCGGGGTACCATATTCCCGTTAATTTATTTAGGAGCCATTTTAGGCGTGGTCAGCCATATTTCCGACCGCTTCCAGATAAGCCGGTTGGCTGGACTTTTGCGCCAGTTCTCCCTTGCCCTTTTAGGACTTATGCTTACTCTTTTCACAGGGGTTCTTTCAGTCTATGGGATTGGGGGTTCTGTAGCCGATGGATTAAGCCTAAGGGCGGCTGAATTCGCTACAGCCTCCTTCGTACCTGTAGTGGGAAAAATCCTCTCCGATGCCGTGACTACTGTAGCTGGTACTACACTTCTACTAAAGACTGCGGTAGGTGTTACGGGAGTGGTGATAATATTTTTCCTTGTGGCCTTCCCTCTTTTAAAGATCGTTTCCTTAGCCCTCGTTTATCGGGTAGCAGCTGCACTGGTACAGCCCTTTGGTGAACACCAGCTTTCCGATGCTTTGGAAGGAATGGGCGGGGCTTTGCTCCTTCTTTTCGCATGCTTGATCGGTGTGACCCTAATGTTTTACCTAACTATAGGTGTGATTGTACTTTTAGGCAATTTACTGGTGGCCCTGAGGGGGTAAGGAGGAGGGTTAAGATCTTGCTGGAAGTAATAGGAGAAATAGTTCACCAGGTAGCCCTCATCGCCCTTTTAGCCGGCCTTATGGAAATGTTGCTTCCCCAACAGGCTTTAAGTAAATATGTTCGTTTAGTCCTGGGTTTATTTGTAATCGTGGCTATCCTTTCGCCTTTAGCAGCGAGCTTCAGTCGGGGTAAAACCCTGGAAGTTATCTCCTGGGACCTGCGGCCCGATACCCGGGAGGAGGGTTTTAAGGTGTCTCAAGGGGCCCTTACCAGGATCGAAGAGGAGACTGCCCTGGAAATTTTCCGGAAGAGGCTTTCTAGTCAGATGCGGGCGCTACTAGCCCTGATACCAGGAGTAGAAGATACACAGGTCCAGGTAGAGATGGAGCCAGGGAACCCGCGTAATACGAAAATCCGGCGGGTACATGTGACCGCAGTTTTAGGTAGGGAAACCCGTCCGGAAGAGGTGGAAACCAGGATAAGGCAGACCTTAGCTTACTTTTATGGGGTAGAACCTGGGGCAGTGGATATTTATAAACTGCCCAAAGAGTAAAACAGGCAAGAAGGGGGGTGAAGCAGTGGCCCTAGATGAGCGGCTTAAAGGATGGCGTCTGCCGGGCAAGCCACCCTGGTACCTGTGGGTAGCTATTGGATTGCTGGTGTTGGGTAGTGTTTTTTTAAGCCTGGGCCACATGCTGGAGCCCAAGTCCAGGAACCAGGTACCACATGCTTCCAATCAAGTGTTGGAGGGACAGAACCGGGAAAGCGAGCTTTTTACCTTTGCCCGGGCTTTGGAAGTAGAGCTCCAGGCGATTCTAGAGCAAGTGGAAGGTGCTGGGAAGGTTAAGGTTAGCGTCTCTTTGTCTTCTACACCCCTTAAGCAATACGCTACCAATACTAGAGCGACCAAACGTAGTACAGAAGAAAAAGATAAAGGAGGAGCGACCAGGGTAACCACGGAAACAAATGAAGACGGCCAGCTAGTACTGGCTCGTACCAGTGCCATCCAGGGGGAAGAACCAGTAGTGGTGAGGGAATCTAAGCCTCAAATCCAGGGTGTAATAGTGGTGGCAGAAGGGGGTAATGATCCTTTGGTACGTTCCCGGCTTACCGAAGCGGTGCAAACTTTGTGGGGGCTTGCTCCCCACCAAGTTCAGGTTTTACCTATGCGCAAGTGAAGGCTTTAGGTTTTGTGAGGGCTAAAAAGCTTTAAAAGGGGTGGAGACTATGATAAAAATTAACGATAAAATGAGAGTATTGCTCGCTCTGGTGTTGACCTTTGGAGTCCTGGCTTATCTTATCCAAGGAGACCGGCAGGATATTAAAAGCTCCACAGGAGACACACCAGCGGAAGGCCCGGCACGCCAAGTTAGCAAAATAACAGCCCCTACCTCCCAGGGTTCCAAGACAGATATAAAGGCTGAGGATATTTTAAAAAGCGCAGCAGACAAGGCCGGGCAAGGTGGCACAGCCTTTTTTGTAGAGTACCGATTAGAAAGGGATCGGCGGCGTAGCCAGCAGATAGATATGTTGAAGCAAATTATAGACAATCCTAACGCAACAAGCGATAGTAAGCAGGAAGCCCAGAAGCGCTTAATGGATCTAACCAGGCAGATGGATTTGGAACTTCAGCTAGAAAAACTTATTGTAGCCAAGGGATATAAAGAGGCAGCAGTATTTATCCAACCCCAGGCTGTAAACGTAGTAGTGATGGCGGAAAAGATTACCGAGGAAGATGCCAACAAGATCGGAGATCTAGTCTCCCGTTCTACTGGGCGCCCCCGCGAACAGATAAGCATTATCCCTCAGAAGTAAGAGTTTCGCTACAGCCTTACTTTAGGCTACAGGGTAATTATAACTGGACAGTGATAAAGCGGGCTTTTAAGCCCGCTCACATTTGTTTTAGGTACCTGCTTGGGCTTAAAAGCGAGCGATTAAACCGCAAATATAATGTATACTTGGTTTCTATATATTGCACCATGTAATAAACCTCCTATATAATAGGGCAAGGTGCGAAAGAACCAGAGGCAACAAGCTTCCCATCTGGTAAAGGATACGAAGTATTTAAGGAGGTTTACTTTCCTTGGGTGTTAGAATAACGGATACTACTCTGCGCGACGGCCATCAGAGTCTATGGGCCACGCGTATGGCCACTAAGGATATGATCCCTATATTGGAGAAGCTAGATAGTGTGGGTTACCATTCCTTAGAGGTATGGGGCGGTGCTACCTTCGATGTTTGTTTGCGCTATTTAGATGAGGATCCTTGGGAGCGCCTGCGTACTATAAAAAAATATGTTAAGCGTACTCCCCTCCAGATGCTTTTGCGGGGCCAGTCTTTAGTAGGGTATCAACATTACCCGGATGACGTGGTAGCTGCCTTTATAGGCCGGGCGGTTTCCAATGGTATCGATATTATCCGTATCTTCGATGCTTTAAACGATCTACGCAATATGGAATTTCCTATAAAAGTGGCCAAAAAAGAAGGGGCCCATGTCCAGGGGGCCGTAGTATATACTATAAGCCCTGTGCATACCATAGAACACTTCCTGGATGTAGCCCAGAATCTCGAGGAGATGGGAGTAGATTCTATCTGTATAAAGGATATGGCTGGGCTGCTTGCTCCCCCTGTGGCCTATGAGTTGGTAAAGCTTTTTAAGGAAAATTTAAAGGTACCTGTACAGTTGCACAGCCATTATATCGGTGGCCTGGCCTTGGGGAGCTACCTAGAGGCGGTCCGGGCCGGCGTGGACGTAGTAGATACAGCTTCCTGCCCCTTGGCCTTTGGAGCTTCACAGCCCCCGGTAGAAACGGTGGTGCGGGCCTTAGCTGGTACGCCTTACGATACTGGGCTCGATTTAGAACTGCTTTTTGAAATAGCTGAGTACTTCGATGAACTGCGGCGGAAGTTAGGTTATGAACGCGGAGTCACTCGTATTACTGATATGGCGGTCTTCCAACATCAGGTTCCTGGGGGCATGATTTCTAATCTTGTGAACCAGCTTAAGGAACAAAAAGCTGCCCACCGCATAAATGAGGTTTTAAAGGAAATACCGCGGGTAAGGGCTGAGCTGGGTTATCCACCTCTGGTCACCCCTACCAGCCAGATTGTAGGAACCCAAGCTGTGCTTAATGTATTATTAGGTGAGAGGTATAAAGTGGTACCAGAAGAGGTTAAAAATTACGTACGGGGATTTTATGGCCGGCCCCCAGCTCCCTTAGATGAGGAGATAAAGCGAAAGATAATCGGTGATGAAGAACCTATAACCGGTCGGCCAGCCGACTACCTCTCACCTAGGTTGGAAGAGGCTAGGCAGGAGATAGGGGATCTGGCTGAAAGTGAAGAAGATATAATTTCTTACGCTCTATTTCCCCAAGTGGCCCGGAAGTTCCTAGAGGATAGAAGGGCTGGCAGATTAAACCCTGGACGCAGGGAAGAAAAGAAAGAAGTGAAAGCCGGTGTAAGAAAGGAAGTAGAAGGTGGGGAGGTGAAAGGGGAAGTGAATCTGAAAGATATTGTAGAGCTTATAAAAGCTCTGGAAGAGACAGGGGTGACGGAACTTAACCTAGAAAGTGAAGGCGTCAAAGTCAGCATTAGACGAGGTAGTACTAGTGCAGTACCTTCGCCTGCCTCTGGACCTGTACAGGCTTATGAACAGCTAGTTCCTCCTCCGGTTAAGGAAGAGCCTTCTCCGGCTACTGAGATAGTAGAGGTAAAAGCCCCTCTGGTAGGGACCTTTTACCGGGCGCCGGCTCCAGATGCCCCGCCCTTTGTAGAAATCGGTAGCCGAGTTAAGCCTGGACAGACTCTATGTATTATTGAAGCCATGAAGTTGATGAATGAGATCACCGCTGACATACATGGGCGAGTAGTAGAAATCCTGGTGGAAAACGGTCAGCCAGTAGAATATGGCCAGGTTCTTTTCCGCCTGGAAAAGGAGTAGGGAAGCTCGTGTTTAAGAAGGTACTTATCGCCAACCGTGGAGAGATAGCTGTCCGCATTATACGCGCTTGCCGTGAACTAGGTATCAGGACTGTGGCAGTTTATTCGGAGGCGGATCGTAACTCTTTACACGTTAAACTGGCTGATGAGGCCATCTGTATAGGTCCTCCACCAGCTACACGGAGTTACTTAAATATCCCTAGTATTATTGCTGCAGCCCAGGTGACGGGAGTAGAGGCTATCCATCCCGGTTATGGTTTTTTAGCCGAGAATGCCTATTTTGCTGAGATGTGCTCTACCTCTGGGTTAACCTTTATAGGCCCCCCAGCCCGGGCTATCCAGCTAATGGGGGATAAAGCCCAAGCCCGGGCGACCATGAAAGCAGCTGGTGTACCTGTGGTGCCAGGCTCGGAAGGTGTAGTTACGGAAGTAGAGCGGGCTCTAGCCTTGGCTGAAGAAATTGGATATCCAGTAATTGTTAAGGCAGCAGCAGGAGGCGGGGGCCGCGGGATGCGGGTGGCTCAGAATCCTGCTGAATTGCGGCGAGCGGTTCAAGTAGCCCAGCAGGAAGCCGAGGCAGCTTTCGGTAATGGCCATATTTATCTAGAAAAGTATATAGAAGAACCGCGACATATTGAGTTTCAAGTTTTAGGAGATACCCATGGCCATCTTATCCACTTGGGAGAAAGGGATTGTTCCATCCAACGCCGGCACCAAAAAGTGTTAGAAGAAGCTCCTTCTACTGCTTTAACACCGGAGCTGCGCCAAGAGATGGGGGCCGTTGCCGTAAAGGCTGCAGCAGCTGTGGGATACTATGGCGCAGGAACAGTAGAGTTTTTATTAGATAAACACGGACGGTATTACTTTATTGAGATGAACACCCGCATTCAAGTAGAACATCCGGTTACAGAGGCGGTTACAGGAATAGACCTCGTCAAAGCCCAGCTCCTTATTGCGGCGGGGGAGAAACTCCCTTACCGGCAAGAGGACATTGAGATACGGGGTCACGCCTTAGAGTGCAGGATCAATGCTGAAGATCCGGCCCAGAATTTCCGGCCCTCACCAGGCCGCGTAGAAAAATACCATGCACCGGGAGGTTTCGGCATCCGGGTGGACAGTGCCCTCTATCCAGGGTATGAGATACCTCCTTACTACGATTCCCTGGTGGCCAAAGTTATCGCTTGGGCCCCTACCCGGGAAGAGGCTATAGCCAGGATGCGGAGTGCCTTGCAAGAGATGGTCATCGAGGGTATACCCACCACCATCCCCTTCCACCTTAAAATCCTGGACAATGCCTTTTTCCGCCGGGGAGAAGTATATACTAACTTTATCCAACGCCGCTTGGCGGATTAGATTTTAAAACGTTGTAAGAACGGGGTAGGTCTGGTATAATGGAGGAGAAATCTGGGAAAGGCAGGTGCTTATCCAGTGGAACCCACTAAAACCGTATCCCCCCCTGAGGTATCTACTGAATTGGGCTCCATTAGGATCGCTGATGAAGTGGTAGCCATCATAGCTGGTCTTGCTGCTACAGAGGTAGAAGGCGTAGCTGGTATGAGCGGCGGTATTGCTGGCGGTATTGCTGAAATGCTGGGGAGGAAAAACCTTTCTAAAGGAGTAAAGGTGGAAGTAGGAGAAAAGGAAGCAGCAGTAGATCTCTTTGTTATTGTAGACTACGGAGTGCGGATACCGGATGTAGCCATCAAAATCCAGGAGCGCGTGAAGAGATCTATTGAAAGCATGACCGGCCTTAGGGTGGTAGAAGTAAATGTTCACGTACAGGGAGTAGCTTTCCCCCAAGAGAAGGCACCTGAAGAAGAAATGAGCCGGGTACGCTAGGGGAGGCGGGTTGGTAAGTGGCTTTTTTTGAACGGGCGGTCCTCGCCCTTTATTCATTATTAATAGCTGCTTTAAGTTTGAGTTTCCTTCTTACCAGTGCTGGGTGGACCCTCCTTCTCGATCTTTACGAGTACACCCTCACCAGAACCGACTATCGGGTAGTAGGAGCTATAATAGCAGCAGTTCTGTTTTTAGTATCTTGGCGGTTTTTCTGGGTTAGCCTAAGGGTACCTCGTAGCAAAGTGGAACAGGTGAGTATTTATCGAGGAGAGGGAGGAGAAGTTACCATCACTTCTACCGCTTTAGAACAGCTAGTTATACGGGGCGCTCGCCAGGTTAAAGGCCTCCGGGAGATTAGGCCTAAGCTTAAACTTTTACCAGAGGGAGTAGCCCTATCCCTAGAGGTAACCGCAAGCCCGGACCAAAATTTACCCACCCTAGCCCAAGAGCTCCAGGAAAACGTGCGCCGGTATGTAACTGGTACAGCAGGTCTTGATATTTTAGAGGTGCGGGTCTTGATCAATGGTATCGCTTATGAGACCTTAAGGCGTGTGGACTAGGGGTGAAGCAGGGTTGGATAAAGACGAATTACTTAAAATATGGCGTGAGCATAAGGGTAAGATATGTGGCCTTGCGTTAGGATTGCTCTTTGGGCTGGCTGTAGCTGCCCTGGGGTTGGGGAAGACGCTCTTTATTGCTTTTTGTATGCTCATAGGTTACTTTATAGGTCGTCACCTGGATAGCGGCCAGGGTTGGTCAGAATGGTGGAAACATATCTCCCGCAGGCGCTGGTAGAAAGGGGCGAAGCTTAAGTTTTGAGCCGGAGAAAGGCTAGGCGTAGAGCATTGCAAGCTTTGTTTGCCGCCGATATCGGGCGTATACCGGGTGAGGCTGCCTTAGAGCAGGTACTGGAAGGGAAAAGCTTAGATCCAGAGGAGGCCTCCTTTGCCCGCCAGTTAGTCCGAGGGGTGGGGGAAAAGCGGGAGAAGTTAGATGAGCTGTTGGATAAGTACGCTATAGGTTGGCCGGTAGAGCGTATGCCAGTGGTGGACCGTAACATTTTACGCCTAGGTCTTTATGAACTCCTGTTTTTACGAGAGGAAATCCCCTCTACGGTGGCCATAAACGAGGCTGTGGAATTGGCCAAGATCTTTAGTACCGAAGAGGCTTCCGCTTTTATAAACGGGATTTTAGATACTATACGGCGGGATTTCGAGGAAGGTAAGGTAAGTACATAAAAAGAGAGATAACCAGGCAATTAGGATGTTATAGAAGGCGATTTCGGGGAAGGTAGGGTAAGGTTTAAAGGTGGCTGTCCTGGGGATCGATACTAGCTGTTATACTACGGCCATAGCCATAGTAGATACTCAAGGAAAGCTTCTTTTTGAGGACCGCCGGTTGCTGCGGGTACCTGAGGGAGAATACGGGCTGCAGCAATCTATGGCGGTTTTTCAGCATATAGGAAACCTTCCCGAGCTCCTACTTCGCGCCTTTGAATTGGTTTCTCCCCGGGAACTCCGGGCCGTGGCAGCTTCCATTAAGCCAAGACCGGTTCCCGGTTCTTATATGCCTGTTTTTACTGTTTCCGCTCACCAAGGCCGTATTCTCTCTGCTGCCTTGAGAGTACCTTTTTGGTCCACCACCCATCAAGAGGGTCACCTGCGGGCCGGCCTATGGTCAGCGGGGTTTGTTCCCAGGAAGCCCTTTATAGCTGTTCATCTTTCCGGGGGAACTTCAGAAATATTGCTAGTGGAGCATGAAAAAGGGAGCCTTAAACTAAAGAAAGTGGGCGGCAGTACAGACCTTAACGCCGGGCAATTAATTGATCGTATCGGCGTTCTTCTGGGCTTACCTTTTCCCGCTGGGCCACACCTGGAACAGCTGGCCCGGGAAGCAGGATCAGACGCAGAAGAGGTAACCCTCCCTTCCGCCGTACGCGGCTATAATTTCAGCTTTTCCGGGCCAGCCTCCCACGCTGAACGCCTTATCCAGCAAGGTGCTCCGCCTGCTGCCGTAGCCCGAGCAGTAGAAAGGTGTATTGCTAATACCCTAGAGAAGGTTTTACGGCCCTTGATGGAAGAAACCGGATACCGGGAAATACTTCTCGTGGGCGGGGTGGCAGCTAATCTTTTCTTGCGTGAACGCTTGCGCCATCGGCTAGAACACCGAGCCGTAGGCGGGAAGCTATATTTTGCTGAACCCCAGCATAGTACAGACAATGCCATAGGAGTAGCCCTCTTAGGACTAGAAGGGGTATCTTAAAGTGATGAGGTTAAACCGATAGAGCCCGGCGCACATCGGGGAGAAAGAGGCCTAACCCCAGGGCCAGAATGGGTAACAGGCTCATTAGGGAAAGGGTTTGCGGGACTCCTATTGTATCGGCTATCCCTCCTAATATAGTTAACCCTAGCCCTCCTGTGCCTACAGCAAACCCAATCATTAACCCGGAGGCGATACCCACGTGCCCAGGTAGGAGATTCTGGGCTAAGACAATGGAAGGGGCGAAACTAGAAATCAAGATAAATCCAGAGACACCTACCAGAAGGTAAAGCCAGGGTGGGCGAACATGGGGTAAGGAAAGTGCCAACGGTATCATGAGTGCCATGGAAAGAAGAATAAGGCGACGCGCTCCCCAACGGTCAGCCAAATGCCCTCCAACCAGGGTTCCTAGGGCACCGGCTACCAAGAATATCCCGAGGAGACTACTTGAAAATGTAGGATCTCCACCTAGGTAATTAATAAAATAGAAAGGGATATAAAAGGTCATACCAGCATGGAGCCAGGAACGGAGTATTACTATAGCCAAAAGAAGTAGTAAGGCTTTGGTATTCCCAGCGCGAAGGACCTGATTTCCTTCTTCTTTATATCTTGGTGATGGTTTTGGGGAAGACGAAGACACATTGGCTAGTATCCGCCCCAGGAGCGGCAAGGAATACCATAGGTATACCGAGAGGAGACCTGCTGGGAAGAGTAGAAAGGGTGAAGACCTAGTCCCTCCATGGGCGAGGAGAAAAGCAGCCACCAAGGGTCCAAGGCCGAAACCTAAGTTTCCACCTACTGAGAAGATAGCCATCGAGCTAGCTTGTTGCTCCTCGCTTAGATAATGGGCTGTTTTGGAAGCTTCCGGATGGTAACTTGCAACTCCTAGGCCGCTTAAGAATACAGCCAAAATGAGGGTTAAATAATTGGGGGCCCAGCCAGCTAGGGCCATACCTAAGGTGGCTAGAAAACATCCAGCAGGAAGCATCCAGCGGCTTCCGCGACGATCAGACCAGAATCCGAAAAGAGGTTGGATAACTGAAGAGCTTAAGTTAGAAATAAGCGCTACCAGGCTGGCGGCAGTATACGAAAGGCTAAATTGTTCCTTATAGATGGATAAAAAAATAGGCAACAGCCCTTGGTTAAGATCGGTAAGGAAATGTCCGAGGCTTAAAAGATAGAGAAAACGCTTGTTTTGGTTCATGCAGGTACCTCCATATCTTTAAAGATATTAAACCCTAATTTATAGGCGGGTCAAGGGCCAGAATGGCCCGCTAGGCTTCCTAAATGCTCGGGTGGTGGATTTCTGGTGTTTTTTCTTGTTGGTCTTAAGCAGGAATATGGTTTTTTAAGCCGAAATATTAAACGGACATGCGTCCTGTTAGAGAACATTAAAGGGAGAAGGGGAGGTGCATTAAGTTAAGTGTATCGCATAGTCAAGAAAAAAGAATTGGCTAAGAATATTAAGCTACTAGAAGTGGAGGCTCCCATGGTTGCTGCTAAAGCAGCAGCTGGGCAGTTTGTCATTTTGCGTATAGATGAGCCAGGGGAGCGTATCCCTCTTACCATTGCTGATTTTAATCGGGAACAGGGCACTATTACCATGATTTTTCAGGAAGTGGGGTACACCACCCGCAAACTAGGTGAGTTAAAGGAAGGGGATTACCTCGCTGACTTTGTGGGCCCTTTAGGGCAGCCTTCCGAAATTGAAAAATATGGGCGGGTGGTATGCGTAGGCGGAGGAGTGGGAGTGGCTCCCGTTTACCCCATAGCTAGGGCTTTAAAGGAAGCTGGTAATGAGGTGATATCTATTATAGGAGCCCGTACGCGGGAACTCCTTATCTTAGAAGAAGAGATGCGAGCTATTTCCGACGAGCTCTTAGTGGCTACAGATGATGGAACCTACGGCCATAAAGGATTCGTTACCGACCTTTTGGCTGAAGTCTTACGCCGCGACGGGCGAGTAGACAGGGTTTGGGGGATCGGCCCGGTGGTAATGATGCGGGCTGTGGCAGAGACAACTAGGCCGTTCGGGGTACCCACCATTGTAAGTATGAATCCTATCATGGTCGATGGTACGGGTATGTGCGGTGCCTGCCGGGTAAGTGTAGGCGGGGAAACTAAATTTGCTTGTGTAGATGGCCCAGAGTTCGATGCCCATCTTGTGGATTGGGAGCTAGCTTTGCGGAGGCTAAATATGTACCGTGAGGAAGAGGCCCGGGCCTTGGCTTATCATACGGGCGAAGGGGGGAGTTGTCGATGCCAGTAACCCCTAAGAAAACTCCCATGCCTTGCCAGCCGGCAAAAGAACGTATCCGTAATTTCCAAGAAGTGGCCTTGGGCTACACGGAAGAACAGGCAAGGCTTGAAGCGGAAAGGTGCCTGCAATGCAAGAAAGCCCCCTGCCGTCAGGGTTGCCCAGTGGAGATAGATATCCCGAGCTTTATTAATTTTATCAAGCAAGGAGATTTTGAAGGGGCTATTAAAAAGATTAAAGAAAAAAACAATCTCCCCGCCATCTGCGGCCGGGTCTGTCCCCAGGAGAACCAATGCGAGAAGTATTGCACTTTGTCCAAAAAAGGGGAGCCGGTGGCTATTGGAAGGCTAGAGCGCTTCGCTGCCGACTATCAACTGAGCCAGGGAGGCAGTGAGGTGCCCACTTTACCACCTCCTACTGGGTTTAAAGTGGCAGTCATCGGTTCAGGCCCGGCTGGTCTTACGGCGGCTGCGGATCTAGCCCGTATGGGGCATAAAGTTACCATTTTTGAAGCCCTTCATGTTCCAGGCGGTGTCCTGATGTACGGCATACCCGAATTCCGCCTGCCTAAAAGGATCGTGCAGGCCGAAGTGGGCTATATCCGGCGCTTAGGTGTAGAGATACGGACTAACTCTGTAGTAGGGAAAATGGTAACGGTGGACGAACTTTTGGAGAACGGTTATGATGCTGTATTTATCGGTACCGGTGCTGGGCTTCCTCACTTTATGGGTATACCGGGGGAAAATTTCCTGGGAGTATATTCGGCCAATGAGTTCCTCACCCGCACCAATTTAATGAAAGCTTACCTTTTTCCCGAGTATCTTACCCCCATTAAAGTGGGTGAACGGGTAGCTGTGATCGGGGCAGGCAATGTGGCCATGGATGCTGCCCGTACAGCCCTGCGGTTAGGAGCTAAAAAATCTATGATCGTTTACCGGCGTTCAGCAGAAGAAATGCCCGCTCGTAAAGAAGAAGTGGAAAATGCTGAGGAAGAAGGTGTAGAATTTCACTTTTTAACCAGCCCGGTAGAGATCCACGGTGATGAGGCCGGATGGGTTAAGGGCATGACTTGCATCCGGTATGAACTGGGCGAACCGGATGCTAGCGGTCGGCGTCGACCCGTACCTATCCCTGGTTCAGAATACTATATGGAAGTAGATACTGTAGTCATAGCCATCGGCCAGGGACCTAATCCCCTCGTGCTCCGTACCACCCCTGGCTTAGAGCTCACCAAGAAAGGGACTATCGCTGCTGATGAGGAAACAGGGGCCACCTCCCGGCCGGGTGTCTTCGCTGGCGGGGATATTGTAACTGGTGCAGCTACGGTTATCCTGGCCATGGGTGCTGGTAAAAAGGCTGCCCGGGCCATCGATGCTTATCTTCGAGGAAAGGGGAGTAGGAGCAATGGCTAATATATTAGATGGTAAAAAAATTGCGGCCGAAGTACGGGAAGAAGTTAAAAGGGAAGTAGAGGAATTGAAAGCGCGCGGTATCACCCCTGGGCTGGCGGTTATCCTGGTGGGAGATGACCCCGCCTCCCAGGTTTACGTGCGCAATAAACATCGAGCCTGTGAAGAAGTAGGAATATATTCCGAGGTGCATAGGTTGGCTGCCAGTACTACCCAGGAAGAGGTCCTACAGCTTATTGATCAGCTTAACCATGATCCCCGTATCCACGGAATCCTGGTCCAGCTACCTCTGCCCGACCATATTGACGAGAAAAAGGTGATCGATAGTATAGCTTTAGATAAAGATGTGGACGGCTTTAGCCCTTCTAATGTAGGTAATCTGGTGATAGGGGACAAATGTTTCTATCCCTGTACACCCCACGGGTGCATGGTCTTATTGGAACGGGCTGGTATAGATCCTAAGGGGAAAAAAGCGGTAGTGGTAGGGCGCAGTAATATTGTGGGCAAGCCTATGGCTATGATGCTTTTAGCTCGCCATGCCACGGTGACCATTTGCCATTCCCGTACGGCTGATCTTGCGGCTGAATGTCGTCAAGCGGATATATTAGTAGCGGCTGTGGGGAAACCCGAACTTATAACTGGCGATATGGTTAAAGAAGGTGCAGTAGTTATAGACGTAGGTATTAACCGCCTGCCGGACGGGAGGCTGGTGGGTGATGTGCACTTTGAGAGTGTAAGCTCAAAAGCTTCCTGGATCACCCCGGTCCCTGGTGGGGTAGGTCCCATGACCATTGCTATGCTCCTTAAGAACACGGTGGAGGCTGCCCGGCGGGCGTGTTAAACCGGCAGCGCATCCTAACTATAAGTGAGGTCACCTTTTACATTAAGGCCTTATTGGATAAGGATATCCGCCTTAGTAACCTTTGGGTGAAGGGTGAAATATCTAATCTAAAGTGGCATTCCTCCGGACACCTGTATTTTAGCCTAAAGGATAAGGTAGCGGCCCTGCGCTGCGTTATGTTCCAGGGCCGCTGCCGCAACCTTGGGTTTAGGCCGGAGAACGGAAAACAGGTTATCGCTCGAGGGTATATTAGCGTATACGAGCGGGATGGCCTGTACCAGCTTTATGTACAGGATCTTTACCCGGCGGGAATGGGTCTGATAGAGGCGGCCCTGCAGGAGTTAAAGAAGCGGCTAGAAAAGGAAGGCCTCTTTGATCCCACACGCAAACGACCTCTTCCTAAGCTTCCCCAGAGAATAGGCTTGGTTACTTCCTTAGATGGTGCGGCTTGGCGAGATGTCTTTACCGTTGTCCGGCGAAGGTACCCGGGTATGGGTATCGTCCTGGCCCCTGCTTCTGTACAGGGAGAGACAGCTGTAGAGGAAATAGTGGCTGCTATAGAAAACTTAAACCGCTGGGGAAAGGTAGATGTAATAATTGTGGGTCGCGGGGGAGGGTCAACGGAAGAGCTTTCGGCCTTCAACACCGAGGAAGTGGCCCGGGCCATTTATGCCTCGCGGATACCAGTTATAACTGCTGTAGGCCATGAGACGGATTACACTATAGCCGATCTGGTAGCTGACCGCCGTGCCCCTACTCCTTCTGCAGCAGCTGAAATGGCTGTCCCTGTACGGGCTGAACTAGAACGAGAGGTATTGAAACTTAAAGAACGGCTGGACCGTAGTGTTCTTTATAGATTACAGTTTATGAAGGAGAGGCTAGAGCGGCTGGTACAAAGCCGGGGGCTTGCTCGGCCCGAACAAGAAATATATTCTCGGCAGCAGTATCTGGATGTTTTGGAGCAGCGGCTAGAAGCTGCGTGGTCCCTGTTATGGCAAGAGAGGGCTAAAAAACTTGAGCTTTTAATCACCCGGTTGGAGGCAGCTAGCCCTTTGACTGTTTTACGGCGGGGATATGCGGTCTGCCGAACCTACCCAGACGGCCGCGTAGTACGCTGCAGCAACGAGGTAAACCCAGGGGATAGAGTGGAGGTTATTTTACGGGCGGGCGCCCTCCAATGCTTGGTAGATAAAGTAGAGGGGGAACGGAGTTGGCAGGAGAAAGAGAAAGGAAATTAACCTTTGAAGAGGCCTTAGGTAAGTTAGAGGCTGTTGTCCAAGCCCTGGAGGGTGGAAATCTTAAATTAGAAGAGGCCCTGGACTATTACCAGGAGGGTATACGGCTAGTTCGTTTTTGCCGGGAGCAGCTTAATAAGTTTGAACATAAGCTCCAGATCTTGATGGCCCAGGAGGATGGAGAACTGGTTATCCGGGAATTGGAACTGCCGGAGGTATAGGGCCATGGACTTGGCAGATTATCTTGCTAACCGTCGCAAGCTCGTGGAAGAGGCGCTAGAGCACGTTCTTCCCCCAGCCAGATCTTTCCCCCCCCTCATACATGAAGCCATGCGCTATAGCCTTTTTGCCGGGGGGAAAAGGCTCCGCCCTATATTGGTTTTAGCGGCAGGGGAAGCAGTAGGATGCCCTCCCCAAAGGCTTTTGCCTGCGGCTTGCGCAGTAGAGCTCCTTCATACTTATTCCCTTATCCATGATGACCTCCCTGCCATGGATAATGATGATTACCGGCGGGGGCGCTTGACTTGTCATAAAGTTTATGGGGAAGCCATAGCTATCCTGGCCGGGGATGCCTTGCTTACCGCGGCTTTCGGTGTCCTGGCAGCTCAGGTGGAAGTTGGGAGCAGCCCAGAAGCCACCCTGGCTGCTGTCCGTGAGCTAGCTCAAGCTGCAGGTAGCCAGGGACTAGTCGGGGGTCAGGTAGTGGATCTTCTCTCCGAAGGCCAGCCACCAGAAGCTCAGCTTGTGGAATATATTCACCGCCATAAGACGGGTAGCCTTATCCGGGCTTGCGTCCGCATCGGCGGCCTCCTAGGGGGAGCGACCACGGAGCAGCTGGATAAGTTAACCCGTTACGGTGAAGATATCGGGCTTGCTTTTCAAATTGTAGATGATTTGCTAGATATAGAAGGGGAATTCTATTATACCGGGAAGGTAGCGGGGAGCGACAGCAAAAAACAAAAGCTCACTTATCCAGCCTGCTTCGGTATAGAAGAATCGAGGCAAAGAGCCCAGGAACTCGCCACCCGGGCGGCCATTATAGCAGCAGAGCTAGGGGAAGCTGCATGGCCCTTAAAGGCCATAGCCCGTTATATAGTGGAGCGTAAGGGTTAGGGGGACCTTCCGCAGCCGAGGTTTACTTTGTCTGCACTTAGATGGCTTTTAAGGTGTGATGGGGTCTAAAGTAAAGTAAGGGCTTGCAAAAGCAAGCTATAGTAAAGTACATAAAGTCTTATAAGATTTCTTTTCCTCTAACCCTCATGGCGAGCTGTGGCTAGCGATAGTTCTTATTCATTCACCTTGCTGGGGGGTTCTTTTATACCTTATAATACATGCTACCAGGGCTTAGGCCTACCAGTTTAGTGGGTGGCGCAGTATCCTAGTCAGTGCTGCCCTTCCTGAAGACGGGCCTAAAAATCCGTCAAGGGCACAGCGATGAAGTTCCTGGTGCTGGCTGCCGACGCCCAGTCGGGGGCTGGTGCTGGGAGTTAAGGAAGGGGGGCGATCTACAAAGGCATGTAGGCGTTGACCCTCCTTCCGCGGAGACCCAAGTGCGTGGGAAAGTCTACACTAGGGATGAGTACTATGGCTTGGGGTATAAACCTGCAGTCGGTACAAAGGGTGCTGGCTGCAGCGTAGCCTGCCTTGAGTGGTTGTGGTGGAAACTGGCTGTTGAAACCACAACTGCAAAAGAGGCTAGGGAAGGGTGGGTGCTGTGGAGGAAAACTCCTAGGCTGTTTACCGCTTTGCTGGTAAGGCCTGCCAGGGATTAAAGTGTGTGCTAAGTGGTGATCCAGCTCTGTATACGGCGACGTTACAGGGCAACCTTTAAAGGGGAACCGCCGCTTGCGGCGACGGGCGGTAGGTTGCCGGGAAAACCTGCTGGACCTAAGCCACAACGTTTACCTGGCAGGTCGCCACCCACTGTAGCGGTAAGGGAGAATAGTCCTTGTAAATTAAGGGGAGTCCTGCTATTTGGGTAGTACTAAAAACCGAAACCGAAAACCGTGGCGAAATGCACTAACTACAGGTATTGGTACTTTTTTTTTGGCCTTAAGCTTAGGTTACTTATCCCAGACTTTCATTGGACGTTTAGCTTCCTTCCTGGTCTCTTTTATTCTACTAGTAGTAATTATTCTTATAGGTATAGCCTTTGATATTCTAGGTATAGCGGTAGCGGCAGCCCTAGAACCACCTTTGCATGCTCGCGCTGCTAGAAAGGTAGAGGGTGCGAGAGAAGCTTTATGGCTCCTTCGTAACGCCGATCGGGTAGCTAGCTTCGCCAATGACGTAGTGGGCGATGTATGCGCTACCTTAAGCGGAGCTATAGGAGCGAGCATCCTTTTCCGCTTGGTAGGAGGATCTGCCCAGGATATATGGATAAGTACGGCCATGACGGCGACTATTTCTGGCTTAACCGTGGGGGGCAAGGCTTTAGGTAAAAGCTTTGCCTTGCGGGAGGCTAATGAAATAGTTTTCTGGGTAGGCCGTATTCTATACTTTCTAGAGAGGTTAACAGGGAGATCTCTAATACCTATAAACAATACAAGACGGAAAGGTAGGAGTTCATGAGGCTCCTAAACAAGATCAACTCGCCGGAAGATCTAAAATCCTTAAGCCTTAAGCAGTTAGAAATCTTGGCCCAAGAAATACGGGAAGAATTAATATCCGTGGTGGCTAGAACAGGTGGCCATCTGGCCCCTAATCTGGGGGTGGTGGAACTTACCCTGGCCTTACACACTGTATTCCACTCACCTAGGGATAAAATAATTTGGGACGTAGGGCATCAATGTTATGTCCATAAGATCCTTACCGGGCGAAGGGATCGATTTGCTACTTTGCGCCAGTTCGGGGGCTTAAGCGGTTTTCCTAAAAGGTCAGAGAGCCCCCATGATGTTTTTAATACTGGGCATAGCAGCACCTCCATATCTGCTGCCCTAGGGATAGCTCTGGCCCGGGATTTAAGAGGAGAAGATTTTGAGGTCGTGGCGGTTATTGGCGATGGAGCCTTGACTGGCGGTATGGCCTTTGAGGCTTTGAACCATGCTGGTCACCTCAAAACCCATTTGATTGTGGTATTAAACGATAACGAAATGTCAATTTCGGGTCCGGTAGGGGGGCTTGCTGCTTATCTTTCCCGGTTGCGCACAGATCCTCGCTATTTCCGGAGTAAAGAGGAACTAGAGTTTATCTTGAGACGCCTGCCCCGGGTAGGACCGCATTTTTTAAAATTGATAGAGCGTTTAAAGGATAGCCTTAAATATTTAGTTATCCCAGGTATGCTTTTTGAGGAGCTAGGGTTTACCTATTTAGGACCCATCGATGGTCACAATCTATCCCAGCTTAAAGAAGTGCTTAAGCAGGCTCGCCGGACCCCGGGGCCGGTCCTAGTGCATGTCGTAACCCAAAAGGGTAAAGGTTATCCTCCAGCGGAAGCCCGGCCGGAGGTATTCCATGGAGTAGGCCCTTTTGATCCCCATACTGGGAAGGTGTTACCTTCTTCTGGACCGGCTACCTTTACTTCTGTGTTCGGTGCCGAACTTGTCCGCCAAGCAGAGAAAGATGAACGGATAGTGGCTATTACAGCGGCTATGCCGGAAGGGACAGGCCTCATGCCCTTTGCCCGGCGGTTCCCAGCACGCTTTTTCGATGTAGGTATTGCAGAGCAGCATGCGGTGACCCTGGCAGCCGGCCTGGCCACCATGGGTTTCCGTCCTGTGGTAGCGATTTACTCAACTTTCCTCCAGCGAGCCGTGGACCAAGTGATCCATGATGTGGCCCTGATGCATCTTCCGGTTACCCTAGTGCTGGACCGGGCAGGACTGGTAGGAGAAGATGGGGAGACGCACCAGGGCATATTTGATATAGCCCTTTTGCGGTGTATTCCGGGGATGGTCCTTATGGCGCCTAAGGATGAGCAAGAGCTTAAAGATATGTTGGTAACCGCTCTTCAAATTGAGGGACCTGTGGCCTTGCGTTATCCGCGAGGTCCGGGGGTGGGAGTGCCCCTGGAAGATCCAGCACGTCCATTACCTGTAGGCAAAGGAGAAATTTTGCGGGATGGTCGGCAAGCGGTCATTGTAGCCATTGGCCCCTTAGTGTATGCGGCCTTGGAAGCGGCTGAAAGGCTGGCCACCCAGGGGCTCGAAGTAGCTGTTATCAATGCTCGTTTCATTAAACCTTTAGATAAAGACCTGATCGTGGAATGGGCCCAAAAAACGGGACACCTTGTGACTTTAGAGGAACATGTGGTGGCTGGAGGGTTTGGAAGCGCAGTTTTGGAGGCCTTGGCTGAGGCTGGATGTACGGGTGTAAAAGTTAAAACCTTAGGTATCAGCAGGGATATTTTTGTGGAGCACGGGAAACCTGATATGTTGAGGGAGAAACTAGGCCTTACCGCCCCGGCCATTGCTCAAGCTGTGGAGACTTTATTTTTGAATTAAAGGGTAAGCCTTAGGAGGAAGATTTAGGTGAGTCCTAAGAAGAGGTTGGATTTGCTGCTAGTAGAAAGGGGGTTGTTTCCTAGCCGGGAAAGGGCGCGAGTAGCCATCATGGCTGGCGAGGTCCTAGTAGAGGGGCAGAAGGTGACCAAGCCAGGGACCATGATACCAGTTAATGCTCAATTAAAAGTAATAGGCTCTCCCTGCCCTTATGTAAGCCGGGGTGGGCTAAAATTACAACATGCCTTGGAAGTTTTCCCGGTGGACCCTAAAGGCAAGGTGGCTTTGGATGCAGGGGCTTCCACCGGAGGGTTTACGGATTGCCTTTTGAAACATGGAGCTATAAGGGTTCATGCTGTAGATGTGGGTTATGGTCAATTAGACTGGAGGCTCCGGCAAGATCCCCGGGTGGTGGTCCATGAACGTATAAACTTAAGATACTTAACACCGGAGATTTTGGGCGAACGAGTGGACCTGGCGACCTTAGATCTATCTTTTATATCGCTTAATAAAGTATGGGATGCCGTAGCGCGCTGTTTAAAACCTGAAGGCCAGGTTTTAGCCTTAGTTAAACCCCAATTTGAAGCTGGACCGGAAAAGGTAGGTAAACGGGGGGTGGTACGGGACCCCGAGGTTCACCGCCAAGTATTACGAGAAGTAGCTTTCGGTGCCCGCTCCCAGGGTTTTGGTGTCCGGGGTCTTACCTTTTCTCCCCTCCTAGGACCGGAAGGGAACCGGGAGTTTTTCCTTTGGCTTATCTTAGATGCCCCAGGTCTTGGAGAAGAAGAGCTTAAAAGTCTAATCCCCCTAGTTGTGGATAAGGCCCATGCCCAAGTGCATTAGATATCTTATGGTATAATTGAACTTAAGAATAATTTAGGTTATGTTTCCTGGAAATGAGGGACGGGGTTGCAGAAAATAGGGTTTATTGCTAACTTGGATAAATTAGGAGTGGGTGAGGTAACGTTAGAACTAGCTAGGTGGCTGGAACAGCGAGGGGTTGAGCCCCTAATCCTAAAGAGCAATGCTGTAAAATTAGGTTGCCCCTGGTGGGGGGCTGAACCCGAAACCCTGGCCACCGCTAATTGTGTGTTATCCTTGGGAGGTGATGGGACCCTTCTTCGAGCTGCACGCATCATGGCTCCCTGGGGTACCCCTATTTTAGGAGTAAACTTAGGCCATTTAGGTTTCCTTACTGAAATTGAAGTGAAGGAACTCTTTCCAGCCGTAGAACAGCTCCTTTTAGGACGTTTCCGCATCGAAGAGCGCATGATGCTAGCAAGTTATTTAGAACGCCAGGGATCTCAAAAACAATTTTGGGCTTTAAATGATGTGGTCATTACTAAAGGAGCTTTCTCCCGTATGCTAAGGTTGGAAGTTTACATAGGTCCCTATTACCTCGATACCTACCGCGCGGATGGTCTCATCATTTCCTCCCCAACCGGGTCCACGGCTTACTCCCTATCTGCGGGAGGTCCTTTAGTTTCGCCCCAACTACAGGTAATGATCCTAACCCCCATATGCCCCCATACCCTTTATGCCCGGCCGCTGGTGGTACCAGCAGAACAAGAGATCCGGGTGAGGGTTTATACTGCTAGCGCCGAAGTGATGCTTACCGTGGATGGCCAGCAGGGAATAAATTTAATCCACAAAGATGAAATAGTAACCACCCGAGCTTCCTTTCCGGCGCGGTTAATAAGGCTCCGGGACCGGTCCTTCTATAGTCTTCTCCGGGAGAAGTTTAGGGAAGGGGGGTAAGGATGGATAAGGCTGCTCGCCAGCGGCTTATCCTGGGCATCATTACTGAAAAACCTGTGGCTACCCAGTGGCAGTTAACCCAAGAACTTAAGAAAAGGGGTTTAAAGGTTACCCAGGCTACTGTATCGCGGGACATCAAAGAGCTAGGACTTATAAAAGTTCCTTTTGGTGAGAACAGGTACCGCTATGCCCTTCCCCCAGAAGATAGGCGTTCCAATCCTTACCTCCGTTTAGAAAGGCTTTTCCAAGACTCAGTTCTTAAAGTAGACTTTAGTGAGAATCTAGTCGTTATTCGAACCCTTCCAGGTACTGCCCATGCTGTAGCCTCCTGTATTGACCAGGTGGAGTGGCCAGAGATTATAGGGACTGTAGCGGGAGATGATACCATCTTGGTTATTGTAAGACCTAAGGAAGCCGTACCAGGAATCTTAGAACGTTTCCACGCTCTCCTGCACCACAGGAGGTAAAGGAGTATGCTTGCCGAACTTCAAATAGAAAATTTTGCTTTAATTGAAAAACTGAAGCTAAATTTAGGGCCTGGGCTAAACGTAGTTACTGGAGAAACAGGGGCAGGGAAATCTATAATCATAGATGCCATAGGTTTGCTAGTAGGAGCTCGGGCATCTGGGGAATACCTACGCGAGGGAGCCGAGCGGGGATGTGTTAGTGGGCTTTTTTATTGCCAGGATTTAAAAGGCGTAGA
The DNA here is from genome assembly GCF_900176005.1 of Thermanaeromonas toyohensis ToBE. NCBI lineage: Bacteria > Bacillati > Bacillota > Clostridia > Neomoorellales > Neomoorellaceae > Thermanaeromonas > Thermanaeromonas toyohensis. The sequence continues at coordinate 2,350,147 of NZ_LT838272.1, read as the reverse complement.
AGGAATCTTAAAAGAGCTAGGTTTTAAACCGGAAGAAGATGGAAGCCTTCTTTTAACGCGGGAATTGAGCCGGAGCGGCCGCCATTCTTGCCGGATCAATGGTCGCCCGGTTACCTTGTCTATGTATCAAAAAATAGGCCAGCATCTAGTAGACATCCACGGCCAGCACGCTTACCAATCCCTCCTGCGTCCTACCTACCAGCTACAGCTATTAGACAGTTTTGCAGGCCTTACAACTTTGCGTAAGGAAATAACAGAGATATATAGCCGTTGGCGGGCAGTTAAGCATGAGCTAGAAGAATTGTATGGTGATCCTAGTGAGCGGGAAAGGCAGAAAGACTTATTACGGTTCCAGATAGAGGAAATAGATCGAGCGGCTCCCAAGCTGGGTGAAGAAGAAGAACTTAAGCAAGAGCTTAAGATACTAACTTCCGCGGAAGAGCTGGCCAGGGGCGCAGAGATGGTTTATACCCATCTCTTCGGAGGAGGGGTGAGACAAGCCTCGGCTTATGATCTTCTAGCCCAAGCGGGGGAAATTCTTATCTCCATGGCTAACTTAGATCCCGGATTAAAGAAATGGGTGACCATGTTAGAAGAGGCCAGCTTACAAGTGGAAGAGGTAGCTAAGGCCCTGCGCTCTTATAGGGAGGCCCTTGAGTTCGATCCTAAGCGATTGCAGGAAATAGAAGATAGGCTAGAAACTTTGCGGCGCTTGCATAGAAAATACGGCCGTACCTTGGAAGACATCTTACGTTTCCGCGAAGAAGCAGCCGCCACCCTGGCCCGTTTAGAGCAAAGCGAGGAGTTAGCTTCCCGCTTAGAAAAAGAAAGTGAAAATTTACTTTCCGTTTATGAAGAAAAAGCTGCTAAACTCCACCATTTACGTCTTAAAGCAGCAAAGGAATTAGAAAAGGAAATTCAAGTGGTCTTACGGGAGCTAGCCATGCCAGCGGCAAAGGTGACTATTGCCTTACGCTGCCGGGAAGACCCAGGACCTGTAGGTAAAGATGAAATTGAATTTTATTTCCAACCTAATCCTGGGGAGGGAACGTATCCCTTAGCCCAAATAGCTTCAGGAGGCGAAATGGCTAGGGTAATGTTGGCTCTAAAAAGCATTTTAGCTGGTGTAGATGAGATTCCCACCCTGATCTTTGATGAAATCGATGCTGGTGTGGGTGGTCAAGCTGCTCGGAGCGTAGCCCTTCGCCTAGCACATATCGGCAGAAAACGTCAGGTCCTGTGTGTCACCCATTCTGCCCAATTGGCCAGCCTTGCTGATCATCATTTTAACGTGAACAAAGTGGTTCAAGGTAACCGCACTTATACTCTAGTAAAAGAGCTAACGGGAGAGGAGAGACTGCTAGAGCTTGCCCGTTTGTTGTCGGGAGAAGCTAGCCCAACAGCCCTAAAACATGCAGCAGAACTTTTAGACCAAGCTAAAGCAATTAAACGAAATTAAAACAAAATATCCCGTTATTTCACCCTCTGGTAAGCTAAGCCTCGCTAGTAGCCCGTTTTTTACAGCATAAAAGCGGCTAAGCGGGGCATTTTATTTTTAGACCACTAAAAAAGAAAAAAGCGAGGTGAGGTCTTGAAAAACCTAAAACGCCAACTTTTAGGTGTAATATTAGCCTTTATTCTATTCTTAGGATATCTTTCCCCACCGGTGCGTGGTTTTTTCGCTCTACCGGAAGAACAACAGGTTGCATTAGGAGAAAATATTAACCTTAATTGGGAATTACCTTCTTTCTTAGAGAAAGGCTTAAGCTGGTTCCTATATGACGGCCAAGATGTTGACCGCATCTTTTGCGCAAACGGAAAAATTAAGACTTGGGCTGCTGGAGATTTACACCTAGAATTAAAGCTTTTTGGTCTTATTCCTTTGAAAAACATTAAAGTTCAAGTAATAAAGCCAGTATCTGTAATCCCTGGGGGTCACTCTATCGGTATCCTTCTGCGTACCCAAGGTGTAGTGGTAGTGGGAGAAGCTGGGGTGGAAACGGCTCCTGGAAAGACAAAATACCCGGGACGACTAGCCGGCTTGGCGGTGGGCGATACCATTTTAGCTGTGGATGGGCAAGAAGTCACTAGCGAAGAAGCTTTAGCTCAGTTAATAGATGCTGCTGGGAGAGCCGGCCGTGAAGCTGAACTCTTAGTACGCCGGGGACAGCATACCTTTACGGCTAAAGTAAAACCTGAATACTGCCCCAAGACGAGACGTTATCGCCTTGGGCTTTATGTCCGGGATAGCACAGCAGGGGTAGGTACTTTAACCTTTTACGATCCGGTACGGGGCATCTACGGGGCCCTAGGTCATAAAGTGGTTCCGGAAGGAAGCCAGAGGGAGATAAGTATCACTGGAGGGCGTATAGTGGCTGCTTTGGTCCAGGGTATTCACCAAGGTCGCCGGGGGTACCCAGGGGAAAAGGTGGGGGTATTTCTGGACAAGGGAGAATTTAGCGGTATAATACAAAAAAATACTGAATTCGGTATCTTTGGTATATTAGAGGGAAGGCCTGCTCCGGGGCCATATCCTGAGCCCATCCCTGTAGCCCTAGTTTCGCAGGTTCATCCTGGAGAAGCAGAAATATTAACTGTAATCTCGGGAGAACAAGTAGAAAGGTTTAAGGCTTATATTGAGAAGGTGTTACCCCAGCAATACCCCCATGGTAAAGGCTTAATTATTCGCATAACAGATCCCCGGTTATTAACCTTGACAGGCGGGATCATCCAGGGAATGAGCGGGAGCCCCATTATCCAAGATGGCCGGTTGGTAGGAGCTATAACCCATGTTTTTGTAAATGATCCAGCTAGAGGCTATGGAGTACTGGCCGAATGGATGGTTAAAGAAGCTGGGCTTTGGGAAGAAATTTCTTCTCGCCAGGCTATCAGGATATTTTTGGTAAAGCTTCCTGGTAGCCTGGCTTATACTTTTACGCGTTTTTTGCCGGAGAAGCAAAAGTTTTTGGTTTTATTGCGATTGGAAGGATTATCCCTATCTCACGTCGAAATCTATTGCCCGGTTAACAGGAAAATGCTAGAAGGCGGGGTGCATTTAATGGGCCAGCCTATAAAAGTTTTAATTGCAGACGATAATCGTGAATTTTGTGAGGTACTGGAGGAATTTTTTAATGAACAGCCGGATTTGATTTTGACGGGCATAGCCCACAATGGACATGAGACACTGCAGCTTATCCGGGAACACGAGCCGGACATCGTAGTGTTGGATATTATTATGCCCCATCTCGACGGCATTGGGGTGCTTGAACGTTTAGCTGAATGGGAACACCGTCCCAAGATTGTAGTTCTTACTACTTTGGGGCAAGAAGCCATGACTATACGGACTTTAGAGTTGGGTGCTGATTATTACATACTCAAACCCTTTGATTTGGAGGTTTTAGGTAATCGCTTGCGTCAGCTAGCTAACGGCCAGTCCTTTTCCACCTCCTCTCCGGTGGTGCGCAATCGTAATATGGACGTGGAAGTTACTAAGATTCTCCATCAAATGGGTATTCCGGCCCATATCAAGGGATATCAGTATCTCCGGGAGGCCATCCTCCTAGTCATAGAGGATATGAACCTATTAGGTGCAGTAACTAAGGAGCTTTATCCCATGATAGCGCGTAAATATATGACCACCCCTAGCCGGGTGGAAAGGGCTATCCGACATGCTATTGAGCTCGCCTGGGACCGGGGTAATGTGGAGATGATGACCAAGTTTTTCGGATACACCATCAACATGGAAAGAGGGAAACCTACTAATTCAGAGTTTATAGCCATGGTAGCCGATAAACTCCGCATCGGAGCTAAAATAAACTAAGGGATAAGAAGGAAAAACAGAAAGGGGTAAGATTTGGCTTGCTACTAGAAGAAAAATGTCTTAAATCCGAGCGGATCTATAGCGGCAAAATTTTAAACTTGCGGCGCGATATTGTAGAACTACCGAATGGACAACAAGCCAGCCGGGAGGTAGTGGAACATTCTGGTGCTATTGGTGTAGTTGCCTTGGAGGGGGATGGCCGTGTTTATCTTGTAAGGCAGTACCGTTATCCCATAGGTCAAATAACCCTAGAAATACCTGCTGGTAAGCTGGAAGAAGGGGAGGACCCCTTGGATTGTGCACGACGGGAGCTTAAGGAAGAGGCAGGGATAGAGGCAAAGCGGTGGGAACCCCTTCTTACGTTTTATACCACGCCTGGATTTTCTAATGAAATTATGCATCTTTTTTTAGCCACAGAACTATCTCCGAGGGAGGCTGCCCCTGACCAGGACGAATTTTTACAGATAGTAGCCCTTCCCTTGGAGGAGGCCTTGGAGAAGGTCCGCAAGGGTGAGATCGCGGATGCTAAAACCATCTTAGGTTTGCTGGTGGTCAGGTATAAATTTACCAGCTAAGCATATCCATTATAGGGGAAAAACCTTGTTAAGGAGGACCAGAATAGTGGAGGAGGCCCTGGTCAGGCACCTGGAGGAAAATTTTGGTATGTATATGCTAGTGGGCCTAAGCCTCCTGGTCGGTACTGTGGTGGGTGCCGGTGCAGTTTTGGTCATGGGCCAGGGGCAAGAGCTTAAGCTTATAGCCTATGTGGATAACCTGCTTAGCCAAATTGCCACGGCCATTCCTGCACCGGGTTCCCTCCTGTACCAAGCGACCTGGCAGGGCCTAAAAGAGATTGGCTTCCTTTATTTTTTAGGTTTGACGGTTATAGGAGCACCCTTTGTGCTAGTGACTATCTTTAGCAAGGGGTTTATATTAGGTTTTACGGTAGCCTTTTTGGTCCAGGAAAAAGCGTTAGCAGGTGTGATCCTCGCCCTAGTATCTGTCTTGCCCCCCAATCTTTTGCGGTTGCCCGCCTTATTTTGGTCTGGGATTTTATCTTTATCCTTTTCCCTGGGTCTTTGGAAAGGACGCGCCTCTGGTAGTAGTTTTGCCCGGCAATTAATTGCGTACTCTTTAGCCATGGTTGCTCTGGCTATAATGTCCACCCTTGGTGGGCTCGTGGAAGCCTACTTAATACCTCCGGTAATAAGGGTTGTCTTAAATCTTTAGGGAGGGGGAAGGGGAGTGCTAGTAGTAACTATCACTAACTGGCGGCGCAAACTCGTATGGGTATTAGCAGGATTACTAGTTATCTCTGTAATTTTTTTAGGCGAGATTTTTTCCCGACAAGCTGCGCGGGATAACCTCCCGCCTGTAAGTACTAAAGAGAAGGTATTTACTAGTCAGGGCCAGGAGAGATCTAGTTTTTGGGAAGGCTTATTAGTTAAGCTTAAAGAATATTATCAAGGTCAACAGCCCCGCCAGACCCCTTAAAACTCCAATTTCCCGTGAGCGGGGTTATTTTTTTGCGTAGTGATGGAGGAGTTTACCAGGAGATGTGGAAATAAAATGGTAAACTATAGGGAACGGTGAAGGGTTGTGCGGGAACTTTTGGACGATTTCTTGTATTACTTGGCTATAGAGCGGGGGCTGGCCGAAAATACATTAGCCTCTTACCATAGCGACTTGGAGCAATTCCTTAATTACCTATCTAAAGCTGGGGTAACTTCCCTTAAGGATTCCAATCGCGGTCTCATTGTAGCTTATTTAATGCATCTAAAAAAACAAGGGCGTTCCCCGGCCACTGTCAGCCAGCACCTGGCCGCCATCCGATCTTTTTACCAGTTTTTACTTCGGGAAGGTATCTTGGGGGCTGATCCTACCGCCACCCTAGAATCCCCTCGCCAGGTTAAAAGGCTACCTCAAGTTTTAAGCGTACAAGAAGTAGAACTTCTTCTCTGTCAGCCCCAGCCTAAAACTCCCTCCGGCCTCCGGGATAAGGCCATGTTAGAGCTCCTCTACGCTAGTGGGCTCCGGGTTTCAGAGCTGGTAGCCCTAAATGTAGACCAAGTAAACCTAAAAGAAAAATACGTGCGTTGTATGGGTAAGGGGTCCCGGGAAAGGGTTATCCCCATAGGTTCCATCGCCTGTTTTCATTTGCAGAATTATCTCCAGCACGGCCGAGGTAGGCTCCTTAAAGATAAGCGCGAGAAGGCTTTATTTTTAAACCATCAGGGCAAAAGGCTTTCCCGCCAGGGCTGCTGGAAAATCATCAAAGCCTATGCCAAGGCAGCGGGTCTTTCCTCTAATATTACTCCACATACCTTACGCCACTCCTTTGCCACCCACCTCCTGGAAAACGGTGCTGACCTACGCGCGGTCCAAGAACTGTTAGGCCATGCTGATATAAGTACCACCCAAATATATACCCACTTGACTCAGAAAAAAATTAGAGAAGTTTACAATCATACCCACCCCCGGTCTTGAATATGTATTTTTAGAGAAATAGGGGGGAGAAGAGTTGCGGAGGTTGGTGGCTTTTGCCCTGGCGTTAACTTTTTTCTTTAGCCTGGGAGCATTATCCTGGCAAGCAGTAGGTGAGACGGAGGCTGGTAGGGTAAACTCACCTACGAGCTCTGCGTCCTCGTCTGCGGAAAGCTCCCTTGATACCTCTAAAGTAGATACCTCCTCTCCGGCTGCTGTAACACCCCAGGGAGCTCCCACCCTAAAGCTTAATGCCAAGGGTGCTATTCTTATGGACCCCCAGACGGGTAAGGTCTTATGGGAACAAAACGCCCATTTTAAGGGCTATCCTGCCAGTATGACCAAGCTTATGACCATGGTGGTGGCCATGGACGCTGTAGCTAGTGGCCAGGTCAGCCTGGATGACCCTGTACGGACTAGTGAGAGGGCCGAAAGTTTTGGAGGTGCGGAGGTGTTCCTGGCCGAGGGCGAAGTCTTCCCTTTGGAGAAACTCCTCATAGCTATCGCAGTAGCTTCAGCCAACGATGCTAGTGTAGCGGTAGCTGAGCATATTGCTGGCTCGGAGGAAGCCTTTGTAGAGTTAATGAATAAGAAGGCTAAAGAGTTGGGTCTTAAAAATACCCACTTTACCAATTGCCACGGCCTCCACGATCCTAACCATTATACAACTCCTTATGATATGGCTTTGATTGCCCGGTACGCCTTAAAATACCCTAAGATATTAGAATGGACCTCTATAAAGCGTTACACCTTCCGCCAGGATCCGTTAACCATCTTAGATACTACCAACAAAATGTTATACTGGTACCCGGGGACCGACGGTTTTAAAACAGGATATACTGAGGCAGCCGGCCTTAACTTGGTTTCTACGGTGGAAAGGGAAGGATTAAGACTTATTGCTGTAGTCATGGGTGTGGAGACGCCCCGTGGTCACTTTACGGAATCCATGAAGTTGTATAACTGGGCCTTTCGCCAGTGGAAATGGCATAAAATTTACAACCCTGGAGAAACGGTGGCTGAAATAGGTGTAGATAAGGGACGCATAGAAAGGATCCCGGTCGTGGCTTCTAGCAAAGTAGGAGCAGTAGTACCCAGGGTAGGCAAGCAAGAAGATCGCATCACTACCCGGTTGGAACTGCCGGGGTTTATAAGGGCGCCGGTAAAGGAAGGGCAGAAACTGGGTGAGGTAGTAGTCTTGGAAGATGGCCAGGAAATAAACCGTGTAGATCTTTTAGCTAGCCAGGCTGTATCCCGGGCTACCTTAAAACAAGAGATCCAGCGGGTTATACGAGCAGTGTTCACTTTTCACCCCTAATTTACCATATTTTTGCAGGAAAAAAGATGGCTTATGGCGAAAAATACCTCCCCGTAAATCTATTCGGGGGGGTTTTTATTTTGCAGGTATTTTTTAGCCAAGAGGGCCCAGTCCTTATAGCTAGGATTAAAGGTGAGGTGGACCTAAGCACAGCAGAGAGGCTACGGCAGGAACTAGAGGCTAGCCTGGATCATGCCAGAGCCCACCTACTTTACCTGGATCTGGAGGGAGTTTCCTTTATGGATAGCTCGGGCCTGGGGGTGATCCTAGGGCGCTATCGGCGTCTAAGCCAAAAAGGGGGTAAGGTGGTGATATGCCGACCTCAGCCTCAGGTGCGTCGCCTTTTGGATCTTTCAGGCTTAAGTAAAATCATAGATATAGTAGGAGAAGAACCGGAGGAATATCTCCAAAAGGGCGGGAGGGGGTAACACGATACCCATTAATCCAGAAAGGAGTATAGGCAAATCTAGAATAGTAGGGGGAGGGATGGAAGTATGACTCGAGGGAATGGAGAAGTATTAAATACCATGCGCTTAGAATTTTTAAGCCTGCCGGAAAACGTGGGCCTGGCCCGGGTGGCTGTAGCAGCCCTTGCCGCCCAGGCTGATATAACTTTAAACGAGATGGAAGAAATAAAAGTAGCCGTTTCGGAAGCAGTAGCTAACGCCATCATCCACGGTTACGGTGGGGAACCGCGAGGATGGGTACGTGTAACTGTTAACCGGCTACAGGATGGATTAGAGATCATTGTAGAGGATGATGGTAAAGGGATACCGGATATTGCCCAGGCTATGCAACCAGCCTATTCTACCGATCCCGAAAGGATGGGTCTGGGCTTTGCCTTTATGCAATCTTTCATGGACGAGCTAGAAGTTACTTCAGAAGAGGGACGGGGCACCCGGGTAGTCATGAGGAAAAAGTTGAACCCGTCGGTTACTACCGCCTAAGGGGTAGGGGGCGGGAAAATTGCGCTTATCAGAGATGAACCTGCCCCGGTTTCCTCTGTTATCAGAGGAAGAGACATTAGAGCTTTTACGCCGCGCCAAGGAGGGGGACCAAGAGGCCAGGGAGCGCTTGATCAACTGTAATTTAAAGCTTGTGTTTAACATAGTCCAGCGTTTTGAAAACCGGGGCTACGAACTAGAAGATCTCTTCCAGATTGGTACCATAGGGTTAATTAAAGCCATCGATAAGTTCGATTTAAGCTACCAAGTTAAATTCTCTACCTACGCGGTACCCATGATCTTGGGGGAAATAAAACGTTTCCTCCGGGATGATAATTCGGTAAAGGTAAGCCGCTCTCTAAAGGAGACGGCTTTCAAGGTCAATCGTACCCGGGAAGAGTTAGCCAAAAAACTGGGGCGGGAACCTGGCATAAATGAAATCGCCCAAGCTCTAGATCTTTCCCGGGAGGAAATCGTGGCTGCCTTGGAAGCCATCCAATCACCGGGCTCTATCCATGAGACCATCTATCAGGATGATGGAGATCCCATCTACGTCTTAGATCAGCTCCAAGATGAGAACGAGCAGGAGCCCGTCTGGCTGGACAAGATAGCTCTAAAGGAGGTACTGCTCAAACTGCCGGAAAAACACCGGAAGGTAATAGTTATGCGCTTTTTCCAGGACAAAACCCAGACTGAGGTAGCGGAAAGGCTAGGCCTCTCCCAGGTACAGATCTCGCGTATAGAGCGCCAGGCCCTGGCTCGCCTGCGGGAGCTTTTGGGATCTAGATAATCCGTTAACAACTTTTTCCTTGATGTCATATATATGGGATAGAGCTAAATGATAATTTTACATACATGCGAACAATTCTTAAGGGACTAGGAGGTGAAAGCTTAAACCATAAAAAGGGAGTGAGACACCGTGCCCAACAATGTAGTATTCAACTACGATCCCGCAACTTTACGTACAAGAATCTTCGGTTCCCAGGACGTACCCATACGTACCGATGCCGACGGTAACCTGCAGATTCGGGGGATTTCGGATACCATCACCATAACGGCTACTGACCTCGACATCCGCGACCTAACCAATGCCACCGATTCTATAGCTATTTACGGCTTTGATGGTACAACCAATCGACCCATCCGTACAGATGCTGCTGGCAACTTGCAGATCCGGGGCATCTCAGATATAGTAACTGTGGCGGCTACCGATTTAGATATCCGGGCCTTAAGCCAGGCCACAGACTCCATCGCCATTTACGGCTTCGACGGTACTACTAATCAGGCCATCCGCACTGATGCCGCAGGCAGGTTAGAAATAAGGAGCATTTCGGACTCTGTAACTGTCAGCGGGAATGTTAATACCACACCCACCTTTAGCGAAACGAATTTCCTTAATGTAATTACCGGAGACACCTTTACCGGCTTAAGCTATGTAGATACTTCCACCCAAACTATGTATACCTTTTATGTATACAATAAAGGGCCTAACTCAGCCGATGTCAGGTTAGATGTGAGCCCGGACCAGATCACTTTCTTTACAGATGTAGCAGCCCGTACCATTGCTAGCGGTGCTACCGATACCTTTGTAGCCAAAACCTTTTTGCGCTACACCCGCTTAGCTTATAAATCTACTACCGCTGGCCAACCTACTACTCTGGATGTCTTCTTCCAGAAGCAGGCGAGCTAAATCTATTTAATATAGCTAATAATCTATTGATCTGGGGCTGTTGGCACTTTCTTGGGCCAGCAGCCCGCCCATGAATTAAGGAGTGACCAAGTTTGAAAAAGGAGCCCACTGTAAGCTTGTGTATGATCGTAAAAAATGAAGAGGCTTACTTGGAAAAGTGTCTGAGCAGCGCAAGGAATGTGGTGGATGAGATAATCGTGGTGGATACAGGTTCCACTGATCGCACTATAGATATAGCCAGGCAATACGGTGCGAAAGTAATAACCTTCGAATGGGGTCAGGACTTTAGCGCGGCTAGAAACTTATCCCTTGAGCAGGCCACTGGAGACTGGATTTTGTATCTAGATGCCGATGAAGAGTTGGTAGAGGTGGATAAGGAAGCCTTCTTGCAGCTACTTAAAGATCCTAAAGTGGAGGGATACTATTTCCGTATCATAAGCCCTACGGCAGGCGAAACCGGGGATCAAGGGTTACGCCACCTTAGCTTGCGGCTTTTTCGCAACCGACCTGGGTACAGGTTCCAGGGTGCTCTACATGAGCAGATAGTACCATCTATATTGGCCACTAATCCCTCTGCCCAGCTCTGGGATTCTGGCCTTTACATTTACCACCATGGTTACAAACAGGAGGTGGTAGGCTCACGAAATAAAGTCTCCCGTAACCTGGATATTTTACAAAAGCAAATGGAAAAAGCTCCCCAAGATAGCTATCTACGTTACAATCTGGGCGTGGCCCTATATGAGGCTGGCGATTTAGCTGGTGCGCTGCGGGAATGGGAAAATGTAGAGCAGAAGATAGATATAAGGGCTGGATATGCCCCAACCTTTTTCCGTAATTATGCTATAGCATTATTAAAAGATAACCAACCCTTACGCGCCCTGGAAGTAGCAGAGAGAGGGCTAAGTTATTTTCCAGATTATACTGATCTCCATTACCTTCGGGGCCAGGCTCTGGAACAGTTGGAACGCTATACCCAGTCCCAAGATGCATTCCTACGTTGTCTAGAGTTAGGGGAGGCTCCTGCCCGGTACGTTACTAGTATAGGTGTAGGAAGCTACCTCGCCCTATATAAGTTAGGAGAATTAATGGAAAAATGTGGCTACTATGAATTAGCTATTAATTACTATCAAAAAGCTTTTCACCTCCAGCCCGAGCTCCCAGGGCTCCTTTCCAGCCTGGGCAGGGTTTTGAAAAGGGTGTTACACGAGCCGTTACAAGTGAGGGCCTATATCCAGGACCACATTAAAATAACAAGCTTCCCACAATTGCTCCAGGTAGTGGACCTTCTTTATTCCAGTGGAGATTACTATGGATGCTTGCTCTATCTCAACGAATATCTTCTCCGCACGGGTACCAAGACAGATGAGATCCGCCTACTTAAGGCCAAAGCTTTGATGCAACTAAACCGATGGGAGGAGGCGAAATACCAGTGCGTAGAGATCGGACCGGAAAGCCCTTATTACCTTGACGCCCTCTTATACATTTGCATTTGCAATTGGTCCACCAGGCCCCGAAAGAATTCCTTGCCCTGGATCACCAAACTTCGGGGCCGGGATGATAAGCTTTATTCCATTTTGGAAGTTCTTAACAGGAAAATAATGTGGGGTGAAGAACCGGCTGATGAATTGGATGTTGTCACCCTAGAGGGCCTGATAGTCAAGCTGGTACAGGTGAACAACTGGGATCTCGCCAGGATGGCTGCGACCCTGATCCTGCCCCAGACTAGAGCTGAAACCTCTTTTAAGGAAGCAAGTACGGAAGCGAGCTCAGCGCCGAAGGAAACTTCGACGGAAGGGGGTACCGAACAGGAGGCCGAGTTATGTTACCTCTTGGGCCGGGCTCTTTTTAACCATAAGTTTTACTTAGAGGCGGCCGACGAGCTTTTACGAGCCCTGGAGGCCGGCCTATCCCGGGATGATCTCTTTTATATGTTAGGGTTTATCTGTGCCCAGCGCCAGGCGCTGTGGGAAGCCGAGCAACTTTTACACCAGGCCATTCGTTTAAACCCGGAGAAAAAGGAGTATTATGAAGAGCTAGTAGAAGTACTCCTTAAGCAAACCTGCCAAACTCTTAAGGAAACTCTTGCCCATTTCCCCGATAGCCCCGAGGTAAAAGATATCCTAACCCGGGTTAAGGATTGCCAACTTCAACTTAGAGCCAGAAGGGGGGTTCCGGTTGAAGAAAGCCACCATCAGCCTATGTATGATCGTCAAGGATGAAGAAGCTAACCTTCCCAAATGTCTAGAAAGCATCAAGGACTGGGTGGACGAGATAATTATTGTGGATACCGGCTCCCAGGACCGGACTAGGGAAATCGCTAAAGAATATGGCGCTTTAGTTTTGGAGGAACCTTGGCGGGATGATTTTAGCCTGGCGCGTAATGCGGGCTTGGAGCGCGCTCGGGGTGAATGGATACTCTTTTTGGATGCCGACGAGGAAGTTTTGCATGAGAACCTATCCTGCTTGGCTTACCTAGCCCATACAGATATGGATGGATTTTTCCTCCATATTTTGAACTTCGATGACCAGGGCAACTGTATAAAACAGCCCTCTTTACGGCTATTCCGGAACCATCCCCGCCACCGGTTTAAAGGAGCCATTCATGAGCAGATTATAGATTCCATCCTGGAGCAGAATCCCCAGGCTAAATTCGGTGTCCTAGATATAAAGATTAAACATTTCGGTTACCAGGGCAAAATGGTGGCCCAGAAAGAAAAAACTAAACGCAATCTAGCTATCCTTAAGGCAGAATATGAGCGGGGGCCCAAGACCGGTTTTCTCCTTTTTAATCTAGCCACCGAATACTTACGAAGTGGAGAGTTCCCTCAGGCCTTAAGATACTTTAATGAGGCTGAAAGGTTAACTTCGCCAGCGTTAAGCTTCGCACCCCTCCTGGGCAAGAAAAAGATCCAAACCTTGATGCTTTTAAACCAATACCAGGAAGCATTGGAGACCATAGATCGCTACCTCAAGCTATACCCAGATTATACGGACCTGGTTTTCCTTAAAGCTACTCTCTTTTACTCCCTGGGGCGCTTTACGGAAGCCTTAGAGTTGTACCGGGCTTGCTTGGCCTTGGGAGAGGCTCCTTATCAATACGTTTCCGAGAAAGGGGTGGGAACCTTTAAAGCCGAAGTCGGAGTTCGGGAAGCTTTAGCCCTTCTAGAGCGGGAAAGGCTATGCCACCACCTTTTACCAGGGATAAGCTTGTGTATGATCGTGCGGGACGAAGAAAGAAATTTAGCCAGGTGCTTAGATAGCGCAGCCCAGGTAGTAGATGAGATTGTGGTAGTGGATACAGGTTCAGAGGACAGGACCCGGGAGATCGCTCAGAGCTATGGCGCTCAAGTTTATACCTTTCCCTGGATGAACGATTTTGCTCTAGCCCGCAATTTCGCTTTGAGGTTAGCCAGGTATGAGTGGATTTTGGTCCTGGATGCGGACGAGACCTTGCGTACTGAAGAGCATAAACGCCTACGCCAGTTAATAGCTACTGCCGGGGAGCTACAGGGCTTTTATCTTAAAGTGGTCAATTATTTCGGATGGGGGGATCCAGAGGACTTCGTGGTAGATGCCATCTGTAGGCTGTTTAGAAACAAACCGGAGTTTAACTTTTCGGGAACCCTACATGAAGAAATAAGCCAGTCCATAATTAGCTACAGTGGACCTAGTAGCCTAGCCCCGGTAGAGATCCATATCGACCACTGGGGTTACCTTAAAAGGGCTGGGCTACAAAAGAAAAGTTATAGGAACACTGCTCTTCTTACTTCCTGGCTTAACTTCCAACCTGGTGATGGTTATGCTCGCTATGCCCTGGGAGTAGAACTATTCCAGCAAAGTGATTTCCGGGGTGCTTTGGAAGAGTTTTATAAAGCTTTTACTGCGTTAAAGGGGAGCGGTATCCTTGCTGATCTCTATTTTAAGATGGCTGTTTGCTGCCTAGAGCTTAAGGAATTCCAGCAGGGGCTCAAGATAGTTCGGCAGGGGCAAGAAGCTTTCCCCGACTTTACTAGTCTGTGGTACTTAGAAGGGATGCTAGAATTTCATCTTGGTAACTGGCCAGGAGCTAGGCAAGCCTGGGAGAAGGCCCTGCAAATGGGAGATCCCCCTTGGTATCGCTATACCTTTCCCTATGGGATCGGCAGTTTCCGTACGGCCGCTGCCCTGGCTGAAGGGCTAGAAAAAATGGGATGGCTAGAGGAAGCCGAGGAGTTATTAGAGGCTTTCCTAAAGAAAAGACAAGGCCTTTCCACGCTGCTGTTGCCTTTTTGCCGCCTGCTGGTACAAAGGTATGATACGGTAAGTTGCCTGTTCAGGTTGTATAGCCTTTCTTTACCTTCTTGCTTCCGAGAAAGCCTGCTCTTAGCTGAAGTCTTTTATCGTCTGGATAGGCCAGACCTAGGTCAAATCTTTCTTCAGAAAGCCAAAGAGTTCCTCGAGCAGTCTCCTCTAAAATCCCTATTCCTTAAGCTCGCTGGCCTCCAGCTAGGATTGGCCGGCCAGTGTTGTATCCAGGGTCTTAAAAGCGGCGGTTTTTCTCCGGCCTTAAAGACAGTTTGGGATAAAATCTCTGCGTTGCTAGAAGGAGTGGCCCAGGGGGAGATGTTCAATATTGGTATCCAATAAAAAGGAGGCCAAGTAGATTTGCCTGATTACAAGATCGCCTGCGCAATCCTTGTACGAGATCATGGACGATGGCTAGCTCCTTGCCTGCGGGAGGTCGTTCGGGTAACGCCGGATATTCTGGTTTTAGACAGAACTTCTACCGGCTGGGATCCCCAAGTCTCCCCTTCCTTCCCTGGGGTGAACTACCAGCTTCTTCAAGGTATATCCGAAGGGGGAGAGGAGAAGGCAACTGATCTGGCTGTTCGATGGGCCAGGGAAAGGGAGGCGGATTGGCTCCTCCTTTTGGAAAGCTGCGAAGTGCTGGAGGAAGGGGCGGCAGATACCATCCATCAGGAGATATCCCGGCTGGATCCTCGCGATCCTATTTATACCTTTTTTTACCTCCGCCTCCTTTATTTCTGGGCAGATCCCGAACTTTATCGCTGTGAGGACAGCGCCTTTGGCGATGCCTGGGAACCACGGTTGTTTTACCTTCCTACCTTAGCACGGTGGGAGCTATTTCCCGCCCCTGGCCAGCCTGTACCTTTAGACCTTTTGGGAGGGAAGGGGCGTAAAATGGATTTGTGCTTAAAGAGCTTTAAGTACCTTGATCCTTCTAAATCTCAAGAAGCAGGGATTTGTCTAGCTCAGTGGACCCCAAGAAACCGGGAAGAGATCGCCCCTGGACTTTTCATAAAGCCCATTAAATACCACCAGTTTGTCCCGCCGGAGGTAGCTAAACTGGTACCTCCTGGCGCCAAAAGGATCTTGGAGATAGGTTGTGGTCAGGGAATTTTAGGTCACCTCCTTAAAAGGGAGGATCCTACCAGGGAGGTCGTGGGGGTAGAAGCCAACCGCATGGCGGCTGCGGCTGCCATGCGGCGGCTGGATTATGTAATCGTGGCTGATGTGGAGAAGGCGACCTTCGACTTCCCTGTAGGCTACTTTGACTGCCTTATCCTTTTGGGGGTGCTGGAGCATTTGTTTAACCCTTGGGACACCTTACTATATCTAAAGCGGTTCCTCCGACCGGACGGTTACCTTCTTTTGAGTGTACCTAATGTAAGGAACTGGTCGGTGCTTGGGCTCTTGATAAATGAGGGACGCTGGCTGTATAGCGATTCCGGTATCTTAGATCGAACCCACTTGAGATTTTTTGCCTTACGGGATACCCAGGAACTCCTCGCTTCTTTACACTTCATCCCGGAAGAGATCTGTTGTCTGCCGGATCCAACCATGCCAGAGTTTTCAAATATTATCGCCTGGAAAAAGTTTAGCTTAGGTGAGCTTAAGGAACTGAAGACTAAAGAGTACTTGATAAAGGCGAGGCTTTGCTTACCCAAACAGGGCCAAAAGGACCACCGGTGCATAAAATAGCCTAAAAGCTTCTTCCCCAAGTTATCGGCGCTAACATCCTGTTCTAGCATATCTTTCAAAAGTAGCAGGGGGAAAAAAGGAAAGGTGGAAGAGAAGGATGCTAGCGGAAAAGAAGGACCACAAGTTACTTCGGGTCTTAATAGCTAGCCCTGTGCGGCAGAAACCATGTATCCTAAAAGAATTCCTGGGCTCCCTTAAGGAGCTGGAGACCACGGGGTTAGAGGTAGCCTATGTCTTTATCGATGACAACGACGAGGAAAGCCTGTTGCTGCAGGAATTCGCCCGGGGGAAGGATAACGTCCGGATATTACGAGGTGAAGGGAAGGGTCCCTACTACTGTGATGAGAACACCCATTACTGGCGGGAAGATCTGATCTGGAAGGTAGCCGGGTACAAGAACCGTTTCCTGGAAATGGCCCGGGAGGAAGGCTACGATTACCTGTTTCTGGTGGATTCCGATCTGGTGCTCCATCCCAAAACCCTTACCCACCTTGTTAGCTTAGGTAAGGACATAGTTTCCGAGGTATTCTGGACCAGGTGGCGGAAAGAACTAGAGCCTTTGCCCCAGGTATGGGCAGGCGATGCTTACCGGCTGTATCCCATGCAGAGGGGAGAGATCTTGAGTCCCGGGGAGCGAAAGAGGCGCCAGGAAGATTTTTTGCGTATGCTCCGTACCCCAGGAGTTTACCGGGTGGGCGGGCTGGGCGCCTGTACCCTTATCAGCCGCCGGGCCTTGCTGCAGGGTGTGTCCTTTAGCGAAATATATAACTTAAGCTTCCCGGGCGAAGACCGCCATTTCTGTATTCGGGCTGCCGCCTTGGGGTTTGAGCTTTACGCCGACACCCATTACCCGGCCTATCATATCTATCGGGAATCCGATTTGGCCGGTGTGCAAGCCTATAAAGAAAAGCAACATGGCCCAATCACCAACTACAGCACCAGGGGGAGCCGCATTACCCTGGCCATGCTGGTGCGCAATGAAGCAGGGAGATACCTGGAAAGAGTCCTCCGCCAGGCAGCCCAGTACATCCATAACGCTGTCATATTAGATGACGCCAGTACCGACGATACCGTAGAAGTGTGCAAAAAGGTGCTGGAAGGCCTACCTTTAACCATAGTTTCCAACCCGCAGCCCGGCTTCCACAATGAAGTGGCCTTGCGGAAACAACTCTGGGAGTTGGCCGTCAGCACCCAGCCGGACTGGATACTAATCTTGGATGCCGACGAGATCTTTGAAGACAAGGCGGTTTATGAGCTGCCCAGACTAGCCGCGGATCCGGAAATAGAAGTTTATTATTTCCGGCTGTATGATATGTGGGATGAGAAGCATTACCGGGAGGATAGCTACTGGCGAGCTCATCTTACCTATCGGCCCTTTATGGTACGTTATATCCCAGACTTCCCCTATGTATGGAAAGAGACCCCCTTGCACTGTGGGCGCTTCCCAGTCAACATTTCGGAGCTTAAAGGAGCCACCAGCCCTTTGCGGGTTAAACACCTGGGATGGATGAACCCTGCCGATCGGCAGGCCAAGTTCCAACGTTATATGGCGTTAGATCCAGAAGGTAAGTACGGTATAAAGGAACAATACCTTTCTATCTTAGATCCCCGGCCTAACTTAAAGCCTTGGGTAGAGGAGCCAGAGGAGGCGGAGGATTCTAAAGCCCGCTGGGAAAGGATCTGGGCGTCCGGGGTACAGGAATCTTGGGATCCCCTATCGGAGACCATATACCAGGCTCTCCTCCGGGAGTGCGGCTGTCTGGCTGGTAAGAGGATCTTAGAAGCCGGCTCTGGCACTGGACGTATTTCTTTGCGCCTGGCCAGCGAGGGAGCCCAAGTTATTTTAGTCGATTACTCACCTACGGCCCTCCAACATGCCCGAAGAGCTTTTGAAAAGCACGGCCAGGAGGCGGAGTTCGTCCTAGCCGATATCCGGCAGCTACCCCTTCCGGATGAAGTAGTGGACATCACGTGGAACGCAGGGGTGCTGGAACACTTGTCTGTACCTGATCAGCTTAAAGCGGTAGAAGAAATGAAACGGGTTACTAAGCCTGGAGGCCTCATTATAACTTTCAATCCCTACGCCCGGTGTTTACCCTACCGGTTGGGGAAGTACGCTGCGGAGAAAAGCGGTATCTGGCCTTACGGCCCGGAGCATCCTGTGGATTCTTTGGCCGTTATCTGCCATGAGGCTGATCTTAAGCTTGTACACGAGTATTCTACTGGCTTCCCCGTGGCCCTGGATTTTCTGGATTTTATCCCAGGAAGCCGGCCCTTCAAGGATCTCTTAAGAACTTTATATGAAGATTTGCCGGGAGAGGAGAAAAAACTGTTCCCGGGGTATCTACTGGTTTCGGTCATGCGGAAGCCACTCTCAGGTTAAATAGTGATAGCAGCCTCAAAGGAGGAACACAGCTATAAGTTGGACTGGCAGGGCAGAAAGCTAACAGAACTTCTGGCAGCAGAACAGCCTAGAGCAAGGTAGTGTAGCAACTTTACGGAGAGCCTCACAGCTACGGGTCGGTGAAAGGCTAGGGAGTTTGAGCACCTTAAGCCTTTGCTTTTCGACAGAGGGGGTGCCCCATCTTGGAAACTGTAGCTCATACTTTACCTTTCTTAATCACCGGAAAAAAAGATCTGTTTTTAGCCGATCTATGTTTACGGAGTCTGGAGCAGAGCTCCCCCGGGGCCCTAGTGATATTATACAATCAAGGTGTCCTGTCCAATGGTGAACTCAAGGACTATTTGAAAAGGTATAACCTCCAGGTCCACCTTCTGGGTCAGGGGATCAATATCGGTATTGCCGCGGGCAGGATGGCCTGTTTCAACTATATTTGGAGCAGGTATCCCGGTGTCAGGTATATATCTGAGATACATGTAGATATGATTTTCCCTCCAGGGTGGGTGGAAGGATTAATCGATTTTTTCAATCTCTATCCAGAGGAGCCTATGGTTTGCCCAGGCATCCTAACTTCCCGGGGAGAACTCCATCCCGAAGGCAAAGGGAAGCCTGTAGTCCCTAAAATCCCCACCCACGACATAGAGCATATGCATAATTTACTCACCACCCTCACCCGGGAGGTAGTATTAGAAGGGTTTGTCCATCCCGTCCTGCACAGGGCGGAAATGCTCCTGGCTGTGGGTGGATATGATCTGCGCTTTCTTAAAGGGAAACAGGGGTATGAGGATGACAGCCTGCTTTTGGGGTACAGATATTACATGGGCCTTAAATATAACTGGAAACCTAAGTGCTACCTTAAGGTGAGGGTTTACCATGCTACCTTGGCCCAGAGGCCTACTTTGGCCGGCAAGGAAGAGGCCATGGCTGCCAACTTACGGGGACTGGTCTACCAGTATGGGGTGAAAGGATTGCTGGAGTTAAGCGAGATCTACCGGGATAACCCCCATTTTAAGACTTTAGCAGAACAATTAATAGGAGAACTTCTTTTCTTCTCCAATTAGCTTTGCGCCTGAAACCAGATGGTTAGCGGCGTGGGGGAAGCTGCCCGGTAGGCCAGCCGGGTGTAGCGGAGGAAGAAGCGCGGGGCGAGGACCACTAGTTGCCCTGCCGGGACCTCCTGCTCTGGCATGTCAGCAGCCCAGAGGCTTCCTTCGGGGCTGACTTGGATTTGCACCAGGGCCGACCCGGTGCCCGAGTTAAAGACGGCAAAAGAGTACAGGCGCAAGCTTGAGACATCTTGGGCGGCGCTGGCGGAGGGGATAGGGCCCGCAGTAACGTTTTCAACTGTTTCTTGGAAAGCGCGTGCAGCTACCTGGATTCTGGCCAGCCCCTCGGCTGTAGTGGATAAGGGGGCCGGACTGCTTCCGTATACCCGTACCCCGTCCCGGGCAGGGGTGAGGTTCCGGATATCGGCGGTAACCGTGGCCTGAACGTTTACCGGGATGGGAGAGGCGACCCGGACCGGTTTTAGGATTTCTCCTATCGTTTCTACATGTCGCACTATGACGCGGCCCTTTTCATCAAGGCTTAAAATTCGGGGTGGATAGAGGCGGAAGGCCTCCACCCTATGGATTACCAGGATACCAGCATCTACTGCCCCTATTTCCAGGCGCATGGCGCCCGTACCTGCGGGGGTAGCAAACACCAGGCTTAACGTTTCAGGGGTAGCTCCTGGTTTTATGGAAAACTTAAGCTGGCCAGTAGGATAGCCGGAAACCATGGTGAAGTATACCAGGAGGTAACAGGCCACCCCCGGGGGTTCGGCTTGCAGAGTAAGGCGCACTTGCCAGCGCTGAAACTCCCCTGCTTGAATGGCCACCTCTGCGGTTTGCACGATTCCTGCTGGGGGTCCACCAGGATGGCGGATAGCCAACGCCCGGGGGCCAGGCGGAAAACCTGTCCATTCCCAGATAGTAGTTTTATCGCCGCCTACTTTAAGCCATCCATCAGGGAAATCCGGCTGCATTTTTAGAGCCAGATGGAAGTCGCCGTTGTAGACTTGATTGGCCAATCGATTTCCTCTAACTACCTTCAACCTGGATCCCCCTAGGTTCCTTTTCATCCCATTTTATGCGTGATATAGGCTCCGAGTTATAGGGCATCTTAGTCCTTTGCACACGGAACCAGGTGCGGCGTATAGTTCAGAGGCCGCAAAAATTGTCAATAAATTTCCTACCATCCATTGCTAGGCTCTTTTTTAAGACGGCCTATTGTATGAAAATGTAAACGATCCAGGTACCCGGGAAATGTTGGAGTCTTCTTGGGGTAAGCCCACCTGCCTGGCCTTTGCCAGTAAGGTTAGGCTTTAAGAGGGGTAACTGTTGTATTTTTGATAAAAAGCTTCTTTTTCAGCCGAGGTAAGGCTGCGATCTACGATAGCTGCTATAAGCAGTATAGCGGGCAAGTTGACCAGCCAGCGGGTTAAGGCAAACTTTATACCTAAAGCGGACATTTCAAATAAAAACATGGGTATTTTTAAGGTTGCCCAGGAACATAAAAAAACGATTATATTGTAATATTTAACTCCTTTTTTGGCCATAACCTCAGCCACCGGAAAGGCTCCGTACAGGGGACCGGCGGCAGCAGCGCCAAGAAATATACTTAAAGCGGGACCTGACCAGCCCGCCTTTTCACCCATGTAGCGCATTACTGTTTCCCTAGGTACCCAAGTATCCAGCAGCCCCAGAAGGATAAAAATGGGAGGTATTATTCCTAGCATCTCTTTAAAATTGGCATAAGTATAAGCAAGGATGGTTTTTCCTGTTTCATAGTTAAAATATAAAACGGCTAAGTCAAAAAGGAGGATAAGCAAGAAGAAGCGATAAGCCCATAGGAATTTTTTCACGATCCCACCACCCAACCGATGATCAAGGCTACGATGAAGGAGTAAAAATAGCTTAAAACGTTGCGGAGAATGGTTTCTTTTTTACCCAAAAATCTTATTTCCAGCGGTGCAGTTACAAATCCCACCATCATTAAAGTGGAGACAAAAACAGCCATCTGCATAATGCCGGCTCCGCGATCCAGCAGTGATTTTACCAGAGGAAAGGCTATAAAACCTGGAATAAGGGTGATAGAGCCCACCCAAGAACTTAGAAGCATCCCTAAAAAGCCTGTCTGCGCACCCACAAACCTGACCACAAACTGGGGGGAAATAAAGGTTAGTAGAACCCCCACTAAAGCGAGGATGGCAGCGAAGTCCGGAAGTAGGCCCAGAAATGCTCTTAAAGCTTTGTGCAAGGCTATAATTGTTTTTTGTTTGTCTTTAGCAAAGGAATAGACTAAGGCGGTAAAAGCTAGGATGTAAGTAAAAATGGTAAACATAACTTGTAAAAGGTCCCTCCAGAAAAGAATGATGCGCCAGCCATAGTCATGGTGTCGACCGGCGCCTCTAAAGAAATTTTGTTTTCCCGAGTCTTTATTGTTCCTTCATTTTCTTAATCTGTTCTTCCACAGCCCTTTGTTCGGCCTTAAGATCCTCCAGGTATTTTTCCAAGAGAGCTATTTCCTCTTCTTTGGTGTAATAGCGCCTATGAAAGTGAAAAGGGCGACAACAGCAGTAGTTGGAAGGATGGCGGCTTTCTTTAGGATGACAGCACATTTTTAAACTTCACCTCCTTTCGGCGGGAAATGCTGGTTGTACTTATTCAGGAACTTTTCTAGGGTTTCTTTCTTTCGGCGAATGGCGGAAGCCCAAGAATGAAGCAGATCTTCGCCTTCAGGAGTTAGTTGATATAGGCGCCTGGCCGGGCCAGGCCCTTGTGTATTCCATTGGGAAGTAACCAGTCCTTCTTCCTCCATACGGCGCAGATTACGGTAGACAGTGGTAGCATCTAGACATTGGTCGAATCCTAATTCCATTAACTTTTCTATGAGCTCATATCCATGGGTTGGTTTTTCATATAGAAGTAAAAGTAGGCAAGGCTGAATAAGGGGAAAGCGAGAACCGTGCTCATGACATTGACACATATATACCTTTACTCCTTATATGCATGGTGCATATATATTCTATTTGCATTATAGTTTCCCTTCTAGCCCGTGTCAAGGGGAGTTCAAAAAGCGGAAATGGAGCGAAGATGATGTGGAGATGGTACAGAAGATCCATTTGACAGCTTAAGGCCTGCTAGAGCAAGAGCTCTCCAGGAAAAGAGGCATTGGTGGAAACTTTGGTCGGATCCACCTGGCTGGACGGTCCTGAAGGTGCTCTGCCTGGGTGCTAGAAGTGGTGAGAACGCGGACATGCTGGAGCGGCTCCGCAGGGAGCGGCCAGAATAATCCGGTCCTGGGTCAACTAGGGCTGCATGCTGTTTGTCCGTTTATATACCGTAGGTACATATAGCAGAATAATGACATAAAACGACAAAATGCACCAGGTTAAGGATGCGCAAAACAGGAGCTGAAATATGCGAAAATCTCCTTACAGGCGTGAAATATCCTAGATAATCGAAGTTGCAACAGCGGAGGAAGGCGTTCAAAATTAGATTAGGAGTATTTCCAATTTTAGGTCTCAGAGGAAGTTCTACGCATAATACGGTTGAAAACGAGTAAGGCGTTTTGTGCCTTCACGATAAAGGCAAACAGCTCGAAAGGGCGGGGCGCAAAGCCATGGGCCTAAGATCCAGGTAAAGGATTATGGCTGCCAGGCTGCCGTGAGGGGGTATTGAGGTGACCGGGTAGCCAGGTCACCTTTTTTTGTGTTTACAGGGGGTGTAGTGATTAAATGATATGGGGACCGGAAACAATGGAATATAGAGGTATTAATACCATGAATATCCTCTGGGGGGGGGGGGGGATATATGTACCATATTTATTAGTTAAAGGCATTTATGGAAGTTATAGGATATTAGCTTCCAATAATTCCTGCCTTGTGCTCACGTCCTATTTTTCCCACCTTTTATATAAACGATTTCTTCCTTTGCCCGCTTGTTGGATTTCTTCCTGCCTTTTGCCTTTGCTGTCCTACTTCAGTTACCCTCGACCGGCTCCTGAAATTAACCGATCTTCACATAGGTAACGGGTGGATCAATACAATCCGCGGTTTTTCCAGAATCTGCGGTAGGCGTTTGTGTGCCTCAATATCGGTCGATTTTGAGCAGAACGGGGAAAGGGTAAGGTTGGCATCAGATTTTCCTTGGCTGTATTCATCCGGTGGTCTGAGTACTTTATCCAAGTGGGCTAGAAACCGAAGGCTGCAGGGGCCACATAAAATTCAAAGGGTGTGGGCACTGCAGCAGTAACTGCTTAACATCTAAAAACTTATCTGATAGGGGGAACTATTCATGGAGAAAAAACTTGCGTTGCCGGAAGTTTCACAGGAGGCCAGCGCGAAAGAGGCGGAAAACAAGCGACTCAATGAGACAGCCAAAAAGCTGGAGGCCCAACGGCGCCAGGCAAGGCTCATTGCCAAGAGACAGCAGCTGGCCGAAAGGATCGCAAGCGCCACAGAGCAGCTCTCGGCAGGAGTAGAGGAGGCTTCTTCAGCAATTAACGAGCTTCAAGCTGCTATGGAACAGATAGGTAAAGGCGCGGAAGAAGCTTCTAGTGCCACCCAGGAGTCCCTGACGGGTATCGAGCAAATCAACCGGAATGCACAGGTAAGCGTAACCCGGGCTCAAGAATCATTGAACAAAGTAATTGCTTTGCAGGCACTGTCTGGCGAGACTTCGCAAAGCATACAAAAATTAGTGGACGGAGTTATAGCCGCGGCAGCACGGAATGAAGAGTCCGCCCGGTCAGTGGTGGAGTTGGAGAAACAAGCTGAGGAAATTGGAAGCATTGTCCGTACGGTAGTTAGGATAGCAGACCAGACTAACCTTCTGGCCCTGAATGCCGCCATTGAAGCTGCCCGGGCCGGCGACTACGGCAAGGGATTTGCAGTAGTAGCGGATGAAGTACGCACTCTGGCCGAAACCTCTGAGAAAGCCGCGGAGGACATTCGCGGGGTAGTGAGTGGCATCCAGTCGCGGGTAAAAGAGATAGCCGCCGCAATAAATAAGGCGGCAGAAGTAGCTAGGGGAGAGGCCGATAAAGGTCGTGAGGTATCGGCAGGGCTAGATAAGATAGCACAGGATATGGTTACTGTGCGTGAAGGTTCGGAGACAGTATTAACCCTTTCCCAAGAAGTAACCCGGGCCACCCAGGAGTTTCAAAATGGAGCCTCCCAAATAGCCCAAGCGGCCGAAGAACAGAGCAGTGCAGTAGCCGAAGCCCTCACTTCCATAGAACAACAGGTTAAGGCTCTGGGCGATATCGGTGCCGCAGTCAATGACCTTTTAGCCCAGGCGGATGCAGTCAAAAGCGCTCAGGACGCCTCTAAAGCTTCGGAAAGCGTAGCGGCGTCCGCTGAGGAGATCTCTGCTGCACTGGAAGAAGCTAATACAGCAGCTAGACAGATTATGACCGCCATTGAGCAGATAAGCAAGGGGGCCCAAATACAGTCACAGGCTGCCGAGAAATCGCTCGCAGTGGCCATACAGGTTTCGCGGCAGATGGAAGGGATAAGACAGGCTGCCGTTAAAAGCCTTAGCCAGGTAGAAGCTATGCAAGAACTGTTAAAGCAAAACCGCGAACTTGTAGAGAGTCTGATATATGGTATAAACCAAGCCTTGAAGACAGCTCAGGAAAATGCAGCCGCTATGAGGGACCTGGAACAGGAAGCCAGGAAAATAGACAAGATAGTGGACAGCATAGTCACTGTTGGTATTCAGACAAACATGCTGGCAGTAACCGGCGCTGTGGAAGCAGCTCGTTCCGGGGAATTCGGGAAAGGCTTTGCAGTGGTAGCCTCGGATATTCGTAATTTAGCGCAGGAGAGCGCACGCAATGCGGACCAGATAAAAGACCTGGTACGCTCCATCCAGGACCGTATCGCCCTCGTCATGAGGGAAGTAGAAACTGTAGTATCCGAAGCCGAGCGCGAAGTAGAAGATGCGAAGACCGTTGTCGGGCAACTTGAGAAAATGGCTCAAGACATAGCGACAATAGTCCAGGGTGCCAAGGAGATTGACGATAATGCCGCACAGGCTGCAAAAGCAGCCGAGGAGGCCAAGAAGGCGGTAGAGAATATTGCTGGCGCCGCCCAGGAAGCTGCTTCCGCCTGCGAACAGGCGGCCAGTGCTGCTCGCCAGCAGGCCCAGGGCATGGAAGAACTTACGCGGGCAATTGAGGAGATTGCCGCCATGGCCAACGAGCTTCAGAACTTGTAAGGAACCGTGGCCGGGAAAGGGTGAAAACTTATGCCTTCAGCCCAGTATGTACTGTTTCGCCTCGCTGGGGAACAATACGGGGTACCTGTACAAGCGGTGCAGGAAACCATACGACTTCCGCACATAACCAGGGTTCCACAGGCCCCCCATTACGTTGAGGGTCTGGCCAATCTCCGCGGGCTTATTATCTCAGTAGTCAGCGGTAGGAAGAAGTTCGGCCTGCCTGATAAAGAACATGACGAAGACACCAGGGTCTTAATAATAACCCTGGGTGACTATCGGGTTGGTTATGTGGTTGACGCGGTAACAGGGGTAGTTACTGTAGACACTGAGGAGATCGAAGCCCTCCCCCAGGACCTCCCCAATCAAGTATATTTCTCCGGGCTCCTGCGCTCTTCTAACGGCGTTATTATACTCCTTGACCCCCACAAACTTCTCGGCCAGGGCCTAAGTTTCCATGTAGGAAAAGAGGAAATCAGGTTGCAAGAATACGGGGACAAAAAATACGGAGAGCGGTCCGAACATGCAACTGGCGCAGTAGAGCGGCAGTTTGTTACCTTTGGCGTTGGGGAGGAAGAATACGGCCTGGACATTGCCTATGTCCAGGAAATAGTGGCCTACCCTGAAGTGTTAAGCAGCGTCCCTACCTTCCCTCAATACGCCGAGGGGATCATGGTGTTGAGGGACCAATTGCTTCCGGTGATAAACTTGGCAAGACTTATGGGGTTAAAGGAGGAAGAAGCCGACCGCAGCAGGAGCAGGGTTATTGTCTTACATGGTGAACGGGGGCTTCTGGGGATTGTGGTAGACAGTGTCTCTGAGGTGCTAAGTATTGACGCAAATACCATTGAAGAGATGCCGGAGTACCTTCAAGTTGATGCAAGGCTAAAGGTTAAGGGGATCTGTAAAATAGACACAGGTAAGAAAAAACGCCTTACCTACATTCTGGACCCTACTTGCCTCATGGGACTGGAAGTAATGAAGTCCGGGATAGGCCACGCGGATCGTGAGGTCAGGGAAGAAACCTTGGCAGACAAAAACAGTGAGGGTCAGTATATCCTCTTTAGGCTTGGCGAGCAGGACTTTATCACCGAGATAACCTCTGTGCGCGAGATTCTTAATGTGCCGGAAATAACGCGCGTACCCCAGGCTCCTTCCTTTGTAGAAGGGGTAATAAACATTAGGGGCAAGATTATTCCGGTGATAGACCTTCGCAAGCGCTTGGAAATGGGTAGTTTTGCCAGGGGAGACCAGAACAGGATTATTGTGGTAGACATCGGAAACAGCCTAACCGGCTTTATTGTTGATGCAGTCAAAGAAGTAAAGAGAATACAGCTTGCCGACATTGAGTCTACTGGCGCCTTAACTTCAGTGGGACTGGACCATGAGTATCTGGTCGGCATAGCCAAGCTGGGACAAGAAGGAGCGGTAGCTTTAGTACTTGATCTACATAAACTCTTGAGCCGTTTTGAAGTGCGGGTTTTGCAGAGCATGAACGGTGAAGCTACGGAAACGCAAACAACAGAAGTAAGAGAGGGGGCTCAATAAATAAATTGTGGTAGGGAATCGGATCAGAGTATTGATAGCAGATGATTCGGCCTTTGTAAGGAAATATTTGAAGGAGATTCTAGCCCGGGATCCTGAGATAGAAGTAGTAGGAACAGCCCGGGATGGAGAAGAAGCGGTAAAACTTGTCCTAGCTCTACGACCCGATGTCGTCACTATGGACGTGGAGATGCCCAAACTAGATGGCTTGACGGCCCTCCAGTACATAATGAATGAAAATCCTGTCCCGGTAGTAGTCATCTCTTCTTTGACCCAAAAAGGCGAACTATTGACTTATGAGGCACTGGCGCTAGGAGCAGTGGAGGTAATAGCAAAACCCAGCGGTATAGTTTCTACTGACTTAAGAAAGATAGCTGATGAGATCAGGCGAAAGGTTAAGGCGGCAGCGAAGTCCAATATGAAAGCTGCCACGAGAGTTATAAAAAGGAGGGAGGCGGGACCAAATTTTAAGCCCGCCCCCTCGGGTGTCTCAGCTCCTTTTAAGAAACTAGTAATTATAGGAGTATCTACTGGTGGCCCCAAAACGTTGACGGAAATATTGCCCGAACTCCCTGCCGACCTTCCTGCCCCTATCATAGTAGTCCAGCATATGCCGGCAGGGTTTACCAGAGGCTTCGCCGAAAGGCTAGGTAACATCTGCCGGCTTGAAGTTTCGGAAGCCCAGGATGGGGAAACTGTTACTCCGGGTAAGATACTCGTAGCACCCGGGCACAGCCATCTCAAAATAGAACGCAGGTTAGGTAAGAACGAAGTAAGAGTGAGACTAACCGATGAACCTCGGGATGCGCTGTACAAACCCTCCGTGGAAGTGGCTATGGAGAGCGCCTTAAAAGTCCTGGGCGGGCAACGGCTGGTAGGCGTACTGCTCACCGGCATGGGAGACGATGGTGCTAACGCCATGGTTAAGATAAAAGACGCAGGAGGTATCACTATAGCTGAGGCTGAAGAGACTGCAGTCGTATGGGGCATGCCCAGGGAAGCTATAGTCAGGGGCGGTGCCTCAATAGTGACTCCCTCCTACCGTGTGGCACGAGAGATAGTTAAAGCGGTAAACGAGGGGTGAAAACTATTATCCTTGACAATAAAAGCTTTAGGAAAGTTACAGACCTAGTATACCGCACCACAGGACTCCGTTACGATTTGAATAAGAAGTATTACCTAGAACGCAGGATAAGAGAGCGCATGGAAGCTCTGGAAATTGAGGAGGTAGAAAGGTATTTACGTATTTTACAGTTTGATGCCCTTGAAAGACAAAAGTTTATTAACGCCTTGACAGTAAAAGAAACGTACTTCTTCCGCGAGTACGAACAGCTTAAGCTTTTCGCTGAGAAGGTACTACCAAGGATGTTACAGGAAGGCTCTATCGGTTTAGGCAAAACGATTAAGGTGCTTTCAGCAGGCTGTGCAACCGGAGAAGAAGCGTATACCCTGGGGATAATCTTGAACGAAATGCTCGAGGGGGAAGACTTCGACTGGAGGGTAGTGGGGATAGACATTGACACTTTAGCGCTAGAAAAGGCCAAAGAGGGCACGTATGATACCCGGTCGATCCGTTTAATACCTAAGGAATACTTGAGCCGTTACCTTTTGCCGGACGGAGAGTTTTATAAAGTTAAGCCCTTTTTGAAACAAAAGATTACCTTTGCCTGGGCCAACCTTTTGACTGGCATACCAGGAAATCTTGCTCCTTTCGAGGTCGTATTTTGCCGCAATGTGCTTATATACTTTGACGATGTAAGCAGGGAAAGAGTGTTAAATAACTTATATAGAGCCCTTGTGCCAGGAGGATATATTTTCTTCGGTCACGCAGATTTTGTGGGCAAGTGCTTTACAGTTTTCAGGCCGGAGCGCATAGGTGGGCACCTCGTTTATCGGAAATAGAGCGGGAGGTGGAACTGGCTGGTGGAGCAGATAGATAGGACGCTGCTTGCCTCCTTTCTGGAAGAAGCACAGGAACTCCTTGACGCGATAGAGCAGAAGCTCTTAGAGTTGGAGAAACGCCCCCGAGATACAGAGCTTATCCACGAGCTCTTCCGGGCTTTCCATACTTTAAAAGGGTCTTCTGGCATAGCGGGCACAGTGACCTTTCAAAACATAGCTCACGAGTTTGAAAACCTTCTTGAAACATTAAGAAAAAATGAGGTCGATGTAACACGTGACCTAATTACACTCTTTTTCAAAGGTGCAGATGCCCTGAAAGAAGTAGCTATAAACTTGGCGAAAAATGGCTGTGAACCTCCGCTTGATCACTGGACGGGATTATTGGAGGAAGTTAGGGCAAACGTTCCAGGAAGAGCCCTGTCGGCGGGAAACCAGCCAGACGAAGCTCGAAGTGAAAGAATAAACAGCTTTGAGGGCTTATACCTTTTGCCCCTGTCCTTTCGCTTTGCTGTACTGAAGAATATGTTGGAAAATGGTAGATTGGGGGTAAAAGAACAGGGTAGAGGAAAAGGGCAGCAGCGAATATACGTATTAGGTATAAACTGTGGGACTGGCATTTTTGAAAGAGGTCTTGATCCTTTAAGGCTAGCTCTTCAAGGGATTGAAACTCTAGGAGGAAGAGTAATATCACTTACAGTTCTGGGCGATAGGTTACCCTCTGTTTACGAGTTTGATCCCGAAAAATGTTATCTGCCTCTTATATTGGCCTTTCAAACCCCTAATAGAATAGAAACACTTTTGTTCGAACTGGAATTTCTGGCCGATGATGCTGAGATAAACCTGGGATACATTGACTCAATCTTTGAGCTTTTTTCCCCAGACCTAGTGGAAACCCGACTACCCTCAAGTGAAGAGAGGCAAAGACTAAAAGCTTTTGTTGAGGGAGCCCCCTGGAAGATACCGGATGAGGGGTTAAAACAGCGGATTGACACCTTTATATCACTGGCCTTAAAGATATATAGATTTCCATGTATGAGCAAATCGCTTTTCTGTGAGGCGGTCCTCCTCCTGGCTTTGTTTAGACAGATTTTTGTGGATAAAGAGGGTATAAACCAGCTTCTGGAAGACCTCAAAGCTTTACTACTGGAGTATGCGAGTGCAGACCACAAGACTATGTCTGAACTTATGGCTCCCCGGGAAGCCGCCCGGGATATATGGGAGTATTTGCAGGGAGAAGCAAGCGAAATTGAACAGACAGGTGTGCTTCCATCTAACCTATATGGTAGCGGGGCCATATCTAAGGAACCTTGCGCAGCTTCAACTAGTCCAGGCAAGGCTCCAACCATTATTTCTTCGTCACTTAATTTAAAGGGCGAAAGTATTCGCGTAGATAAGCACAAAATTGACCGCCTTATGGATTTAGCTTCAGAACTTATTTTGCAGAAGAATGGACTGGAATACTGGATTAGAAGGCTCCAAAAAATGGTACGGGATCGCGAGCTCCTTTATGCGTTAAAGGAGCAAGAGCAGGCTTTGACGGCTGTGGTTAGAGAACTCCAGGAAACTATAATCAGTTTGAGAATGACGCCATTACGGCAGCTTTTTTCCAGGTTCCCCCGTTATGTACGGGATATAGCCATAAAGCTTGGTAAAGAAGTGGAGCTTACTTTTCAAGGGGAGGACACCGAAGTTGACCGGGAAACGGTAGAGAGGCTTTACGAACCTCTCCTTCACCTGATACGCAACGCCCTAGATCATGGATTAGAGACGCCCGAGGAGCGGAGGAGAAAGGGAAAGGAAAGTACAGGACGTTTAACCGTAAAGGCTTCCCGAGAGGCTTCGGCGGTGTTTATAGATGTGATAGACGATGGCCGCGGAATTGACGTGGGCAAGGTAAAATACAAAGCTATACAGAAAGGTCTTGTCTCCCTTGAGGAGGCCGAAAAAATGAGCGATCAGGAAGCCATGAAGTTAATATTTATGCCCGGCTTCAGTACTGCGGACAGCGTAACAGAAATATCGGGCCGCGGGGTTGGTATGGACGCAGTGCAGCATACTTTAATGGAGCTTGGTGGATATGTTAACCTGCACAGCGTCCCTGATAAAGGAACAACCGTAAGGGTAGTATTGCCTCTTAATCTCTTAACTACCCAGGTATTGGTGGTGGAAGTGTCGGGAGAAGAAATCGGCATCCCGGTAGGTGACCTTGAACGGATAGTAGAGGCTACCGAAGTTCTCCGTTTCTCTGCTCAGGGAAAAATCGCTAAGGTGGGCGGCCGCACCTTAATTATTCAGGATTTGGCGTCGATACTCGGTGTTGCGGGTGCAAGAAATCGACCCCAAGATAGAAAGGCTATCGTGTTAAGAGGGGGAGTATGTCTTTTGGCGGACCGCATTTCGGCCACAGAAGACTTAGTAGTAAGAAAGTTGACCGGAGAGCTGGCTGGTTTAAACCTTTACCTGGGGGCAGCGGTAAGGGGCAACGGCAGAGTGCTTATGATACTTAACACTCGCAGCCTTAGAGAGGTGAATACTTATGAACATTGAACTAAGGGATGGATATCTCGTAATAGACGAAAGTTTGACTATTGAAGATGCTAGGAATGCTTGGAACCTAGTATTGGAAAATCTGCATAAAATTAAAACTGTAAACTTAAGCGGCCTTAAAGAGATTGATTTGGCCGGTATACAGGTGTTATTAATGCTGGTCCGCTTAAAACAGGATATAAACTTTATAATGCCACCGACACAAGGAGATCCCAGATTTGCGCTTTTTTCTACAAATAGTTAAAGCGTACGGGGTGTAGAAAATTGGCGTGGCACGAATTGGGTTTTTTTCTATGCGGAATTCCTTTAGGATGGGTCTTGGGCCGTATCCTAAGCCGTTCTCCCGAGGCAGGATTTTCACAGGGACAAACAGCGGTCTCAGAGGAGGCTCCAGCCGGCCCGGTCCAGCCCAGGGAACCGGCGAGTCACCCGGAAACTGAAACCAGCCCGCAGAATTCAGAAGCACCGGGGTTATCCCAGCTTCTAGAGATAATTGAACTGCAAATTGGAAGTCTAGTATCGGAGAGCGAAAAGGTGTTCTCATCGATACTACACAGCATAGATAAGCTGCAGGAACGGGTTTTCAAAAGCCTTACCAACGCCCAAGAGTTAGGGCGAAAGATTTACAGTTCCGCCTCTGAGGATAACGGAGGAATAGTAGGGCGAACCATAAGAGAATTAGTGTCTTTTTCCCATGAAGCTGAAACCGCATTACAGCAAGTAGTTAATAGGCTGACTATCAGCCGAGATAATTGCCGGAGTATAGCAGAAAAGGCCGAGAAAGAACTTTACGGTTTTGTCGAAGAAGTAAGCAGCATAGCTTACAAGACCAAGATTTTGGCCCTAAACGCCTCTATTCTGGCAGCTCATGCTGGACAGCACGGCAGAGGTTTTGAAGTCGTTGCGCGTGAAGTGAGGCGGCTGGCGGATATGGCGTATGAGGCTACTTTGAGGGTGAAGCGCATTGCGGAGGACATTGCGGGTTCTGTCAAAGAGGTATCTTTAGAGCTACAAGATTACTTAGACGAAATTGAAGGTGAGAAACAACAGATAGATAACACCATAAAGAAGGCCAGCCAAGATATTAACAGTGCGGCACATGAAGTAGAAGGCCTTATTTCTAACTTGCTTTCTGAAATTGAGGGTTTCTTCCAGGATATTGACAGTACTATAGTTGCCGGACAGTTTCAGGATATAGCTAGGCAACGTTTGCAACATATCCTCGAGGTGCTGCGGGAGTTGGGGGATATACTGCGTGTGGATTTGGGAGCGTTCGATGTTCTCAGTAGAGGCAAATTAGAGAAAACAATAGTAGGCATGGTGGAGAAATATACCACCCACATAGAGCGACAAAATCATTACGCCGCCTTGGGAATGAAGTATGAAGAAAGCCTTGGAGATAACGTGGAGCTCTTCTAAGATATTGGCTGCTAAAGGAGGGGCTTAATAATGGCAGAGGTACTAATTGTAGACGATTCTGCCACTATGCGGTTAGCTGTAAAAACAGCTCTAAAACAAGCGGGGCATGTCGTCCACGAAGCGTGTGACGGAGCTGAAGCTCTAAATAAATTGAAGGAGGGCCTAAAAGTTAAGGCCATCATTACAGATCTCAATATGCCGAATATGGACGGCGTTACTTTTATACAGAGTGTAAGGAAGTTGCCCGGCTTCAAGTTTGTACCCATACTTATGTTAACAACTGAAAGTTCTATGGAAAAAAAGGAAGAAGGGCGGAAAGTTGGCGCTAGTGGTTGGATTGTGAAGCCCTTTAGTCCGGAACAATTGTTAGCAGTGTTGAAAAAATTGGGCGTGTAACCTCCTTAAGAAGAGAGAACCTGGCGAACTCACACGCGAAATGACATTTTGAAATCGGAAATCTTGCGGTAGAGCTAGGGCAGGGGAAAACTACGTTATACGATAAAGAACATTCTGAGATCGGAAGTTGAGGGTAAAGCGGGATGGGAGATATAAACAACGATATTGCACAGCTTATTGAGATGCTAGAGAATTCTCTTGACGCTAAAGGCAAGTTAGACGCCATCAGCAGGCTCGCCTGCGTAGGAACGGGCGAAGCAACGGCTGTTCTCGCTAAAGCTCTTGAGACGGAGGAGGAACCTCTGGTCAGGGAAGCCCTAATAAGTGCTTTGTTGTTGTGTAATACTGAGGCGGTAATAACGGAAATGGTGAAAGTACTTAGGAAGGGAAACGCTTGCTCTAGGAGGGCGGCTTTAGAGGTCCTGGCTTACAAGTGCTGGGATGGGATCGGACAAATAATCCTTAAACAAGTGCTGCAGAATAGCGAGGGGGAGCTGGATATTAAAGCAGGATTTGAAGGCAGTTCGTACCTTGGTGAATCGTAACGCTAAAAAGAGCGAGGTCTTTTTGAGGAATTTACTTTGTTGTGTTTCGATATTTTAGTTTAATATTACTTTATCTTACATATGCCCAAAAAGCGGCGATGAAGTGGGGATGGTGTAGAGAGGGTGTAGAGAGGATCTAATTAAAGTACGATTTAATTTTCACAAGGGGGCTAAAAAAGCCCTTTAGCGGGGCTTAAGGCTTTAATAATATTTTTTCTCTCCAGGTATTCATGCACCAGATTGCTCGTCCACGTATCGGTACGCTTACCCAAAGAAGACGTGGCCGCCATTAAAAGAGCCGCCAGGAAGAAGGGGCTAGGTTACACCACCTACATCCGGATGGTGCTACGGTAAGCTATAAAAAGAGAGGCTGGGTTATAGGAGGTAAAAGACACCAAGCTTGCCATTCAGGGAAGGTGCAGAAATAGAAACGACAAAGGAGCTGCTGCAACGTATTACTGTAAACCCCGGTATTTTCCAGGGGAAACCCATCATTCGGGGAATGCGGATAAAAGTGGAGAACATATTAGGCCTACTGGAGCAAGGGGCTACGGTCCAGGAGATCCTGGAGGAATACCCTGAACTGGAGCTGGACGACATCAGGGCCTGTCTTGCTTATGCCAGGTGTCTAGTGGCCAACGAGGGGAACTGGGCATTGGGGTAAAACAAAAAACTATTTTGCTATAACCTCCCTCAATATTTCATAAAACTTAATCTCAGAACTATTTAGCTTGCGATCTCTATGATGTACTAAAACAAAATCTCTTGACACTTTATCTAACCGCAAAAGAGGTACTGCTATTAATTCATTCCTTAGGATTTCCTCGCGTACACCAAAATAACTCACAATTGTTACGCCTAGCCGGTTTGCTACCCCTTTTTTAATAGCTTCAATATTACCCATTTCCACTATTGAGTTGGGCTTTGCTACCCCCTCTTTTTGAAGATAAGCCTCAACCAACGCGCGCATACCAGAACCTTGCTTGGAATGAATAAAAGTCTCCTCCTGCAATTCACCCGGCATAACCATATCTCTATCCGCCCACTTATGCCCGGGCCAAACGACGAATACTAATTTATCTTTTCCCACCGGCAGAAACTCTAGTTCTCCGTCTTCTGACCAGCTTGGGTTCTTCCCCAAAAAACCAAAATCAAGTTGGCGCTCACGAAGTTTTTGAATTATATCCTGAGCATAGCCGATTTCAAGGGAGATTTTGTCACCTGGGTACAATCGCCTGTATTTGTTTACGGCGGTGGGGAGTATATAAGTTCCTGTCAAACTGGAAGCCCCTATAGATATCGTATTTATACCGGCGCTGCGGATCTCCTCAAATCTTGCTGGAATTTCATCAATTGTAGATAAAATCTGCTTTGCTAGCTCATACAAGAAGCGACCTTCCGGGGTAAGGGAAAGTTTTCTACCCCTACGTACGAATAACTTAATTCCATAATATCGTTCAAGGGTGTTTATCTGTTGGCTTACGGCTGGTTGGGTCATGAACAAGCGTTCCGCAG
This sequence comes from Thermanaeromonas toyohensis ToBE, assembly GCF_900176005.1. Taxonomy (NCBI): domain Bacteria; kingdom Bacillati; phylum Bacillota; class Clostridia; order Neomoorellales; family Neomoorellaceae; genus Thermanaeromonas; species Thermanaeromonas toyohensis. The sequence goes on along the minus strand of NZ_LT838272.1, from coordinate 2,314,377 downwards.
CCCTGCGAAAAGCCCCCTCTTCTACTACACAGCAGAAAGTACGGAGCTGCCTTAATGTCATGGCCCTGCCCCCTTCCAATCGATAAGGTTAACCTTATCGATTGGATAAATAATTCGGTATTGTACGTCTAAATTCCTTCTAATAAACTTTTACTTGAAAGGACTTGACGTAGCTTTAGAAGAAAACGAGGCTGCGATCAAGTAGAAACATAAAGGAGGTAAGGCTAAAGGTATGACAAGTAGTGAAAGAATTGGCCCCAAGAACTTATTGACACAAAGAAATAAGAGCCCTTTTGAAAAATGGCTCACCTATTTAGGCCTGCCTCTCGCCATTATAGTTTTTACCTTATTTTACACTATGCCCACGCCGATGGGTGTAACGATGCAGGGCAAGGTCGCCGCCGCAGTATTCTTTTTGGCCCTGATACTTTGGGTTTCTGAAGCCATCCCGGTATATGTAACAGCCCTGGTGGCTATTGTTTTGCTGGCGATTACAGGAGCATGGGATGAAAACTCTATCCTGGGTGTTTTCGGCTATGATGTGATATGGCTTATGGTAGCAGCCTTTATTATTACCTCAGGTATGGAGAAAACGGGATTAGCCAAAAGGCTGGCATTGTTCATGATAACGAAATTTGGTAAAACAGCCAAGATGGCCCTTTTGGTGATGATTATTGCCAACTTCATAATTACTTTCGTTGTCCCTTCCACTACAGCGCGGGCAGCTATCATGCTGCCTCTGGCTTTAGCACTAGCCGAGGCTTATGGAGCTATCCCGGGCAGATCTAATTTTGGTAGATTACTTATGATTCAGGAACTTCAGGCAAATAATATTAGCACTACTGGCATATTGACGGCTACCGCTCCGCAAATAATGGCCATAGGATTTCTTAAAGATCTTGGCGGTGTAAACGTAAGTTGGGGTCAGTGGTTGCTGGCATCTATGCCTATAGCCTTTATTACTATGATAGTTAGTTACTTTATCGGTTTTTTGCTCTATCCGCCAGAGGTCAGCACCCCCAGGGGTCAGGGAATAGAAGAAATGGGAGCAGAACTAAAAAATATGGGCCGCTTGAATCGAGAAGAATGGAAGGCATTAGGCATATTTGTACTCACAGTATTCCTATGGGCAACGGGACCTTATCATGTAAAAATGTTCGGGTTTAATATTTCGCTCGTAATGGTCGCCATCTTGGCTGCGACCCTCATGTATCTAACGGGTCTGTTGAGCTGGAAAGAGACCCAGATCCCTTGGGATCTTATGATTTTTAGCTGTGGAGCCTACGCGGCAGGTATGGCCCTAGAGAAATCGGGTGTCGCTTCTTGGGCGCTAGACCGTATTTTTGGAGTAGCCAACTTGTCTCAGCTACCGTTTATACTGGTATTCGCAGTAGTAATATTCATATCAAGTTTCAGCCATATGGTCTTTACTTCTAAAACAGTTCGGACCGTGATTTTAATACCAACTATAATCCAACTGGCTAAAGTGACAGGCTACAATCCGCTGGCCTTGGCCCTACCAGCAGCTTTCACCATCGCTGATAGCATAACCTTGCCGCCTAACTGCAAGCCGAATTTGATTTTCTATTCGACAGGCCAGTTCACCGTTACTAATCAGCTCTTCTACGGGATAATCGTGTTGCTCGTAAAATGCGCGCTTATGTGCCTGGCCGCCTTGACGTGGTTTAGATGGATCGGGTTATATTAAAAGCCAATAGGGGAGAGGGTGTGCTATGAAAAGGCTATTGATAGCAGTATTGGGTATCTGCCTGGGCTTGATTTTAGTGGCATGGTGGCCATCGCCGGCACAAGCCGAGCAAATCAACAATGAGCTGGAAGAAAAGATAATGGCTTCTGACAATGGTGATGGGAAGCTAGAAGTAATGTGGAAAGGAAAGCCTGGACCCGAAGGGGCTATAGTTTTACCCCAACCTGCTCTAAAGGGTAGGTGGGTGCAGACTGAGGTTACAGGTGCTGCAATAGAGGATCCAAAGCCCAAGGAAGTAAAATATGGCGGTAATAAATGGTACCAATGGAATGTCAAAGGTAGTAGCGAAAGTAAAGAAGTAACTCTAAAAATAGCCTACCTCGTCCCGGAACTTTTTAAAGAGACAAAAAGCGATACAACAAATGTAGAAGGTGGCCCAACCAACAGAGGCGATCTCAGGAATTTCAGTTATAACTTCAAAAACAACACTCCCTATGGTATAGGAAAATACACTTGCAGTGTTATCTTGCCCCCAGGTTGTGAAGTGTTCGCGGTCACCTCTCCTAAAAAAGACTTCAGAGTAGTACGAGACAATAATTCAGGCGGCATAATTGTGGAACTACCTGGCAAGAAAGATACCGCAGCTATACCGACAGGGTCCTCCGTAGGTGTAGAGTTGAGTTATGTTAAAGGACTAACTTCCGCCCAGACGGGAGTTTCGTGGCTAGCGAGTGTGCTTATTGCCGGAGCCCTCCTATATTTCCGGAGGCATCTGGTCCTTTGAGCAGCAATAAAAAAGCATAAAAGGAGAAGTAGCCGATGAAGACGAGAGGTGTGTTAGTAATTGCGGACGGTCTTGGTGACCGTCCTATTTTGGAGTTGAAGGGGAAGACCCCACTAGAAACAGCCAACACTCCCAACCTGGATCGGCTGGCTTGTGGTGGTATTGTTGGGTTAGTGGATCCCTACGCCCCAGGGGTCCCCTGTGGTACGGATGTAGGCACGCTGTGTGCCTTAGGATACGACCCCTTTAAATACTATAAGGGTCGTGGTCCTATTGAGGCCTTGGGGGCTGGGTTACAGCTTGAGGCGGGCGACGTGGCTTTCAGGTGTAATTTTGCCACCATCGATGAGAAGGGTCTAGTAGTCGACAGAAGGGCGGGCCGCATAAGAGAAGGAACAAGTGAACTAGCCTCCAGCCTTAATAAGATTTACTTGAGCGAAGATACAGTTGCCTTCTTTGCTGCCGGTACGGAACATAGAGCTGTACTGGTACTCCGCGGGCCTGGTCTTAGCCCGGCTGTCTCTGATTCGGATCCCGGTACTGCTTGTGAAGGACGGCCAATGCGCAAAGTTTACCCGCTGGACAACACCCCCGAAGCCGCTAAGACCGCTAGACTGTTGCAGAAGTTCCTTGATATAGCAAAAGAAAAATTGAGGGCACACCCCGTCAATCTCGCCAGAGAGGCGGCCGGATTACCTCCAGCCAATGCAGTCCTAACGCGCGGCGCAGGGATTGTTACCACCATTCCGCTACTCGCCGAGCTTTATAAAGGGCTTAAAGGAGCCCTTATAGCTGGTGAAAACACGGTGCTTGCCATAGGAAGAATGGTGGGACTTGAGGTGTTCTCAGGTGAAGGTATAACTGGTTCTTATAATTTTGATCCTGTCGTCAAAGCCAGGTTAGCCCTAGAATTGATAAAGAGGTTCGATTTAGTGATAATTCATGTAAAGGCCGGAGACCTCGCGGGCCACGACGGAAGATGGGACCTCAAGATAGAGGTCGCAGAAAAATTAGACTTGCTGGTAGGGAGCTTGCTGGACGGTTTACAGGCGGGGGTTCACGTAGCCATAACCGGCGATCACTCCACTCCATGTAGCGTACGTGATCATTCAGGCGATCCGGTTCCTGCGGCCATATGGGGGCCTGCTGTACGAAGCGACCTTCAAACTCACTTCGGGGAGAGAAGTTGCGCCGGTGGTGGATTGGGCAGAATTACTGGCTCGGCCTTCTTCAATGTTCTAATGGATTTGATGGGTTTTACATCCAAGTTGGGGGCATAAGAGACGTTTTTCCGTTAGCTCTATTTAAGCCGGCACGTTGCCCAAAGAATATTGCAGAGAATATTTAAATAGCGAAGCGAGTTTGTTTTTAAACCGTCACGGCAACAGGAGGACAGTTGATGTTAAAGTTGTACTGCTGGGGAGGAGTATCCGAGCAAGGACGTTCTTGCTTTTTGTTGGGGGATGGAAATGGCTTTATACTACTAGATTGCGGCGTTAAACGTACATTTACTGCTTTTAAGGCAGGGGAATACCCTCAGTGGGATGTTAATCTGTTAACTCGTATTGACGCTACTTTTTTGAGTCATGCTCACGAAGATCACTGCGGAGCCCTACCGCTTCTTACAAAATTGGGAATTCAAAGGCCGATATATACGCATCATTTAGTTGTACCGGAGGTTACCCAAAGTTGTTCTGCTTGGTTACAGGTAGTTGATTCTGCGGGGCATAAGAAGCCCTACGAAATGGAGCATATATTATCTTTACTCTTAAACCCTGTTGGTTTCGGGGAAAAAATAGCAATCAAAAACTGCGAGATTTTCTTTAATCCCAGTGGCCACGTACCAGGTTCGGCGTGGTTTGATATCATGTGGGGTACGAAACGAATAATATACACAGGCGATTGGTGCACCTCAAGCCTATTATTTTCTCCTCCTGAGTTTAGCGGCCATGCTGATGCCGTAGTCTTGGATGGAGCATATGGGGCTGCTGTTATAATGCAGGATAATATTTATGAGCAGCTTCTAGGAGCAATTACAGCTACGGTTAGCAAGGGGGGGAGCGTTCTTCTACCCGTTCCCCGCATTGGACGCTCTCAAGAAATTTTGGTGTTATTAAACAGCGCACTAAAGGTTAGTGTGCCAATATATGTAGAGGCTCCAATTCTTGCGGGATTAAGAGGTTTTCTGCGTGACCCAGAAAAATCCGGAATAAAATGTCCGGCACAAATAGTAAATATTGGTTACGACGAAAAAATCAAGGAATTTCACCGTACTTCGGAAATACCCCAGAAGGGAGAAGCTATAATACTGGCTACCGACGCCATGGGTAGCTCTGGTGCCACAAAGGAGCTAATAGATCGCTTGGGAATATCAGAAAAGAACACCATAATTTTTACAGGTTTCTTATATGAAGGGACAAAAGGCGAGCAGGTACTTAAAGGCGCAGTTGATGGGATTAAGGCTAGAGTAGCTCGATTTATATGGAAAGTCCACCCAGATTGGAAAGATATTGAGGATATGTTAGGGAAGATAAAGGGAGATCCAACAGTCATTATAACCCATGTAGCACGCGAAAAAGGGGACGAACTAGCTCGTCTGCTCCGTCAGAAGGGAGTTAGGGCTATCGTCCCCCGGGTAGGTGAGATTATAGATTTATCAAGCTTCTCATGAAGAATTATTTTTTGCATGCGCATCTCCGGAGTGACCAGACCTGAAAAGGTGGAGTTGGCTCGCAACGTAGGCTTCACCATATGAAACTTGATAGCAGAATAAAACAGTTCTGATGTCCACCACACACTTAAAAAGCCCCGGAGCGGGGCTTTTGGCTTTAATAATACTTCTTTCTCTCCAGGTACTCATACACCAGATTTAACGTTTCACCGAAGCGCTGGAAGTGGACAACTTCTCTTTCCCGTAGGAACCTTAGCACATCGGTCACATCGGGATCATCGGAAAGGTTTATAAGGAGCTCATAGGTAGAGCGGGCTTTTTGCTCGGCGGCCATGTTTTCGTGAAGGTCAGCGATGGGATCACCTTTAGATTGGATATAGGCGGCTGTCCAAGGGGCTCCTTCAGGGTTTACAAAGTATAGGGCACGGTCATGGTCGGCGTAATAGCCATCCAACCAGCGCGCTTAATTTCTTCTAGAGGGGCATCCTTGATTAAGTTATAGACCAGGGTAGCGATAATTTCCATGTGAGCCAGTTCTTCCGTGCCTATGTCTGTTAGAACAGCCTTGGCCTGGGGTATGGGCATGGTATAACGCTGGGTAAGGTAACGTAGTGAGGCACCTAATTCCCCATCCGGCCCGCCCGACTTCAACTTTTGATAACTCCACTGCCGGGAAAGAAATCATTGGGAGGCTCTATTTTGCGGGTAGGTCCAGTTTAATATTTCTGCTTGCGAGCGAATATTCCTGCCCAGGACGTCTCCTGAAGAGGTTTGCAGAACTAGGCCCCCAGCGCTTTCAAAATACTGGTAACCAACCGCTCTGTAGTGTATAATAGGAGCGAGGGGGAACTATCACCGTGGCCGAGACTATTATGCCAGACAAGACCAGGAGAGCAATTAAGGAGTTCTGTGAACTTCTCAGGCGAGAGCAAGGAGAGAACCTTCTTGGGATCTGCTTGTTTGGCTTGGTAGCCCGCGGCACTGCTACCCCAGAGTCGGATATTGATATACTCGTTACTCGTTAAAAGGGAGGACAGCGCTGCCAGAGAGGCCATAATCAAAGCAGCCGTAGAGATAAATTTAAAGCATGATGTTGTAGTATCGCGGGTAATTATGTCCGCTGAGCGCTATTCAGCGCCCCTATTCAAGGAGACGCATTTCTATAGGTCACTCCAGGAAGAAGGGATTTCTTTATGACCCTGCCACGCCCCTTAAAGGCTAGTGAACAACAATTACTAGAGCGTTGCCGTGAACTCATCAGAGAAGTTATTCCCGGTGCCACTATAATCCTCTATGGCTCACGAGCCCGAGGAGATGCCGGACCAGAGTCGGATTATGATCTGCTAATCCTCACAAAAGAGCCTGTGAGCTGGCGCCTTGAAGACGCCATCCGCGAAAAGCTGTACCCGCTGGAACTGGAAACCGGGGCTGTTTTATCTATAGCTGCCTACAGCGAAGAGGAATGGAATTCTCCCCTTTACCAGGCAATGCCCTTCAGCCAAAACGTAAGGCGAGAGGGTATAATCCTGTGAAGGAAGAACTCAAACAACTGGTCTTGTACCGGATGGAACGCGCCAAAGAAGCGATAGAGGAAGCCGAACTGCTTTTTTCAAAAGGCCATATCCGCACTTCTGTTAACCGGCTCTATTACGCCTGTTTCTATGCGGCTTCCGCCATCCTGCTTGCCAAGGGATATTCCTCGGCCAAGCATTCCGGTATTCGCTCTCTTTTCCACCAGAAACTGGTCAAGACTGGACTGGTCAGTCCTTCGGCTGGGCATCTGTACAACAGACTTTTCGATGCCCGGCAGAAGGCCGATTATGCAGACCTGGTAAACTTCGAGGCTGGCGATGTTGCTCCCTGGTTTGACGAAGTTAAATCCTTAATCCGCCAGATTGAACATCTTGTAGCAGAAGAAGTTAGCAACCTTGCCTAGTTCATACCGCCCGGCAGACCCCAGCCGGGCGCTCCGTTTTTTACACGGGACCACTGTGGAGGGCCTTCCTTTAAGGGTTTGGCGTTCCAAAGGGCTCGGGGCCGCTGTTCCAGAACGCTAAGATAATAGTCCAACACATAACTTGTCTTGACATTCCGGCCCCACTCCTCCTTGACGGACGTACGGAGCTTATCGTAGATCAACCGTTTGGGCACCCCGCCGAAGAATTCAAGGGCGTGGATGTGCCCCTCAATGAAGGCTTCCTGCGCTAGCATGGGAAGGCCATAACAAAAGGCATGGCACTATGGCAGAGCCGGATGCAGAAAAGAAAAGCTGCAGTCTTCTCTCCTGTCCCGTGAAGTCGAGACACCTCCAAGATACAGGAAATTGTCATGGGGTGGATCACTTCTTAAGCGTCACTATCTCCGAAATTGGAACAGTTTCATTCGCACTTTGCTTATGCGAGGTGTTTAGGAACCAATGAGGACTTATAAGCTAGGTGGGCGTGGAGGCGGCCCAATGAGATTTCTGGTTGACATGTGTACGGGCGGTAAATTGGCGGTTAGGCTTGAGGAAAGGGGTTATGATGTAGCTCAGGTAAGGAAGGCGGATTCCTCCATAAACACCGGATGGGGTCAAAAAAAGCCCCGGAGCGGGGCTTTGGCACCTAAGGGTAATCTTATTCACCTAGCATTAGCTTCGGGCTTTAATAATATTTCTTTCTTTCCATGTATTCGTACAACAGATTTAACGTTTCCCCGAAGCGCTGGAAGTGTACAACTTCCCTTTCCCTCAGGAACCTTAACACATCGGTGACATCAGGATCGTCGGAAAGGTTGATAAGCAGCTCGTATGTTGCACGGGCTTTTTGTTCGGCAGCAAGGTTTTCATAAAGGTCAGCAATGGGGTCGCCTTTGGACTGAATATAGCTGGCCGTCCACGGTGCGCCCTCAGGATTGACGAAGTATAGGGCACGGTCATGGTCGGCGTAATAGCCGTCCAATCCAGCGCGTTTAATTTCTTGTAAAGGAGCATCTTTGATTAAGTTATAGACCAGGGCAGCGATAATTTCCATGTGAGCCAGCTCTTCGGTGCCGATGTCTGTTAGAACAGCCTTGGCCTGGGGTATGGGCATGGTATAACGCTGGGTAAGGTAACGTAGTGAGGCACCTAATTCCCCATCCGGCCCACCATACTGGGTTATAATATTTTTAGCCAGTCGGGGGTTGGGTCTGCTCACTCGAACCGGATATTGGAGCTTTTTCTCGTATATCCACATTGTTTACTATTCCTCCTTCATAATCTCTCATAAATGGGCCCTTTTAAATAGGTAGCCTACATTAGAAAGTGATCTCCCACGGCCAGGGGTCTTCCACCCATCTCCAGGAGCCAGGACTAGGGGTAGAACCATAGTTGGTCAGCGGCCCGTAGCGGCTTTCATATTCCTGTTTAAGCTGGGCTAGCTCCCGGGCAGCTTCATTATATTCCTCTAAAGCCTTCATATCCTGGGGATGGGTATCTAGGTAGAGATTAAATTCTAGGGCAGTAAATTCCAGGGCCATAATTTGTTCGAGGAGTTTTCGCCGATCATAATCCATGGAAGGAGCCTCCCTTCTAACTTAGCGTCCTGTAGGGTGATAAGGTCTATAAAGTTCCGGAAAGATAGTTCCTTTCTTTAAACCTTCTTCCGGGCTCCACCTGGTAGTGTATCTTTGCCAAGGGATATATGCCCGGGCCAGTTCCCAATTAAAGCCCTGAACTTGAGCTTCGTTCATAAGATTCCCTCCTCTACATCCTATTTCTGTGCTATTTTATGGTATGTAAGCGGTAAAGGAAAAGTGAACCTTTTATGTAAAGGCTATCCTCTAGTCTTTGGCAAAGGCGCAATGAAACACATATATAAAATGGGAAATATAGAGAACAGAAATTATAGAGAAGCAAATGTGAGAGAAACATATTTAAAGGAATAGAGGACACAATAGAGTTTAGGGAAAGGAAACGAACCTGTTATCTTGTTAAGGAAAATTTAGTAAAGAAAGGGGGACATTTCTTGCACGTAAAGGTAATAGAACTGGTGGGTAGCTCTTCTTCCAATTGGAAGGATGCCGTACAGGCAGCTGTAACCGAGGCTTCCAAAGAAATCCCCAACATTTCTGGAGTGGAGGTTTTAAACCTAACGGCTAACGTTAAGAACGGAAAGATTACCGAATTTAAAGCTAATGTAAAAATCGCCTATACCGATCACCCTGCGGATATATAAGTTAGCCCCGGATGTTTTTCCCGGGGCTTTTTACACTATGGGTAATTCTAAAAGTATCCTGTAAGGGCTATTGTTACTTAAGCTTATTAAGATAACTACGTTATGAAACCTGGCGAGTAAACTCAGCTAGGCGGCTAAGACCAGCCTCAATTTGTTCCCTGGAAGTGGCATACGATAGCCGCAAATAATTATCGTTCCCAAAGGCGATACCAGGCACTACAGCCACCTGGAAGTGTTCCAGAAGGACGGCGGCGATATCCGTAGAAGAGTTTAGCGGATGGCCTTTAAATTTTTTACCTAAGAGGCCCGATATATTGGGGAACAAATAAAAAGCTCCGCCGGGGCGGGTACAGGTGATCCCAGGGAGAGCTTGCAACCCTTGGAGCATTAGATTACGCCGTACTTCAAACTCTTGCCTCATTTTTTCCACCGGTTCCTGGGTACCGGTAAGAGCTGCCACTGCTGCTTTTTGGGCAATGGAAGTGGGGTTAGAAGTGGAATGGCTCTGAAGGTCGGCCATGGCCCGGGCTATAGTTGTAGGGGCAGCCGCATAGCCTATCCGCCAACCTGTCATAGCGTAAGCCTTGGATACACCGTCGATAAGAATGGTGCGTTCTTTTATTTCCCGGCTTAAAGAGGCAATACTTACATGCTTTAAACCATCATAAATAAGGGCGGCATAGATTTCATCTGAAATGACCCAGAGGTTATGTTGTAAAATAACTTCCGCAAGTTCTTCTAACTCTTTTTTCTCATACACTGTCCCCGTAGGATTGCAGGGTGAATTAAGGATAAGCAGCTTGGTACGGGGGGTCAAGACCTCTTCCAGGGAAGCTTTGGTCAGCTTAAATCCTGTAGCTTCATTAGTCTCCACTATTATAGGTCGGGCACCAGCTAGCTTTACCTGCTCATAGTAGCTCACCCAGTAAGGGGCCACCAGGACTACTTCATCTCCTTCTTCACAACAAACCTGGAGGGCATTATACAGGGAATGTTTGGCCCCACAGGATACCACGATTTCTCCTGGCTCATATTCCACTCCGCGATCCTGGGCAAGCCTTGCAGCTACGGCCTGGCGTAACTCATCTATCCCTGCAACCGGGGTATATTTGGTGAACCCCGCCTCTAAAGCCTGTATAGCAGCTTTCTTTATATGTTCGGGAGTATCAAAATCAGGTTCGCCCGCGCTGAAGTTTATTACTTTAATCCCCTGGGCTTTCATCTTTTTGGCCTGGGCATCGATGGAGAGGGTGGGGGAAGGGCTGATGGCAGTTGCCCGTGCAGCTAATTTCAATGGTTATCCCTCCTATGTAATGAGTAGGCCTTCCGGCAATAAGAGCTTTTTTGCTAATCTGTATTTTAGCAGATAAAAGGAGGAAAATTGAAGCATATCATTTTCCATTGACATCCCTTAAAGCAGGAGGATAATAGAGGTGTAACAAGGGTGGCTCCCATGGGTGTAATAGAATTAACCGCCGCATGGGGAATTGCTAACGAGGAAAAAGATCTGGGGTGGCTCCCATGGATATAAGAGAATTAGCTAGTTTCCTAGTAGGGAAAGTAGTTTTACGGAGGGAACTTTGCACTAAAAGCCTCTCACCTCGCGCTTCTTGCCAGCGGTGTGCAGAAAGTTGCCCTTTGGGTGGTATAGAGATCACGGGAGAGGGGCCAGAAATTATCGATTGCAATCGTTGCGGTCTTTGTGCTGCTGTTTGCCCTACTGGGGCTCTCAAAGATCCTGAGAGGACCCCGGCTTTTTTCCTAGCCCGGGGGAGGGAAATATTGAAAATCTATGAGGAGGTTGTATTCTTTTGCCCCCGCTCACCATACCGGATCAGGCAGGAGAAGGCAGGTAATCTGGTCTTTGTACCTTGCCTAGGGGCTCTTCCCCCTGAGGTTTTGCTAGCCCTGGCCGTAGAAGGCAGGATAACCCTTATACTCCCTAAGGAAGGATGCAGGGGATGTGCCCTACAAAAGGGCCAGGAAATATTTGAGAATAACTTTTCGGTATTGCATATGATGTTGGAGGCCTTAGCCCTTCCACCCGGAAGGATAAAGTTAACCCCAGAGATTTCCCGTGGGCGGGTTAAACCTGGTCATAGTGTTGGCCTAGAGGTGGCTATGGGTAGGCGAGAATTGTTTGCCGCTTTATTCCGGAACATAAAGAGATGGGAAAGGGAAGAAAACGAGGGGCGAGCAAGGATACCTTCCACCCGCCGGGAAATCTTACACCAAGCCCTGGTCAGGCTGGAAAGGGAAGGAGGCTTGCCCCAAGAGAATAGAGACTGGCCCCAAGCTGGGCTTAAGGTAGTGGGGCCATGCTATTTTTGTAACGTTTGTAGCCGTTTATGCCCAGCCGGTGCCCTCATCTTAGAGGAAGAGAGACTCCTTTTTAAGCCCTCTCTTTGCTTATCTTGTGGTTTGTGTCTAGATGTATGTCTTCACCGTAGCCTCTCCTGGGGGGATAAAGTTAGCTTAAAGTCCATAACTACCAGGGAAAGGCAAGAACTCGCGGTGGTTACTGTTAAGGAGTGCATAAACTGTGGGGAGAAATTTTCAGCCAATATTTATGCCCAGCTTTGCCTGCGCTGCTCATTACAAAGGCCTAACCCAAGCTTTAACCTGGCGCCAAACCTAGGGGGTAATGGAGAGTTAAAGAAGTAAGGGGGTAACGAACGTGGATCAAGATCTTCTGCAAGAATGGTTTAAGGAAAGGCAAATAATTTACCATCTCCTAGCCCGTCTCTACCGAGAAGGCCCCACCCAAGATATTCTTCAGGCCTTATTAGAAGAGGATACCCTAGCCCACCTCGCCCAAGGCGAAGCGAACGAAGAAAGCCGTAAAGGATGTCGTATGATGGAAGAAGAACTGAAAGCCCAAAGGGAAAACCTTAAAGCGTATGAGGCGAAACTGCGGCAAGACTACATCCATCTTTTTATAGGCCCTGGAACCGTAAAGGCGCCACCCTGGGAATCCGTATATCGTTCACCTGATCGTTTACTCTTTGGCGAGGAAACCTTAGCTGTCCGCAAATTTTACCAGTCTTTTGGGGTAACCATCAAAAACTTATATCGCGAGCCTGACGACCATTTAAGTCTAGAACTCGAATTTATGGCCTGGCTATGCGCTCAGGCCTTGGAAGGATTATCCAGAGGGGAATGGAAGCGCTACCTTGAGGGACAGCAAAAATTTTTACGCGAGCACCTCCTTATGTGGGTACCCGCTTTTACTAAAGATATGGAAAATAATGCTGAAACAGCCTTCTTCCAGGGGCTGGCTAACTTTACTCGGGGTTTCCTTCTGCAAGATCTAGAAGAAGTGCAGGCTGTTTTAGATGCATAAACCCAATGGGTTCCAGCCCATAATATACCCTGGGGTGAAAACAAATGGCCGATCAGACCAAACAACCTGGCCCACCTAAAAAACCTTTGACCTTGGCCGAGCAGATAAGCCAACAACGCCAGGAATATGAACAACAGGTCTATCAAAAGCTTGTTGACCAAGTAAAGCCAAAACCTAAGGTGTTGGTAAACGCTTTGAACGCCTTCTGGGTGGGAGGCGTTATTTGCGCTATTGGGCAGATAATAACTTTAGCCTTTAGAAGCGGGGGCTTACCTCCACAAGATGCAGCCAACGCCACAACTATGGTTATGGTCTTTCTGGGAGCCTTTTTAACGGGCTTAGGGGTTTACGACCAGATAGGTAAATTTGCTGGAGCAGGCTCTATCATTCCCATTACTGGTTTCGCCAACTCTATTGTTTCGCCAGCCCTGGAATTTAAGAGGGAAGGATTTGTTTTTGGCGTAGGAGCCCGTCTTTTTATGGTGGCCGGCCCGGTTATTATCTATGGACTAGTAACCTCAGTAATTGTCGGGTTAATCGCTTATCTTACAAGCTAGAGGTGGGGGGTGGTGAGTTCAGAAGCTGGGAGAAGGCCGAGCGTAAGATGCTGGAAGAGGCCGTTAAGATGGTGATCGCCAAGGCCTGGCCTTCTTACGGGCCTAGGTCTATATGATGAATAGGTAAAATAGCTGGGGCAGGTGGTCCGATGGTAATTTATGGCCTGGTTGTCTCGGTTCTTATCGGCTTAATTGCTTAATTTTGCGGGGTAATTTGTTAACCCTTCGTGAAGACGACAAAGTGAGCTCCGAAAAGCAAAGCCCTTAAGCTTGTCTGCTTAAGGGCTTTTGTCTATGTGAAAAAAGTTTCATTTAGATTGTTGCAGGATTTTAAGCGTACTATGACGAATAGACATGAAATTATTATACATTATTTTATACACCAATTTATACACTAACCCCTCTTATGAACTCTGGAAAAAGGAGGAACTCTTCGGTGAGGAAGCTGGTAGTTATCGCGGTCGCAATTTTCTTGGTAGCTTTGGTGGTCGCCTGCAGTGGTGCACCCAAACAAAGCTCACCGCAACAGGGCGGTACCACAGCAAAGTCTGAAGCCAAAATTCAGCTTAAAGCTGCCACTATGACTCCTATGGAGCACATGTATAGCCAGGGTGCTAAAAGGTTTGCCGACCTAATTAAAGAGCGGACTAACGGGCGCATCCAGATTAGTGTATATCCCGATGGCCAACTAGGGAAAGGTGAACGGGAACTATTGGAGGCTCTACAGCAAGGAATAATAGATATTTATGTAGGTTCTACAGGTCCCATCGGGGGATTTAGTCCGTCAATGCTCCTGGTGGATATTCCTTTCCTCTTTCGGGATTATCAACATGTGGACAAAGTATTAGATGGGCCTATAGGTAAACAACTTCTCGATGATCTGGAAAAAGCCAATCTTAAGGGGTTGGCCTTCTGGGAAAACGGTTTTCGTAACTTGACCAATTCTAAACGGCCTGTTAAGACCCCTGAAGACGCTAAAGGTTTAAAGATACGGACTATGGAGAATCCGGTACATCTCACTGCCTGGAAGACATTGGGGGTTAATCCTGTCCCGATGCCTTGGGCAGAGGTTTATGGGGCCCTGCAGCAGAGGGTAGTGGACGGGCAGGAGAATCCAGTTCCTGTAATTCTCAACTCCAAATTGTATGAAGTGCAAAAGTACCTAACCATGACTCAACATGTGTATTCTCCTGCGCCTATAATTATGAGTCTGAAAAAGTGGCAGACCCTTTCTAAAGAAGATCAGGATCTCTTTATAAAGACGGCTCAGGAGGTAGCACCGTGGCAACGCAATTTGGGTAGGCAGAACGAGCAGAAGATGCTTTCTGAGCTAGAAGCTAAAGGTATGCAGATTGAACGCAACGTGGATAAGTCCTTGTGGCAAAAGGCTATGCAACCTGCCTTCGAAGAATTTGCTAAACAGTTTGGTAAAGACAAGATAGAAAGTATCATGAACGTAAAATAAGAAAGAACTGGGTAGCAGAGTTTTCCTAAGGCCCGGTGGCATGGTTAATGGTGATTGTAAGTTGACCAGGCGCCGGGCTTTTTCCAGTAGGTGGCAGGTAAATAAGGGAGGAGAAAGCTGGGAATGGGCATATTGGTTTCGCTCAACCGCTTGTTTCTTAAATTAGCGGAATGGGGAGTCATTATAGGAATGGGTATTCTGGTAGTGGTAATCCCTTACGAAGTGTTCGGGCGGTACGTTCTTGGGGATATGCCCCCTTGGTCAGCCGAGCTAACTACCTTTACCTTGGTATGGATATCATTATTGGGTTCGGCTATAGGGCTTAAGAAGGGATATCAAGTGGGGATAACCTTTGTCTTGGAAAGGTTGCCCCTGCGCATATCTAGGGGAGTCAGATTTGTAGGGCTTATCTTTATGCTTTTGTTCCTAGGTATTATGGTTTACTATGGTGCGGACCAAGCCCTTTATAATGTACACCAGACCTCTCCAGCTCTGGGTATTCCCATGACCGTTCCTTATGCCGCCATACCTGTAGGAGCCTTCATGATGTGGGCAGTAACGTTGGAGGAACTGTTGCAGTTCTTTTATGCTGGGGTGGAGACGACTAATCGGATGTAAGGAAGTGAGTATACATGGTCTACTCTTTCATGGCTATATTTGCCCTTCTTATGTGCCTTGGCATACCTATAGCTATAGCCTTAGGGGGCTCTGCGCTCGTTTATCTTTTACTTAAAGGCGATCTCTCCCTTACCATACTGGTGCAGACTACCTACGGTGGTCTGGCTTCTTTTCCTTTGGTAGCCATACCTCTTTTTATGTTAGCAGGAGTTCTTATGAACGAAAGCGGTATTACCAAGGACCTAATACGTTTCGCTCGAACTCTTTTAGGACACATAAGCGGAGGACTGGGAATGGCTACCGTCCTTGCGGCGGCTATCTTTTCGGCGATTTCCGGAACGGCGGTGGCTACAGCCGTAGCCATAGGTTCTATTATGATACCGGCCATGAAAGAAGCGGGCTACGATGAGGAAGTGGCGGCCGCATTGACGGCTACTGCATCCTGCATGGGGCCTATAATACCTCCAAGTGTACCCTTCATAATGTACGGGGTTATAGCAAATGTGTCCATTAGTGCACTTTTTCTTGGGGGCGTAGTTCCAGGATTACTCTTGGGATTGGGCCTCATGATTTATATCTCCATTTTAGCCAAACAGCGGAAGTATCCGCAGGAGGGGAAGCCCTCGGTAGCTGAAGTAGTTAAGGCTGCGTGGAAGGCTTTGCCTGCTCTCTTCATGCCCATTCTGGTTCTGGGTGGCATCCTGGGGGGTATTTTTACTCCCACTGAAGCAGCCGGTATTGCTGTGGTATATGCTCTGATTATAGATTTGCTCCTTTACCGCAACATAAAGCTTCGAAGGTTACCCACCCTTCTTTTGACAGCAGGGGTGGAGGCTGCTGTAGTTATGCTTCTCTTAGGCCTTTCAGAGCCTTTTGCCTGGGTTATAGCTGTGGAACAAATACCCCAAAGGATAGTTGAAGCTATGGCTCAGGCAACTAGTTCACCCTTGATGATTCTCCTCCTAGTAAATATAGCCTTGTTAATAATCGGGATACCTTTGGAAACGGCTCCTGCTCTTACCATTGTAACTCCCGTACTGGCACCCCTTGCAGCACAGGTGGGTATAGACCCTATACAACTGGGCGTGGTAGTGGTTTTCAATCTTGTACTAGGCCTGATAACCCCCCCAGTTGGAGCGGTATTGTTTTCCGTTTGCAGCATCGCTGGCTTATCTTTAGAGAAACTTAGCAAAGAGATATGGGTGCCTTTTCTGATAGGAATAACTGTCCTTTTCCTAATTACCTTTATACCTTCTTTGACTACTATTTTACCGTCGCTATTTGTTCGTCAGTAAACTTGGGGGGGTTATTGAGATGCATAAGCCCCAGGTGATACTAGTTTTATCCAGATATCCTTGCGATAAAGCATAACTGAGCGATTAGATGTTTGTAACGACGAGGAAGATAAGGAGGTGAGCAAAGTGAAGATTGTTGTGCTAGGTGCTGGCGCTATGGGCAGCCTGTTCGGCGGCTTGTTGGCCGAGGCGGGACAGGAAGTTTGGTTAGTAGATGTTTGGCAAGAACACGTCGAGGCGATCAATAGCAGGGGCTTAATTATCGTAACTCCTACTGAAGAACGGACCATCAAGGTTAGGGCGGTAACAAATCCTAGAGCAGCGGGTGAAGCAGACCTGGTGTTGCTTTTTGTGAAATCATACTCTACTGAAGAAGCCCTACAGCACGGCCTGGCAGTAATAGGCCAGCATACGGTGGTTCTCACCCTTCAAAATGGTGTCGGCAACGCTGAAAAGATAGAACGGATCGTAGGGCGGGACAAGGTTTTGGTAGGCTCGACTTCTTTTGGGGCTAATGTAATGGGTCCGGGTAAAATATGTCACGCGGGGAGTGGGGAGACTTATCTGGGCGAACTCGATGGTAGTATTACCGAACGCTTACGCGTTATAGCCAGTATTTTTGATAAGGCCGATTTAAAGCCTGTGGTTACAGATAATGTAGTAGGGGTATTATGGACCAAGCTATTGGCGAACGTAGGTATAAACGCTTTAACAGCCCTCTTGAAGGTTCGTAATGGACAGTTACTGGATATTACTCCGGCACAAGTTCTGATGGAGAAAGCAGTGGCGGAAGCTTTAAGGATTGTAGAAGCCAAGGGTATTAAATTGGTAGTTGAAGACCCAATGGAGTACGTGAAAAAAGTAGCTTATGCTACTGGTAACAACATTTCTTCCATGAGACAAGATGTTGAGCGGTTGCGCCGTACAGAGATTGACGTCATAAATGGAGCAATTGTAAAAGAGGGCGAAACCCTGGGAATTCCTACTCCTTATAACGAAACATTGCTGCTTTTAATAAAGGCTTTAGAAGCTACTTATACTCATTAAAAAATCCCCTTAGAGGAGGTATTTATGAAACATGCCGAAGAAAAAACCCACGATTCCCCAACTGTGGGACATGAAGCGAGAAGGGAAAAAAATTCGTATGGTAACCTCTTATGATTACATGATGGCATCATTGGTGGACGAAACCGATATAGAGATGATATTGGTGGGGGATTCTCTAGGGATGGTGGTCCTGGGATACGAGGGAACTGTACCGGTTACCATGGAGGAAATGTTACATCACATTAAACCGGTAGTAAGGGCTGCACGTAACACCTTTATAGTAGGGGATATGCCTTTTGGTTCGTATAACGCAAGCATCGAAAGTGCCATCCATAATGCTAATCGGATATTGAAAGAAGGCGGGGCGGATGCGGTTAAATTAGAAGGTGGTCTAAATGTGGTGCAAACGGTGGAAGCTTTAGTGAAGGCGGGCATTCCGGTTATGGCTCATATTGGGCTTACACCCCAGACGGCTACTCAATTGGGAGGTTTCAAGGTACAAGGGAAGGATTTAGAGGCCGCCAAAAGACTGATCGAAGAAGCCCAGGCCTTGGAGGCTGCGGGTGCCTTCGCAATAGTGTTAGAGTGTATACCCTCTTCGCTGGCTAAAATCATTACTGAAAAGATAAGTATCCCGACTATTGGTATTGGTGCAGGTCCCCACTGCGATGGACAAGTGCTGGTTATTCACGACATGCTTGGCATGTTTAAACGATTTACACCTAAATTTGTAAAGAAATATGCAGATTTAGCACCCCAGATCCTGGATGCGCTTAACACTTATGCTCGCGAGGTAGCAGAGGGAGTATTTCCGGCTGAGGAACATTCCTTTGGAATGAGTGAGGAAACCCTTAGTAGGTTGTACTAGAGAGCGGGCCAAATTTGTGTATAAATTTTGCAGACCCTGGCGGATAATATAGCCAGGGTTTATTTTTGGGAGGCGGAGGTGAAAAATTATTGAGTTCAACTACCAAAAGAGTAGGTAAGCACACAATCCAGTTTGCGAATCCACCAGTAATAGTGGCTACGGCCTCGGTGGTAGGACCTAAAGAAGGGGAGGGCCCTTTGGGGAATACCTTTGATATGGTTATAACCGATACTTACTTCGGTGAAGAAAGCTGGGAGAAGGCCGAGCGTAAGATGCTGGAAGAGGCCGTTAAGATGGTGATCGCCAAGGCCCAATTACAATGGCAGGACATAGATTACCTTTTGGCTGGTGACCTTTTAAATCAGACCATTTCCGCAAATTATACTGCCCGTAACTTAGGTATCCCCTTCCTCGGCCTGTACGGTGCCTGCTCTACCATGTACGAGGGCATGGCCCTGGCTAGCATCCTTATCGATGGCGGGTTTGCTACCCATGTAGTGGCAGCTTGTAGTAGCCATTACGACACCGCCGAGCGCCAATATCGCTATCCTACGGAACAGGGCGTCCAGAGACCTCCTACTGCCCAGTGGACGGTTACTGGAGCCGGCGCGGTATTACTTGCACCGGCGGGTAACGGGCCGCGTATCACCCATGCCACCATAGGACGGGTTTTAGATATGGGCGTGAAAGATCCCAACGATATGGGATCGGCCATGGCTCCGGCGGCCGTGGATACGCTTGTACGCCACTTCCAGGATACGGGCCGGAGCCCTACTGATTATGATTTAATCATAACTGGCGACCTAGGTCGGGTAGGCCGGGAGTTAGCTTTAAAACTTGCGGCGCAGAACGGCTACGATCTAGGGGACAAATATACCGACTGTGGCCTTTTAATTTATGATTCTGAACGGCAGGGTACCTATGCCGGGGGAAGCGGGTGCGCCTGCTCGGCGGTAGTCTTCGCCGGCCATCTTATGGGGAAACTTAATGACGGCACATACAAGCGCATATTGGGAATAGGGACCGGCGCCCTTTTAAGCCCTACCTCTACTTATCAGGGAGAATCTATCCCCAGCATTGGGCATGCTGTAGTAATAGAGAAGATATAGGAATTAGAGAAATAGTGAAAGGTAAAAGAGAACAAGCCATCACTGTGGCAAGTTCTCTTGTAAGAAATGGGAAAATAGAGAGGAAACCAGGAAGAAAGGGGAAGCTAAATTGAGCGTAATTCTAGCCTTCTTAGTGGGCGGAGTCATCTGCTTGATAGGCCAGCTTATCATGGACTTAACTCCCTACAAAGTCACCCCCGCCCATGTGCTAGTCGGTTTTGTCACCGGAGGAGCTGTTTTAAGCGCCTTGGGATTGTACCAGCCCCTGGTGCAAATCGGCGGGGCAGGGGCTACCATCCCTTTAAGTGGTTTTGGCCATCTTCTAGCCCAGGGAGCTCTAGGCGCGGTTAAAACTAAGGGTCTCTTAGGCGCTTTTTCTGGGGGTCTACAGATGACGGCGGTGGGCTTAACGGCTGCCATACTATTTGGATACCTGATGGCCATTATTTTTAACCCGCGAGGTTAAATACGCCTGCTTGATCAAGGAGGATAATTTTATGGCCGTCACTGGCGAAGAAGTAAAAGTAGCAAAACAACTGGAAGCTAATATAAATTGGCTGAACAGGGAGCTAGGAGTTAAAGAAAGCTTTGATGTTATCCGTCGGGATATTATATTTGCTGGCCGCCGGGCCAGCCTATTTTACATTGACGGTTTCATCAAGGATGATATTATGTTGTACATACTCCGGCGCCTTTCAGAATTAGAGAGGGAGGATCTGGCTCCCTCTCCCTTTAAGAAAACCCTACAACAATACATTAATTACATAGAAGTCGACACCTTAGAGGATTTACACCAGGTGGTAGATAAGGTCCTGGCTGGAGGACTAGCCCTGGTGGTAGATGGCTTTGAACAAGTAATCATAATAGACGCCCGGCGTTACCCGGCTCGCAATCCCGAAGAGCCTGATCTTGAACGGGTGGTGAGGGGATCCCGGGACGGCTTTGTAGAAACCCTACTTTATAACACCAACCTCCTTCGCCGTCGGATTCGGGATCCCCGTTTAAGGATCGAGATCCTGCAAGCCGGTAGCCGTTCTAAGACCGATATTGCAGTGGTCTATATTAAGGATATAGCCCATCCCCGGCTGGTGGAGGAGGTAAAGAGAAGAATTAAGGCCATCAAGATAGACGGCCTGCCCATGGCGGAAAAATCAGTAGAAGAACTTATTACTCCAGGAAATTGGTGGAATCCTTTCCCCCGGGTACGCTATACAGAAAGGCCAGACGTGGCTGCTGTACACCTGCTGGAAGGCCACGTGCTGGTTATGGTGGACACTTCCCCCAGTGTTATGATCATACCTGCTACTTTTTTCCACCACCTCCAGCATGCCGAGGAATACAGGCAGGTCCCCTTGGTAGGGGCTTTTTTACGCTGGATACGCTTCCTAGGAGTGGTAGTTTCCGTCCTCCTTCCTCCTGTATGGCTACTTTTAGCCTTAAACCGAGGCCTTATCCCTCCAGGCCTGGAGTGGTTAGGACCGAAGAAAATAGCGGCCATTCCCCTTATGTGGCAGTTTCTCCTGGCCGAAGGGGGTATAGACCTTTTACGTATGGCCGCTATCCATACACCTACAGCCCTAGCCACTGCCTTGGGTCTTATAGCCACTATACTTATAGGCGAAGTGGCCATTGCGGTAGGCCTTTTTAATCCTGAGATTATCCTTTATATGGCTGTGGCCGCCATAGGTATATTCGCTACCCCCAGTTATGAATTAGGCATGGCCAACACACTGGTGCGGGTGGTAGCCCTTCTGGCCGTGGGTTTTTGGGGATTACCTGGCCTGGTGGCTATCTTGCTTGGAACTTTTTTACTTTTGGCCACCACCAAATCCTTCGGCGTACCCTACCTTTGGCCCCTTATCCCCTGGGACTGGCGCTCGCTGAAATCTATTTTGTTACGCTCCCCGGTGCCCTTGCAAAACTTGCGCCCTCCTGCCCTTAAGCCCTTGGATGAGGATCGGCAACCCGCCCCAGCTTATAAACCTTGGCCCTGGCAGGACAGGGAGACCTTAGAAGAGCGGGCGAGCCGAGAAGCAAGACTTCAAGACCGTGTTCAAGATAAAGATTAACTGGGTATCTTTCGAGTACCTAGTTACAAGGAAAACTTTATCCGAGATAAAGAGGATGAAGAATCGCTTAAGCTAGGGTTAACCATCTCGGCTGGCAGCCGCCTCTGGTATTTCGAGCTGGGCAGCTAAAAGATTAAGCAAGTAATTCCGGAAGGGAACAGCTAAATCCGGCCGCTCTAAGGCAAATTCCACGGTAGCCTGTAAGAAGCCTAGTTTGTCACCCACATCATAACGACGCCCAGCGAAGCGGTAGGCGTACACGCGGCCCTCGCGAGCTAGGATATTTAAGGCATCGGTTAGTTGGATCTCTCCTCCAGCACCGGGAGGAAGGTCAGCCAGGATGGGGAATATCTCGGGAAGAAGTATATAACGCCCAATAACGGCCAGATTGGAGGGCGCATGTTGGGGATCGGGTTTTTCTACCAGACCCTTGACCTGGAAGAGGCCATTTTCAGTAGCTCCAGCCGGTTCCACTATGCCATAACGCTTCACCTCATCTAGAGGCACTTCTTGAACGGCCACGATAGCTTGCCCTACTTCCTTATAGGCTTCTATCATCTGCTTTAAGCACGGGATATCGTTTACAATTATATCGTCCCCTAGGAGCACGGCGAAGGGCTCTTCCCCCACGAATTGGCGGGCACAATGTACCGCGTGCCCCAGACCCAGTTGTTCCTTTTGCCTGATATAATGGATATCGGCTAGACTGGCTACTTCCTCTACTACCTGTAATAGCTCAAGATTATTTTTCTCCCGCAGGAGGGCAGATAGCTCCAAGGATTGGTCAAAATGGTCTTCAATAGCCCGTTTATGTTTACCGGTGATAATTAAAAGGGAGTTGACTCCCGAACGTACCGCTTCCTCCACGATATATTGGATAGCAGGTTTATCAACAATGGGCAGCATCTCCTTAGGCTGGGCTTTGGTGGCTGGTAGAAAACGAGTACCCCAGCCAGCGGCCGGGATAACCGCTTTACGGATGGGAAGCATCTTCCCTACCCCCTTATCAGTCTTTCCAGGAAATCTTCTACCTTGGCCGGTGTAGGTAGATTATAGGTAGCCAGGGTAGGACGCGGCTCTCCTACAAGCACGGACAAACCGCGCCCCTTCAACATGCGAAAGGCATCCTCGTCAGTCAAATCGTCACCCAAAAAGATAGGGAAAGCGTGGGGAAAAAGCTTTAAAAAATATTCTACCGCTATACCTTTATGGATTCCCTTGATACGCACTTCTATTACTTTGTTTCCCTTTAGGTACTCTAGCTGATGAGCTTCCACCAGGGGTTGCGTAAACCGGATAAAGGTGGCCACTATTTGCGCAGCTTTTTTAGGGTCAGCCTCGCGGAAATGCAGGGCTATAGCTTCTTTTTTATCTTCTACCCAGCAGCCGGAAACCTGAGTAGCCAACCTTTCAGCATGGGCCTGGATCTCTTCCCATACGCCAGGGGGAGGACCCGGGGGACCCAATTTAAGCCTTAAGCGGGACCCCCGAGAGTCTTGCGCAGGATGCAGGACTTCGCGGCCGTGCAACCCGGCAAGAAAAAGGTAAGGCAAGGGAAGGAGGTCGGCCAGCTCCTCCACCCTACGCCCACTTACTACGGCTACATGTCGCTTTAAATCTTGGCTTAAGCAGCTCAAAAGCTTAAGGAGCCTTGGAGATGGCCGGGCTTCTTCCGGCCTAGGAGCCAGGGGCACCAGGGTCCCATCGTAATCAAGCATCAACAAAACTTGTGGATGGGAGCGCACTAAAGTTGCTAACGCGCAAATGTCGACGCACTGCATCTTCTTCCTTTACCTCGCGTTCCTGGAGGGCCCGCTGGAAATTACCTAGCCACCAACGCACGTCAAAGCGCCGAACCTGCTCTTGTAGTTTTTTCAAACGCTGTTTTTGCTGGGATACAGGCATGGCCAGAGCGGCCTTTAGGGCTATTACTGTTCCCTCAATATCGTAGGGATTAATTATCACCGCCTCTTTAAGATCCCGGGCTGCTCCTGCAAAACGGCTTAAAACCAGAACCCCTGTACCATCCACCCGGCTGGCGACGTATTCTTTGGCTACCAGGTTTAACCCGTCCCTTAAAGGAGTCACCATCATAAGATCAGCAGCTAAGTAATAGGCCACCAGCTCTTGGCGAGGTACTCCTCGCCAGAAATAATGCACCGGGCGGTAATGGCCCTCGCTAAACCGGCCGTTTATACGCCCCACCGCCTCCTCTACCTGGCTACGCAGCTGTTGGTAAGCTGGTACAGCGGTGCGGCTGGGTACAGCGATCTGCAGGAGAGATACCCGGCCCCGCCATTCAGGAGCTTCCTCCAGGAAGCGCTCGAAGGCTAACAACCGTTCTAAGATCCCCTTAGTGTAATCCAGCCTTTCTACCGCCAGGGCTATGCGTTCTGTGCCGATCTGGCGGCGTAGCTCTTCTGCTTGCTGACGGATTTTGGGGTCGCAAGCCAGCTTCTGGAAGGCTTCGTAGTCGATGCCCATGGGCCAGGCTGGGGCAACGATTTTACGTCCTTGCCACCTTATAGTGAAGGTATTATAATCCACGGGCACCTCCAGCAATTTATTTACGGCATGCAGAAAATTATAACTGTAATCTGGGAGGTGGAAACCGATTATATCGCTTCCTAGAAGGCCACGGAGTATGGCTCGGGCCCAAGGCAGGGTAGCAAAGAGATCATAATGGGGAAAAGGGATATGCCAGAAGAAAGCTTGTTTGAGCCCTGGCTTATGGCGCCGGATAATAGCTGGTACCAGGGCGAGGTGGTAATCATTTACCCACACGATATCTTGCGGCCCAGCCTCAGCTAAGGCGGCTAAAGCAAACTTTAAGTTAACTTGGCGGTAGGCTGACCATTCTGAGGTGCTATAGCGGCATTTTTCTAAGAAATAATGGCATAAAGGCCACAGGGCGCCATTAGTAAATCCGTGGTAATACCGCCGGATTTCATCTCCAGTAAGGGGTACTTCACAAAAGAGGTAAGCTGGCTTCTCCAGCGGCACCATGAGTCTAACTCCTGGGGTCTCCGGGGCGGCTACTTCCCGGCCGCCCCAGGCCACCCAAACCCCTCCTTTTTCTTTAAGGACGGGCTCTACAGCCGAAACCAACCCGCTTATAGCGGGTACGGCTTCAATATTACCTTCACCTTCTTTAAGGGTATACGAACCCCGGTTAGACACCAGGACTATCTTCGGTTCCTTAAGCATAAACGTAAGCCCCCCTCTATTTTTACCAGTTGCTAGCCTGCTTGAAGCAGGACAATGCTTCCTGGTAAACCTCCAGGGTGGCTCGAGTCATAATATCCACTGTAAAGTGCTGCTCCACTTGGCGGCGGCCGTTATGTCCGAGGGTTACAGCAATGCTAGGATTACGCAGGAGGAAAACAATATACCGCGCCAGTTCCTGGTAGTTGCCTATGCTTACCAGGAAACCGTTAAACCCAGGCCGCACGATCTCGGGCATACCTCCCGCCCGGCTCACAATGATGGGTTTAGCGGTAGCCATGGCTTCTAACATAACCAGACCGAAGGGTTCCTGGAATATAGAGGGGTAAAGACATACTTCGGCTGCTCTATAAATTTCGGGCATCTCTGCCCAGGGGAAGAAACGGATAAAAACGTGATCTTTAAGACCCAGCTCCTCTATGAGCTCATACATGTAGGCTACTTCGGCTGGTTGTTGCTGACCCCAGTCTACTGTATTCGTCGTTCCGGCCAAGACCAATAAAACTTCCGGTACTTCTCGACGGACGAGGTCGAGGGCGCGGATGCTTAGATCGCAACCTTTAGCCTTACTCATACGGGCTGGGTGGAATATTACGCGCCGGCCGCGTAAACTTGGGTAGGTTTGTAGGGTCTTTTGTACTTCTAAAGCAGTGGGGGGATGGAATATTTGCGTGTCAATACCATGGTGCACTACATGTATACGGTCCGGGGGATATCCGTTTACCATTAGCTCCTGGCGTATGTAGTGGCTAACTGCAATTATTCTATCCCACCCGCGGGCTAAAGTATTCATCTTCTGCCACAATTCATCTTCCCATACATTATGGGCGGTGAGAATCAAAGGCCAACCATGGCGCTGGCAGATCTCCTGGAGGGCTTTAGCGTGGATATAACTAAAGTAATGCATATTATGGGCATGGACTACATCTGGCCGGAAATCCAAGAGGAACCCTTCCAGCAGTTGCCGGATCTCTTGTGCCTTGCTTTCAATAATTTCAGGGTTTAAGGAATTAAGGTCTAGCAGAGGAGAGCGCCGGATAGCCACTCCTCGCCAGGTTTCCTGGTCCGGGGCCCCGGGAGCGGTGGCCGTAAGCAAGCTAACCGTATGACCTAGCTGTACCAACCGTGGGCAAAGGAGGGCCAGATGCGACTCCACCCCGCCGATTATGGGGGGGAAGGCCCAGTGTACCATGGCAATACGCATATCCTATTCCTCCCCCTTAATGGAATAAGTTAACACTTTTATTATAATCCAGGAGCACAATGAAAGTCAAGGAAAGGCAGGACCCGCCTTTCAAGCCTCGATAATGACCCTCACATTGCCCTCCTTTCTTAAGACATGGCAGAACACTTGCCCTTCCTTCTCCTCAAAGGCCAGATCGATGCGGCTCTGTCCTACCAGCAGATTCCGCACCTCTAGCTTTTTGGCTCCTGGTAAGAGAAGTGGCCGGTTAATATATATGGTGTTATCCCGGCAATCTAAACCTAGTAAACTTTGTAAAAAAGAAAAAAGGCTACCCACGGCCCAGGCCTGGGGATCGCAGGCGATGGGGTAGCGGACAGGCCCAGTTAAACCTCTACGGGTAAAGCCGCAGAAGAGCTCTGGCCAGCGATTATAAGAAAAGAAGGAACTGGCCTCGAAAAGCCCGGAGGCCAATTTTTTAAGCTCATTCAAGCAATTATACCGCCTCATTCCAAAAGCTATAATGGCATTATCATGCGGCCATACGGACCCGTTATGGTAGCTCATGGGATTGTAGGCCTTTTCCTTCTTGCTCATAGTCCGGATGCCCCAACCGGAGTAGAAATCTTCGGCCAAAAGCCGCTGGGCCACGCGCCGGGCCTGCTCGGGAGATAAAATTCCGGTAAATAAAGAGTGCCCTCCATTGGAGACTAAAGTGGTAATGGGCTTTTTATGGCCATCCAGGGCAAAGATGAGATATCCTTCGTCCTCTACCCAAAAATCACGGATAAACTTCTCCCTTAATTTAGTAGCCCGCCGGATGAGGCTAGCTGCTGTTATACCATCTCCTACCTGCTTAAGGAGGAAGGCTGCCTCATGTAGGGCTAGGTAATAATAGGCTTGCACTTCCACCAAGGCGATAGGCCCGGGCGGGATGTTTCCTTCACGGTCTACCACTGCATTCCAGGAGTCCTTCCACCCCTGGTTGGTAAGCCCGGCCGGGGATTCCCGTAAGTATTCTAAATATCCATCACTATCTAAGTCCCCATACCAGGTGCACCAGTAAAGGCAACGGCGTAAGGGCTCGGTCATTTCCTCTAGCAGTTCTTTATCCAGGGTCCACCGGTAGGTGGCTCCTAAAAGGATAATGAACCAGAGGGTGGAATCAATGGAGCCATAGTAGGGGCTATGGGGAACCTCACCGCACCTGGTCATCTCTCCCCGCCGCAGCTCGTGAAATATCTTGCCTGGCCTTTCTTCACGCCACCGGTCGAGGCGCCTTCCCTGGTAACGGGCCAAAAAGCGAAGGGTATTTTTGGCTATATTTGGGTTAAGGATCAAGGTTTGCCAGGAAGTAATGAGGGAATCCCGGCCGAAGGGGGCCGCATACCATGGGATCCCTGCGTCTAAGATTCGTCCCTCACCCGGGTAGTCGGTCTGGAGGGCCGCTAGGTCCGTTACAGCAGTTTGTAGCATATTGTTTAAGGTAGTATTATCCGTATAAACTTGGGTACATTCCCGTTCCCACTGATGATAACGGCCGGCCAGCATGATGGTGGCGGCTGAAAAACCAGTACTTATAAGGTCGGGGTTCTCCATGATTTCGCTGTCCAGGTCAATGCGCAGATGGAGGTAGATTTTCTTTTGGGGGGGAAGATTTAAGATATAACGTACTCGTGCCCGCCCGGGTTCCGCTTTTATTTCGTTAGGAGCTGGATCCAGGGAGATGGCTGTAGTGCGCACTTGACCATCGAGCCCCCGGTAAGACAGCTTAATCCCCCAACGCTTGATTTCAGGGCTCAAGAGCTCACCCCGGCGCTCCCTTACTGTTCCCCGGACCTCGAAAATGTCCCGGTAGTCGGCACCGAAGATCATATCTAGAGTAAGGCTTAAGGGGAAGGAATTAAAATTTATAAGGCGTAAGCGCTGGTAAAAAGCATCCTTTATAAGCCTAAGGAGCCGCAGATGTATAGTCTGAAGGGGCACCAGCTGTCCTGAAGGTAAGGTAAATTCCGGGTTAGTAAGCTCTATTTGAGCAAAGTGGCTGTCCCGGATGGCGGAAGAAAGATAAATTGGTTTTAGCCCTTGAAGATAGAGCTCTAAGCAATCCAGGTATCTAGTATCGGCATGGTAGAGGCCTAAGGAGCCTAGGCTCCGGCCGGTAATCTCGCCTGTAGGTAGGGAGACCAGGAAAATATTACCTTCCTTTAATACTTCGGTAACCGGTTCTACTTCACAAGGGGCTATTCTTAAGTCTAGATGGGGTTCTCCCACTCGGAAACCTCCTTCCGACCAATACTGTTCCCATAAATTTCGACGATATAAGGTAGTTTCCTGCCAAAGAGAACCTAATGTAATGTAGCTTTCGGACAGGTGCCCATATGGTTCGGTTTTGAGGTCGCTATATACCTTCCTTTCTGGACAGAAGTCCCCCGGTGGGTTAAAATGTAGATATACTTGGGAAAGGAGAACTGGAGGATGCAGTTGCGCGGCACTATGCGCATCAATGAACGGGGCCATCTCGAGATCGGGGGCTGCGATGTGGTAGATTTAGCCCGGGAGTTTGGAACTCCCTTGTACATTTTCGATGAGGATCTTATCCGGGCCAACTGTCGCAAGTTTACGCGAGCCTTTGTCCAAAAGTATGGAAACGCAGAAGTAATTTATGCGGGTAAGGCTTTTTTAACCACCGCCATGTGCCGCATAATAGCCCAGGAGGGGTTGGGGCTAGATGTCGTATCCGGTGGCGAACTATATACAGCCCTTAAGGCTGGGTTTCCCCCTGCCCGTATTTACTTCCACGGTAACAATAAAAGCAAGGAAGAGCTCCTTTTGGCCCTGGAGGTTGGGGTCGGCCGGGTGGTGGTGGATAACTTCCTGGAACTGGAAACCTTAAGCCGCCTGGCGGTGGAGAGGGGGCAAAGGGTACCCATCCTTTTGCGAGTCACCCCGGGGATAGAGGCCCATACCCACGAATACATTCGTACCGGCCAGATAGACTCTAAGTTCGGTTTTACTTTGCCTGGCGGCCAAGCTTTGGAAGCCGTGAAAAAAGCCCAGGGGCTTCCTGGGATAGAATATAAAGGGCTCCATTGTCATATAGGTTCGCAGATTTTCCAAGTCGAACCCTATCGTTATGCTGCAGAAGTAATGATGGATTTTGTGGAAGAAATACTAAAAGTTATGGGGCTCGTTACTGAAGAGCTAGATTTAGGAGGCGGCTTCGGCATCGCCTATGTGGAAGAGGACGATCCCCAGCCTATTGAAGTCTTTGCCGAAGTTATAATGGCGGCTGTTTATGACGAGGCGGAAAAGAGGGGGCTAAAGCTTCCTAAGGTCATCGTGGAACCGGGGAGGTCGATTATAGGGCCGGCGGGCAGTACAGCTTACACTGTGGGTTCCATTAAAAACATACCTGGGGTGCGGAAATATGTGGCTGTAGATGGTGGTATGGCTGATAACATCCGGCCTGCCCTTTATGGTGCCCGTTACGAAGCTATCTTGGCTAACAAAGCCAGTGCCCCAGCTACTGAAGTAGTGTCCATTACTGGGAAATGTTGTGAATCTGGGGATATGTTAATATGGGATATTCCTTTACCGCCTGTGGAACCCGGGGACATATTGCTTATGCCCTGTACCGGTGCTTACGGCTATACTATGGCCAGTAATTATAACCGGCTGGGACGGCCGGCAGCGGTACTAGTAAAGGACGGCCAGGCGGATCTTATCCTGCGTCGGGAGACATACGAAGACCTGCTGCGGTGTGATGTCGTCCCTAAAAGGCTCGAAAAGTGAGCCGGTTTAAGAAAGGAGGCTTTTTATAAACTTGTATCTAGATAGTTTCACTAAACTTTTGGCCGGCATCCCGGCCCTGCTTTTGGCTTTGGCCTTCCATGAATACGCCCATGGCAAGGTAGCTTATCTCCTGGGAGATCCTACACCCAAGTACCAAGGGAGGCTAACCCTAAATCCCTTAGCTCATCTAGACCTCCTGGGCACCCTACTCCTTATTGTAGCCGGATTCGGCTGGGCCAAACCGGTTCAGGTAAACCCCTTTTACTTCCAGATGGATCGGCGTAAGGGGATGATGCTGGTGGCCCTAGCTGGTCCCTTGATGAACTTAGTTTTGGCTTACCTGGGGGCGGTGGCTTGGAGGCTAAGCGGCTCTTGGGGTTGGCGGGGAGATTTTCTATTCGCTTTCTTTAATTTACTGGTAGTATATAATGTAGTTTTGGCTGTATTTAATTTACTTCCTATCCCACCCCTAGATGGATCCCGGATTCTAGCCGGGCTGGTTTCTCGGGAAAGCGCAAGTTTTCTATATAGACTGGAAACCATAGGCCCATTTTTACTCCTTTTCCTTATCGCTACTGGGGTGACCGGCCGCATTATGCGCCCTTTGGTCTCCTTGGTGCTAGATTTTATCCTACAGGCTAGTAGGTTAACCATAATCTAAAAGGAGTTACCCTAGGACGACGAGGAGTGGCTGCGCTAACATAAGGTGCGAAGCTTAAGCTACCTAACGTAAAGGGACATTTTAAGTGTTTACTAAAACCTAGGTTTGGAGGTAAAAGTAAAGTTATGGGACGTAGCAGGATCTTAAGCGGTATGCGACCTACAGGCAGGCTCCATATCGGGCATCTTATGGTTTTAGAGAACTGGGTAAAGCTACAAGAGGAATACGAATGCTTTTATTTTATAGCTGACTGGCATGCCTTAACCACAGCCTATGAAGAAACTGAAGAACTTAAGGCGAATATCCGCTATATGCTTGTGGATTGGCTAAGTGCAGGGCTTAATCCTAACCTAAGTACCATTTTCATCCAGTCCCACATCAAGGAGCACGCTGAATTACACCTCCTTTTCTCCATGTTCACACCCCTTTCCTGGCTTGAGCGGGTACCGACGTATAAAGACCAACTGCAGCAGCTGGGCCAGGAAGGCAAAGATGTCTCTACCTACGGATTTTTAGGGTATCCACTCCTCCAGGCAGCCGATATTTTGATCTATAAAGCTGATGCGGTACCTGTAGGGGAAGACCAGTTACCCCATCTAGAATTTTGCCGGGAGGTAGCCAGGAGGTTCAATTACCTCTATAAAACCCAGCTTTTCCCAGAACCCCAGGCCCTTTTGTCCCGGGTACCTCTTTTGCCAGGTATAGATGGACGGAAGATGAGCAAGAGCTACCGGAACGATATCCCCCTTTCAGCTACTCCTGAAGAAGTGCGGGAAAGGGTACGCCTGATGGTTACGGATCCTGCCCGGATCCACAAGACTGATCCGGGCCACCCGGAGGTTTGCGTGGTGCATACTTACCACGAGATCTTCAACCCCGAAGAGCTAGAGGAGACCAGGAAAAGCTGCCGAGCAGGAACTATCGGGTGTGTACCCTGTAAAGCACGCCTGGCGGAGAAGATCAACGCCTACTTGGAACCTGTACGGGAACGACGAGAGAAATTCCTCCATAACCCCGGGATTTTAGAGGATATCCTAGCCCAGGGTTCTGCCCGGGCCAGGGCAATAGCCCAGCGGACCATGGATGAGGTAAGGGCTGCTATGGGGATTAAGTAGAGGGGTTGCAAGTCTTATGCCCTATTATATAGAACTCGACTTATTTCAGGGGCCGTTAGACCTGCTCCTTATCCTCCTTAAGGAAGAAGACATTCCCCTTTATGCTATATCTGTGGCGGAGATAACCGCTTCCTGGATTTGCCTTAGGGAAGGGGAAAAGGATATAGAAGACCTGGAGGAATTCCTTCTCCTGGCAGCGGAGATCCTGGCCCTTAAAGCTCGCCTTCTCCTTCATCGCCCGGAAGAAGGCCAGCTGGAGGAGGAAGCTCAAGGGGAAGAGACAACTTGGCTGGAACTTTCCCGCAAGCTGGAAGAATATCGCCCTTATCAGGAAGCTGCCCATAGGCTTGCTGAACTGGGAGAGCGTGCTGCTCTAATTTTCACAAAACCCCTTGATCCTTCTGCCGTGACGGCAGCCCTAGCCCGGATAGATCCCTTGGCTGGTATTACCTTGCTAGATCTCCACCAGGCTATCAAATCCGTTCTGTTACGGTTTGAGCGGGCGAAAGAGACTTATCCCGCGGTACGGTCCCTTTACCAACCCCGGATAACCCTTTTGACCCAGCAACGCCTCATTCTCCGGCGCTTAAATCAAGTGAAAGGCAAATTGACCTTTTCCTCCTTTTTTACCTCCCATCCTAGCCGGTTAGAAGTAGCTACTACCTTTTTGGCTCTCCTGGAACTTGCGCGACGAGGACGCGTGCACATTTATCAGAGGGAAGCCTTCGGGGAAATTGAAGTTTGGCTGAAGGGGTGATCTTTTTGTCCCTGCCTTCTAGCCGAAAGAATAGGGCGGCCCTGGAGTGCCTTCTTTTTGTTGGTGGCCGACCAGTAAGCCCTGTTGCCTTGGCCCGTACCCTTAAGATTTCGGAAAGGGAAGTGGAAGAACTGGTCCGGGAATTACAGGAGCTTTATGAGCGGGAAGGTCACGGGCTGCAGATACGCAAGGTGGCTGGTGGCTACCAGATGTGTACACGTCCGGAATACGCAGCCTATATTGAGGAACTCTTGAAGCCCGAACTTCCCTCCCTCTCCCGGGCCGCTTTAGAAACCTTGGCCATTATCGCCTACCGCCAACCCATAACCAAAGCCGAAATTGAACGCTTACGCGGCGTTAAGGTGGATGGTGTATTGGCTAACCTTTTAAGCCGGGGGCTGGTAAAGGAGGTAGGCCGTAAAGATACACCTGGCCGGCCTATCCTTTACGGTACTACCCCTCTTTTTCTTGAACATTTTGGCTTAGAAAGCTTAAAAGAACTCCCGCCTTTGGAAGAAGTGGCTTCCACCGGGGAACAATAAAAACTGGTGAGGGGAAAGTGCTGGCCTTAAGCCTAGCTTTAAGTATCTTCTGTGGTTTAATTTTTCTTTTAATTTTACCCTTACGGTTAGAGGTGAGCTACCAGTACGAAAAGGCGGGAAAAAGTCTCCTAGAGATCCGGCTTGGCTACGGTGGGAAGTATTATACTTACCTCTGGGCTCCCTTCCCCCCACCCATACTTTTTCACCCTCAAGAATTTTATACTCCTGCCGATAAACAAACTTTTCCCCCGCGTACCTATCCCCATAATAAGGCCCCTTTAACTGGCAGCCTCCCCCCTCCAGATGTCTCCCGGGTCTTGCCCTGGGCCTTACGTTTATGGAAGGAGCTCTTGCTTAAGACCAAATGTTCCTACTTTTTCTGGGTGGTAGAGGTGGGGACAGGGGATCCTGCTTTAACGGCTTTAACCACCGGACTATTATGGAATATAGCTGCTCTTTTTTATCATAATTTGCGTACTCAAACCCATCTCAAATTAAACCGGCCAGAAATAAAAATCCTTCCCCACTTTAGTGGGTTACACTTTAGCACTGAGCTTCGCTGCATATTTATTTTTCCCCCCGGTCATATTATTACCGCCGGGATCAGGACTCTCATAGGTAGGAGTAGCTTAGGGAAGGGGGCAAAAAAGACTTGAGCGACCATCCTATAGAGGGCCTTATGAAAACAGCTATGGAGAGCATAAAGGAAATGGTAAATGTCAACACTGTAGTGGGCGATCCCATAGAGACTCCTGATGGCCTGGTGATACTTCCCATTTCTCGGGTAACGGCTGGCTTCGCTGCCGGAGGTTCAGAATATGAACTGGAACGCCGGGACGGGGGAGGTGGGGGGCCTCAGGGTATACCCTTCGGTGGGGGCAGCGGCGCAGGGGTTTCTGTACAGCCTGTAGGATTCCTGGTAGTGGGTAAAGATAAGATCCGCCTCCTGCCCGTGGATGCTAACACGGTGGTAGATCGTTTGATCGATCTAACGCCTCAGGTACTGGAGCGCCTCCAGGAGATAATAGGGCGTAAAAAGGGAGAAACCATGGCCAAAGAAACCATGACTATTTTACGGCCCCAATAGGATATAGGTCAAAGAAGGAAAATTCTCGCCCAGCGGCGAATAATAGCACCCTGGGGTGAAAGAAGATGTATCTTCTCTGTTTTAATCCCCGGAGGCTGGCTGTTGGGCTATTTTTATGGCTTCTTTTTTGCCTTTTGGCCTTTGTACCACCGGCTGAAGGCTCATCCCAAGAACCTCTACTTGAGGCCAAGAGCGCTGTCCTCATGGATGCCTTGACTGGCCAGGTGCTCTGGAGTAAAAATCCCCACAAGCAGTTACCTCAAGCCAGTACTACCAAGATTACCACGGCCATTGTAGCTTTAGAACGCGGTAATTTAACGGATCTGGTCCGGGCGAGCCAAAGGGCAGCCCAAGTAGGGGAAGCGGCCATCTACTTAGAAGAAGGAGAAACCCTCACCCTAGAAGATCTCCTCTACGCCCTCCTTTTACGCTCGGCCAACGATGCCGCCGTAGCTATTGCCGAGCACATAGGAGGTACAGAGGAAAATTTTGTGGCCCTTATGAACCAAAAGGCTTGGGAGATAGGGGCGCGGGACACCCATTATGTCAATCCACATGGCTTGCACGCCCCCGGGCATTATTCGTCAGCTTATGATTTAGCTCTTCTTGCCCGCTATGCCTTAAAAATACCTAAATTTAGGGAGATAGTAGCTACCCGGGAAAAGGTGATCCCCTGGCCAGGGAAGCCCTGGGATAGGTTGCTCGTAAACACTAACCAGCTCCTATGGGGTTATTATGCTTACCCTGGAGCAGATGGCGTGAAAACCGGTTATACCCGCGAGGCGGGACAGGTACTGGTAGCTTCAGCTACCCGGGAGGGACGGCAGCTCATAGCAGTAGTCATGCACTCACCTAATATGTACCAAGAAGCCAGGGCACTCCTCGATTATGGTTTTCAGCACTTTACCCGGCAGGTTTTAGTACCTGCTGGAGAACTTATAACCCAGGCCCCAGTTAAGGGGGCTTTAGTAGGGACAGTACCTTTGGTCACGGCTAGCCCGGCCGTGGCTGCTGTACCCCGGGAGGGGCAAGTGGTATGGGAGAAGGAGATAACTCTCTTGCCCGAGCTTAAGGCCCCCCTTAAAAAAGGACAAAAGCTAGGGGAGTTAAGTTTTATCTTAAAAGAGGCAGAAGTTAGCGACCAGAAGATTACAGTAGATCTCATTGCGGCCCGGGATGTACCGCGTAGACCCTGGTGGGTCGCTTTCCTCCAGGGTTTCTTGGGCGTCTTTAACTTCCCCTGGATCCGCTTAAACTAAAGTTCATAGTTCTAGTACATTCACCTGTACCGTCATTGTGTTCCATCCCAACCAAGGCTCCCGAGCTGAAGTTCATAGTTCTATATTTTCCCAGCCCTTCATAAGGTTACTACAGGTAACCCAAGGAGGATGGCGGGGATGGTAAACTTTATATGGTTAGCTATGCTCTTAGCTGGCATAATAGTAGCTGGAAGCCAGGGGAAGATAGAAGTAGTCACGGGAGCTTCTTTGGAGGCGGCTCGTACAGCAGTGGATCTCGCCTTAGAGCTGGTCGGGCTTATGGCCCTTTGGCTGGGGCTTTTAAAGATAGCCGAGGAGGCAGGCCTGGTAAGGCTTTTAGCTTGTGGCCTTAAACCTTTGACACGCCGTTTGTTTCCGGAACTCCCGCCTGATCACCCTGCCTTAGGAGCTATCCTTATGAACTTAAGTGCTAATATCTTAGGCTTAGGAAATGCCGCTACCCCCTTTGGCCTTAAAGCTATGCAGGAACTCCAAAAGCTCAACCCTTCCCCCGAAGAAGCCACCCCTGCTATGTGCACCTTCCTAGGCTTAAATACCGGCTGTATTACTCTGCTTCCGGCCACCATTATAGGTATCCGGGCGGCGGCCAATTCTACGGATCCTACTGTTATCGTAGGGCCCACGATTCTGTCCACCAGTATCAGTATGCTTGCGGCTATCTTGGCTGACCGGCTTTTTCGGAGGACCGCCTTAAAATAGCGGTCTTTAGTCTAAAAAAAGCCCGCTTAGCCCTCCAATAAAGGAGGCCTTCTCCTTATGACTAGCTTGATACTTGAGCTTTCTCGTTGGGCTATCCCCTTGCTCCTTTTCTTTATCCCCGCTTATGGTTACCTCCGTGGCGTGCGGGTTTATGAGGCCTTTGTAGCGGGGGCTGAAGACGGGTTCAAAGTAGCCGTAAAGATAATCCCCTTTTTGGTGGGCATGCTGGTGGCTATAGGTGTATTCCGGGCCTCGGGGGCCATGGATCTCCTAGCCCGCGCTTTAGATCCCGTATTACGACTGGTGGGTATACCGGGGGAGGTCCTCCCCTTGGCCATCTTAAGACCCTTATCCGGTGGTGGTGCCTTGGGTGTGGCCGCCGAACTAATAAGCGAGTACGGGCCAGACTCCTTCATCGGTCGCCTGGCCTCTGTCATGCAGGGTAGTACCGATACTACCTTTTATGTCTTGACGGTGTATTTCGGTTCCGTTGGTATCCGGCGCTATCGCTATGCCTTGGCCTTAGGATTGATAGCCGATGTCTCCAGTCTGTTGGCCGCCGTGGCCATTTGCCGGATGATGTTTGGCTAAAGCAGAATAAACCACCTCAACCCTCAAAGCACTGCCAACCATTTCAGCTTTAGCCGCTCCATAACTGCAAAAGTAGTAGCATCGGTGTCTGAACGATCAATAAGGGCATAGATAGCACTGGTATCTACCATTATTCTTTCCATTTTTCCACTTTACCTTTAGCTAGGTAATGATCATGTTTGAGAGCAACATCTCTAAGTCCACTGTTCCCGGCACCAACTAATTTCCATATAGGGTCTTCTTTACTTAAGGGTTTTACCGGTTGAACCTTTTTTAAACGTATCTCGTCTTGTTCTACTAAAATGGTTAAATAGTCGCCTGCCTTTAACCCCAAAGCTTCTCTGACACTTTGGGGAATAGTCATTTGCCCTTTACTGGTTAAACGTACTAAAAACGTGGACATGGAACAGTTCCTCCTTACTTTTAGAAAGATTATCTTATCAAGAAGTATACCACTACCGCTGACACGGATGTTTTAGGGCTAGTCAATTTACTCTTATAATACTGGCTGCTTAATTATCAAGTTGCTGCTAGATGTATATTGAGGGCGGGTTGTAGCTTACTGTTAGAAAGTAACAACAGAAGCTTTAAGGTAGCACGCCGAAACTGGAAAACGTTTCATAGGGTTTACTGAAGAGCAACAATTGGTAGCCTATCCGTCCCGGCCAAAGGACGGCTCGAAGATAAGGCTGTCGCGAAAGAGCCAATAGCAGCGCTTCAGTGTTCTAGCTGTTTCTTTAGCTTCTCTATTTCTTCTAAGCTAAGCCCCGTAGCTTTGACAATGGTGTCAACGTCAACATTGAGAAGCAGTAAGTTTTTGGCTACTTGCAGTTTGGCTTTAAGTTCGCCTTCAAGTTCGCCTTCAAGTTTACCTTCTAGTTTGCCTTCTAGTTTACCCTTCTCCAGTCCCTTTAACCAAGCCTCCTGCTGCATTTCTTCTAGCACTAATTCCAGGTTGCTTATCATCTTTTCCACCTCCCAGGGATTAGTCGCATCTAGGTAGCTATCCACTTTAGCCTGCATGTCGGCAGGCATTTTAGGTTTTATGACATTCTTCAGCCACGCCATTAGATAACGGAACTCATTAGGGGTGAGAGTTTTTACTACCCCGGCCAGCTTCCACAGGCGCTTCACCAGCTCTTGATGACTAATCTTTTGGTCTAACAGAAATACACTGGCTATCAAATTGGCCGCTTTGAGAAGCTCTTCTTCGCTGTAACGGTTTACATCGAAGAGAAGATAGTGGAAGTCGAGAAGATATTTAGCAAATTCTTCGTAACCGGCCTGCATTTAGCATTGTTTTGAGGGAAGAGGAAAGATACTGTGCGGATTATGATATGCTAAGGGGTGTTTCTGGGGCCTAGCCGGGGTCTAGTAGAGCTTGAACTTCGCGCAATATCTATTTGGATATTGTCCTTCGCAAGAGGAACTGGTCCTGATGCTGGCAGTGGGCGCCTACCTGGTGAAGAGTGCTGGTGCGGTGGTGGGCGTAGGTGCGTATACGTACCGGCGCCTTGGGCTGGCGGAAGACTGTAGGGGCGATTTTGTCCGGTTTGACGTTCACGGCCGAAAGAAGCCCTGCTGCTTCCCGGCGTGCGAATATTACGAAGAGGCGTTTATGGGCTAGCAGAGAAGAAAATAATGCGAGGAGGCACATTATATGGCCGAATTCTGGCGGGAAAAGGGAACAATTTATTAGGTATGATGATGGTAGTAGGATTAACTTTCATGGGTGGCGGTCTTTGGCTGGCCGACCTGAAAGCCGTAAAAGCGGCCATCGCGAACGAGAGGTCGGCCGTTGCGGTTTTGCTGGGCGTGCTTGTTTCTCTGTTTGCGGCAGGTTTTCCGGCGGGGTGGCTGGCCGGGGAACGCTTTAATAATTACACAAGTAGTAAATTCTCAAGGAAGAAAAATCCATTACCCAAATCGCTCGCCATAAAGGGAGTGGCTGCTGCCAGGCAAGTGAAATTGCCTCGGTATTGCTGGGGTGACCGGTTTCTGATAGACTGAAACCAGTAGAACAGGAGCTGGAGGAAACAGTGGACAGAAAGAAGACAGGGTCATATGCCGTTTCCGGTATTTGGATCAGACTACCGGAAGAACGGTGGCAGCATATAGTCGAGGAACATCCGGAACTTGAAGACCTGCGCCAGGAAGTGCTCCTCACCGTCGAGAGACCCCTCAAAGTTTTGGCAGGAAGCCGCGGTGAGCTGCTGGCTGTCCGGGAAATGAGGCCCGGAAAATTCTTGGTGGTAGTGTATAAGGAAACAAGCTCTGATGATGGCTTCATCATAACAGCGTTCCTGACCCGGAGGGTCGGGCAGTTAGGAAAGAGGGTGGTCGTATGGCCGAAGCAATGAGCTACGTCAGGTTAGCCGAAGCGGTCTCGCAGGTGGTCGTCGGTTCCGGCCTTCCCATCCTGCGGGTATCTTACGACCCGGAGGGCGACGTCCTGTACGTGCACTTCACAGAACAACCGATCGCCGCCGACGACAGCGAATTTGTCGGGGACAACACTGTGGTTCGCTACCGGGACGGCGAAGTGGTCGGGGTGACCATACTGAACGCGAGCAGGTTAAAGAAGGGGAAGGAATGAAGACAGGGTACCGCAGCTGTTTTTAAGTAAGGGGTAGCGTACCCTTATCTTGGTGGTAGTGATAAAGGACCTGTTGCCAAGTGGTAGAAGTAATAGGGGGCTTGAGCCGGCCCGGGAATATGTACTGGAGGCCCTCCAGCAAGGCAAAAGCGTGGTCACTGCTAACAAAAGGACCTCCTGGCCCTCCACGGCAAGGAGCTTTTTGCCGCTGCCGAGGCTACAGGCCGGGATCTCCTCTTTGAAGCGAGTGTAGGCGGAAGTACCCCCCATCATCCATTCCCTCAAAGAGTGCCTGGCGGGGAACCGCATAAGCCAGGTGATGGTTTTTGAAGTAAAAATGCCTGGACCATTATTAAGGTTAACCTGTACCAGGTCTTATTGCCTTAATGGTTTACAACGAGTTTGGCAACAGGTCTATTGACAAATACACCAGTTTAGGATAACTCAATTAGATATTATTTTATGTCCCATTTGTTCATAAAGCGGAGAAGAAGCGGAGGAAGAGTGGAGGTGGTGTGGAGAAGGTGGGGTTAAGTATAATTTAAAATCATCAAAGAAATATTTGCAGTTAATTTTGCTATATTCCAATTTACCGTGGTTATAGTTAATGTAAACGTTAACACAAAGTATATGGGGAAAAGAGGATAGATTGTCTTTATATGGAAGTATATACCCAGTATTAACGCTAAAATTTTTTATTTAACCCAGCAGGAATTTTAAAGGGAGGCTCGAATATATATTAAGTAAGTAAACGATTACACAAACTATGCGCTAACAGTGAGGTAACGTTTAATGTACTAGACCAAGTATTAACAATAATTGAGAAATTAACAAGGAAAACTGCGAAAGGGAAACTAAAGATGGCAACAATAAAGGACGTGGCAGCAAAGGCGGGTGTATCGACTGCTACTGTTTCGCGAGTCTTAAATGGCGAACGGGTAAAACAAGAAACAAAAGAAAGGGTACTGGCTGCTATCGAAGCTTTGGGATACAGGCCCAATCTGGTAGCCCGTAGCCTTAAGACGCAAAAGACTCAGATTATAGGTTTTGTAGTTCCTGATTTTGGTTCCTTCTTTATGCGGGTAGCGGAGGCTGTGGAGGAGATATTGAACAGCTATGGATATAGTCTGATTGTATGTAACAGCAATGAGGATTTGACCCGAGAAATAGAACAGGTACAGATGCTGGTGGAAAGGCAAGTGGACGGCCTCTTAGTGGTCCCTACTAGCAGTTCTTCAAAGCATTTACTAGAAGCGCAGAAAAAGGGTATTCCTGTGGTTTTAGTCGACCGATTAGTGAAGGGCATGCAGGTAGATAGCGTCTTGGTTGATAACGTTAATGGGGCTTACCAGGCAGTAGAACATCTGGTAACTATGGGTTACCGGCGTATCGGGGTTATAAATGGGCGGTTAGAGGTGACCACTGGAGAAGAGAGATATCGCGGTTATTTGCGAGTCTTTGAAGATTATAATCTACCTATAGCAGAAGAGCTTATCCGTACGGGAGATTTTTCCAGCCAAAGCGGCTATATTTTAATAAAAGAATTGATGGCTTTACCTCATCCCCCCCAGGCAGTATTCATTGCCAACTGCTACATGACCATGGGGGCCATGTTAGCTATAAGCGAACTAGGGATTAGAGTACCAGAAGATCTGGCTATCGTGGCTTTTGATGATATGGAGCTATACAGGATAGCCACCCCACCTTTGACGGTAGTGGTGCAACCCATGGAGGAAATAGGTAAGACAGCTGCGCGTTTGATATATAAGCGAGTTAGTGGAGACAATAGCGATTTTCCCCAGATGTATCGGTTGAAACCCGAACTGGTGGTTCGAGGTTCATCTGTGCCTCCTGGAAGGTTAGAGGCATCTAGTGAAGTTACCGTGAACAAGGTGGCCTTATAAGGGAGGTATCATTAGTTGAAGGATAAATACAGCTTAGGGATCGATTTTGGCACAGAATCAGCCAGATTTATTCTTGCGCGGACTTCAGACGGAGAAATAGCTTCAACGGCGGTGGTTAAATATCCGCACGGTGTGCTCGATTCTACATTACCAGATAGTACTATCAAACTGGGTCCTGATTGGGCGTTACAGGATCCAGGAGATTATTGGGAGGTATTGACCCAAGGTATACCTGAAGTTATCCAAAGAGCCTGTATTCTCCCCGAACAGGTTATAGGCATAGGGATAGATTTTACTTCTTGCACTATGCTCCCGGTTGACAAGTATGGCCAGCCCTTGTGCAGGGATGAGCGGTACCGTAGTAATCCGCATAGCTGGGTAAAACTATGGAAGCATCATGCAGCCCAGAGGGAAGCTGATCTCATTAACGATATAGCCGAAAAAAGAAAAGAAAA
Source organism: Thermanaeromonas toyohensis ToBE (assembly GCF_900176005.1). Taxonomy (NCBI): domain Bacteria; kingdom Bacillati; phylum Bacillota; class Clostridia; order Neomoorellales; family Neomoorellaceae; genus Thermanaeromonas; species Thermanaeromonas toyohensis. The sequence continues at coordinate 2,272,757 of NZ_LT838272.1, read as the reverse complement.
ATTTTTAAAGCGCTATGGGGGTAAAATCTCCTCCGAGTGGATGTTGCCTAAGATTTTGCAAATATTAAGAGAGGCTCCCGAGATATACGAAGCAGCGGATCAATTTGTGGAAGCTGCGGATTGGATAGTATGGCAGCTTACAGGTAACCTATGCCGCAACTCATGCTGTGCGGGTTATAAAGCTATATGGAACAAGAGAGAGGGGTATCCCAGCAAAGAATTTCTGGCCTCTGTGGATCCCAGGCTAGAAAACCTTGTGGATGAAAAATTAAAGGGTAAGGTTTATCCCAGCGGCATCCGGGCAGGGACATTATCTAAGGAGATTGCCCAAAGGATAGGGCTTGAGCCAGGCACCCCAGTAGCTACAGCTATAATAGATGCCCATGCTTCGGTGTTGGGGTTAGGGGTAACTGCTCCAGGGAAAATAGTATTAGTGATGGGAACCTCCATTTGTCACATGTTCTTATCTCCAGAAGAAAGGTTCATTCCTGGGGTAGCCGGAGTAGTGGAAGATGGTATCCTACCGGGATTTTTTGGGTATGAAGCTGGACAGGCTGCGGGTGGCGACATGTTAGCGTGGTTTATTGATAACCTGGTATCCAATGAGATGCAGCAGGAGGCAGAGGCCAGGGGTATGAGCATCCATCAGGTCCTGGCTGAGCGAGCATTAAGGATAGAGCCTGGAGGGCATGGCTTGGTAGCTTTAGATTGGTGGAATGGTAGCCGATTCTTGGGGACAGCAGATTTAAGCGGGCTGATTGTAGGGTGTACCCTAAAAACCAAATGCGAACATATATACCTCGCTTTGATAGAGAGTTTGGCTTTCGGCACTAAGATGATTATCGATAATATCACGGAAAACGGGATACCTGTAAAGGAACTATATGGCTGTGGGAGCCTGGCTGCTAATGACTTGGTAGCCCAAACCTTTGCAGATGTTACAGGCTTACCGTTTAAGAGAACAAAAACTCCCCATGCTTCCGCAGTGGGAGCTGCTGTCTTAGGAGCTGTTGCTGCAGGTAGTAGCAAGGGGGGTTACGATTCAGTAATCGAGGCTTCTGAAAGGATGGGCAAGGTTGAGGGAAGAGTTTTTGAACCACGACCTGCCGTGAAGAAGCAATATGCTGAGCTCTATAAAGCCTACCGGATTCTTCACAGATATTTCGGGGAAACCAACAAGGAAGTAATGAAGGTCCTGAAACAGTTACGCCACACCCTAAACTGTTTCTAAATACTAAACATAGAAAGGAGAATCTAGATTGAAAAAAGCTGGTATATTAAACAAAGAGCTATCAGGAGAACTAGCTGGTTTAGGCCATATGGATGAATTTATAATCTGCGATGCCGGTTTTCCCATCCCTAAGGGAACTAAAAGAATCGATTTGGCCTTAATAAAAGGGATACCCAGCTTTATGGACACCCTGAAGGCCGTTTTGAAAGAGATCGTTGTAGAAAAAGTAGTGATGGCTCATGAGACTGAAAAAGTGAGCCCGGAGCTATATAAGGAGCTAAAAAATCTCTTTAGGTATCAGGAATTTGAAATGCTTCCCCATTCTCAATTTAAGGAACGCTCACGGAACGTGAAGTTCATTGTAAGGACGGGAGAGTTTACCCCTTATGCCAATGTTCTTCTTGTGGCAGCCTCACAGGCAGATGAATTTAAGAAAAACTTCGATGTAGAGTTTTAACACTTAAGCTAATGAATAATTCCAATTTCAGAAAAGGAGAGTAAGAAAAACATGGCAGCACAAGGGGATTACAGGTTGATTGGAAGCTTACCCAAAATAGGCATTCGCCCGGTGATTGATGGCCGGCGAGGCGGCGTAAGGGAATCGCTAGAGGGACAGACGATGGGGATGGCTAAAGCCGTTGCTGAGCTGTTGACAAAAAATCTAAGATACCCCAATGGTAAGCCAGTCGAATGTGTTATTGCTGATACCACGATTGGAGGTGTAGCTGAGGCCGCCAGAACCGCCGAGAAGTTTGCCAGGGAAGGAGTAGGGGTTTCCATTACAGTTACGCCTTGCTGGTGTTATGGGTCAGAAACCATAGATATGGACCCCTATATACCCAAAGCCATCTGGGGATTTAACGGCACTGAACGGCCAGGGGCTGTATATCTTGCAGCGGCGTTGGCGGCACATAACCAGAAGGGCCTGCCTGCTTTCGGCATATATGGAAGAGATGTTCAAGATGCCGGGGACACCACTATTCCAGAAGACGTGAAACAAAAACTCCTCCAATTCGCCCGAGCGGGTTTAGCTGTGGCCATTATGAGGGGGAAATCCTATCTCGCCATAGGCGGCGTTTCCATGGGGATAGCTGGCTCTATAGTAGACCCTGATTTCTTTGAGAGCTACCTGGGGATGAGGGTCGAATATGTGGACATGTCAGAGCTCGTGCGGAGGATAGAAGAAAAGATTTACGACGAGGAAGAATATGAGAAGGCGCTCGCCTGGGTAAAACAGAATTGTAAAGAGGGCAGAGATCCCAATCCTCCGGCACGGCAGGCATCAAAGGAGAGAAAAGATAGAGAGTGGGAAACTGTGGTTAAAATGACCCTAATCATAAGGGATCTTATGGTGGGAAATCCCAAATTGGCTGAATTAGGGTATCTTGAAGAAGCGGAAGGGCATAACGCCATTGCCGCGGGATTCCAGGGCCAGAGGCAGTGGACTGATCATTTCCCCAATGGCGATTTTACAGAGGCTATTCTTAACTCATCCTTCGACTGGAATGGCCTGCGTGAGCCTTTTATTCTAGCTACAGAAAATGACAGCCTGAATGCTGTAGCGATGTTGTTCGGCCACCTATTGACCAATACAGCCCAAGTTTTTGCAGATGTCAGGACATACTGGAGCCCTGAAGCAGTAGAACGGGTTACAGGTAGGAAGCTTACTGGACTGGCCTCAAACGGTATAATACATCTAATTAATTCAGGCTCAGCCGCACTGGATGGTACAGGACAGCAGTCCATCGATGGGCAACCGGCAATAAAACCTTTCTGGGAGATTACTCCAGAGGAAGTAAAGAAATGTCTTGATGCTGCCACTTGGCATCCTGCTATCAGGGAATATTTCAGAGGTGGTGGGTTCTCGGTTAGCTTCCTTACCAAAGGCGGCATGCCGGTAACGATGTCGAGGATAAATATCGTTAAGGGATTGGGTCCAGTGCTGCAGATTGCAGAAGGGTATACTGTAGATTTACCTGAGGATATTCATTACTTCCTTAATGAACGGACCAATCCCACCTGGCCCACAACGTGGTTCGTACCTATTCTGACTGGGAAGGGCCCCTTCAAGGACGTTTATTCAGTTATGAACAATTGGGGAGCCAATCATGCTGCAGTAAGCTATGGCCATATAGGAGCCGAACTCATCACCTTAGCTTCGATATTGCGCATCCCTGTATGCATGCATAATGTTCCGGAGGAGAGGATCTTCCGTCCCAGCGCGTGGGGCGCCTTTGGACCTGTAGATTCCGTGGATACCGACTACAGGGCCTGCCAGAATTTGGGCCCGCTGTATGGTAGAGGGATGTGATTTTTTTGAAACCTGAAGGCGACTCTACCGGGGGATATCCGGATCTGGGGTGGTACCAGTTGGGTGGAACTTTAGTGGTAATGGAAGGGATAGAGAAGTCTTTTCCTGGTGTGCACGCACTAAAAGAATGTCGTTTTGAGTTACGGTCGGGCGAGGTACACGCTTTGGTTGGCGAGAATGGTGCAGGCAAGTCCACTCTGATGAAGATACTGGCTGGCGTGTATACAAAAGATGCTGGACGCATCTTGTACAAGGGGAAGGAAGTAGAGATCGCCAACCCCAGGGCCGCACAAGAATTAGGGATCAGCATGATCCACCAGGAATTTAACCTCATGCCCCACTTGACGGTGGCCCAGAATATCTTTATTGGCCGTGAGCCCCGCCAAGGTTTGAGGTTTATCCTAGATGAAAAAGCCATAAACGAAAAGACAAAATACTTGCTTGATATGCTACACCTAGACCTGGATCCACGGGCCAAGGTTTCCGACCTTACCGTGGCCAAGCAGCAAATGGTGGAGATAGCCAAAGCCCTTTCCTTCAATTCCGAGGTATTGATTATGGATGAACCAACGGCAGCACTGACGGAGGCGGAAGTCAAAGAGCTTTTCCGCATCATCCGCCAGCTTCGGGATAGAGGGGTGGGGATAGTTTTTATATCCCATCGCCTGGGGGAAGTTAAGCAAATTTCGGATCGTATCACAGTAATGCGCGACGGTCGTTACATCAACACCGTCGTTACCTCCGATGCTACTATTGATCATATCATCAGTATGATGGTGGGGCGAGAAATTTATGAGAGCTCTCGTCTGAACCCGGAAGTACGGAGTCAAGAAGTTGTACTAGAAGTAAAGAATCTTAGACGTGGTCGTATTATTAAAGACGTAAGCTTCACTCTGAAAAAAGGCGAAATACTCGGTTTTGCTGGGCTGATGGGTGCTGGCCGGACAGAAGTAGCCAGGGCTATTTTCGGTGCAGATCCTATCGATGCGGGGGAAATCTACGTACGGGGTCGAAAGGTAAAGATCAGGAGCCCTAAAGACGCCGTCAAGCACGGGATCGGTTATCTCTCCGAGGACCGCAAGCGTTACGGTTTAGTGCTAGATATGGATGTGGAAACCAATATTGTCCTGGCTAGCCTAGAAAAGTTCCGGGGTTTTCTCGGCTGGGTTAAGAGGGCTAGGGCCAGGGCTGAAGCCCAACGGCGGGTAATCGAACTTAAAATCAAAACGCCTAACCTGCAACAAAAGGTTAAATATCTTTCCGGCGGGAATCAGCAGAAAGTAGTTATAGGAAAATGGCTGACGCGCAACTGCGATATCTTGATATTTGATGAACCCACCCGGGGTATCGATGTTGGAGCCAAAAGCGAAATCTACAGGCTACTCAACGATTTAGCTGAAAGCGGGAAATCGATTATCATGATCTCCTCAGAACTCCCGGAGATCTTACGCATGAGCCACCGTATCCTTGTAATGTGTGAGGGCCGTATTACAGGCGAATTAAATGCCGGGGAGGCTACGGAAGAACTCATTATGAAATATGCTACTATGCATACAAAATGAAAGTGGGGCTTTTGTGTTAAATATCGGTTTCGGAGGTTTTGTAATATGGAAAATAAACCCTTAACCGTGGAATTAGAGACGCCTCGCAAAAGATCTCTGCTCCGCGCAGATGCTGTGCAGAAGCTAGCTGCTTTCGCTAGCTTGATTGTAATGCTGATAGTATTTTCTTTGGCTTCACCAAATTTTGCCACGTTTGACAATATAGTGGGTATTTTGCTCTCCACTGCCGTTGACGGTGTACTGGCAGTAGGGGTAACCTTTGTCATCATCAGCGGTGGAATCGACCTATCCATCGGTACGGTCATGACCTTATCCTCAGTTATGAGCGGTGTATTCATTACCTTTTGGAAGCTACCCGTTGCACTTGGCGTACTGGGTGGGCTGGTTACAGGAGCGCTATGCGGTTTTATTAATGGCTCGGTTACAGCGAAGTTAAAAATACCACCGTTCGTTGCCACTTTAGGCATGATGATGATCGCGCGTGGGCTTTCCCTTGTTATTTCCCACTCTAAGCCCATTTACTTTACCAATACCCCGGTCTTCCGCGAGATCGCCATGGGTTCTATCTTGGGTGTTCCCAATGCAGTAGTCATTTTCTTAGGTGTAGCCGTGATCGCCAGCGTTATTCTCACAAAGACAGTATTAGGGAGGTATAATTTTGCCCTCGGCAGCAATGAAGAAGCTACTCGCCTTTCGGGAATAAATGTTGACGCCTGGAAGATAGCTATTTATACCCTCTGCGGAATGTTCAGCGGATTAGCTGGGGTTATAATGGCATCTCGCCTTGACTCTGCCCAACCATCCTTGGGTATGGGGTATGAATTAGAAGCCATAGCGGCAGCTGTTATCGGGGGCACTTCCCTTAGTGGTGGTGAGGGCAGTATATTAGGAACGGTCATAGGCGCGTTTATAATGAGCGTGCTGACCAATGGGTTACGTATCCTTTCTGTTCCTCAAGAGTGGCAGATGGTAGTGATTGGCGCTATAGTCATAATGGCTGTGTATGCGGATATAATCCGGCGACGTAAGCAGTAATACTTTATTGCTGCTTTGTGATAAGCGTTTTTGACCATAGGGAGGGGGAATGAAGTATGTAGGTATTTTGTAACCTTTAACAGTTTATAACCATTCAAATTATAACACTAAATAAGGATGTCTCCAAAGGAGGTCACTATTATGCGGAAGAACATTAAATTCTTTACCCTTTTTGTGAGTCTATTGCTTGCCCTCGCGCTAGTGGCCGGTTGTGGCCAGAAGACGGAAACGAAGCAAGCCGCGCCCCAGCAAGGGGAGACAAAACAGACGGAATCCGGTAAGAAACCCTATATCCCTCTCATTTCTAAAGGTTTCCAGCACCAGTTCTGGCAAGCTGTAAAATTGGGTGCGGAGAAAGCTGCGAAAGACTATAATGTGGACATCACTTTTGAAGGGCCAGAAAGTGAATCCCAGGTTGACAAACAGATCGATATGCTCCAAGCTGCGTTGAGCAAAAACCCCAGCGCCATCTGTTTAGCTGCCCTAGACAGCAAAGCGGTTATACCTCTCTTGGAGAAAGCTAAAGCAGCAAACATTCCAGTTATCGGGTTTGACTCGGGTGTAGACAGCGATATCCCCGTTACAACCGTTGCCACTAACAATGTCGCTGCTGCTGCTTTTGCTGCTGATAAAATGGCGGAGCTTATCGGTGGAGAAGGAGAGATCGCTCTAATCGTGCACGACCAGACTAGCCGTACCGGTATCGACCGCCGCGATGGTTTCGTTAACCGCATTAAGGAGAAATATCCTAAAATCAAGATTGTCGATATCCAGTACGGTGGCGGCGACCATCTCAAATCTACCGACCTGGCGAAGGCCATTATTCAAGCTCATCCTAACCTCAAAGGCTTCTTTGGTGCCAATGAAGGTTCTGCAGTGGGGATCATAAATGCTGTAAAAGAGCTGAAGAAAGAAGGTAAAATTGTTATTGTAGGTTACGATTCTGGTAAGCTGCAGATGGATGCTATCCGTAGCGGTATAATGGCTGGTGCTATAACCCAGGACCCCATCAACATAGGGTACAAGGCTGTTGAGGCGGCTGTGAAGGCTATAAAGGGTGAAAAGCTACCAAAACAGATCGATACAGGCTTCCACTGGTACGATAAGTCGAATATAGATTCCCCGCAAATTAAGCCGCTGCTGTACGAGTAGTGTGTACCAACTAAGCCCAGCTCAACCGGCCCTAGAGCCGGTTGGGCTGGAAACTTTAGCCTGACAACGATCAAGCATACAAGGTGTGAATCAAGACCCATGATAATCGAAGTCCGCCTGTTTGGGCATCTGCGCCGGTATCTTCCTAAGGAAAAAGGAAACGGTACATTAAAGCTAGAAATAGAAACCCCTGCTCAGGTAGCTGACGTGCTAGAAAAGCTTAACGTTACCCTAGAAGAACCGATGTTGATCTTAGTAAACGGTGTACATGCCACCTTGGAGAAAGAGCTTTCACCTGGCGACGTGGTAAGTGTTTTTCCACCGTTGGGAGGCGGCTAAGAAACATCTTAGCGAAGGCGGGGTTAACTTCTATGTACGGCTGGATGGGGAAAATCTTAGATATCGATCTTACTACCCATAGTATAGAGGTCAAAGAGCTGCCACTTGATTTAGCCCAAAAATATTTGGGCGGAAGGGGTCTAGGGGCGAGGCTAGTATGGGATAATGTACCCCCTGCAACAGAACCCTTAAGTCCTGAAAATGTGATGGTGTTTGCTACGGGTCCCCTTACGGGTACGAAGGCCCCTGCTGCGGGGCGAGCTACCTTTTCTACCAAATCTCCTCTTACTGGTACGATCCATGATTCCAATGTAGGGGGGAGCTTTGGGGTTAAGTTAAAGCAGGCCGGCTATGACGCCCTGATCATAAGGGGTAAGGCGCATAAGCCGGTATATTTAAGTTTAAGCGAAAAAGGGGCGAAGATAATTGAGGTACCAGAGCTTTGGGGTAAAGATACGCTTTCTACTTTGCAAGCCCTTAAGCAGGGGGAAAATTCTGCGGTTCTCTGTATAGGGCCGGCAGGAGAGAATTTGGTCCGGTTTGCTGCCATAATAGCCGACGGCAGGCGGGCTTTCGGACGGGGCGGCGTGGGGGCGGTAATGGGCTCTAAAAATTTGAAAGCTATTGTAGTTAACGGAACACAAAAGCCTCAAATTGCCGACCCGGAACAGTTTGATTTTGTAGTATATGAAGCCCGAAAACAAATTAAGGCTAACCCCATTACGTCTAAAGGGCTGCCCCAGTTTGGTACTTCCATGCTCGTTAATATTTTAAATGAAATAGGTGCCTTTCCTACGAGAAACTACCAGGAACCCTATTTTGAAGGAGCTGAGAATATTTCGGGAGAGGCTCTGGAGAGGCTCTTGTTTAAGAGAACTGCTTGCTGGGGATGCCCCATTGGGTGTGGGCGCGAGATAAAGATAGGCGAGGAAGTAGTCCACGGGCCAGAGTATGAAACGGTGTGGGCTTTGGGTGCCGACTGCGGTATTGATAATTTAGAGGCTATAATTAAAGCAAATCTTCTCTGCAACGAGCTGGGACTAGACACTATTTCCACGGGTGCTACTATAGCCTGCGCCATGGAGTTAAGCCAGCAAGGTCTCTTAAATGAGCGGCTTTCCTTTGGCGATGCAGCCTTGCTCCCCGAGATCATTAAAAAAATAGCTTATCGGCAAGGCATAGGCGATCTTTTGGCGGAGGGCTCTAAAAGGCTAGCCGAAAGATGTGGAGCACCGGAAGTTGCCATGCAGGTCAAAGGGTTAGAGCTCCCTGCCTATGATCCTCGTGGAATGAAAGGCCAAGGACTAGCTTATGCTACTTCCAATCGTGGTGGATGTCACTTGCGGGCTAACATGTTGGGACCGGAAGTATTAGGCGCCCCCAAGTTGGTAGACCGATTTGCCACCTCGGGTAAAGCGGGAATAGTGATAGTTATACAAAATTCTTGGGCAGCAGCAGATTCGTTGGTAGTATGCGTTTTTGCCACCTTTGCCATTTCCGATGAATATTTTGCCCGGCTTTTAACGGCTGCTCTGGGCAAGGAATATAAAGCGCAAGATTTGCAGCGCATTGGTGAACGCATTTATAACTTAGAGCGCCTTTATAACCTGCGGGCGGGATTCACTAAGAAAGACGATACTTTACCTTCGCGTATCCTTGAACAACCCCATGTTAAAGGGCCCTCATCCGGCCAGAAAGTAGAGCTTCAAAAGATGCTAGAGGAGTATTACCGTTTTCGGGGCTGGGATGCTGACGGGAAACCTACTGCTAAAAAATTAGCCGAGCTGGGCTTGCTTGAGGAGGATCAAAATGTACCAGGAATTTAGAGATATTGGCCGTGATCTTTTTTTAGCTGGGCTCGTCAGTTCCCATGGAGGTAATATGAGTGTCAGGCTAGGAGACCGTATACTTATTACCCGGCGAGGTTCCATGATAGGCCGCTTGAAAGAGCATGATCTTATAGAAACGGGATTGGAAAAGGACGACAGCCATATAGCTTTGGCTTCTACAGAAATAGGCGTCCACCGGGCTATTTATAAAAAAACTTCAGCTCTGGCCATAATCCATGCCCATCCCCCGATTACTGTAGCCCTCTCCCTTACGCGGGATGAGATAATCCCTCTTGATTCTGAAGGCTCATATCTACTTCACCGGGTACCGGTCTTAAGCTCAGAGTATACAGTGGGAGCAGAAGAAGTAGCTACTATTGTGTCGGAGGCTTTGCAGAAGTATAAGATTGTAGTGTTACGCGGGCACGGTACTTTTGCCATTGGCCAGTTTTTGGAGGAAGCTTACCAGTGGACCTCTTCTTTAGAAATCTCTAGCCAGATCATTTACTTCACTGAAGCCTTGCAGAAGGATATTAAAGAGTACCGGAAGGGTACCGATAGGTATCACACTTGGTAATAACTTTAGCGGCTGAAGGTTGAAAGGGGGGTTCGGGTTTCATGCGCTTTCTAGCCTTTGACTTGGGAGCAGAGAGCGGTCGGGCTATAGTAGGCACATTAAGAGATGGTCGTGTTACTTTAGACGAAGTTTATCGCTTTCCCAATGAGCCTGTACGGGTATTAGATAACCTTTATTGGGATGCCTTACGTCTTTTTCATGAAATAAAGAAGGGTTTGCTGCTGGCTGTAGCCCGTTATGGAAGGGATATCCAAAGTATAGGGATAGATACGTGGGGAGTAGATTTTGCCCTTTTAGGGGAGAAGGATATCCTCTTAAGTAATCCCTATCATTACCGGGATAGCCGTACCCAAGGCGTGATGGAGGAAGCCTTTAAAAGGGTGCCGCAGGATAAAATATTTTACCGGACAGGTATCCAGTTCATGCCTATAAATTCTCTATACCAGTTATTAGCCTATAGGTTGCAACAGCCCTCCTTACTGGCCCAAGCTAAGGCTTTTCTCATGATGCCCGATCTCTTTAATTTCTTTCTTACAGGACAAAAGGCTAGTGAGTTCACCATTGCTACCACTACCCAGATGTATGATCCTAGATCCGGAGATTGGGCTAGAGAATTGTTGACCTCCTTGGAACTTCCTTCTTCTATCTTACCTGAGATACACCCACCTGGTACTATCTTGGGAACCCTACTTCCCCAGGTGGCCAAAGAGACAGGCGCCAGGGAAGTACCGGTCATTGCTCCTGCAAGTCATGATACTGCTAGCGCTGTAGCCGCTGTACCGGCCCAGATGCCGGATTACTTGTATATTAGCTCCGGAACCTGGTCCCTGGTGGGGGTGGAAGTACCGGAGCCGGTAATTAACCAAGATACCTTAAGGTTGAACTTTACCAATGAAGGCGGTGTGGCGGGAACTTTCCGCCTGCTTAAGAACGTAGTGGGTCTATGGCTGGTGCAAGAATGCCGGCGCGCTTTCGAGCGCCAGGGAGAGATTCTAGATTATACTACTTTAACCCAGATGGCCCGGGAAGCTAGGCCCCTTGTTTCTTTAGTGGATCCTGACCATCCTTCTTTCTTAAATCCCGAAGATATGCCAGCGGCCATCCAGAAATTCTGCCAGGAAACAGGCCAGCCTGTACCCCAAAGCAAGGGGGAGATTATAAGGTGTGCCCTGGAAAGCTTGGCTTTAAAATACAGGTGGGTACTTGATAAATTAGAAGAGATTTTAAGGAAACGCTTGCACGTTATCCATATAGTAGGCGGAGGTACCAAGAATGAGCTCCTTTGCCAATTTACAGCTGATGCCACAAACCGTCCGGTGTTAGCTGGACCAGTAGAAGCTACGGCCATGGGTAATTTATTAATCCAGGCCATGGCTTTAAAACAGGTTAATTCTTTAGCCGAGCTACGGGAGATAGTGCGTAATTCTTGCGAACTTAAAGTGTATGAGCCCCAAGATACTTCAGCTTGGGAGGAGGCTTATAGGAAATTTGTTGGTTTTCTATAGTGAACATAAAAGTAACCTTTCCTTGAACCTTGCAAGGGAGGTAGACCCTGGCGAACGGTGGTATTTGGGGTGAATATTTAAAATTATTTTCCAAAGGTGAAAGGAGTCTCGCCCCCCGTGAAGAAATAATAGATTAAATTGGTGCGGGGGGCGAGGTGCATGGCAGAAAATTTTTATGGAGTATATCAAAAAGTGTGGCAAGAGTGGAATAACTACCTTAATACCAATACCATTTCAGGACAGGCTATAAGACCAGAAATACTTACGTCTTGGGAAAGGTGTAAGAATATAGGCGTTAATCCTTATGATGGGCGAGGGCAGGAAATTATTGAGGGTCCTGCCTTGAAAGAGGCCAAGGAAAGGCAGGAAGAGCTGATCCGGGCTGCCCGGCCGGTGATGAAGAAGCTTTTAGGGTTGTGCGGTAACTTAGGTTTCCTGGTAGTCTTAGTAGGAGAGGACGGATACATATTGGAAATGTTAGGGAACTATCAGGAAACTATAGATATGGCTCGAAAGATCAATTTTATTCCTGGTGCTTGCTGGCGAGAAGATAAGGTGGGTACTAATGGTATAGGTACCGCCCTCGCTTTAGGCCAAGCTTTGCAGGTTACAGCAGCAGAGCATTTCTGCTCTGGCCATCATTCCTGGACATGCGCTGGTTCCCCCATTTTTAGCCCCGAAGGCCAAGTTATAGGAGTAATAGATATTTCTGGCCCCTGGCACCGCGAGAATAAACAGGCGCTAGCTACGGTGGTAGCTGCAGCCATGGCTATTGAAAATAGTCTAAGACAGAGCAGGGCCCAAAAGGAAGCCCTGACCTACCAGCAAATTCTTAAACACTTTTTAGAAAATAATAGCGAACCCCTATTAGTGGTAGATAGGACGGGAAAACTAATCAGAGCTAATTACGCCTGTGAGAAGGTTTTGGGATGGAAGCCAGAAGAGTTAAGGGGGCGAAAAGCGGAAGAAATATTTGACAATTTCCAGGAAATTTTATCCCTTATAGGGGCGCGACAAAGTATAAAGGACAAGGAAATAGTTGTACAGGGTAGGAAAGAGATCTTGCGTTGCAGGGCGGATCTTTCCCCTATAACTGGTGATTATAATGAAACTATAGGCGCTGTGATAGCCTTTAAATTGCTTAATAACAGGCAGTTTTATATACATCTACCTCCCGGTCTACCAGGATTTGAGAAAATTTTAGGGCATAATCCTCATTTCCGGGAAAGCATACGCTTGGCTTATATTGCGGCCCGCAGTGATTCTCCGGTGCTTATTATGGGTGAAACAGGAACAGGGAAAGAGATGTTCGCCCGGGCTATACATGAGGCTAGCGGTCGTAAGGGCCCCTTTGTAGCTGTAAATTGCGGTGCCTTACCACGGGAACTAGTAGGTAGCGAGCTTTTTGGTTATGTGGGTGGAGCCTTTACTGGTGCGCGGCCAGAGGGTAAGCCAGGCAAATTTGAGCAAGCCCAAGGGGGTACTCTGTTTTTAGATGAGATTGGCGAGATGCCTTGGGAGATGCAGGTGTATCTTTTACGGGTGCTAGAAGAAAAGAAGGTGGTACGTCTAGGGGGACAGAAAGAGATCCCGCTAGACGTCCGGGTTATTGCGGCTACTAACTCTGATTTATCGAAGCTAGTTAAGGAGAAAAAATTTCGAGAGGATCTCTACTTCCGCCTGGGGGTCTTTATTATTCGTCTTTGCCCTTTACGCGAGCGTAAAAGCGATATACCTCTTCTCTTCGAGCATTTTGTCTGTCAAGTTTCACAAAAGTTAGGTAGAAATACCATCCGGATAGATCCAAGTATCTGGCCTTTATTAGAGAGATATGATTGGCCAGGAAATGTAAGGGAGCTGCGCAACGTGGCCGAATGGGCAGTAAATTTAGCGCAAGGGGATATTCTTTTACCTTCTCATTTACCCCCTTATTTATGGGAGTCCCGTACTACCCAAGAGGATAGACCTTCTTCTTTTTCTCCGGCAACTTTGGCCGAGCTGGAAAAACAGGAGATTAGGCGCCTTCTTGAATATTACAGTGGAAATATAACTAAAGTGGCGAAGACCTTAGGCATAGCCCGGAACACCTTGTACCGGAAACTAGATAAATATGGGCTGCGGACGCGTTAGGGTGTTCCAAAATCTAACGCTAAAAAGAGGAACACAGGTAACAAGTGGATAGGTTATTAATCCCCCAGAACTTTAGCTAAACTAAAGGGATGAGCGAGCCAGCGCTTAAAAGGGGTGCGCTGGCATATTTTTTGCTAATTAAAAGGAGTCAAGACAGAGAATTCAACTTTAAGGAGGGATAGGGTATTTATGGAACTTAAGAAGGAACTTCTCCTTGATTTTTATCGCACCATGGTTTTGATCCGCCAATTTGAGCTTAAAGCGGCAGAGCTCTTTGCCGCGGGGCGGATCCCCGGCTTTGTCCATCTATATGTGGGCGAAGAAGCGGTAGCTACGGGGGTATGTGCTAATCTTACACCCAGGGATTATATAACCAGCACCCACCGCGGGCATGCCCATCTCATCGCTAAGGGCGGGGATATTAAACTCATGATGGCTGAGCTTTTTGGGAAAAAAACAGGGTATTGTAAAGGTAAAGGGGGCTCCATGCATATAGCTGACGTATCCCTAGGTATTCTAGGCGCTAATGGCATTGTTGGGGCTGGCCAGCCTATAGCTGCTGGCGCTGCTTTGGCCTGTAAAGTAAGGGGTGAAGGTGCAGTAGCCGTATGCTTCTTTGGGGATGGAGCGGCCAATCGTGGGACTTTCCACGAGGCTTTAAACCTGGCTTCTATATGGAAACTGCCTGTAGTTTATGTGTGCGAGAATAATATGTACGGTATTTCCAACTACCAGCGTAACAGTATGAACATAGCTGATATTGCTGATCGGGCTACCAGCTACGGCATACCAGGAGTAAGCATTGATGGCAACGACGTGGTGGCTGTGTACGAGGCAGCAGCGGAAGCTATAGCCCGAGCTAGGCGGGGAGAGGGGCCTAGCCTGATTGAAGCTAAGACATGGCGCCACCGAGGGCATTTTGAAGGCGATCCTCAAGTTTACAAGGATCCCAAGGAACAAGAAGATTGGTTAAAGAAGGATCCCATCTCCCGTTTAGCCCAGAAGCTTTTGGAGATGAATTATGCTACCCCAGAAGAGCTAAACAGCATCGAAGCTCATGCTCGAACCCGTATAGAAGAGGCAGTAGCTTTCGCTGAAAATAGCCCCGAGCCTGAGGAAAGCGAATTGTTAGAGGATGTATATGCCTAAGATTTAGGAGGGGAAAGAATATGCGGCAGATTACCTATGCGGAGGCTATCCGCGAAGCCCTAGCCTTGGAGATGCGGAGGGACCCTACCGTATACATTGCCGGAGAGGATGTGGGTATTTTTGGTGGCTGCTTTGGAGTAACCCAGGGACTTTACCAGGAATTTGGTCCGGAAAGGGTAAAAGATACCCCTATTAGCGAAACGGCTATTGTGGGCCATGCTGTGGGGGCAGCAGCGGCTGGACTGAGGCCTTGCGTGGAGATCATGTTTATGGACTTCATGGGTGTATGTATGGATGAGATTTTAAATCAAGCGGCTAAGATGCGCTATATGTTTGGCGGAAAGGCTAAACTTCCTTTGGTTATACGCACACCCGCTGGGGCAGGTTTAAGGGCAGCAGCTCAGCATTCCCAGTCTCTAGAGGCTATTTTCGCGCATATTCCAGGGCTAAAAGTGGTCATGCCAGCTACTCCTAAGGATGCTAAAGGATTATTAATTTCCGCTATAAGGGATGATAACCCTGTCATTTATATCGAGCATAAGCAGCTTTATGGATTGGTAGGCGACTGCCCAGAAGGGGAATATGTAGTACCCTTGGGAGAGGCAGCTGTAGTACGGGAAGGTAAAGATGTAACCATTGTGAGCTGGAGCTGGATGCTGCACAAATCCCTGGCAGCTGCAGAAGCCCTGGCCAAGGAAGGTATTGAGGCTGAAGTTATTGATCTGCGTACCCTTATCCCCTTAGACAAAAACACCATTATCAATTCGGTCCAAAAGACCAACCGCTTAGTTATAGTACATGAGGCTGTACGTACTGCAGGTTTTGGAGCGGAAATAGCAGCGCTGGTGGCCGAGGAAGCCTTTGACTACCTGGATGCACCTATCAGAAGGGTTACAGCGCCTGACACCCCAGTTCCCTTTAGCCCGCGCTTGGAAGATGCTTACTTACCCAATGAAGCCAAAATTATAGATGCTGTTAAGTCTTTATTAGCTTAGCTTATTTAAAAGGTGTTCCCAAGTGGGCTCAGTAGGCATTATAGCTAACCCGGCTGCCGGTAAAGATATTCGTCGTTTAGTAGCTTATGGTACTGTATTTGATAATATGGAGAAGGTAAATATTGTAAAACGCCTTCTCCTAGGTTTAGAAGCTGCTGGAGTAGAAGAAGTATGGTACATGCCCGAATATTTCGGTATTGTACCCCGGGCAAAGGAAAGTATTGGCTTTAAACACTCCCTGCGGTTAAAGGTAAGGGAAGTCGAAATACCTTTGACCTGCGGGGCAGAAGATTCCACACGTGCTGCTTATGAAATGGCGTGCTTGGGGGTAAAGTGCATTGTAACTTTAGGGGGAGACGGTACTAATCGCGCCGTGGCCAAGGGGTGCGGGGAAGTGCCGCTCATCCCCCTTTCTACGGGAACTAATAATGTTTTTCCCCGGATGCTAGAAGGGACTATTGCCGGGCTAGCAGCGGGACTGGTGGCTACCAGCCAGGTAGAAATGGCTAAAATCTTAAAGCGCTGCAAGCGCTTGCTCCTTTTCCACCAGGGCCAGGTAATAGATATGGCTTTAGTGGATATAGCGGTGGTAGAGGAGAAGTTTATAGGCAGCAGGGCTATATGGGAGCCAGAAAAGATAAAAAGGTTGCTTCTTACCCGGGCGGAACCTTGCAGCATAGGGCTATCCTCCATAGGGGCTAGGCTTTGCTCCCTAGGGGCTTTTGAACCTTGGGGGCTGGATATCAAATTAGGGGTCAAAGGGAAAAGGGTAATTGCTCCTATAGCCCCCGGCTTAATTTTACCGATCACCGTAGAAAATTGGTGCCTTCTAAAAGTAGGGGAGGCTGTAGAAGTACAGGGTGAAGGCGGTATATTGGCCCTGGATGGAGAGCGGGAGATCGAAATTACTAAGGGCGAATACGTGGCTATTCTAGATCCTTGTGGCCCTTGGGTAGTAGACATCGAAAAAGTGTTAGAAGTTAAGCCTGTTTTAGCGCAAGGGGGAAATTTAAGCGATGGCTCACAAAATCATAATGCCCAAGTTGGGTTTAACTATGAAGAAAGGGAGTGTAGGGAAATGGTTTAAAAAAGAGGGAGAAGAGGTAAAAAAAGGTGAAGTATTGTTTGAAGTACTCACGGATAAAATCACGGCTAAGGTAGAGTCTCCAGCTGAAGGGATCTTAACCCGCATCCTGGTACCCTCCGGGACCACTGTTCCTGTAGGTGCTACCTTAGGGATAATTGCTGCTCCCGGGGAAAATATAGAGCATTTATTAGCTGAAGAGGCCAGTGAAGCTGAGGAACGCATAAAAGCTTCCCCTGTAGCGCGCAAGCTGGCTCAAGAATATGGGCTAGATCTAGCCAATATCCAAGGCACAGGACCAGGAGGCCGTATTACTAAAGAAGATGTAGAGCGGGCAAGGCTGGAGCAAGCTGGAAAGGGAGAACTACCAGTTGATGAAAGAAAAGCGCGTAACGTGGTACCCTTTGAAGGTATACGTCGTATTATAGCGGAGAACATGGTGAAAAGCCATTTGACAGCTGCCCAGGTAACGTTAACCGTAGCCGTAGATATGGGCGAGCTCATGGAGTATCGCCGGAAAGCAAACGAAAATCTTCTAGAGAGGGAGCGCCTATCCGTTACTGACTTTTTGATCAAGGCTACGGCCTGTGCTTTGGAGCGTTATCCTTACATGAACGCTACTTTATGCCAGGAAGGTATAAAAGAGCTGGAGGAAATAAATATTGGCGTTGCTGTAGCTACAGAAAAAGGGCTTTTTGTTCCTGTCATACGGGAGGCTAATCGTAAAACACTTGGCCAGATAAGTGCGGAATTAAAAAAATTGGTGCAAAAAGCCCGGCGGAATAAACTTTTACCAGATGATCTCGAAGGAGGTACCTTTACTATCTCCAACCTGGGTATGTATGCAGTAGATATTTTTACCCCTATTATTAACCCTCCGGAGACAGCGATTTTAGGAGCTGGCAGGACAGTAGACACCCCTGTAGTTTTCCAAGGACAGATCTGCATCCGGCCTATAATGCACTTATCCTTGTCCTTTGATCATCGGCTGGTAGATGGGGCTCCGGCTGCGGCCTTTTTAACCTACTTGAAAGACCTCTTAGAACATCCCCATAAGATTTTCATCTAGGAACTAAATTGAGTTTTTATTTAAGGAGGAGAGGAACCCCATGGCTTTGGATCCCCATAAACTTCTAGAAGAATTCAACACGGGTTTGGGCCGACTAGGAGATGAACTACCAGAGATAGCGGAGTCCTTTGTGCGCCTTACCAATTGGTGCTTTGCTGAAGGCGCTATCCCAGCTAAATATAAGGAACTCATAGCCATCGCCATCGGTGTGTACGCTCGTTGTGAGTACTGCATCGCCTATCATGTGAAAAAAGCTCTAGAAGAAGGAGCCAGCCGTGAGGAGATTCTGGAGGCGGCTGCAGAGGCCATAGCCTTCGGAGGCTCTCCAGCCACGGCCTATTGCGCTACCCTTGTCCGTGAGTGTTTGGATGCCTTTGAAGAAGAATGAGTAAAAAGGAGGTTGGGCGCATGGCCCTCAAAGCTGCTTTCATGTTTGTGGCATCTGGTGCTGACCCTACGGTCCACCGGGCCAAGGTGGATACCCCTGAAGTTGAGCTCCTGGTGGTAGGTGTTGCAGATTACGCCGCGGCCGAGAAGGTGGCCAGGGAGCTGGTAGCAGAAGGAGTAGCGGCCATTGAGCTCTGCGGCGGGTTCGGACACGAAGGAGTAGCCCGGGTGGTCCGGGCGGTAGAAGGTAAGGCCGCCGTAGGAGCAGTCCGGTTCGACGTCCATCCAGGACTGGGCGGCAAAAGCGGTGACGCCTTCTTTTAGTAAACTGTAAATATACTTTGGAGGCATCAAAAAATGCAGATAGGCGAATTTTATTTCCCAGATGAACTGTACTACGACGAGAAGCACGGCTGGGCTAAAGTCGAGGGGCAGGAGGTCGTAGTGGGACTGACAGATTTTACCCAGAAGCTTGCCGGCAACTTCTTGCATGTGATGTTGCCCAAGGTAGGCAAGAAGGTTAAAAAGGGGCAACCCCTGGCTTCGGTGGAATCGGCCAAGTGGGTCGGCAGGCTTTACGCCCCGGTGGGCGGTGAGGTGGTGGCCGTGAACGAGGCCTTAAAAACCGCCCCTCGCCTGTTGAATGAAGACCCGTATGGGTCCGGCTGGATGGTGAGGCTCAAAATGGATAACCCTTTGGAGCTTAAAACGCTCATGCAGGGGGAAACGCTTGTTACTTTCATTGAGAAGGAGGCGGCCAAGCATAAAAAATAGGCTCTGGGGGTCGTTATTTTTCGAAATATAAGCAAAGGGTATGGGGATGAAAAGTAAAATGGTTTGCTATCAGTGTGCCAAGTGTACCTCCGGCTGTCCGGTAGCCGCCCTGGACGCAGATTACAATCCGCGGCGGTATATAAGGCTGATACAATTGGGGCGGGAGGAGGAAGCCGCGCAGGAGCCTAAGCTCTGGTACTGCTTGGAGTGCTTGACCTGCCAGGAAAGGTGCCCGGAGGAGGTCAAGACGGCCGAGGTTATCCTGGAGCTTAAAAACCGGGCCTTTAGAAGAGGGTTCGCTCCGGAGGGTCTGGAACAGGTTATTCAGGTACTAGTTGATGAGGGTCGGATCTACCCGGTGGATGAGTTTCATAACGAGTACCGCCAAGAGCTGGGGCTACCGCCCCTGGATGAGGAAGTGGGAAGACTTGCCGGCATCATAAGGGCCGCGGGCCTGGCGGGGAGTGAGGAGGGATGAGGCGCTTCGCCTTTTTTCCCGGCTGCAGTGCCCCGGTCAGGACCCTGGGGTATGAGCTGGCGGCCAGGAAACTCATGGATTTCTTGGGGGTAGAGCTCATAGAAGTACCTGGTTTTCGTTGTTGTGGTTATCCCATTAAAAGCTTAGACAGGAACGCGGCCCTCTTAATTGCGGCCTATAACCTTGTTCAGGTTAAAGATAAGGACATCCCTATCATGACCCTGTGCAACGCTTGCGCTTCTAACCTCATGGAGGCGGACCTGTTACTGGCGGGTAATGGGAGTCTTGGGCGTAAGCTACGGCAGAAGTTAGAAATGGCAGGTTTTAGCTACCAAGGGGGGATCCGCGTACTGCATTTGTTGCGGGTCCTGGCGGGGCTTGATTTCGGGAAGCTGGTGCGTCGGCCCTTGGCAGGGCTTAAGGTGGCCGTACATGAGGGCTGCCACTTCGCCCGGCCTTCGGAAACATATCGCGCCTACGGGTTGGAGGGCTACGGGTGGTCTGGCCGCCAAGGGGTCCTGGACCGGCTGGTGGAGGCCACCGGAGCGGAGAGTATTGATTATGAGGGGAAAGAGGACTGCTGCGGAGGAGGATTAATGGCTCTAAGGCCAGACCTAATGGCCAAGATGTCAGCGGCCAAGGTGGAACAGGCCTTATGTGCAGGAGCGGACTGCATAGTGGTGGCCTGTCCGGCCTGCGGGATAGCGCTCTGCGCTGGGCAGGGCGAAGCTGAATTGCCCGTGCTCTATTTGCCCCAGCTCATGGGCTTAAGTTTGGGACTTAGCCCCGATGAGCTGGGCCTGGAGCTAAACCAGGTCCCTGTGGACAGCGTGCTTGAAAAATTGGGGGTGTAAAGCCCTTGCGTTATACCTGCGATGTCCTGGTGCTCGGCGGAGGGCCAGCCGGTATGGCCGCGGCAGTAAGCGCCGCCTCTTATGGTCTTAGAGTCCTTTTGGTGGAAAAAGAGGCTTTTATCGGCGGCCGTTGGGCTGAATATGCCTGCAAGGCAGGCGAGGAGTGCAGTTCCTGCAATATATGTCTGGGATTCGAGCTTATTGATGAGCTTGAGTCTCTAAGCCTTATCCAGGTGCTGACCGGTTCTTATGCCGGTGAGGTACGTGGTACGGTGGGCGACTTTAAGATCCGCCTAATAGGAACCTCTCCTTCCATAGACTCCCGTCTCTGTACCTTCTGCGGCAGGTGCATTGAAGCCTGCCCGGAGAAGGCTATCAGTGTGCTCCCACGCCGTACCCGGCAGGGCCTCATTATCCGACGCCACAGGTGCAGAGCATACAATGGAGGCTGCCGGGTCTGTGCTGAAGTGTGCCCTCAGGGTGCCGTAAAGGTGGGGGCAGATGAAGTCGGAACCGCGGAAGCGAAGGCCATTGTAGTGGCGACCGGCGCTATCTCACCTGAGCCTGACCTTCTTCCCGAGTACGGCTGGGGTCGTTATCCAGAGGTCCTGACCACCCTGGAGCTAGAACGGCTTCTTGCCGCCGAGGATTGGCAAGCTCTCACGGGTAGGCGGTGGGCCTTTGTCCAGTGTGCTGGTTCGCGCTCGCGAAAGCTCAAGCGGGACTACTGTTCGCGCTTCTGTTGCGGGGTAAGCCTTCGCCTACTCTTGCGCCTGTATACCCTAGGGCTGGTAGATGAGGCCGCGATCTTTTATATGGACCTGCAGCTTAGAAACCGGCGGGATGAGGAGGTGTGCGAGGAGCTTAGAACTTATGGCCTCCGCTTTGTGCGCGGCCTTCCTGCAGAGGTGAGAAAAGGGGAGGCCGGCCTTCTCCTCCGCTTTGAGGACCTCGAGGTCGGAAGGCTTGAGACTAGTGAGTTTGATCATATAGTGCTCAGTGTGGGCCTGGCTCCGTCCCTAGACAATCCCCTTCCTGGCATTCTAAAGGCGCGCCAAATTAGCGGTTTCTGGCAGCAGGAGCGGGAAGGGGTTTTCCTAGCCGGCTCTTGCCGCTGCCCCATGGACATCAAGACAGCGGTACTGGACGGGCGCGCGGCGGGTGAGCAGGCAGCTGAAAGCATCCTTCGGTCCGGGGCAAGTGGTAGAATTGCCCACTCCCAGGAGCATGCTGCTGACGTGCTGATCTGGGGAAGCGGACCTTCAGGGTTGCTCATTGCCCGTGAGGTGCTCGCCGCGGGTTGTTCCGTCCTCATGCTCGCCGACAGTGGCAATTGGGACCCAGTCGACCCTACAAGCCTTATACTCAAGGAGCTTTGGCGGGAAGTGGGGGGGCGAAGAGGCTTTATACTGTGGGAGGGCGCGGAGTTAATTAAGCTTAACGGAGAGCCGGGGGACTTTGAGGCCTGGGTTAGGGTACTGGGCCAGGGAGTTAGGGTGGTTAAACTTAAGGCCGTTATCCTAGCCCCGCGGTTTGTAAGCTGCGCGCCGGTACCGGCAACGACCCAGGCTGAGATCGCCAGGGACCTTGTCACTGGGTCATTTTCCGTTCCGGAGACGGGCGGGCCGGTGGTATTTTGGCTGGATGTAAATAGCAGTTCTCCTCCGGCGGTACACGCTCTGGCCCTGGAAAACGTCCGTGCTGTACGGGATAACCTGGGATCAAAGGTGAAAATCTACTACCTCGCCCAGCAGGTGAAGGTAGGGGCCGCCCCTCACCTGGAAGCCCTGTATGGGAGACTACGGGAGGCAGGAGTGATTTTCGTTAAGCCCGCAGGTCATCCCGCCTGGGATGGGAAAAACCTCATTTTTGTCGACCCCACCACCTCTGTGGAAGGCCGGCCAGAGGAGGTTAAGCTTTTTCCTTCAGCGCTTATTGTGGGGGAAGAGTTATCCTTGCCTCCGGAAGCCCAGCAAATCTGGCAGGCAGTGGCTTTGCGCGTTTCGGCGAACGTGGACGATGGGATCTTCCAAGGAGGTGTTGTTACTTCCCGTCGTGGGGTCTTCCTGGCGGGAGCTGCCCTTGCTCCCGAGAACCCGGAGGTCGCCCGGGAGCAGGCTCTGCTGGCTGCGCGGGCTGCACTCATGGTTGCCGTGGGTACAGTGTATGGAGCGCAGAGTGATTTTAAGGACACCGCAAGCCAGCGTGAGGCTGGTTACTGCGCCGCCTGTCTTACCTGCGTACGTACCTGCCCCCACGGAGCAGTAACGGTGGAGGGTAAGGTTCGGGTATACCAGAAGTCCTGCTGGGGCTGCGGCCTTTGCGCAGCCGAATGCCCCGCCAGGGGTTTGGAGGCCTCTGGCCATATGACACCCGCGAGCCTTATGGAGATCATCGGGGTTGACGGGAAAGGTGTAGTGGCCTTTCTGTGCCGTCACTCAGCCTGGCGTTCCCTCAAAGAAGCGAAAGAAAGGGCCTTAGGTTTACCCGAAAATGTTGCCTGGGTGCCGGTTCCCTGCGCTGGCTCTGTGGATATGGAGACGGTGCTGGCTATGCTAGAGCGGGGAGCGTCCGGCGTTATGGTAGTGGGCTGCCGCCGCCGCGCCTGCCAACATGTGTACGGAACTGAGCGGACAGCTCAAAGGGTGGAAGGGTTACGCCAGAGACTTGCCGAAGCTGGGCTTGATGCGCACAAGATAAAGTTTGCCACCGCCGGTCCCTGCAATCCAGGAGAGCTTGTCCAAGAGGTGCAGGGTTTTCTGGCTAGCTTAAAGACGGTGGATAAGGCAGGTCGGTGATCATGCATTCGGAATGGAGGCTTCTGGACACAGGTGTGAGGACGGCGGCCGAGAATATGGCCTTGGACGAGGTTTTGCTCATTGCCAGGTCCGAGGGTGCCATCCCGGATACCCTCCGCTTCTTGCAGTTCGACCCGCCTTGTGTCCTGGTCGGTTATCACCAGGTAGTAGAGCAGGAAGTAAGGCTTGGGTTCTGCGAGCGCCATGGCATAGAGGTAAACCGGCGCCTGACGGGAGGTGGCGCCCTTTACTGGGATTCGCTTCAGCTCGGATGGGAGATAGTTACCACCTGCGATAACCCCCGCCTTGAGCGTAAGATAGAGCGCCTGTACGCGCAGGTTTGCGGTGCGGTGGCCAGGGCCTTGGTGAAACTGGGGGTACCGGCCGCCTATCGTCCACGAAACGACATCGAGGTGAGGGGACGGAAGATCTCAGGGACCGGTGGGACCGAACTGCACGGCGCTCTTCTTTACCAGGGAACACTCCTGGTGGATTTCGATGTGGAAACCATGCTTAAGGTTCTCAAGATCCCTACCGAGAAGCTCAAGGCCAAGGAGATAAATTCCCTTAAGGAGCGGGTTACCTGCCTCAAATGGGAGCTGGGCCGGGTACCACCCTTGAACACCATAAAGGAAGCCATCGCGGAGGAATTAGCCAGGGAGCTCAAGATGAACCTGGTCCCCGCGGGGCTGACTGACTACGAGGAAACGCTGCTAGCCCATCGCCTGCCCTATTTTAAATCCGACGATTGGATCAACGCGGTGAGGACGCCGGGGGACAAGCTGGTACTTAAAGCAGGACGCAAGACCCGTGGCGGTTTCTTACGTTGCTCCCTGGTATTGACTGCTGATAAGGGGCGGGTCGAGGCTGTCTATTTCACCGGCGATTTCTTCGCCCACCCCCGCCGGGCGATCTACGATCTGGAAGCAAGTCTCAGAGGGATAGAGGCCTCTGCGGATGCGGCGGCTAGTGCAGTGCGGGAGTTTTTTCACAGGAGCCGGGCGCGCCTTCCAGGCATAACCGTTGCCGACTTTACCTCCGTACTCTGTGATGCATTAAGCAAGAAGGATTATCCTGCCTGGGGGATCCCGGCCGACCGGGTAAATGACGTGAGCACCGTGGTAGGGCCCCTTGCGGGCATCACCACCGCGCCGGTAGTGCTCCTTCCATACTGCGCCAAGCTTTTCACCTGCCGTTACCGCTTTCGCCAGGGGTGCAGCCTCTGCGGTCAATGTGATGTGGGCGAGGCCTACCGCTTGGCCCTTGAATACGGCCTAAAACCGGTGACCATCCAGAACTACGAGATGCTTTCCCGGGTCCTGCGGCGCCTAAAAAGTGAAGGCGTTCCCGCCTTCCTCGGGAGCTGCTGCGAGGCCTTCCTCACTAAGCACAGGCGCGACTTCGAGCGCATAGGGCTACCCGGCGTTCTGGTAGACCTGGATAGTTCTACCTGCTACGAATTGAAACAGGAAGGCGCTGCCCATGCCGGGCGCTTTGAGAACCAGACGGCACTTAAGCTGGACCTCCTTGAGCTTCTTATGGCGAGGCTTGCGCCGCATCCGGGCAAGAATATGAAGGCGAGAGTTTAGATGCGGGAGTACGATGTTATAGTAGTGGGAGCGGGACCGGCAGGCAGCACTGCCGCGCGGATAGCAGCCAATGTAGGTCTTAAGGTCCTCATTGTCGAACGAAAAAGAAGGCCGGGTCTCCCGGTCCAATGTGCCGAATACGTCCCGGCTCTTATAGATCTAGAGGTCGAAATCCCGGAGAAAGCGGTGGCCCAGAGGGTAGAAGGGATGGAAGCCCTTTTTCCCGATGGCACGACTTTTACTGTGCGCGCCCCGGGATATCTCCTCCGCCGTGAAGTGTTTGATGCTACCCTGGCCCAGCAGGCCGTAGAGGCTGGGGCGGAGCTGTGGACGGATGCTTGCGCCCTGGCTTTAGCGGAAGATGAAGTTATAGTAAGAAAGGAAGGCAGGATTTTGACTGTAAAGACGCGGGTAGTCGTGGGGGCCGACGGCCCGCGGTCGATTGTGGCCAGGGCCGTGGGTTACCGACCCCATAGGCTTGCGGTGGCCTACCAGGTTGAGGTAGAGGTGCCGGAGCCGCTGAGGGTAACCCGGGTGTATTTTGACCCCACCTTTTTCGGTGGCTACGCCTGGGTGTTCCCTAAAGGGTCTACGGCTAATGTTGGGGTAGGGGTGACCGGGGGCGGAGTGGACGGGCGCCGGCCGGACCTTCATGGGCTTCTGGGTAAGTTTCTCGTATTTCTAGGGTGGGAGAAGAGGAGGATTATCAGGCGCACGGGAGGTTTCATACCCGTAAACGGGCCGTACTGGAGATGCTGTTCGGGCAGGGTTATCCTGTGCGGCGATGCCGGTGGGTTTACGCACCCGGTAACCGGCGCGGGGATACTTTTTGCCGTGCAGAGCGGAGAGCTCGCGGGCCGGGCAATGGTGCGGTATTTCTGCGAGGCAACCCCGCTGTCAATCTACGATGAGGAGTGGCGAAAATTCCTGGGGCCCCCGTTGCTCCGGGCTGTAAGGCACCGCAGGCGCATGGAGGCCGTATGGACTGAAGATGCGCAGGCGCTTACCTCTCTCTTGAGGGAGGTATGGCAGTTGTAAGGGAAGCTCCAGAAAATAAAGCGAAAGGAGAAATTGCACGTGAGCCGTACGAGCCCCTACTGGGTCAGGATCAGTACCGCTGCTGCCATCACCTTGGGATTTGCTAAAGGGTCTTTTCACCGTGAGGCCAGGCTTCGGGGCCTAAACCTTCTTTTGACTTACAATGAGCGTTGCGCCGGTCGCTGCGCCTATTGCGGTCTGGCCGGCAATAGGCAGTCGGTTACGGACCCATCATTCATCCGGGTCGATTGGCCTGTTGTTTCCCTGGAGCAGGTAATTGCCCGGGTTAAAGCCGACGGTCGGGGGTTGGAAAGGGTGTGCGTGGCCATGCAGACCCACCGGCGCGCCTTACCGGACCTACTGTATATTGCCGGCCGCATGAGAGAAGAGACTAACCTTTTGGTCAGCGCCCTCATAACTCCTACTTGTGTGGGAAGGAAAGAGCTTGAAGATCTCAAGGCCGCCGGTGTAGATATGGTAGGCATCGCCATAGACTGTGCCACAAAGGAGCTTTTTGAGGCTTTCCGGGGAAGGGGAGTAAGGGGTCCGCACCGCTGGGAGCGGTACTGGGTAGGTGTGGAAGAGGCAGTTGCTGTTTTCGGTCCAGGGCGCGTAGGGATTCACCTGATTGTAGGGCTGGGGGAAACAGAATATGAGCTGGTAGGCGCCATCCAGCGAGCCCAGGACCTGGGCGCCCGTACCCATCTTTTCAGCTTTTTCCCCGAACCGGGGAGCCTTATGCAAGGACACAGGCCGCCTTCTCTGGGGCGGTACCGCCGAATTCAGCTCGCCCGTTACCTCATCAACGAGGGCCTGGCGAGGCTCGAAGGCATGCGCTTTAATTCTGCGGGGCGCCTTGTGGACTTCGGGATAGGGGAAGGGCTGCTGGAGGAGGTTATAAGTACAGGCGTACCCTTCATGACCTCAGGTTGTCCCGGTAAGGATGGACGTACCGTCGCCTGCAACCGTCCTTACGGTAACGAGCGGCCGTCCGGATTCATACGCAATTTCCCCTTCCCACCCGAGGAACGGGATCTGTTCCTCATCCGTAGACAATTGTGGGCGTAGAGGCCTTGGCCCTAAAGGCTACAGCTTATAACTTCGTAAGAAAAACGCGGAAAGGGGAAAAGCGAGCTGACAGTGGGATCTGAACTACGCCAACTTTTGGCCGAGCTTATTTACCTGCCCCTTAAAGAGATCCTTGCCGCTGCTTGGCGTGTCCGCGAGACGAATTTCCCCCCAGAACTAGTGGTAGCCGTTCCTGGGGCCAAATACTTCGATAACGGCTTTTTCCGGAATAACAGGTATATGTTTCCAGCGATCAGCCTCACCGGTACTAAGTGTGAACTCCAGTGTCTCCACTGCCGGGGGAAGATCCTGGAGGATATGTACCATGTATCCTCTCCCGGAGAGCTTGTCGAACTGGGGGAGCGGTTAACCGAACGGGGATGTATGGGTTTACTGGTGAGCGGCGGGTCCGACCTTGGAGGAAGGGTTCCGCTTACAGCGTTTTTGGAGGCCTTCTCTAAATTAAAAGATATGGGGTTAACGGTTGTAGTCCATACTGGGTTTGTCGACCCAGCAACTGCAGCGGCCCTGAAATCTTCTGGTATCGATCGGGTTCTGGTAGATATCATCGGTGATGACGAGACTGCCCGTAGTGTCTGTGGGGTCGCCCAGGGAGCAGCTCCCTACTGGAACACCTTAGATGTCCTTCTTGAGCAGGGGCTCAAGGTTATTCCCCACGTGATCCTGGGCCTGTACTTTGGAAGGCTAAAGGGAGAGTTAGAGGCGGTATGCGGGGTTTTGAACCGAGGCCTCAAGGATCTAGTTTTTGTGGTGCTCAAACCCCTTCCTGGAACTCCCATGGAGGAGGTTACTCCCCCAGAACCGGCTTCCGCCATAAAGGTAGTGGCCGCTGCCAGGATTACCGCACCGGAAGCTAATTTGCGTCTGGGTTGCGCCAGGCCCGGTGGATTGTATGCAGAGCGCGTGGAGACTTATGCACTTTTGGCCGGAGTTAACGCCGTGGCCTACCCTTCAGCACCAGTTTTGCGATTAGCCGAAAGAAGGGGGCTTAAAGTTGTCTATCGCGATATCTGCTGCTGTCTGGCCTAAAGATAGGAGGAGCCCAGAGTGGAATAAATACATATAATGCAACAGGCGATTGAACTGCGAAGGGAGATGTAGTTTAATGGATTCTATTAACCTTGCAACTTACACCCAAGGCCTCCTTAGAGAAGCTATTTTAAGCGGTTCGGCCAATAACTTGTGTAACAATTTACACCTCTGGGTCGATAAAATACGTGTTTTTCTTAATTATGCTGATGCCGGCGTAGAAACGTTAAATAATATTGTTAACGTGACTAGGGAAAATCTAGCCCACGCAGTAGGTTTACCATTGACCCCAGGGGGCAATGCAGCAGTATCCTTAACCCTACCTGCCTCTTCCTTTAAACTTTTCTGGGACCTCATCCGCACACCTGAATTTCAACAGTTTTTTGGTCGCCTGTTAGCCCAGCTTTTGCAACCACCTAAAACGGAAGGCTCCAGTTAAATTTAGGGTTCCTCTAAAAGGGTTTTTGCAGGGAAGCCAGCTTCCTATAAAAGGTTTCTTTTAGCTAAAGGGAGGAGAGGTAGGTGAGGTTTTGTGTACCTTAAAAATACCGTGCCTGATATTCGTTCTTTACAATTTATAATTAACATTTTAGACTTGTTAGGAGCCTTGCTTTTTTTAGTATCTGCAATTTTAGCCTTCTTCGTTCCTGTACCGGTGCCGGCCCCAGAAAAACAAAGCTTCCAGTGAGGATGGCTAATCACTAAAAGAGGATAGCCCCAATGGCTCGGGGCTATCCTCTTTAGACTTCCTTATTTTACTGCATTGAGCGGGAAAATGAAGAATAGGAAAATAAAGGGGATGAAGATAATAATTAAGAGGAAGAAGATCCACCAGAAAAAGTCAGGGCTTTGAGTCATAAATTAGTAGACCCCCTTAAATATTAATCTTTCAGGGCATTAGCCCTTTTCTAGTTCTAGGCTATGCTATAATCCTCTAAATGGTTACTCTTGGATCTACCTCTCTCAAAAGCCCATACCAGTCTACCATGTACAGCCAGGAAGGCCTTTTGCTTACAAAAATCTTTTTACCAGGAGGATTTCTCCTTTGCTCGTCGAATTAGTATAATAGCACCCGTAAAAAATTTAAAATACACATAATACTTCCGAGTTGTCTTCTCCCACGGGGAGGGGCAAACGATAGGGTCGGGGAGCAATCCCTAGGCCTGCCATTGGGCAAAGGAAGGTAGGGAGGTAAAACAGGGCATGAAATTTTTTGTGCGGGTAAAATGACCGAGGGAACAGTAAAGTTTGAAGAAGTGCCGGAAAAGTATAAAAACATGGGCGGACGCTGGTTGACCTCTAGCCTCATCTCAGACGAAGTACCGGCCACCTGTCACCCTCTAGGCCCCAATAACAAATTGATCTTTGCTCCGGGCATAGTAACAGGTACTGCTGCACCCTGTTCCGGGCGCATATCTGTTGGTGGCAAATCTCCCTTGACCAGCGGTATTAAAGAAGCCAATGCGGGGACACCTGCGGCCCAAAGTTTAGCCAAGATGGGCATCAAAGCCATAATAGTGGAGGGGCAGCCCAAGGAGAAAGATAGCTTCTTTATCTTGCGCCTTACCAAGGACGGTGGGAGCCTTGAGCCGGCCGGGGATCTGGTGGGCATAGGGCTTTATGAATTCGCCAGACGCATAAAGGAAAGGTTTGGCAAGGTAGACTTCGTTGCCACAGGCCCCACCGGGGAGAAGCGCATGGCCATGTCCGGCGTATGCTTTAACGATAAAGACGGCCGTCCCTGCCGTTATGCTGGTCGCGGGGGCCTGGGGGCGGTGATGGGAGCGAAAGGACTTAAAGCGATTATAATTGATGACACTGGTGCCCCAGGAGTAAATATTGCCGACCCGGATCTTTTCAAGACTGGGCAGCGGAAACTAGTGGAAGCCTTAAAGGAACACGGAGTAACCAAACCTGGCGGTACCCTCAACAGCTATGGCACGGCAGCCCTCATCAACGTTTTAAACGAAGCCGGGGGGCTACCCACCCGCAATTTTAGCGCAGGTCGTTTTGAAGGAGCAAACAAGATTGCAGGCGAAACAATTGCGGAGATTATCAAACAAAGAAATGGTAGTGGCACCACGGGACATCCCTGCCATCCCGGCTGCATCATCCAGTGCGGTAATGTTTGGGCCAGGCCCGATGGATCAGAACACGTATCCTGCTTGGAATATGAATCCGTCTGGGCTTTAGGAGCTAACTGCGGCATAGATGATATAGATGCCGTAGCTGAGCTGGTATGGATATGTAACGATAGCGGCTTAGACACCATTGAAGCCGGCGTAACCCTAGGAGTAGCTATGGAGGCAGGACTAATAAAATTTGGAGATGCCCAGGGCGCCATAAACCTGTTGAAAGAATGCGCCAAGGGCACACCACTAGGACACATAATCGGCAACGGTGCTGCCTTTACCGGCAAAGCCTTTGGCGTAACCCGGGTTCCTACAGTAAAAGGGCAAGGGATGCCGGCTTATGAACCGCGGGCCGTTAAAGGCGTAGGTATTACTTACATGACCTCTACTATGGGCGCTGACCATACTGCGGGTTACACCGTAGCTCCAGAAATTCTCTCTGTAGGCGGGAAGGTTGACCCGTTAACATCGGGGGGTAAAGCAGAGCTATCCAGGAACTTCCAAGCTACCACAGCCTTCCTAGACAGCACGGGTTACTGCCTCTTTATCTCCTTTGCCATCCTGGACATTCCCACAGGATTCGAAGGCATGATAGAGACCTGCAACGGGGTTTTGGGTAGTAAATG
Organism: Thermanaeromonas toyohensis ToBE; assembly: GCF_900176005.1. Classification (NCBI taxonomy): domain Bacteria; kingdom Bacillati; phylum Bacillota; class Clostridia; order Neomoorellales; family Neomoorellaceae; genus Thermanaeromonas; species Thermanaeromonas toyohensis. Next base: position 2,241,995 of record NZ_LT838272.1, on the reverse strand, counting down.
GACAGCAGATGATGTAGCTTCCATAGGCAAAGAGATCCTAAAGATAGAGCGGGCCTTCAACGAAGCTGCAGGTTTCACAAAAGCCCATGACCGGCCGCCCGAGTTTATGCGGTATGAGCCCTTGCCGCCCCACAATCATGTTTACGATGTACCCGATGAAGAGCTGGACAAAGTATTTGCTGAACTCTAAGATAGGACAACATAAAAGAATAGCAGGGCTGCTAAGGGCAGCCCTGCTATTCTTAAGGAGGCCTCTAAAGGTGAGCATCAATATTAAAGTACGCCTTTATGCCACCCTCAATAAGTACAATCCTACCGGACCTAATACTCAAGAATTTGCTTTAAAAATTGAACCCGGCACCAGCCTATTTAAGGTATACGAAATACTGGGAATACCTCCGGAGGAAATAAAGCAGGCCTTTGTAAACGGCAGAAGGGTGGAACCTGAGTATATATTAAAGGACAATGATGAAATAGGTATTTTCCCTCCTATAGCCGGGGGTTGAAAGTGGAGGATTGTCCTAGGGTTGGAGGACAAGGGCTCCTTCCAGGGTAAGAAGTTTTTCTTTTATATCCAGCCCCCCACCGAAGCCCCGCAAATCACCCCGGGAGCCAATTACGCGGTGGCAGGGAACGATTATACCCACCGGATTGCTTCCTACTGCCCTACCTACCGCCCGGGCGGCCCGGGGCCGGCCTAGGGCTTTAGCTAATTCTCCGTAGCTTTTAGTGGTACCGTAAGGAATTTGGCATAGGGCTTGCCATACTGCGAGCTGGAAGGGTGTTCCCTGCAAGTCCAAGGGCAAGTCGAAGGCCTGGCGCCGGCGGGAGAAGTATTCCTGTAGCTGCTGGAATACTTCCCGTGCCACACCAGGCTTTTCTTTTATAGTAGCCCCAGGAAAAGTAGTTTTAAGGGAGCCGATAATCTCTTCTATAGGTTCATTAGGGAAGGCGAGGCGGCATAAGCCTGCCGGGCTTATTACCGCTGTAAGAGGGCCTAGGGGAGAAGCACCCCTTTCCCAGTAGAGTACAGGGCCAGCGCTGGAAGACATAGGCTGCTCATCCTCTCTTATGGAGTACCCGCTTTTAGTATACTACCTCTTCTGGTGAAGAACTAGTTTTGTAGTCAGAGTGGAATAGAGATGAATGATTCCTAGTTTCAAGCGAAGAGGAAGGGAAAAATAAAGAGAAAGAGGAAGAAGAAGCGTTGACGGGCATTGATTGGGGTCGGTATAATGTAAGCACTAATGCAGGAACTTAACCCAAGTAGTTCCTAGGGGCGGTAAATTGGTGAGATTGCAGAAATATCTGGCCCAGGCGGGAGTAGCCTCCAGACGCCGGGCTGAAGAGCTTATACGGGCTGGCCGGGTGAAAGTAAACGGAGAGACGGTCATTGCTATGGGGTTCAAAGTAGAGCCAGGCCGGGACGTGGTGGAAGTAGATGGGAAAAAGGTTGAGCTGAGGCCCCAAAAGGTTTACTATCTCCTTTACAAGCCGGCTGGTTATGTTAGTACTGCCCGTGATCCCCAAGGACGCCCTAAGGTTATTGACCTGCTGCACGGTGTAAAAGAAAGGGTATACCCGGTAGGTCGCCTGGATTACGCCACCGAAGGATTGCTTCTGTTAACCAACGATGGAGATCTTACCCTAAGGTTAACTCACCCCCGTTATGGAGTTCCCAAAACCTATGAGGCTCTGGTAGAGGGAATACCAGATGTCCAAGACTTATGCCGCCTCACTAAAGGTGTTAAATTGGAAGACGGGTGGACTTCGCCGGCTGAAGTTAAGCTTTTGTGGGCCCGCAGGGGTAAAGCGTTACTGGAGCTAACTTTACGGGAAGGACGCAAACGCGAGGTGCGCCGTATGTGTGCAGCAGTGGGGCATCCGGTTATAAAACTTAAAAGGACCAAAATAGCTTTTTTAACTCTGGAAGGATTGAAACCCGGGGAATACCGGGAGCTGACAAAAGAGGAGGTGGAGCATCTTTACAGGTTAACGGGTTTGAAGGAAAGCTAGTCTGGCCTGTGAGTTTGCAAGATAGTTAGCGATTGGCTTTGCCAGTGAAGAACCTACAGGAAAAGAGAAGCTTCTACAGGAAAGAAGAGAGAATCTTAGGGGAAGCAGGTGGTAGTGTTGCCGGGGCTCAAACAGGGGCTAGTACAAGTCTATACTGGAGAGGGAAAAGGAAAGACTACAGCTGCCTTTGGCTTGGCTTTGCGGGCTGCAGGTCACGGTCTAAAGGTAGTTATTGTCCAGTTCATGAAGACAGCCCGTTATGGAGAACATAAGGCTTTACAATATCTAGCACCATATGTGCTGGTGAAAGCCTTTGGTCGTCCGGGCTTTATCCACCGGGGCGGAGTACAGCCGGAGGATTTTGAACAAGCTCATCAAGCCCTCTCTTTCGCTCGGGAGATTATGCTTAAAGGAGAAGCTGATGTGCTTATTTTAGATGAAATTAACAATGCCCTTTATTTCGGCCTCTTAGAGGAACAGGAGGTCCTAAATTTTCTAAAGGAACGCCCGCCCCAAGTAGAAGTTGTGCTTACGGGACGCCATGCGCCTCCTTCTATTATAGAAGCAGCTGATCTCGTTACCGAGATGCGCCCCATAAAGCATCCCTATGAAAAAGGGATACCTGCTAGGCAAGGTATAGAATTTTAAAGGCTTTTTTCCACATTTAGAAGGAGTTTAGCTTTCCAGTGCGAATAACTAAGTTTAAACCCGTAAATTCTTGGTAGCAGGAGGTGAAATCCTGGCACTCCTTTGCAAGTGACCAGGGAAGAAGTGGCAGTAATTTATTACGACAAGGATGCTGATTTGAACGTACTTAAAGGTAAAAAGATTGCTGTCATGGGTTATGGTAGCCAGGGACATGCCCAGGCCCAGAATTTAAAAGATAGCGGGATAGATGTAGTAGTAGGATTGCGTAAAGGTAGTAAGTCCTGGGCTGCGGCCGAAGAAGCGGGGTTAACCGTCAAGACAGTGAGTGAGGCGGCAGAGGAAGCAGATATCATCCAGATCCTTTTACCTGATGAAGTACAGCCTCGAGTTTACCGGGAAGAAATAGCTCCTTCTTTGCGTCCTGGAAAAGCTATTATGTTTTCCCATGGTTTTAACATTCATTACCATCAGATAGTGCCCCCAGAGTATGTAGATGTACTTATGGTGGCTCCTAAAGGCCCGGGTCATCTGGTACGGCGTATGTACGTGGAGGGTAAAGGCGTACCGGCCCTTTTGGCTATCCACCAGGATGCCTCAGGTAAGGCCAAGGAGATTGGTTTAGCTTATGCCAAAGCTATAGGGGCTACTAGGGCTGGCGTTATCGAAACTACTTTTAAGGAGGAGACGGAAACCGATCTTTTTGGCGAGCAGGCTGTCCTTTGTGGTGGATGTACGGCCCTTATCAAAGCCGGGTTTGAAACCCTGGTGGAAGCAGGTTACCAGCCTGAAATAGCTTATTTTGAATGTCTTAATGAACTCAAACTTATAGTAGACATGATGTATGAAGGCGGCATAAAGTACATGCGCTTCTCCATAAGCGATACCGCAGAGTATGGCGACCTCACCCGGGGCCCGCGGATAATCGACGACCACGTGAGGGCCACCATGAAACAACTTTTGAAGGAAATCCAGGACGGCACCTTTGCCAGGGAGTGGATCCTGGAAAATCAAGCTGGCCGGCCTGTATTCAATGCTTTACGCCAGCGGGAGCGTGAGCATTTGATCGAAAGGGTAGGCGACCGTTTACGGGAGATGATGCCTTGGCTTAAGAAGGAGAAGTAAGAAGGGGTATTAAGATATCCAAATAGAAGGGGGCATTAAGCCCCCAATTTTATTTCCGCTTTATAAATTATCTCTGCCTTACAGAAGTTGCAAAGCAGCCCTCAAGCCCTATTTAACCGTTTTAATAGGACGATTTCTCCTTCTTGGGTGGTTAAGCGATCATCAAGCTTTTTAATGTCTTCCCAGACAAAATGCAGTTCGGTCCTGATTTTTTTAGTATCTTTTTTAACATTAGCTACTACTTTTTCTAATTTATGGATACCTTGTTCTAAACTCGTGAGCCTGGAGGCAATAGTTTCTTGTCCCTGTTCTAAGGCTACAAGCCTAGAGGTCATAGTTTCTTGTCCCTGTTCTAAAGCTGTGAGCCTGGAGGTCATAGTTTCTTGTCCCTGTTCTAAGGCTACAAGCCTGGAGGTCATAGCCTCTTGATCTTGTTGTACAGCTGTGAGCTGGGAGGTGATAGTTTCCTGTCCCTGTTCTAAGACCGTGAGCCGGGAGGCTATACTTTTCTGCCCCTGTTCTAGGCTTTCGACTCGCCCATTAAGCATCTGCAGCTCGTTTAAAATTTGTTTAAGAATCTCTTCCAAGGCTTCCCCTCCCCACGTGCAGGGTGCTCTGTTCAAATCCAACCTATCCATACAATAGCATATTTTCTAAAGCTCGCCAATACTTTAGGGGTGGCATTATAAAACGCTAGATCCCAAGCGTAACCTATGATATATTCTTACTTAAAGCTACAGGACTCAAAAGGCGGTGTAGCTTATGGGGTATGGAAGCAGGCAGGTAGCGGCTGTAGCCATACGCATGGCCCTCTCGGAAAGCAGGGAAGAAGAGCACAGGCTAAAAACAGAGTTTGCCGCCAAGGGTATACGTGCGGCGGCAGTAGATTGCGGTGGTGAATTTATCAGCTCTGTTCAAAAGATAGTGGAGCGGGCTGTGGTGGCGGCCAAGAGGGAAGGCGTTATCCGCGAGGTACATGCGGAGGAAGGGGCGGTAGCCGGTGCTACCCGGGAAGCCTTGTCCCAGCTCATGCCTAAGGCTTTAGGCCTTAACGTGGGAGGGAAAATAGGTATTGCCCGTTACCAAGACCATATTAGCGTAGCTGTCTTCCTCGGTATTGGGCTTTTACACTTGGATGAAGTAGGCATTGGCTTAGGGCACCGTGCGGTTTCCTGAAGCATCAGCAATTATTGCGCCTGGGGGAAGTAAATGAAATCTTTTGGTAAAAAGGTAGTACGGTAGGAAGGTGAGTTACTATGGAGGAACTAAGGGTTAGAGGTATTAGGGGTGCTATTTCAGTAGAAAAAAATGAGGCTGGGGAAATACTTCGTAGTACGGGGCAGCTTTTGCAGGAAATAATGAAGATTAATCAGTTAGAAGAAAGCGATATAATAAGTGCCTTTTTCACCGTGACTCCTGATTTAAACGCTGCCTTTCCTGCAGAAGCCGCCCGGCGGCTAGGTTGGAAGGAAGTAGCTTTACTATGTGCTACAGAGATACCGGTACCGGGAAGTCTCCCAGGTATAGTCAGAGTGTTAATCCATGCCTATTGTAAAACTCCACCTCAACATGTGTATTTGGGCCGGGCGGCCCTCTTAAGGCCCGATCTAGAGTAAAACTGGTTAGCAAAAAATTATTGACACTAACTAAGCTTATATGTTAAGGTAAAGGCAAGAAATGGCTTCCTTTAGAGGGGCAAGCTATTAAGGGAAAACCATATTAAGCTTAGCTGAGACGAGCTTAAGTAGAGGAGAGGGGAGCTGGAGATGAGCCAGGCTAGGTACGGGCAGCAAGCCGGTGCTCATTCGAGCGCTGGCTTTTTTGGTCTTCGGGGGTGGCGGTATATTATCCCGCTCTGGGAGGAAGTCCTAGCGGATACCGAAACCCCTGTTTCTTTATACCTTAAGCTGGGTGTCGCCCCTTACAGCTATCTCCTGGAAAGTGTAGAAGGAGGAGAAAAGTTAGGCCGCTACTCCTTCATAGGTTTGGATCCCCTTTTAGTTTTCCGATGCCGCGGGTTTACCTGTACAATCTGGCAAGAGGGCAAGGAGGAGACCTTTACTGATCCCTTAGGAACTTTAAAGGAATTGTTGCAGGAGCTACAAATCTCCCATTATCCGTCTGATTTACCGCGCTTTTTCGGAGGACTGGTAGGTTATTTCAGTTATGACTTTGTTCGCTATCTGGAGAGAATTCCAATAACAGGTAAAAATGATCTTCAACTCCCCGAAGCATATTTGGTGTTAAACCGCGTTCTTCTTATTTATGACCATGTCCAGCGCACCGTAAAGGTGGTTTGCTTGGCTCGGCATGACGATCCCAAGGATAGAAGCATAGCTCAAGAGCGCTTAAATAAAATTTTGCGCTTCTTAAACGCTCCTCCCAAACTTCATCTTGAGGAAGAAGTTACCTATCGCTGGAGTAGGCAAAGTAACCTTATTTCTAATATGACTCCCCAGGAGTTTATGACCAAGGTAGGGAAAATTAAAGACTATATTGCCGCTGGTGACTGCATCCAGGTAGTGCTTTCTCAACGATTAGAGCTTCCTTTCCAGGGTAACCCTTTTGGGGTGTACCGTCGTTTACGATCCATCAATCCCTCCCCGTACATGTTTTACCTCCATTTTCCGGAGGTTAAGCTCGTGGGTTCTTCTCCTGAAATGCTGGTCAGAGTGGAAGATGGATTAGTAGAAACTCGTCCTATAGCTGGGACCCGGCGGCGGGGAAGGGATCTTTTAGAAGATCAAAAATTAGCTCAGGAACTCCAAGCTAATGAAAAGGAACGCGCCGAGCATCTGATGCTCCTTGATCTAGGGCGCAACGATATTGGTAGGGTAGCAGTTCCGGGAAGCGTACAAGTTCCCCAATTTATGACAGTAGAGTATTATTCCCACGTGATGCATCTGGTATCTAGCGTTACCGGGCGGCTTGCTCCTGGGAAGACAGCTTTAGATGCTTTCCTAGCCTGTTTCCCGGCGGGGACTGTATCAGGGGCTCCCAAGGTAAGGGCTATGGAGATAATTGCAGAGCTAGAACCCACCTTAAGGGGACCTTATGCCGGTGCCGTAGGCTACTTGGGGTTGAACGGGAACCTGGATACTTGTATCGCCATCCGTACCATCATCTTTACAGGGGGCAAAGCCTTTGTTCAAACCGGAGCAGGGATCGTAGCTGATTCGGTACCTGAAGCCGAATACCAGGAAACCTTAAACAAGGCCCGGGCCCTGCTCAAAGCCCTTGAGAACAAGGAAACTGCCAGGCTTAAAGGAGAGAATAAAGATGCTGCTTATGATCGATAACTACGATTCCTTCACTTATAACCTGGTCCAGTACTTTGGCGAGCTGGGTCAAGAGGTTATTGTAAAACGTAACGATGCCGTTACTTTGGAAGAGATCGAGGAGCTTAAACCAAGATACCTTGTTATTTCCCCAGGGCCTTGTACACCTAATGAAGCAGGAATTTCTTTAGCGGCCATTCAGCGCTTTGCTGGCCGGATACCTATTTTAGGTGTCTGCTTAGGACACCAGTGCATCGGCCAGGCCTTTGGAGGAAGGGTGGTGAGGGCGAAACGTCTTATGCATGGGAAGACTTCCCCTATTTTCCACGACGGCCATACCATTTTTCGAGGGCTAAAAAATCCCTTTATCGCCACTCGCTACCATTCACTGATTGTAGAGGAAGAATCCCTTCCTGATTGCTTGGAAATTAGTGCCCGAAGCGATCAGGGTGAAGTAATGGCCATCAGGCACCGGGAATTACCAGTAGAAGGTGTACAGTTTCACCCGGAATCTATACTTACCGAGGAAGGGAAAAGGCTGTTAGCCAACTTCCTGGCTTTGGCTTAAAAAGCCAGAGGCGGGTGAAAAGATCTAGAAAGGGGAGAAAAGGTACCCAGCATGTTAAAGGAATATATTCAAAAAGTGGTAAATGGTTTTTCTTTATCAGAATCTGAAGCCGCCCAGGCCATGGAAATAATTATGAGCGGCCAGGCTACTCCAGCTCAAATAGGATCTTTTTTAACAGCCTTGCGTTTAAAGGGCGAGACAGTAGAAGAGATCACGGGTTTTGCACGCACCATGCGCCGATTCGCCGTACCCCTTAAGGGGAGGGAGGAGGCGGTGGATACCTGCGGTACAGGTGGAGATGGCCGGCATACTTTTAACATATCAACTGCGGCGGCTTTTGTGGTAGCCGGTGCCGGAGTCCCGGTGGCCAAGCATGGAAACCGGTCTGTATCCAGCCGGGCTGGCAGTGCCGATGTGTTAGAAGCCTTGGGGGTCCGCATAGATTTGCCTCCAGCTGGGGTGGAGGCCTGCCTTAAAGAGGTAGGCATAGGTTTTCTTTTTGCTCCCACCTTCCACCAGGCTATGAAACATGCTGCCGGGCCCCGGCGAGAAATTGGCATCCGCACAGTCTTCAACTTGCTAGGCCCCCTTACCAACCCGGCCGGTGCCCATTATCAGCTGGTTGGAGTATATGCACCCCATCTTACCGAAACGTTAGCTGCCGTGCTCAGCCGTTTGGGCTGCCGCCGAGCCTTCGTAGTCCATGGCAGCGATGGCTTAGATGAAGTAACCATTACTGGGCCTACCAGGATTACCCGGGTAGAAAATGGGACCCTGGAAACCTTCGAGTTTTCTCCCCAAGAAGTGGGTATTCACCCTGTACCCCTGACTGAATTGATAGGAGGTACTGCGGAAGATAACGCGCAGATTATCCGGAAGGTGTTAAAGGGCCAATCCGGCCCGGCACGGGATATAGTACTTCTTAATGCAGCCTTTGCCCTGATGGCTGCCGGGAGGGCAAATTCGGTACAAGAGGGATTAAAGCGGGCGGCGGAAAGCGTAGATTCCGGGGCGGCGGCCAGGAAACTTGAGGCACTAGCTAATTTCACCCAAAGCTGGGCAGCCTGATGCTGGACAAAATTTTGGAACATAAACGCCGAGAAGTAGAAGCCGCCCGGGAAGCCTGGCCCCTGGCCGAAGTAGAAAAGTTGTGCCAGAGCTTACCCGCCACCAGGGATTTCGCTGGTGCCTTGCGGGTTTTTAAGCCTCCTGCCCTCATCGCTGAGCTTAAAAAAGCCTCCCCTTCTCGCGGTATCCTTAGAGCTAATTTCCATCCTCAGGAATTAGCCCAAATTTATACTCGTGCTGGTGCCGCTGCCCTTTCAGTATTAACCGATGAAAGATTTTTCCAGGGCCATCCCCAATATATTCGGCTAGTCCGCCAGGCCAGCCCTCTTCCAGTTTTAAGAAAGGATTTTATTATTGATGCATATCAGGTATGGGTTTCCCGTGTCCTCGGAGCTGATGCTATTCTTTTAATTGTAGGTGCCTTGGAACAAGAACAGCTGAAAGAATACTTAAAGTTAGCCTCCCGGTTGGGTCTTTCTGCCCTAGTAGAAACCCATACTGGGGAAGAAATTGAACGGGCCCTTATGGCTGGGGCTAAAATTATAGGGATAAACAACCGGAATTTAAGGACTTTGAGAGTCGAGCTGCGGACTACTTTAGAACTTCGCCCCTTGATACCTCGGGGCATCCTAGTAGTAAGCGAAAGCGGCATAAGAACCCGGGAAGACGTCTTAACCTTAAGGCGAGCCGGCGTGGATGCTCTTTTAGTAGGCGAAGCTTTTATGGTAGCTGAAGACATAGAAGGGAAGGTCAAGGAGCTTTTCGGTATAGGGGGAGATGCGTACTTTGGTAAGGGTTAAGATCTGCGGCATTCGCAGCCTAGAGGAAGCATGGGCCGCTTTAGATGCCGGTGCCCATGCCCTGGGTTTTGTTTTCGCCCCCAGTAAGCGGCGCATCGAGCCTGAAACGGCCCGGGAAATTATAAAGAAGCTACCCCCTTTTATCACTGCCGTAGGTGTATTTGTAAACGAACCCCGCTCGAGGCTTTTGGAAATAGCTAGCTTTTGCCGTCTTCATGTTTTGCAGCTCCATGGAGAGGAGTCACCAGACTACTGCCGTAGTTTGGCTTATCCTCTAATTAAGGCTATAAGAGTGAGGGATATCCGGGTTCTAGAACTTATCCCCAGGTACCCTGTAGAAGCTATCTTGCTGGATACTTATGTACCTGGCTGTCCCGGGGGTACCGGGCAAACATTCAACTGGGAGATCGCTCAAGAAGCGGTGGGCATGGGGCGCCCCCTTATCTTAGCCGGAGGATTGACCCCAGAGAATGTGGGAGAAGCTATACAGAAGGTCCGGCCCTATGCTGTAGATGTAAGTAGTGGTGTAGAAACGGATGGGCGAAAGGACCCTATGAAAATTGCTCGTTTTATAGAAGCTGTGGTCAAGGCGAGCCAAGGGCAAAAATTCTGCCCGCAAAGGAAATTTTAGGTTGGTTGGAGGTTTACGGAGGAGGTAAAACGGTGAATTGGCCTGATGCTAGGGGACGTTTTGGCCCCTTTGGTGGCCGGTTTGTCCCGGAAACCCTAGTGCCGGCCCTTAAAGAATTAGAAGAAGCTTATCTTAAAGCCCGGGAGGATAAAGCCTTTCAGGAACAGTTAAGCCATTACCTAAAACAATACGCTGGTCGCCCTACTCCCTTGTATTTTGCCCGTAATCTTACCCGCTATTGGGGCGGGGCTCAAATCTATCTTAAACGCGAAGATTTAAACCACACCGGTTCCCACAAGCTCAATAACGCCTTGGGCCAGGCCTTGTTGGCCCTCAGAATGGGAAAAAAGCGTATAATCGCCGAGACAGGAGCTGGGCAACATGGAGTAGCCACTGCTACTGTGGCGGCCCTCCTGGGGCTAGAATGCGAGATATATATGGGGGCAGAAGACTGCCAGCGCCAGGCTTTAAATGTTTTCCGGATGGAGCTTCTAGGTGCCAAGGTACATCCGGTACACAGCGGCACGGCCACCTTAAAGGACGCCATTAATGAGGCTCTACGTGATTGGGTCACCAATGTGCGGAACACATATTACTTACTGGGCTCGGTAGTGGGGCCTCACCCATACCCCATGATGGTCCGCGACTTCCAGGCCGTCATCGGCCGGGAAGTACGGGAACAGATTATCCTTGAATGCGGGAGACTCCCCGATCACCTGGTGGCTTGTGTAGGTGGCGGTAGCAATGCCATGGGACTTTTCTACCCCTTTTTAGAGGAAGAAAAAGTTAAACTTTGGGGTGCTGAAGCAGGCGGCAAAGGCTTAGAAACAGGACAGCACGCTGCCACCTTGACAGCGGGGGTGCCTGGAGTCCTCCAGGGATCCTATAGCTATCTATTACAGGATGAGGCAGGTCAAGTGCTTCCTGCTTATTCGATAGCTGCCGGCCTGGACCATCCCGGCGTAGGACCTGAGCACAGTTACCTTAAGGAAACCGGCCGGGCTACTTACCAGGCTATAACAGACCAAGAAGCCCTGGAAGCCTTTAAGCTTTTATGCCGTACTGAGGGGATTTTACCAGCTCTAGAGAGCGCCCACGCCATCGCCCTGGCGGGCAAGCTGGCACCTAGATTAAACCCTAATGAAATTATGGTGATAAACCTTTCGGGCCGCGGGGACAAAGACGTGCAGCAGGTTGCCAACCTTTTAGGTGGTTTGGTGGCATGACAGAAAATGGGGGAAAAGATATGGGAGGGGACAGATTGTACGGTTCTTTCCGCCAGGGTAAGAAAGCTTTAATTGTCTATGTCTGTGCCGGGGATCCTTCCCTGGAAGCCACCTTGGAGGCGGTTTGTGCCATAGCCCGAGCAGGAGCAGATATCGTAGAGCTAGGGGTGCCCTTTTCGGATCCTTTGGCTGACGGACCCGTAATCCAGGCGGCCAGCCAACGGGCCCTTGCCCGCGGGACCACCCTGGCCCGTGTCCTGGAGCTGACTTATAACTTGCGGCGGAAAGTACAGGTGCCTCTAATATTGATGAGCTATTACAATCCCCTCCTGCGTTATGGCCTGGCCAGGTTCGCCCAGGACCTAGCAGGAGCTGGAGGGGACGGGGTGATCGTTCCCGATCTCCCTTACGAGGAATCCGGTCCTTTGAAAACTTCCCTTAAAGAAAAGGGATTAGCCCTTATACCTTTGGTAGCTCCTACCACTCCAGATGAGCGTTTGCGTGAGATTGCCCGCCACGCGTCAGGTTTCATCTATTGTGTATCCCTTACTGGTGTTACGGGGCCCCGGGAGGAGTTACCACCCGATCTACCGGAATACTTAGCCCGGGTTAGGAAGGCTACTTCCTTACCTTTAGCCATCGGCTTCGGGATAAGCACTCCTAAGCAGGCCCAATTGCTGGCCCCTTTAGGGGATGGTATTGTGGTAGGTAGCGTTATAGTAGAGACCTTAGCCAAGGGGGGTATAAAAGAGGCCACTAGCCTGGTACAGGCCATGCGTAAAGCCCTTGATAACGCTGATTAAAACTTAAGAACCGCTAAAAACCCTTGCCAGGAAGAAATACCTTATGCTATAGTTTAGAGTGAGCTTAATAAAAAATAGTAGCATGGTAGGAGCAGGTAGGATTAATTTTAAGCGTGTATTACGTGTATTAGCAGTAGTTAATGTTTAGCTCTATATTCTTAATTAGCTTAAGGTAGGATGGTAGGACGGCAGGAGGTAGGAAAAGCCAAAAAAGAAGGCACCACTCCTGGCGGGGTGGTTTTTTCTTTTGCATTTAGGGGGGCTATATATGATTGTGGTTATGCAAGCTGGTGCTGAAGAAAAGGAGATTCAAGGGGTAGTGGCCAGGCTAGAGAAGGAGGGGTTTAAGGTTCACCTATCGCGGGGAACCCTCCGCACGGTAATTGGAGCCATAGGAGATAAGACACGCTTAGAGCATCAAGCCTTGGAAGCCATGCCGGGGGTAGAAAAAGTGATCCCCATACTTAAGCCCTACAAGCTGGCTGCGCGAGAATTTAAGCCAGAAAATACTATAGTAGAAGTAGGCAAGTTTAAAGTAGGTGGGCCAGAGATACACATTATCGCCGGGCCCTGCGCTGTAGAAAGTCGGGAGCAACTTCTGGAGACAGCCCATGCCGTGCGCGAGGCTGGTGCTACCATGTTACGTGGCGGTGCTTTTAAGCCGCGTACTTCGCCTTATTCTTTCCAAGGTTTAGCTGAGCGCGGGCTTAAGCTTTTGGCTGAGGCACGAGAAGAGACAGGGCTAGCTATTGTTACAGAAGTTACCGACCAGACTAAAGCCGAGGCTGTAGCCCAAGTGGCGGATGTTCTCCAGATCGGTTCCCGTAATATGCAAAACTTTGCCCTGCTTAAGACTATAGCCTGTCTGGGGAAGCCTGTGCTTTTAAAAAGGGGGCTCTCAGCTACCATTGAAGAATGGCTACTGGCAGCGGAATATATCCTGGCCGAAGGGAATTTCAAGGTTATCCTTTGCGAACGGGGTATCCGCACTTTTGAGACATATACCCGTAACACCCTCGATCTTAGCGCCCTGGTTGCTGTAAAACAGCTTTCCCATCTCCCGGTCCTTGCCGATCCCAGCCATGGTACCGGCAAAAAGGAGTTAGTAATTCCCCTGGCCCGGGCTGCCATAGCTGCCGGCGCAGATGGCCTTTTGATTGAAGTACATCCTAAACCGGAAAATGCCCTCTCGGATGGGCCCCAGAGCCTGCGGCCGGAAGAGTTCTTTTCTTTAGTTAAGGAAGTGGTAGGGATAGCTAAAGTCCTGGGACGGAGCCTAGGGCGGATCCCAGCGTGAACTCTAGTTGTAAGATAGATCAGGTAGCTTACTTAGGCCCAGAAGGGACCTTTTCCCATGAAGCTGCTGTAATATGGGGTTCTGCGATAGGGGTGGCCTCTTTCTTTCCTGTTGAAAACCTTCTAGAAGTGGTTCAAGCAGTGCTGGAAGGCCGGTGCCAGGCCGCTATCCTACCTTTAGAGAATTCTATCGAAGGTAGCGTCAACCTAACACAGGATTTACTTCTGGAAGAACCTGCTTTACAAATTGTTGGTGAGGTAGTATTGGAAGTTCGCCACTGCCTGGCCTCTAAAGAAACGGATCCTCAAAACATTACCGAAGTGTGGTCCCATCCCCACGCCCTGGCCCAGTGCCGCAGGTTCTTAGCCAGCCGTTTACCTAAGGCACGCCTCTGTCCCGCCACCAGCACAGCGGGGGCCTTCGTTTTGGCGACCTCCCGAAAGGGAAGTGCAGCTATAGGTTCCTCCTTTGCAGCTCGGCTTTATGGACTTCCGGTGCTATACCAAGGGATTGAAGATTATCCGGGCAACAAAACGCGTTTTGTAATTGTAAGCCGGGAAAGGGTACCTGGCCGAGGACCTTATAAAACCTCCCTGGTCTTGGCCCTGCCAGAGAATCGGCCCGGCGGCCTCTACAACATCCTGCGGGACTTCGCTGAGGCAGGGATAAATCTTACCCGTATTGAATCTCGCCCTACCAAAAAGGAACTGGGCGAGTATCTTTTTTTCTTAGATTGCGAAGGCCATGCAGAGCGTGAGCCATTAGCTGGGGTGCTGGCCGCCTTGCGTCCCCGCACCAGTTTTTTAAGGGTACTTGGTTCTTATCCTTGCTACAGGGAAGGGGGGAAGGAAGATGATTAAGAGGGCAGCTATCATAGGCCTGGGCTTAATAGGTGGTTCCTTGGGTATGGCCCTCCTACAAGGCAAAATAGCCCAGGAAGTGGCGGGTTACGACCGCGAAAGAAAAGCTCTGGAAAAGGCATTAGAGATGGGCGCCATCAACCACTTGGCCACCAGCTCACAAGAAGCTGTACAGGGGGCGGAACTGGTTATTTTGGCTGTACCAGTAGGGGTGCTTCCTTCTGTGGCCCGGGAGATAGCTCCTTATCTTTCCCCCCAGGCTATTGTTACTGACACGGGTAGTACTAAGGCTAAAGTAGTACATGAGTTAGAAACGATTTTCCCCTCTTCTATTACTTATATTGGCGGCCATCCCATGACAGGTTCGGAGCGGGCGGGTATCAGCGCTGCTGATCGTTATCTTCTAGAAAATGCCGTTTATATCCTCACCCCCACTACAAGAACTTCGGAAGAGGCCCTAAGCCGCCTTAAAACCATACTTACGGCCTTGGGGGCCCGGGTAATATGCCTCCCTCCTGAAAAGCATGATTGGGTGGTAGGGGTGGTAAGCCACCTCCCCCATTTCCTAGCCGTATCCCTTATGCATATGGTAGCCAGGTATTCTTTAGAACACCGGGAGCTTTTGATGCTAGCAGCCGGTGGTTTTCGCGATACCACCCGCATCGCTTCCGGCCACCCTATAATGTGGCGGGATATATATTTAAGCAACGCCCAGGTTCTTTTAAATATCCTAGAGGCTTGGGAGCAGGAAATTAGGCGGTTAGCAACCCTAATTAGAGAGCACGATGGCCAAGGGTTGCTGGAGGCCTTAGAATATGCCCGGAGCTGGCGAAACCAAATCCCGGCCCGCCAGAAAGGCTTGCTCCCTACTCTCCACGAAATAGTTATTACCGTACCTGACCGGCCGGGAGTTATCGGCTTCGTGGGCCAAATTTTAGGTCAGGAAGGGATTAATATAAGCGATATCGAAATTTTACGCGTCCGGGAAGGGGAGGGTGGAAGTATACGCCTGGGCTTCACGAGTTCTTCCGCAGCCGAACAGGCTCTCCAGGTTTTGCGCCGTCATGGCATTACTGCCCGCTGGCGAGAATAGCTAAGAGGTTGCCGTCTCCACCGGCTCTATAATAAAAAGTGTGGGATAGGGGTAGATGGGATTAAGCGAGTGGGAAGGTAGATTTTGGTTGTAGGAGGAAAAGGACGGGGGCACATCCAAATTGAATGTTAGCAAACACAAACCCCTTCAAGAAAGGAGTGCCCCCATGCACAAGATTAACACGTTCACCCTCGAAGAGCAAGAGAATTTTGAGAAAATACTACAGCCCATTTTAGAAGAACCCCAAGACCCAGGAGATATTGTGTTAAAGGTAACCGTAGACCCTCCAGAGGTATGTCCTGTATGCAACGAAGGCAAATTACACAGGCATGGCTTCTTAAAGGAAAACCAGAAGCCAAAAGAAAGAAGAATTCATCATGCTTTCTTATATGGGAGATGGGTTATTCTGTCCTGGGTTCCCGTACGGTATAAGTGTTACCGTTGTGGTAAGACTTATACCCTTCGTCCTCCGGGTACCAACCCCTGGGCCAGATTTACAAAATTAGGGGTGCAGACAGTAGTTTATTATGCCCAGAGGATGAGCTTTACTTATGCGGCTCAAATGTTAAACCTTACCCCCACTAGGGTTATAAGATTAGTGGACAAGTATGTCCAGCCTAATCTTCCTTTTGATGATACTCAAGAACCTATAGTGTTAACCTTAGATGAGCTATCCTTTACTGGGAACGATTTTGTATGCATGGTAGGGAGGTTGGAACCGGACAAGAGGCCTTTGACTATTTTAGAGGATGTGAGGACGGCAACTATAAAGGCTTACCTAGAAGAGCTCAAGAAAGCTGGGGTCAAAGTAGAGGCGGTAGTAATTGACATGAAAGACTCTTGGCGTAAGTTAATCAAAGCAATATTTCCTTCAGCCAAGATAATAGTAGACCCTTTTCATGTGATCCAGGATGCTAACCGTCGTTTAGATGAGGCAAGAAGGATAGAGCAAGAAGCGAGCAAAGAGAAGATACCCCGGTTTCCTTTGATTAAAGCTAAAGAGAGACTTACTCCCAGACAGCAAGAGGCATTAGAAAAAATTAAAGATAAATACCCGTCCCTCTATGAATTATACCAGCTAAAGGAAGACTTAAGGCAAATTCTAAGGATGGACCGGGTAGAAGAGGCAAAAGCTGCTTTGAGCCGTTGGTTTATAAATGCAGAATGCGCTGAAAATGCAGAGGGACGGATATGGGCCCGTACTATCAAGTCTTGGAGGTCAGAAATATTAAACCTGGTAAGATATACCCAGCAAGGTCGCCGGTACACTAATGGCTATATAGAAGGTAAAAATACCTTAAGCAAAATGCTTAAACGCTTAAGTTTCGGCTTCAGAAATCGCATTCATTTCATCAAAAAAATCTTCCTAGGATGTTGCCCCCAAAATCTGATCCCACAACTATTGACATAGAGCCGTCTCCACCTTGACAGGCAGTAGCTTTCTTGGTAACTTTGGTGGCGGGAGGAAAACAGGTTGGATCTGACTATCAAGCGGACGCCGTTTTTACGAGGAGAATTTTCCCCCCCGGGGGATAAATCCATTTCGCACCGGGCTGCTATTTTTGCTGCCTTGGCCGATGGCACATCAGAAATCAGCAATTTTTTGGAAGCAGGTGATTGCCTCAGTACCCTGCGTTGTTTACAGGCTTTAGGGGTAGAAATAGAAGGTCCCCGGGAAGGCAAGCTTAAAATCCGCGCTCAGGGGCCGGAAGGTTTAAAAGAGCCTGAGGATGTCCTGGATGCCGGGAATTCAGGAACTACTATGCGGTTTCTTTTGGGGGTGCTTGCGGCCCAACCCTTCTATTCGGTAATAACAGGTGATCATTCTTTACGTCGCCGCCCTATGGCCCGGGTAGCCGAACCTTTAAGGCAGATGGGGGCCCATATTTGGGGCCGCGAAGGAGGGAACCTAGCCCCCTTAAGTATTAAAGGAGGTAATCTCCGTCCTATAGAGTATAATCTTCCTGTAGCCAGCGCTCAAGTAAAATCGGCCCTCCTCTTAGCTGGCCTTCACACCGAGGGAGAAACAGTGGTACGGGAACCTGTTCCAGCGCGGGATCATACAGAGCGAATGTTGGAATATTGCGGAGTAAAAATAAAAAAGGAAGATCTGGAGATAACCATTTACGGCCGCCAAAGGATACAGCCCTTTAAGATTTGCATTCCCGGTGATTTTTCCGCCGCCGCTTTCTTTTTAGTTGCTGCTTGTATTCATCCGCGAGCCGAAGTAGTGGTTCGCAATGTGGGGCTTAATCCCACCCGAACCGGTTTACTCACCGTCCTGCAAGAGATGGGGGCTGAACTAGAGGTTATCCAGGAGGGGGTTAGCGCTGGAGAGCCCTACGGGGTGGTAAGGGCGCGCAGTAGTTCCCTTAAAGGTACTAAGATCGGTGGCGCATTAATCCCTCGCCTTATCGATGAAATACCGGTGCTGGCCGTGGCAGCAGCTGTAGCCCAGGGTTCTACTGTAATTAGAGATGCAGCAGAACTTAAAGTTAAAGAGAGCGACCGGATAACCACCTTAGCTGTGGAACTTCGTAAGATGGGAGCTAAAATCGAAACCTTGCCCGATGGCATGGTGTTGGAGGGCGGGAGCTTAAAGGGGGCAGTGGTAGATAGCCACGGTGATCACCGCCTGGCCATGGCTCTGGCGGTAGCCGGTTTGATTGCCGAAGGGGAAACGGTTATCCGCGGAGCCGAGTGCATGAGTATCTCTTATCCCGGTTTCCTGGCCGACCTGGAGGCATTAACCAAGTGAGGGATAACATAGCTATAGATGGACCGGCGGGGGCTGGAAAGAGCACAGTAGCCCGGCAACTAGCTAAGCGGCTGGGCTATTTGTATATTGACACAGGGGCTATGTATCGCGCCCTTACCTGGAAAGCTCTAAAGGAGGGAACAAAGGTTACTGACGAGGCTGCCCTAGTAGATCTTGCTCGAAACACTTCCTTGGAATTTAAAGAAGTTGCTCCAGGAGAAGTATCTGTTTACTGTGATGGGGAGGATGTAACCCGTCTTATTAGGTCTCCCGAGGTATCCCGACATGTCTCTACAGTAGCAGCCTGGCCCAGGGTGCGGGAGGAAATGGTAAAGTTACAGCGGGATCTGGCGGCAAGAAGAAAAGTAGTTATGGATGGCCGGGATATCGGTACTCATGTTCTTCCGGAAGCAAACCATAAGTTTTTCCTCACCGCTTCCCTGGAGGAGCGGGCTAGAAGGCGTTGGCAGGAATTGATAGCCCAGGGGAATAAGTTTTCTTTAGAAGAAATAAAACGGGAGATCGAAGAGCGGGACCGGCGAGACAGCCAGAGGATTGTGGCTCCTTTACGGCCAGCCCCAGATGCCGTTATTATAGACACAAGTAACCTTACGCCGGAAGAGGTAACGGAGCATATTCTGAAAACAATTAGGAAGAATTGTTAATGGGGGATAGCCCCGCCTTGTTTTATCGTCTAGCTAAATTTATATGCTACATTTTTTTTCAGTATATATGCCGCTGGGAAGTTAAAGGGCAGGAGAATTTCCCCCTTGAGGGCCCAGCAGTGGTGGTATCCAATCACGTATCCCTATGGGATCCGGTGGCCGTCGGGGTAGCTATCCCCCGGCCTGTCCGTTTTATGGCTAAGGAGGAGCTCTTCCGGATCCCTTTTCTTGCCCAGCTTCTTCGGGCCTTAGGGGCTTTTCCAGTTCGGCGAGGCAGATCTGATCGCCAGGCTCTAAAAGAGAGCCTAGAGATCCTCCGTTCTGGCCAGGTGCTGGGCATGTTCCCAGAAGGGACCCGGGTTAGAACAGGGGAACTGGGTGCCTTTCACGGTGGAGCAGCTCTACTTAGCCTTAAAACAGGAGCTCCACTGGTCCCGGTGGCAGTCAAGGGAACAGAACAGATTTTTCGTCGGGGATGGTTCCATACCTTCCAAGTTTTAATTGGGAATCCCATTTATCCCGGATCAAAGGAGAGTTACACCCCTTTGGAGGTGGAGGAGCTCTCCCAAAAAGCCCGGGAGGCTATATCTAAATTGCTAAAGGAAGCCTAAGGCCTTTTTTGCCTTACAGGCAGGAATTAGACGATTTTTCGCGAACTCTTATTAAAGTTCTTAAGGAGAAGATGACCCGGTGGATGTGTTCGTCGCCGACTATGCGGGGTTTTGTTCCGGTGTCGCGCGGGCCGTAAAAAAAGCCGAAATAGCTCCTAAGCCGGTGGCTTCCCTGGGCCCCTTAATCCATAATCCCCAAGTTGTGGAAAAATTGGCTGCCCAGGGTGTCCGGCCAGTGGCCAGCTTAGAAGAAGTGGAAGAGGGGAGAATACTGATACGCTCCCACGGTGTTCCTCCCCAAGTGTTGGAACAAGCCCGGGCCAAAGGGCTGGAAATAATAGATGCCACTTGTCCTTTTGTACGGCGGGCGCAAGAGCTGGCCCAGGAGCTCGCTTCCCAAGGATTAGAAATTATTATAGTCGGCGACCCGGAACATGCCGAGGTCAGAGGGCTGGTAGAGTGGGCCCAAGGTAAGGCAAAAGTAATATCCAGTGCGGCTGAGGTTGAAAACCTACCTCAAAGCTCGCGGAGGGCGGTTATCGTCCAAACCACCCAGCCGCAAGAAACTTTGCAAGCGGTAGTTGCGGCCCTCCTGCCCAAAACGGCTGAATTATGGGTATACAATACCATCTGCGAGGCCACCCGTCGCCGGCAAGAGGCAGCGGTAAGGTTAGCCCGCCAGGTGGATATCATGGTGGTAGTGGGGGGCCGGAACAGCGCCAACACCCGGCATCTGGCTGAACTTTGCCGGAATACGGGTACGCCCACCTACCATGTGGAAAAGGCTGGGGAGTTGCGCTCCGAGTGGTTTGCGGGGGCCCAAAAAGTAGGCGTTACCGGTGGCGCTTCCACCCCGGCGTGGATCATTGAGGAGGTAGTGAAAATGCTACAACATCTTTCAGAAAGTATTAAGGAACCCAAAACCCCGGAAGTCGGCGTAGAAAGGGCGGAAGCTCTGCTATCCAAACCTAACGGAGAGGCAAGAGATACAACGCCGGCTGTGGCCCACGAGATTTCCCAGTATGATGGAGAATTTAGACAAGATGAGGTTCCGACTGCCGGAGAACAGCCTGGAATAGAGATGTCGAGTCATCCTGAGGAGGCAGAGCGTATATTCAGGCTCCGCCGGGGTAGCGTTATAGTCGGCACCGTAGTTCAAGTGAGGGATAATGAAGTCCTGGTGGATGTGGGAGGCAAGTCAGAAGGGGTTATACCCTTAACTGAACTCTCCTATCGTCCCTTTAATCACCCCTCAGAAGTGGTAGCTGTCGGCCAGGAGATACATGTCATGGTCTTGCGGCCAGAAAATGAAGATGGCCATCCCTTGCTCTCCAAGAAAAGGGCAGACCGCCGGATAGCCTGGGACAGGCTAGAAGCCGCCTTTACCAATGGTGAGGAGCTACGCGGTGAAGTGGTGGGAGTAGTTAAAGGTGGACTTTTAGTGGATGTCGGTGTACGCGGGTTTGTCCCGGCTTCCCTTATCGAGCGAGGTTTTGTAGAAGATCTCCATGCTTATTTAGGTAAAACTTTACGCTTAAAGGTTATAGAACTAGATCGGGCCAAGAATAAACTTGTCCTTTCCCAAAGGGCTATTTTAGATGAAGAGTTTGAGAAGCAGCGCCAGGCCACCTGGGAGAGCTTAGAACCTGGCCAGGTGCGTAAAGGTATTGTACGACGTTTAACTAATTTCGGTGCCTTTATTGACTTGGGTGGCGTGGATGGATTGCTCCACGTCTCCGAGATCTCTTGGGGCCGCGTAGAACATCCCCAGGATGTGCTACAGGAAGGCCAAGAGATCGAGGTTAAGGTGCTAGGGGTGGACCGGGAAGAAGGCAGAGTCTCCCTAGGCCGTAAGCAGCTCCTGCCTAATCCCTGGAATACTGCCCGCGAACGTTACCCTGTGGGTACTGTTGTCCAGGGTAAAGTTTTACGACTTGCTCCCTTTGGGGCCTTTGTAGAAGTAGAGCCGGGGATCGAAGGGTTGGTGCACATTTCGCAACTGGCTGATCACCGGGTGGAAAAACCAGAGGAAGTGGTGGCTGTCGGCCAGGTGATCCCTGTCAAAGTATTAAAAGTGGACCAGGAAGCCCAGCGCATGAGCTTAAGCCTGCGCCAGGCCCTACAGGATAAACCCAAGGGCAATCCCGATTCTAGTGAAAAGCCGTCTAAAGAAGACGGAAGCGGGGTAAAATTGGGCGAACTTTTCGGGGACCTCTTCGGGGCTAATAACCAAGATTAGGTTTAAATTAAAGAGCCTGTATATTTCTCCCCTTTCCAGGACACCCTATAGCCGGAAAGGGGAGATTTTTTTATGGCTGGATATCCTTTAGGGGTTCTCGCCCTTGTAATTGTATTTCTCTTAATTTATTTTGGGTTGGCCCAAAGGGTTCTAGATCGGTTATATTTAAGCGACAAGGCTGCCTTGGCCTTGGTGGCTGCCTCAGCCTTAGGAAGCTTTATTAACATCCCTTTATCCCGGGGACCTATAGCGGTTTCCTTTAATGTAGGGGGCGGACTTATTCCCTTAGGCTTAGCCCTTTACGTCTTATACCGGGCAGGCACCCGGAAAGAGGTGGCCCGCGCTTTACTTGCAGCAGTTGTCACCGCAGGAGCTATCTTCGGACTCAACAGCTGGCTCATGCGGGGCCGCGAGCCCTGGGATTTTGCCTGGAACGTACTCGATCCCCTCTATTACTACCCCTTGGTAGCAGGCGGCATGGCGTATTTAGTGGGCCGCTCACGCCGCGCAGCCTTCGTAGCCGCTATTCTAGGGATTCTTATTCTAGACATCATCGATTACTTGGTCCTGGCTTTTTCCGGCACCCGGGGCACCGTAGCCATAGGTGGGGCTGGGGCCATGGACGTAAGCCTTCTTTCCGGTGTGGTAGCTGTACTCCTGGCGGAACTAATAGGTGAAGGCCGGGAGCGGCTCCAGGGAGGCCCGGAGGTAGAAGGCCGACCTAAATCCCTCTTAGAAAGGCTGCGGCTTTCTCCAGCTAAGAAGGCCCTTACATTAGACAAGAAGGACGGTGAAGGCCGTGCTTAAAAGATCGTCCTACTTAACCTTAAGCCTTCTTCTGGCTGCTCTTTTAAGCCTAGCCGTTACCTATAAGCTCTGGTGGCCCCAGAGGCCTACCTTAGTCCCGGCGTTTAGTTTTAGACCCTGGGAACTGAAAGAGCATACTGTAGGCGATTACACTATCCTGGTGGACGAGCAGGACCAGGTGTTAGATAAAATGGCCCGTATAGTTTATAAAGGTGATGAATTTATAGCACAAGATAATAGGCGGTACCGGGTGACTCGCATTGAAAGTAATAAGGCCATATGTACTCCTATAGGTAAAGAGAATATCTCTCTAGAAAGGCCTCCTTTAACTTCCAGCTCTGGCTTAAGTACCCAGCCTGTCCAGGCTGGTGGGGCTAAAAACCTGGTAGCTGTGTACCATACCCATAGCGACGAATCCTATGTACCCACTGATGGTACAGAAAGTATCCCTGGACACGGGGGTATATTCAAAGTAGGCGAAGTCTTCGCGGCTAAATTACGGAGCATGGGCGTAAATGTAGACCATGATCTTTCGGCCCACGAACCCCATGACAATAATTCCTATAAACGCTCACGCCGTACAGCTGCTCAACTGGTAAGTAAAGGGCCGGCCGCTATTTTCGATATCCATCGGGATGGTGTCCCTGATCCTGATTTTTACCGGCAAGTGGTGGCTGATAAACAAGTTACGAAAGTTCGCCTGGTGATAGGCCGGGAGAACCAAAACATGAATGCCAATCTAGACTTTGCCAAAAGGATCAAGGCAGCGGCGGATGCCAAATATCCTGGCCTTATCCGCGGGATATTTATTGGAGCAGGGAGCTATAACCAAGATCTTTCCCCCCGGGCCATTCTTTTAGAGATCGGCACCCATACCAATACTAGGGAAGAAGCCCAACGCGGGGCGGGGCTTATCGCCGAAGTGATCCCCACTGTACTTGGAATAACTCCTCAACCTGGCCCGGCAGCCCCCAGCACAGCTGGTGACTGGAAAGGGGTGCTCTTCGTAGTGTTGGCTTTTGTCTTAGGCGGCGGAGCTTTCCTTATTTTAAGCTCGGGTGGTTGGGATAAAGCTCTGGCCAGGCTTAAACAATATACCTCCATCGAATGGGCTAACCTTCTAGGCCAGCGCTTGCGCCGTCCCTTAAACACCCAAAGGAGAGACGCAGGTCAAGTACTCCAATACAAAAAAGTACCAGCGGAAAAACTAGCTCCCAATGATGAAAGGAAAGACTGGCAGAAGGATTAGCCATGGATTCCCTGGCTTTAACCTTAGTAGTGGGAATGGCTTCCGGCCTGGCCTGTAGGATATACCTTCTCCGTACCGATTATCGCCGTTATCCCGGTTATCCTCATAGTGTAATAACCCATCTCTCCTTGGCAGCCATAGCTTCCTTAATTGGAGCTGTGGCTGTTCCAGCTTTGGCGGCCCGGGAATACACAGCGGTGACTTTCCTGGCGCTGGCAGCCCAACAGTTCAGGGAGATCCGTAACTTAGAACGTAAATCTTTAGCTGAGCTGGAAGAATTAGAACTTGTTCCCCGGGGACGGGACTACATCGAAGGCATCGCCCGGGTTTTTGAGTCCCGCAACTACCTGGTCATGCTTACTTCCCTGGGAAGTAGCCTAGCCACCTTTTACTTTCACTGGGGCGTAGGGGTAGCCTTAGGTTTAGTGTTAATCTATATTAGTGGCCATTTAAGGCGGGGGAAATACTTAGGGGAAATAGCCACCGTAGAACCGGCCAGCATAACCTTCAAAGGACCTTTTTTAACCATTCAGGGAGTGGTCCTTACCAATATAGGTCTAAAAAAAGCCCGGGAAAAGATCTTGCGGGAGGGCCGGGCAGTAATTATAAAGCCCAAAAACGACGATGCCAGGGCCATCTTACACGATGCGGGGCAGAGGCAAGCCATACTCCATACAGTGGCGAGCCTCTTGGGGACCAAAGTAGATATCAGCGAACGAGATTGGAAACCCTTGGCCTGCAAAAACATTGATACAGGCGAAGTAGTCCTCTATATCCTTCCCAATGAACCCGATATGGAATGCCTCCTTCAGGCGGTCCGTATGACACCAGTACTAGAGAGCGCCGTCACCCGTCCTTTAAAAAGCCGTATTGGCCGGGCGGCCGCAGATTAAAGATAAACCCAAACAAGTTAAGCATTCCTGTAATGATTTAGGATAGCCGTTGCCAATAAGAAAGCCTCCTGGTAGAAAGGAATTGAACGACAAAACCTCAGATACCAGGAGGCGAGCAAGCGATGCAAAAGGCCGAAAAGAAAGCCTTAGTTTATGGCAACGTGCTGATCGTGGGAGTGGATGTAGCTAAGAAAAACCATTACGCCCGGATATATAACAGCATGGGTATCGACGTAGTAAAACCGTTCTACTTTCATAATAGCAGAGAAGGTTTCTGCCGTCTACTAGGGAAAATAAGCGAAGCCAAGGAGAAAGAGAAGGCGGAACGTATCATTATAGGCATGGAACCCACAGGACACTACTGGAAACCTCTAGCCTATTTCCTAAAAGAGGCAGGTTACACTGTAGTAATTGTAAATCCTTATCACGTTAAAAACAGCAAAGAGATGGAAGACAATAGCCAAGACAAGAACGACCGCAAGGATGCAGGCCTTATAGCCCAACTGGTAAAAGAGGGCAAATTCTTGCACTGCATCTTACCGGAAGGGATATATGCAGAACTGAGGACCCTTTATATTACCCGGCAGCAGGAACACAAAAAACTTAACGCTGCCCTCTGCCAGCTTAAAGCCATAGTAGATGAATATTTTCCCGAGCTAATGGAAGTATTTAAGAGTCTTTTAGGCAAGGCAGCCCAGTGGGTCTTAAGGAACTGTCCCTTTCCTAAGGACATATTAAGCCTAAAGTTAGAAGAACTAGAAGAAGGGCTAAAACAGGCCTCGAACAGTAGAGTAGGGATAAAGAGGGCTCTTGCTCTAAGGCAAGCAGCAGAAAAGAGCATAGGTGTTAAAGAAGGGCTAGAAGGGGCTAAAGTCAAACTTCAAGCCTGCTTGGAAGAAATCGAGTTTTACCAAGGTCAAATAAGGAAGACAGAGGAAGCCATGGGGCGATACCTAGAGGAGACAGGTTTAGCGAATTATCTTTTAAGCATTCCTGGGGTAGGGGTAGTAACAGCGGCAGGCTTTTTAGGGGAGATAGGTGACCCAGCGAAATACCAGCACTGGAGACAGATACGGAAACTAGCTGGTTATAACCTAACGGCCCAGAAATCGGGGAAGAAACAGAAGGCCAAGACCACCATATCCAAGAGGGGTCGGCCGGGGCTAAGGAATCTACTTTACCAGGTGAGCCTTATTCTAGTGGCTAAGAACAAAGAATTTAAAGCGCTATATCACTATTTCCTAAAGAGGCCGGAAAATCCTTTAACGAGGAAGCAGGCTCTAGTAGCTGTGGCTTTAAAGCTAGTGCGGGTGATGTTTACCCTTATTACCCAGAAGAAGGAATATGATGCCAGCAAAGTATTAGGGAAATACCGGGAAGAACAACTAAAGAAAGTAGCTTAAAGAGCTAGGGAGGTTTTGGGTGGGGGAAGCCAAATCCCTCCATAAGGGCATAGACCCTGTAATTAAGTAAAGGCAGGCCCCACCCGCCCCCTTAAGGCAGGACGAAGGAATGAAAGGGCAAGACCCTGCGAGAAATGATAGGGTAGCCTGGGGGCGAATTTTAAGGTGAGGGTCCACCCAAAACCTTAGGATAAAAAATACTCAAAAATACCCATGGTAATTTTTAACCCTTCTCTCTCGTTTCTTAGATGGAGGATGAAAAACTTGAAAATCTAAGAGAGCGAGAGATAGAGGGAGATTTAAGCAAAAAATTGAGATAGGAGGGATAAATAATAGCTATAGAACTTAAAGGACAGATCTTGGCCGTGGTGGCTACCCGCCAGGCAAGCGACAAGGTAGGCGGTGGTGGTTCTCCTATTTTTCTAGCTGAGGACGAAGAAGAACAGCAGAAACTAGGGCTTATTTTAAGCCGTACCTTAGATGCTGTAGCCCACGATTTAGAAAACGGCCTTTTGATTATTGTTCGACATTAGACTAATTATAAGGGAAATCATGAAGATCATCTATCACTGCTTCGGCGGAACCCACTCTTCTATAGTTGCTGCCGCCCTCCACTTGGGTTGGCTTCCGCGAGAACACCTTCCCAGTGCGGCCGAAATACAAGCTATACCTTACTTCGACCAAAGGCGCCGGGGCGAGGAAGGGGAAATTAAATTCCTGGGTCGCGACTCTTACGGCCATGAAATCTACGCCGTAGGTAAACGGGGCATGGGTACACTTTTGGAAAATTTTCTTTATGACTTAGCCGAGGCCCTTAAGTTACCCCGGGGAGAGCTCCTCCTTTTAGATACTACGCCCTTGGTGAATTGTTGGATGGCCCTAGGAGGCTTCCTTTCCCGTCGCTTGGGCCTTACTTTCTTGGGAAGGCCCTTGGTAACCTGGGGGGTAAAGCGGGCTTACCCTAGCCTAGTAAGCCTAGTAGAAACTTTAAGTCCTCTCCGGGTCTCCTCTTTTCCAGTTGAACTTTCACCTAGGGAAAAACCTTCCCGCCTCCTTATTTTCACTTCTTCCCGCACCCTCGCATTGGCCCTGGCTGCGGCTACTTTATACCTACGCGTCAGTGCAGGTTCCCCTCTAGAATATCTTGATGAATATCCTAGGGAAAATACTTTTTGGAAGAAGAAACCGGGCCAGCTCTTATTTGTAGGCGAAGACCCCTATGGTCTTAAAGTTTATGCAACAGCCATAGGACCCTATTTCAATTTGCTTCACCAAATTGTAGAAGGATTTCTTTCCCTTTGGGGCCTAGATAAGGATTCTGTCCGGCTTATAAAAGTAGATAGATACGCTTCCCCTTTAACCCATTTAGGTTCCCTGCTACACCTGCCCTGGGTTTTCCACTGGGGTTTAAGGAGAAGTTATTCCCATTTTAGTAAGCTTATATCTGAGGTTAAACTTGACGCTGGGAGCAAAATATCAGATAATGGGAGCGAAAAATAAAGAAAGGAGAATCTTGTCGACTCAAGAAGTGAAATACTTAAAAATAAGTAGTGTGCGCCCGGAAAGCATCGCCGCAAGTTTAGGGGTGGAGCCTGGCGATGAGCTAATAAGCATAAATGGTGAGCCTGTACCAGATATCATCGCTTACCGGTATTTAACAGCCGCAGAGGAGATCGAGGTAGAAATAGCTAAGCCAGATGGCCAGCGCTTAATCCTAGAGATAGAAAAGGATTACCATGAAGACCTAGGCCTGGAGTTTGCTGAAGCCACCTCCGATGGCCTGCGGCAGTGCCGGAACAGGTGCCTTTTTTGCTTCGTGGATCAGCTCCCCCCGGGTTTGCGGCCTAGCCTCTATGTAAAGGATGATGATTACCGATATTCCTTTTTGACCGGGAACTTTATCACCCTTACTAATCTAAAGCCCCGGGATTGGGAGCATATATGCCGCTTTCGCTTAAGCCCCTTGTATATATCTGTGCATACTACTAACCCTGACTTGCGCGCCTATATCTTAGGAAACAAACGAGGGGCCTATATTTTAGACCAACTTAAGCGGCTCAAAGAAGCGGGGATAGAGTTTCATACCCAGATCGTCCTCTGTCCTGGCCTTAACGATGGGCCTGAACTGGATAAAACCCTAGAAGATCTTTCTTTTTTCTTCCCCGCCCTCCGTTCCATAGCCGTAGTTCCGGTAGGGTTGACCAGCCACCGGGAAGGCCTGTTCCCTTTACAGCGCTATACCCGGGAAGGGGCCTTACAGGTGGTGGAGCAAATAGAAAGGTGGCAGCGCTATTTTAAACGCCTAGTAGGTTCCCGGCTGGTATACGCTGCCGATGAGTTTTACCTCCTGGCGGGTTTAGAACTTCCCCCCGCCAGGTGTTATGAAGGCTTTCCCCAGGAAGAAAATGGCGTGGGCCTTACCCGCCGCTTCCTTGACTCTTTCCGGCAGGAAATGCGCAATCTCTTTGCTAAAGGAAGGATACCCGGTTCTCTACCTCGCCGGATACTGATAGTAACGGGAGAACTAGCTGCTCCACTGCTAAAGGAATTGGTGGGCGAACTTTCAAGGAAAATACAGGATTTAGAAATACGAGTGATGGCCATCACTAATCATTTTTTAGGCGCAGAAGTAACTGTAGCTGGGCTTTTGAGCGGGCAAGACATATTCCGCGGTCTTAAAGAAAGTAAGGTAAAGGAAGGTGAGATCGTTTTTATCCCTAGCATTATGCTAAAAAAAGGAGAAGATGTGTTTCTAGATGGCTGGAGCATAGCTGATCTTAGGGAGCGTCTAGGTATAGAAATAGAAGTAATACCTACTTCCGGCCGGGAGTTGGTCAGGGCCCTTCTGGGGAGGTGCCCCAGTGGCTAAACCCTTGGTGGCCATAGTAGGCCGGCCCAACGTGGGTAAATCCACCCTATTCAATCGCCTGGTAGGAGGACAAGTGGCCATCGTAGAGGATATCCCGGGCGTCACCAGGGACCGCTTATACCGCGATTCCGAGTGGCGGGGATATGAATTTACTTTAGTAGATACAGGGGGAATAACCGAAGGGCCAGGAGGCTTGGAGGCAGCTGTACGCCGTCAAGCTGAGCAAGCTGTAAATGAGGCTGATGTAGTGCTGTTCTTGGTAGATGCCCGGGAAGGCCTTACAGCTAATGATCTAGCTGTGGCTGAGATTTTGCGGCGCTCTGGCCGGCCGGTAATTTTAGTAGCCAACAAAGTAGAAAATTTCACTGACCTCTCCTCCTTGGCCGATTTTTACCAATTAGGCTTAGGAGATCCCTTACCTATCTCAGCCGCCCACGGGATGAACGTGGGGGACTTGCTGGATAGGGTGGTAGAACTTTTACCGCGTCGGGTAGAAGGGGAAGGAAGGGGGGGTATCCGGGTAGCTATTGTGGGCCGGCCTAATGTAGGTAAATCTTCCCTGGTAAATCGGCTGTTAGGCGAAGAACGCGTTATCGTGAGCGAAATACCTGGCACCACCAGGGACGCGGTGGATACTCACTTTAAAAAGAATGATAAGGAATATATCCTTATAGATACGGCTGGCATACGGCGTAAGGCACGCATTACTACCTCCACAGAACGTTATAGCGTCCAGCGCGCTTTCCGGGCCGTGGACCGGGCGGACGTGGTTTTAGTGGTCCTGGACGCTACCGAGGGGGTTACCAACCAAGACAAAAGAATCGCTGGGTACAGTCACGAAAAGGGTAAAGCTTCCATAATAATAGTAAACAAATGGGATCTAATTCCTAAAGACGATAAAACCTTAGAACGCTACCGGAAGGCGGTCCTTTATGAATTGGCCTTTATGGATTATGCACCTGTACTTTTTGTTTCTGCCTTAACAGGCCAACGTATTCACCAGGTTTTGCCCTTGGTAGATGAAGTAGCTATGGAAGCTAAACGGCGGGTGCCCACCTCCACCTTAAATACAGTAGTTCAAGAATCCGTTTTCCTTACGCCTCCTCCAGCCAAGATATATTATGCTACCCAGGTGGGGATACAGCCGCCAACCGTGGTGTTCTTTACCAGCGACCCGGAGGCTATACCTCTATCCTACAGGCGCTATTTAGAAAACCAACTGCGCCGGGCCTTCGGGTTTAAAGGGACGCCCCTAAGGCTTATCTTCCGTGAAAGCAAAGGAGGAAGGGCTACATGAAATCTTTGCTGGTTCTCTTCTTTGCCTATCTTTTAGGTTCCCTACCTACTGCCTATGTGGTGGCGCGCTATAAGGGTTTCGATATCCGCCGCCGAGGTAGTGGAAATATTGGAACTACTAACGCCTTCCGGACTATGGGGACAGGTCCAGGCCTTCTGGTATTAGCCGTGGATGTCCTTAAAGGTGTAATACCCGTCCTTGTGGGCCGGGCTGTAGGCGGAAATTGGCTCGCAGGCTTCGCAGGGCTTGTGGCCATGGCTGGCCATAGCTGGTCGGTATTTTTATCCTTCCAGGGCGGTCGGGGAGTGGCCACGGCGGCAGGAGTATTGTTGGCCCTGGCACCAGGGGCTCTATTTTGGGCTTTTCTTATATGGCTTATTGTGCTCTTCACCACCAGGTATGTTTCTTTAAGCTCCATCGTGGCTGCCGGTTCAGCTCCCTTCCTCGTACTGCTACTTCGTCTACCCTGGAGCCATTTTGTCTTTGCTCTGGTAGCAGCTGCCCTTATAATTTACCGCCATAGGCCCAACATTAAGCGCCTTTTAGCAGGGACAGAGCCTAAAATAGGGGAGAGGGGCTAGAGTGCCGGAGAAAATTGCTGTAGTGGGAGCGGGAAGCTGGGGTACTGCTCTGGCGGTGTTGTTGGCCCGTAAGGGATTTAAAGTGAGCTTATGGGCCCGCCGACCAGAGTTTGCGGAAATGTTGCAAAAAAATAGAGAAAATTCGACTTACCTTCCCGGAGTTTTTCTTCCAGAAAATATAGAGGTAAAAAACAATATGTCCCAGGTGGTCCAGGGAGCAAACCTAGTCGTTTTAAGCGTTCCCTCCCATGCTGTACGGCATACAGCTAGACTCCTTAAGCCCCTCCTTGAGGAAGAAACAACCGTAGTTAACACCGCCAAAGGGCTAGAACTGGATAGCGGTCTTCGCCTCTCCCAGGTGTTAGAGCAAGAAGGGATCTCTACCCCTGCTGTCCTCTCTGGCCCCAGCCATGCTGAAGAAGTAGGCCGGGGCTTGCCCACTTCTGTAGTGGTAACGGCCAAGAAAAAAGTGGTAGCTGAATACGTGCAGGAGGTGTTCATGGGCCCTTCCTTCCGTGTATACACTAATCCTGATCTTATCGGAGTGGAACTAGGAGGAGCCCTTAAGAATATTATAGCCCTGGCTACAGGGATGTCCGACGGCTTAAGCTTGGGGGATAACGCCCGGGCAGCCCTTATGACGCGAGGCCTGGCAGAAATAACCAGGCTGGGCATGGCCCTAGGTGCCAATCCTCTAACCTTCGCTGGTCTGGCAGGACTGGGTGACCTCATTGTAACCTGTTGCAGTATGTACAGCCGTAACCGGAGGGCGGGGATAGAACTGGGCCGTGGCCGACCCTTAGAAGAAGTATTAGCTGGGATGGGTATGGTAGTGGAAGGAGTACCCACCACCGCCGCCGCCCGGAAATTAGCCCAAGAACTAGGTATTCCCATGCCCATAACTGAAGAAGTTTACCAAGTCCTTTATAAAGGTAAGCCTGTTAGGGAATGCGTATCCGCCCTCATGGAACGTAAACGTACAGTGGAGACTGGGTTTTTAGGGGTGACTTGGTCATAATCCCCAAGCCGCGGCATATATATGTAATGTTAAAACATGCCAAGCGGGCCGGAGACTCTCAAGGCTTGGGGAGGGAGAAGGGTGGAGAACAGGGATATTTTCCGGGATATAGCTGAGCGTACCGGTGGCGACATATACATCGGTGTGGTGGGGCCGGTGCGGACGGGGAAATCTACCTTTATTACCAGGTTTATGGATAAACTGGTCTTGCCTCATATCAAAAACCCTAACGAGCGCGACCGGGCCAAAGATGAACTACCCCAGAGCGGTGCGGGCCGGATGATCATGACTACAGAGCCTAAATTTATCCCCCAGGAAGCAGTGGAAATCACTGTCCGGGAAGGATTAAAGCTCCGGGTACGGCTGGTAGATTGTGTAGGGTATACCGTCCAGGGCGCCCAAGGGTACGAAGGGCCCGAAGGCCCCCGCATGGTACGTACACCTTGGTTTGAAAACGAGATACCCTTTCAGCAGGCCGCAGAGCTTGGTACCCGTAAAGTTATAACTGACCACGCTATCTTAGGCATAGTAGTGACCACAGACGGAAGCATTACTGAGATCCCCCGGGAAAATTACGTAGATGCGGAAGAGCGTGTAATCTGGGAACTTAAAGAGTTAGGCAAGCCCTTTGTAGTCCTCCTTAATTCTATCCATCCTACTGACGAAGAAACCTTAAAGTTGGCTAGCCAGCTAGAAGGAGATTACGGCGTTCCGGTCTTACCCGTAGACTGCCTGCATCTAGAAGAAGAGGACCTTTTAAGTATTTTAGAAGAAGCCCTTTACGAATTTCCCGTTACCGAGGTTAGCGTGAATCTACCACCTTGGGTAGAGGAACTGGAGACCTCCCACTGGCTACGCCAGCAGCTAGAGGAAGCCATCCGGGAAGCGGTAGAGCAAGTAAAACGCCTGCGAGATATCGACACTGCCTTGCAGAAGCTTCAGTCCTTCGTTTACGCCTCACGGGTAGTTTTAAGGGATATGGATCTGGGAAGTGGGACTGCCCATATCGATATGTCCGTACGGGAAGGCCTCTTCCACCAGATACTAAAAGAAGTTACGGGTTTAGATATCAGCAACGATAAAGAAGTGCTCCGCTGGATGCGGGAATTAGCCGCCATTAAACGGGAATGGGATAAAATTGCCTATGGTATCCAAGAGGTACGCAGTACCGGCTATGGCGTGGTTACCCCTACTGAGGATGAAATGGAGCTTGCGGAACCGGAACTAATTAGGCAAGGTGGGCGCTTCGGAGTAAAACTTAAAGCTACCGCCCCTTCCTATCATTTCATCCGGGCAAATATTACCATCGAGGTTACTCCCCTTATAGGTACGGAGAAGCAATGCGAAGATCTGGTGAAATACCTTATGGAAGAATTTGAAGAGAATCCCCAGAAGATCTGGCAGACTAATATTTTTGGTAAATCCTTAAGTGAACTCGTTAAAGAAGGTATCCAGGGCAAACTATATCGCATGCCCGAAAACGCCCAGATAAAGCTGCAGGAGACAGTCGAGAAAATAGTAAATGAGGGAAGCGGCTTGATTTGTATAATAATATAATAACACATATGTTCAAAAAGCGGAGAAGAAGCGGAGATGAAGTGGAGATGGTCCGGCCTCATTAGATCTCTAAAGGAAAAAAGGGAAAGTACGGCGCTTCGGGGTACCTGGAGCTGGAAGAAAAAAATCAAAAAACTAAGCGAGCTTCTTGGAGCGGCCTGGTTTTCCGGGCCGCTTCGCATTGAAGGCAACCCCTCAAAGCAATGTGCCTTGCGGCCTAAAAAGCCAGAACGAGGTGTATTATTTTCTACGGAATGGAGCAACATGAAAATGGATAACAAACCCTAAGGGGGGAAGTAAATGAGTTGTTCCAGTATTAAACGTCGCTTTGAAGAAGAGATAAAAGAGGGCCTAACGTTCGAGCGGGCCATGGAAATGTACCGGGAAGTAGAAGGCTCTCTGGCCGCACATCGTTTGGAACTGGAAGAGCTGCAACAAATAAATGCTGATCCGAGTCGTATCAGGCATTTGCAAGAACACATTAGAGATGGAGAAAAATTACTCCAAGAAATTAGATCCCTTCACCTGCATTAGAGAGGTGCCTAAAAAGGTGCCGGGCTAAATAGCACATCCCACAGGTCAAGATTTCGCCGTGAGTGAGCCACTACCTCTTCGGTAATATTTTAACTGAGTGATCGCGGGGACTGGAAATTGTTTGTTTTCCAGGATATAATGTTTTTCGGGGGGACTACAATGGATATGGAGAAAATAAGAGAAATAGCGGTCCCGATTCTGCAGCGGCACGGCGTAGCGAAAGCGTTTGTTTTTGGTTCTTACGCGAAAGGAAAGCAGGGTGAGGACAGCGACATAGATATCCTGATTGAATATGCTCCGGGCGCGAGAAAATCCCTTCTTACCCATGCAAAGCTGATAAACGAGCTTAGGGAGGCTCTGCAGAAGGATGTGGACGTGGTGACAGAAGCATCTTTATCTCCGTACTTCCGGGAAAAAGTGTTGCGTGAGAGAAGAGCGATTCTATGAAGGTGGAAGGAGACAGGGTCCGACTAAGCCATATCCTGGAGAGTGCCAGGCTAATTTCGGACTGGATCAGAGGCGTAACGAAAGAGCGTTTCTTTGAAGACATAATGCTCCAGGAAGCGGTTATTAGGCGGCTTGAGGTAATGACGGAACAGGAACGTTCCGACCGGACGACTCGGTTACCTGGGAGGAACTCGCTGCCGCAGTTATCCGGGCGCTGCCGCTCCTGGAGGGCGGAGTGCGCAGGCGGCAGGATAGAAGATGATTTCTTAACAAGAAAAGGGATTTACGACCTTCACTTCGCCATAATACTGCCCGGGGTTCAGGTCTTCAGACCAGACCACTCTGCAATCCAGTGCCTCAGCGCTACGAATAATCATCGCGTCCCAAAATGATATAGCGTACCGCTGGTGAATCCTGATGGCCTCCAGCACGTCATCGGCATCCGGCGTGTGCACGCGCCAGTTCGATAGATATTCAATGATCCGTGATGCCGTTTCCGGCGAAAGCGGCTTCCGGACTTTTTGGGTTACCGTCACGTAGAACTCCTGCAATACCTGCACGCTGAGGCAGCCGTTGCCCGATTGCCAGAGTTCGGTGACCAGCGCTTTAGCCCGGGCGTGCTTTTCCCCGGCTGAGGTATCGTGGGCATAAACCAGCACGTTGGTATCCACAAATTGCCGCTCGCTATTTTTACCGCTCATAGAGATCGCTCCTGGTCCACGTGATGTTTCCCTTCGTCGCCAGGTCAAACTCGTCCAGCATGGCCAGGTGGCACTCCTTTGCCTTGCGGTACTCGTCTTCCCTGCGCGTGAGGTCCTCGAGTAACTGGGTGAGAAGACCGGAGAGCGAGGTCCCCCGCTCAATAGCGATATGTTTTGCCCGGCGCAGCACTTCCTTAGGTAGGGAAAGGGTAACATTCTGGTAGTCCACATGCTCCACCTCCACGTAACTAAGTGTATCACTTATTTGCGTTATAAATCAAGTCGTCCGGCACAAGTTCCTGGACCGCGCCCTTTTCGTCCTTGACAAATGTTAAATAAAAGGGTATAGTAGGTACCAGACTTACACAACGGAATACCGGCGCTGCAACTCTTATCGAGAGTGGCGGAGGGACTGGCCCGATGAAGCCCGGCAACCTCGCCTTGGAGCACGTATAAGGCTTGCTCTTAAAGGCAAAGGTGCCAATTCCTGCAGGGCATTATTGCTCTGAGAGATAAGAGGGGCGAAAGAAATTTTGCCTCTTCTTATCGAAGAGGCTTTTTTATACTTAAAAATAAATCCTACTTAGGAGAGGAGAAAACCATGAATAAGCAGTACCGTTTTGCCACCCTAGCTGTCCATGCGGGGCAGACGCCGGACCCCACTACTGGAGCGCGGGCAGTACCCATCTACCAAACCACTTCCTATGTATTTAAAAATGCGGATCACGCGGCTGCCCTCTTCGCCTTACGAGAACCTGGCAACATTTACACCCGGATGATGAATCCCACTACCGATGTTTTCGAGCAACGGGTTGCTTCCCTGGAGGGAGGGGTAGGAGCCCTAGCTACTGCTTCCGGGCAAGCAGCCATAACCCTAGCTATACTTAACATTACCTCGGCAGGCCAGGAGATTGTTTCCGCCACCAGCCTTTACGGCGGGACTTACAATCTCTTCAATATAACTTTCCCTAAAATAGGCATTAAAGTTCGCTTCGTAGACCCCAGCGATCCCGAA
The DNA here is from genome assembly GCF_900176005.1 of Thermanaeromonas toyohensis ToBE. Lineage (NCBI taxonomy): Bacteria > Bacillati > Bacillota > Clostridia > Neomoorellales > Neomoorellaceae > Thermanaeromonas > Thermanaeromonas toyohensis. The sequence continues at coordinate 2,205,941 of NZ_LT838272.1, read as the reverse complement.
AACTTCCGGCGTGCAATTACAGATAAAACCCGGGCCCTGTATGTAGAAACTATTGGCAATCCTAAGCTAGATGTACCAGACCTAGAGGCCATTGCGGGGATAGCCCATGAAGCTGGAATCCCCTTAATAGTGGATAACACCTTCGCTACCCCCTACCTTTGCCGCCCCTTTGAACATGGCGCAGATATAGTGGTACACTCAGCCACCAAGTTCATCGGCGGCCACGGTACAAGCATTGGTGGCATAATCGTGGATTCCGGTAAATTCAATTGGAAGAACGGCAAATTCCCCGAACTGGTAGAACCGGATCCCAGCTATCACGGAGTAAGCTATGTAGAAGCCTTCGGTCCAGCAGCTTATATTGTAAAAGCGCGGACGCAACTTTTAAGGGATCTAGGGCCAGCCTTAAGCCCCTTTAACTCTTTCCTCTTTCTCCAGGGGCTGGAAACCTTACACTTGCGTATGGAGCGCCATAGCAGTAATGCCTTGTACATTGCCCAGTGGTTAAAGGAACATCCTTATGTAAGCTGGGTAAACTATCCTGGGCTACCGGATCATCCCAGCTACCCGCTGGCCAAGAAATATCTACCTCGCGGCGCAGGAGCCATTGTAACTTTTGGGATCAAAGGAGGTAAAGAGGCTGGCCGGCGTTTCATCGATAGCCTAAAACTTTTCTCCCTCTTGGCTAATGTAGGGGATGCTAAATCCTTAGTTATCCATCCGGCTAGCACCACCCACCAGCAGCTCACAGAGGAAGAACAGCTGGCCACAGGGGTAACCGAAGATATGGTAAGGCTTTCTATAGGGTTAGAGGACCCGGAGGATCTCGTGGAGGATCTGGACCAGGCTCTAAAAAAAGCGTGCAGTTAGCCTTGAAAGCTCAGAGTGATAAAGAAATAGTTGTCAAAGAGGGAAGAAGCAGTGGGAGATGTAGGGATAGTTAAGACACAGTATCATACCTTCGCTAGCCCGCCCCATGAGTTTGTCCTAGAATGCGGGGAGAAACTGGGTCCCATCACTGTGGCCTATGAAACTTACGGACGACTAAATTCTTCGGGGGATAACGCTATCCTTATCCTCCATGCCCTTACAGGCAGCGCCCATGCTGCTGGATGGCATAGGGCAGATGAAAGGAAGCCCGGTTGGTGGGACCCTATGGTGGGGCCTGGCCGTCCCCTAGACACCGATCGCTATTTCGTTATATGTTCTAACGTGTTGGGGAGTTGCTATGGGACCACAGGCCCTTCTTCCCCCAACCCATCCACTGGAAAACCCTACGGCTTGGACTTTCCTGTAATCACCGTCCGGGACATGGTTAGAGTACAAAGGGTGCTACTTGAGGAACTCGGAGTTAAACGGCTGGTCACCGCCATCGGCGGGTCTTTAGGTGGGATGCAGGCCCTGGAATGGGGAGTGCTGTACCCGGAGCTTCTTTCTTCCCTTATAGTCATTGCGGCACCGGGCCGTACCTCGGCCATGAATATAGCCTTTAATACAGTACAGCGGGAAGCCATCTATATGGATCCGGCCTGGCGCGGCGGGGATTATTACGGTACCCCGGGGCCGGAACGGGGCTTAGCCTTAGCCCGCATGATCGGTACCATTACTTACAAAAGCGATGAGTCGTGGTCCTTTAAATTCGGGCGGGTTATGAACGGGCAGCCGGAAGACTTTTTCCGGCTGGAGAGCCGTTTTGAAGTGGAAAACTATCTTTACTATCAAGGACGTAAGCTGGTAGAGCGCTTTGATGCTAACTGCTACCTTTACCTTACCAAAGCCATGGATCTGCATGATGTGGGCAGGGGCTTTAGCTCCTATGAAGAAGCTTTGAGCCGGATCATATGTCCCTGCCTGGTGATAGGTATCTCCAGCGATATATTATACCCTCCTTACCAAGTAAAGGAGATTGCGGAAATAATAAACAAAACCGGGGGACGGGCCATATATAAGGAGCTTGTATCCCCCTATGGTCACGACGCCTTTCTTATCGAATTCACTAAGTTAGGGATGATGGTAGCTGAGTTTTTAAAGGAGATGGGGCCCTAAAGGTTTCAGGGGAGAAGGTTTAAGATATCACTGCGAAAATGGGGGTGAAGTCTATGCTCAGCGACGTTCGGGAGGCTTTCAAAATACCCCAGGAAGTCAATCCTACTATTCGTACTATCACTATGGGAATAAGCCTATGGGACTGCATCGACTCCGACCCCCAGCTGGCCCGAAAGAAGATTTATGATAAGATTACGCGCTATGCCAGTAGGTTAGTGGATGAGGTGGAGAGAGTTGGACAAGAATATGGCCTTCCCATTGCCCAAAAACGCATTTCGGTTACTCCTATTGCCTTTGTTGCCCAATCTTCCCGTGAGGAAAATTATGTAAAATATGCGCACACCCTGGATAGAGCGGCGACAGCGGTAGGAGTTGATTTTATAGGGGGGTTTTCCGCTTTAGTACACAAAGGCTTTACCCATGGAGACGAGATCCTGCTCCATTCTATCCCTGAGGCTTTGGCTACCACAGAAAAGGTTTGCGCCTCAGTAAATGTAGCTTCCACTAAAACCGGGATTAACATGGATGCTGTATACTTAATGGGTAAAATAATTAAAGAAACCGCTACCCTTACGGCGGAACAGGAGGGTTTAGGCTGCACTAAGTTAGTAGTTTTCAGCAATGTGCCCGAGGATAATCCCTTCATGGCTGGGGCGCTCCATGGGGTAGGGGAACCGGAATGTACGATTAATGTAGGAGTAGCGGGAGCAGGAGTAATTAGGAGGGCAGTGTCCCAGGCAGGCGAAGCGGATTTCGGGGAATTAGTAGAAATACTTAAGAAAACAGCCTTTCAAATCACGCGGCTGGCGGAAGTAGTAGGTCGAGTGGTGGCTGAACGTTTAGGGGTGCCTTTTGGAATCGTTGACTTATCCCTAGCATCCAGTCCTTCACCAGGAGACAGTGTTGCGGAGATCTTGGAAGCCATGGGCTTGGAACGGTGTGGCACTCACGGGACTACAGCCGCCTTGGCCTTGTTAAACGATGCAATTAAAAAGGGAGGACTTATGGCTTCTACGTATGCAGGTGGGTTGTCCGGAACGTTTATTTCTGTCAGTGAAGACGCTGGTATGGCTAGGGCGGCAAGTGAGGGTGCTGTTTCCCTGGATAAGCTAGAAGCTATGACCAGCGTCTGCTCGGTAGGCTTAGATATGATCGCAGTTCCAGGCGACACCAGTGCGGAGACCCTGGCTGCTATTATAGCAGATGAGGTAGCCATCGGTGTCATCAACAATAAGACTACCGCTGTGAGGATTATACCTGTACCGGGGAAACAAGTGGGAGATTATGTAAATTTCGGAGGACTTTTAGGTGGTTGTCCTATACTCCCGGTACACCCGTTTTCCTCTGACAAGTTTGTCCGGCGAAAAGGTCGGATCCCGCCTCCTGTCCAAGGCTTGACCAACTGAGGCAAACTTGACGTTGAGCAGCCGTTAGAGGTCCGGATTACTCCCAAAATGTGGAGTGGAAGCAAATGGGAATAACAGTTAGAGAAGCTTTAAAATTGGGAGGATTGCAAAGGGCTACTTTGGTAGCTGGTAAGGCAGGCCTAGACCGTGTAATCAAATACGTGGATATCCTTGAGGTGCCTGACCCCCGGGGGTGGCTCAGGCCCAACGAGCTCCTTGTTACCACGTGTTATGCGATCCAAAATGATCTACAAGCCCAGTTAAATCTCCTGCAAGAACTGGCGCGGGTAGAGGGGGCGGCCTTAGCTATCAAGTTTGGGCGGTTTATAGGCACTATTCCAGAGGAAATGTGCCGGCTGGCCGACCGGCTACAGCTTCCCCTTATAAGCGTGCCTAATGACGTACCATTTATTGACATTACTCATCCGGTAATGGCGGCCATAATCTTTGAGCAATCGAAGCACCTTGAGTACTCCGAAAAGGTTCACCGTAAACTTACGCAGGTGGCTTTGGAAGCAAGCAACCTTCAGGCCGTAGCTCAGGCTCTAGCAGCACTAATAGAACGAGAAGTAGTTATCTGTAATGAGGAATTGAAGCCTCTGGCTGAGGCTGGTAAAGGACCCTCCTCAGAGCCATTCCAGTTGTCACCTGAAGCAGCCAGGCAGGTTAGCTTGTCTCCTAAAGGTATAGAAGTTGCTGTTTGGCACAAGGGAACCCGGCAACGGTACTTTGCTACTCCCGTGGAGGTCAGGGGGCGGCGCTATGGATATATACTGGTAGATATGCAGACTCCCTTAAGCGAATTAAACTATATTGCTCTGGAGCACGCAGTAACAGTAACTGCTCTCCAAATGGTAAAGGAAGAGGCTGTTGCGGAAGCGCAGAGGAGTCTCCGCCGGGACTTTTTGGAAGACCTAATAGCGGGGGCATTCCGTCATCGCGAATTGGCCATAAGCCGGGCTGAGGCTCTAGGCATTTGCCTGGAAGAACCTAAAGTTATCATGGCCATAGATATTGATAATTTTGCTGACTATCTATTTAAATCTAGATCCCCAGTTGAATATGAAATAAGCGCTGAAAGGCTAAAACGAAATTTTCATCGGATAGTGAATTCTTGTCTTATGGCCTTCGACCGGCGAGCCTTGACGGTACAGCGTAGCGATAGCGTTGTAGCCATTTTGCCGGTTACTGGAAAGGAACCCTATAAAAGAGATAATTGGGTAAAGTTCCGTAGAGAGCTACAAGAGGTGGCTTTAAGTATCCAAGGAAAGATTGCCCAGGAACTAAAAGGTGTAACTGTCTCTATTGGTATAAGTTCCATAGCTGCGGAGCCCATGGAAATCGGGGTCAGGTATCAGGAGGCAAGAAATGCTATTCGCCTTGCACGGCGCCTCAAGGGTAAAGGTACGATTGCTTTTTGGGAGGATGTAGAAATTTATTCCGTTTTAGGGCAGTCAGGTGAAGCCCTGGAAAGGTTTTGCCAGTCGGTCCTTGGGCCGCTGGACCGCCCAGAGGTTAAAAATCGCGAGATGCTTCTAGAAACTCTACGGGTCTACCTCGAGTGCCAGGGGAATGTGCTGGCTACAGCAGAGAAGCTTTATATTCATCGCAACACCTTACGTTATCGTTTAAAACGTATTGAGGAAATTCTCGGGCGCGATCTCAAGTCGCCGGATGAAAGACTTTCTCTTTGGCTGGCTTTAAAGGCCCGGGTTTTGGTAAGAGCTGGTCAATGATTTTGTACAGGTTGTACAAATTACAACCCGTTTTTTTATGCCGCTTGGCCGTAGAAGGTTGGCGGTTTTCTTTTTATTATTTGGACCAAGGAGTTTTCGTTAGGGAGGCTTTAAGTGTGCTGGCGGTCATTCGTGTGCTCACTATAAACGATGAAAATATTCTTCATGCCCACGGGCGTATAATCACCGAGAAATTCGGGCTTCCCACGAGGAGTTACTGCATTCCCGACCAGCCCAAGGGTATTTATAACGAGGAAACCGAGAAAATAGCGGTACCCAAGATAGTGCGCCTAGCCCGCCAAGCAGAGAGCGAAGGGGCTAAGGCAATATTTATAAGTTGCGCTGCCGATCCTGCTTTGAAGGAGGTGAGGGCGGAGTGTAGAGTTCCTGTTATTGGTGCGGGTTCGGCGGCAGCCGCCGTGGCCTTGGCCCTCGGGAACAACATCGGTGTACTGAACCTTACCGAGACTACTCCCCTCGCTTTAACCTCGATTCTTGGCCAGCGTTTAGTTGCTGAAGCTAAACCTGAGGGCATAGAAAATACTACCGATCTTATGAACCCTGCCGGTAAAGAGAAAGCTATGAAGGCAGCCGAAAGGCTAGTACAAGGAGGAGCAGATGTCATTGTCCTGGCCTGCACGGGGTATTCTACCATTGGGCTGGCTAGGGAAATAAGAAGACATTTGGCTGTAAAAGTTGTCGATGCTGTTGAGGCTGGGGGACTTATGGCGTGGTATGCTTTGCAAAAATAATGGTAAAAGGAGGAATGATTCTATGGATAAAAATTTTCTAGAAGAAGCACATCCCAAAGCCTTCGAACCTGCGGTCCTTATTGTTAATATTATTCTTTCTATCATTGGAGCTATCATTGGGCTGCAGATACTTACAACCCTTGGGGTAACTCCCAACACCTCCATTATCGGTGTACTGGTGGCTATTGCTCTTTCTCGCATTCCCGGGCAGTGGTTTGCTAAATATCGTTCCATTCACCGCCAGAACCTCGTCCAGTCGAATATTTCTAGCGCTACCTTTGGGGCGGCAAATTCTTTGCTTCTCCCTATCGGTATTCCCTACCTTTTAGGTCGGCCGGACTTAGTTATTCCTATGCTTATCGGCGCGACTATGGGTATGCTTATTGACCTGGCTATGCTTTACTGGTTCTTCGATTCCCGCGTTTTTCCAGGAAAAGCAGCCTGGCCACCGGGGGTGGCTGCAGCCGAAGCCATCTATGCTGGCGATGAAGGTGGTAAAAGGGCCAAATTTCTGGTATTGGGTACTATCATCGGTATTATTGGGTCATATTTTAAGGTTTCCATGTCTGCCCTTGGCGTAGCTTTTATCGGCAATGTTTGGGCCCTGGCCATGTTTGGAGTAGGCCTACTACTTAGGGGTTATTCTAAGGTTCTTTTTGGTCTGGATATTAATAAGCTTTACATTCCGCATGGAATGATGATCGGTGCCGGCTTGGTGGCTGGTATTCAGATAATCGCTATACTCCTTAAAGGGAGAAAGGGTGCCTCGGAATCTGCTGACGCTCTTTCCTCTAGCGATTACACAAGAGACGAAAAGGAAGTTACTAGGGGCTTACTTCGCGGTTTTGGCCTTTATATAGCTGCGGCCCTTATTTTAGCCATGGTGGGTGGCCTATATGCGGAAATGCCGGCCTGGCAACTTCTGTTTTGGGCAGTTTTTGGTGCAGTTTCCTGTATCTTGGCCGAATTTATTGTTGGACTTTCGGCTATGCATGCTGGGTGGTTTCCTGCTTTTGCCACAGCCCTTATCTTCCTTGTCTTAGGCATTGCTTTCGGGTTCCCGGCGCCTGCCCTGGCCCTTCTGGTAGGATTTGTCGCCTCTGGTGGCCCGGCTTTTGCTGACGCAGGTTACGACCTAAAGGCAGGCTGGATCTTAAGGGGCGGGGGACGCAACCGTCAATTTGAGCTGGAAGGGCGCTGGCAACAAATTCTGGCCGGTCTCGTGGGGCTAGCCGTAGCCTGGATAATGGTTACTTTCTTCCACGATGTTTATTTCCGCCAGGATCTGTTCCCGCCTGTGGACCGGGTTTATGTGGCCACCATTAAGGCAGGGGTTGATGCTACTATCGTAAAAAACCTAGTATTATGGGCCATCCCCGGAGCTTTGATACAAGCCTTGGGGGGTTCCGAAAGGCAGTTGGGTATAATGCTAGCCACAGGTCTTCTAATTCTTAATCCCCTAGCAGGTTACGCTGTCCTGGCTGGCATCATCATTCGCATTTTGGTCCTTAAGCTAGTAGGCAAGGATGCGGAAACTCCTATGACCATTCTAGCTGCCGGTTTTATTGCTGGGGACGCTCTTTATGGCTTCTTTAACTCCGTACTCAAGGCCAAATGGAAGTAGGGTAAAGGAGAAAGAGGTATGGCTTCAAGGATGGTGCTTGATCACGAGGCTTTGGAAGCAGCTGTATTGGGCGGAGCTGTCCTGGGCGGCGGCGGGGGAGGATCCATGGAATGGGGGCGTAAGCTTGGCCGTCTAGCCTTGGAACTTGGCACCCCCGAACTAATAGAACTGGAAGATCTTCCCGAGGAAGCTACTCTTCTTACAGTTTCAGCTGTAGGAGCGCCTGCTGCCCAGACGGCTTACGTCCGGCCAGTACACTATATTCGTGCCGTTGAGCTATTTATGAAATTTACGGGGGAGCAGATCAGGGGCTTAATCAGCAACGAATGCGGTGGTCTGGCAAGTATCAACGGGTGGATACAAGCGGCAGCTCTAGGTATTCCTCTAGTGGATGCCCCCTGCAATGGTAGAGCCCATCCTACCGGACTTATGGGTTCCATGGGTCTTCATCGGGTGGCCGGATACATTTCCAAGCAGGTGGCTGTCGGCGGAAATCCCCAAACAGAAAGCTATGTTGAAGTATTTGTGAGCGGTTCACTGGATGTATCCGCCAGTATAGTGAGGCAGGCTTCAGTTCAGGCCGGCGGGCTGGTAGCTGTAGCTAGAAACCCGGTCACTGTGAGGTACGCTAGGGAAAACGCTGCTAAAGGTGCCCTAAGCCAGTGTATCACCGTGGGCAGGGCTATGCTGGCAGCCCAGGGGAAAGGCGCTGGGCAGGTAATTGAAGCTGCTGCCGAAGTCTTGCGGGGGAAAGTAGTGTTTATGGGTAGGGTAGCTTCTGTCAGCCTCGAAACTGCTGGGGGATTCGACGTAGGAAAGGTAATAGTCCAGAGGAATAATAAGCTGGCGGAGCTCACCTTCTGGAACGAGTATATTACCTTGGAAGTTGATGACCAGAGAATAGGAACTTTTCCAGACCTGTTGGCTACACTAGATGTTAACACTGGCCTACCTGTATCTTCGGCAGAGGTAAGGGAGGGGCAGGAGGTAGCTATTTTGCATGTTTCCCGTAATGAGCTTATTCTGGGAAGCGGAATGAAGTATCCTGAGCTTTTCTTGGCCTTGGAAAAAGCTACAGGTAAAGAAGTAATCAAATATGTCTTTCCAGACCATATACTTTCGGAGGGAGAGGTGCAGGGCTATGGCTCTTAAGCAGGTTCTAGAAGTTTACGAACTCCTGGACAGCGCTTACGTCAATGGCTATGAAGTGGCAGATCTGCTCAAAAGGGCCGGCCTAGAAGAGGTAACCGTGACACGCATTAAGGGGTCTAAAGGCACCACCGATTTTATTAAGGCGGTGGTAAAGGGAAGGAACGGCAAGTCCCAAGGCGGCAGTGCACCTACTTTAGGGATAATAGGGCGACTGGGGGGGTTAGGGGCAAGACCGGAGAGGATAGGTTTTGTGTCCGACGGAGATGGTGCCTTGGCGGCAGTTGCAGCCGCGTTGAAATTGGCTAACATGCAGCACAAAGGGGACGTACTGGAGGGTGACGTAATTATTGCTACTCACATATGTCCCGATGCACCTACTCAGCCCCATGACCCGGTACCCTTCATGGATTCGCCAGTGGATATTGCTGAGATGAACCGGAACGAAGTAGACCCGGCTATGGATGCTATTCTTTCTGTCGATACTACTAAAGGGAACAGGGTGATCAACCACCGCGGTTTTGCTATCTCCCCTACCGTTAAAGAAGGGTATATCTTACGTGTGAGCGAAGATCTGCTCGATTTAATGCAAATTGTTACCGGCAAGTTGCCTGTTGTTTTTCCCATTACTACCCAGGATATTACACCTTATGGCAACGGCATTTACCACTTGAATAGCATCTTACAGCCCTCCACAGCTACAGCGGCCCCGGTGGTGGGTGTGGCCATTACGGCCGAAGTACCGGTACCGGGATGTGCTACCGGAGCAAGCCACCTTATAGACATTGAAGCTGCAGTTCGCTTCTGCCTGGAGGTGGCCAAAGCCTTCGGGCAAGGCAAGTGTCGCTTCTACGATGAGGAAGAGTTTGAGCGGTTGAAAGAGCTTTATGGGCCTATGAATCACTTGCAGACTTTGGGGAGAAAAAAAGAATATGCGGGCGCAGGTAACAGTGACCGTAGCTGAAGCCAAGCGTATTATCGCCAGGGCCATTGCCGCCCTACCGGAGGTTAAGCAAGCCTTACAAAATGGTCGTATCCTCCTAAAGGGAGGGACTACGGTTTCCGCTGTGGCCGAGGAGCTAGCGGGAATCACTTTGCGTATCTCAGGACGTGTTAGCCCGAGGGGAACGAAGACGGGCCGGGGCGATGGGGCAGCCCACAGTATCCTCCTGGAAAAGGGCGTGCCTCGCAATATCGATGATTGTTTTGCGGAAGCGGTCAGTACCTTGGGACCCTCGGATGTGGCTATCATCGGCGCTAACGCCATTGACGCTAGCGGCCGGGCGGCCATAATGCTGGGGCGGACTTTAGGAGGCGAACCTGGCAAGGGGCTGGCTGGCCTCATGGCCCAGGGCTGTAAAGTTATTATAGCCTGCGGCCTAGAGAAACTAATTCCTGGTAGCGTAGATGAGGCTGTCCGGTGCTCCGGGATCAGGGGTACAGATTGGTCCATGGGCATGGCCGTAGGGCTCGTACCGCTGGTAGGGAAGATAGTAACAGAAAAAGAAGCCCTGGAGATTATAGCCAGGGTAAAATGCGTTGTTATAGGCAAAGGCGGTATAGATGGAGCGGAAGGATCGACGACTATGGTCGTTGAGGGAGAGCCAGAAGAGGTAGAAAAGGCCGTGCTGGCTGTTTTGGCTGTTAAGGGTACAGGGACCAGTGGTAGCCCGGCAAGCCTTTTAGAGTGCGAGGCCGGAAGCGAAGGTTGCCGGGTACACCAGGCCTGTGCTTGGAAACATGGAAAGAAAGGGGTGCTCGAGTGGTACGTAAGGTAGGCGCTATTACCATCGGTCAGTCACCGCGCGTGGATGTGGTGCCAGAAATGAAGGAAATTCTTGGAGAAAATATAGAGATAATCGAAGGCGGAGCCTTGGATGGGTTGACCCAGGAAGAAATCGCGGCGCTAGCGCCAGGCCCTGAAGACTATGTGTTAGTTACCAGGTTGAGGGACGGAAGTTCAGTAAGGATTGCCGAGCGGTATATTGTACCGAGAATGCAAACCCAAATCGATAAGCTCGTTGCTGAAGGAGCAGAAATAATAGTATTGCTGTGCACCGGTGAGTTTCCTAACTTTTCTTCTTCTAAGTTAATCTTAAAGCCCCAGGTTATCTTACATCACTTCACTTCAGGTATAGCTACAGGAAGGCGACTAGGGGTTATAGTTCCGGATAAAGATCAGGTAGAGCAAGCAAGGGCGCGCTGGGCTGGAGTAGGAGAGGTACTTAGGGTGGAAGCTGCCTCGCCCTATGGGCCAAGGGAAGAAATATGGCGCGCAGCCTCTTCCCTTAAGGAATGGCAGGCAGAGGTAATAGTGCTTGACTGTATCGGATTTAACTTGCAAATGAAGAGGGAAGTGAATCAGCATACTGGTGTACCGGTGATATTGCCGCGGACAGTTCTGGCTCGTACTCTCCAGGAATTGCTATCCTAAAGGAGGGTAAATAGCTTGAGGGATTTAAAAGCGGTAGCCCAGAGACTTTTGCTGAGCTGTATGGGTTTAGAGAAAGGCGAAAGATTACTGGTAGTAACTGATACCTCGACTGTTACCATTGGCGAAGCCCTTTTCCAAGCCGGAGAAGAGTTAGGCGCTTTACCGGTGCTAATTAAGATCTCTCCCACCGGACGGCACGGGGCGGAGCCTCCCCTACCCGTGGCGGCAGCCATGGAAAAGTCTGACGTAGTCATTTGCCCCACCAAGTATTCTTTAACGCACACCCAGGCAAGACTTAAGGCCTGTGAAGCCGGCGCGCGGGTGGCTACCATGCCGGGCATCACCGAAGAGATGTTTTTTGAAGGGGCTGTGGCGGCCGACTACGAAGAGGTAGCCCGGAGGACCACTGAACTAGCCAGACTTCTTTCCGAAGCCAAGACAGCTGTTCTAGTCAAGGACGGCTTGGAATTGAAGCTTTCCCTTGAAGGGCGGCGGGGAATAGCTAGCACCGGCCTTTATCGACGCCCCGGAGAAGCGGGGAATCTGCCTTCAGGTGAGGCTTACATTGCGCCCGTAGAGGGGAGCGCGGAAGGTGAAACGATTATTGACGGCTCTATAGCGGGTATTGGGCGGTTGAGCGGCCCTATAAGAGTAGTAATCAAAGAAGGAGTTCTAGTAGAAGCTCAAGGTCCTGAAGGCCAGCAACTGCTAGAGCTTCTAGGAGATTCTCCGGAAGCCAGAAATCTTGCGGAACTGGGGATAGGTACCAACGACCGGGCAAAGGTTTCGGGTATCATCCTGGAAGATGAGAAAGTATACGGGACGGTACATCTCGCCTTTGGAGACAACGCCACTTTTGGAGGTAGAGTGCGGGCGGGTGTGCACATTGACGGAGTTATCCTAACCCCTGATCTGTACCTGGACGGGAAACTAGTGGTGTCGCGGGGAAAGATAATACTGTAACCAAGCCTCATAGCGCTCGCCGCACCACTGAAAACTCAATGGCGTTTGCTGAGAGTTATCTCCTTTTTCACATCTGGGTGGGCGGCAGCTTTGACCCCGAAGCTTTCAGGCTAGGCGGTCTTGCCTCTTGCCCTAGCCCTGCATATAAAGTAAAATAGACTAAACTCAAGAAAAAATAGGAGAAACCGGACATGCCCATAGACCACGACGCCATATTTAAGGAGCTCATCACTAACTTCTTCAAAGAATTCATGGAGCTCTTCTTCCCCGAAGCCCACGCCTTAATCGATTATTCCGAGTTAACCTTCTTATCCCAAGAGATCATCACCGACATCACCGCCGGAGAAAAACACTACGTAGATATACTGGCCAGTGTTAAAATAAAAGGAGAAGAGGGCTATGTCCTTATTCACATAGAACCTCAGGCTTATAAAGAAGCAGACTTTGCCCGGCGCATGTTCATATACTTTAGCCGGCTTTACGAGAAGCATAAGAAGAAGGTATTACCCATAGCTGTATTCTCCTACGACAGCAAAGTAGAAGAGCCAGACAAGCACGAAGTAGCTTTCCCCTTCTTTAAGGTGCTAGAGTTTAACTTTTACAAGGTGCAGCTAAAGAAACTACCTTGGAGGAAGTACATAAATAGCGACAATCCGGTTGCGGCAGCGCTTCTCAGTAAAATGGACTACAGCCCTAAGGAGAGACGGCAGCTAAAGATAGAATTTTTGAGAATGATAACGCGGATGCAGCTGGATCCGGCTAAGCTAGGGCTTATAACAGCGATATTTGAGACCTATTTAGGTTTAAGCCCGGAAGAGGAGAGGGAAGTAGAGGAGATGCTACATAGGGAATTAAGCGCGGAGGAGGTAAAGAAGGTAATGGAACTTAGGACTTCGTGGCATATAAAGGGATGGCAAGAAGGGTTACAGCAAGGTCTGGAGGAAGGCCGAAGGGAAATTCTGTTAAAGCAGTTAAAGAAGCGTTTAGGTTGTCTTTCTTCTGAGGTAGAGGAGAAGATAAATGCTCTTTCCTTGAAGGAGCTTGATGAGCTGGCGGAAAAGATATTTGAGGTGACCAGTGAAAGTGATCTAAGGAAATTCCTGGGTATAGAGCATTGAAGAAGCTCTACATCCACATATACGCGGTCCGGTTCTAGGGGTTTACTTTTGAAAAAATCTTTGAGAAGTAGTAGGGATGCTTAAGGTTGTAGCAGAGAGACTGGGAGTGGGTTTCAAACTTACCAGGGACCTAGAAGCGTATGAGATGGCGAAGCGGGCGATGATAAGAGATTTGGCCGGGCGGGGCGCGTGAAGAGACGAAGTTTCTTACTACTTCCAGTCTAGTTTCGATCTTATCCTCCAGTTTACCCTCAAGTTTGCCTTAAAGTCTGCCTTTTTCTTTACCTTCTTTTAATCCTTTTAACCAAGCCTCCCGCTGCATTTCTTCTAGCACCAATTCCAGTTTGCTTATCATCTTTTCCATCTCCCAGGGATAACTTACTGCTAAGATATTCTCAAGTTTAACCTGCACATCCACAGGTAGCTTGGGTCTTATAATGTTCAATAGCCACGCCTTTAGGTAACGAAACTCATCAGGGTAAGCCTTTTTGCTACCCTGGCTAGCTTCCGAAGGCGCTTCACCAGCTCTTGGGAGCTAATTCTTTGGTCTAGCAGAAATACACTGGCTATCAAATTTGCCGCTTTAAGAAGCTCTTCTTCGCTGTAACGGTTTACATCGAAAAGAAGATAGCGGAAGTCGAGAATGTACTCACCAAATTCTTCGTAACTGGCCTGCATTTCTTTAAAGGTACGGTTATGCTAGGGCTTCTGGCCATTGGGCAATGGGTGGCGAGCCAGCCGCAAGAGGTATAAGGAGAAACCTGCATAGAGCCTAATAAGGTATTGCTACTACTGGGGAAATAGTGCTACAATTAATCAGACGGGAGCGAGGAGGAACCGGAAAGTGGAAGAACCCATCCAGATCGGCCTCCTAGGCTTGGGTACGGTGGGAGGGGGGGTCTTTAAACTCCTCCAGAGCAACGGCCAGGAGATAGCCCTTAAACTGGGGAGGCCTTTAGAGATAAAAAGAATCCTGGTACGGGACGTAACACGGCCCCGTTCTGTTAACGTAAACCCTGAACTCCTTACTACTGATCCCTTGGCCATCCTAAAAGATCCGGAAATAGATATTGTAGTGGAAGTAATGGGGGGGCTTGAGCCGGCCCGGGAATATGTACTGGAGGCCCTCCGGCAAGGTAAAAGCGTAGTTACCGCTAACAAGGACCTCCTGGCCCTCCATGGTAAGGAGCTTTTCGCCGCTGCCGAGGCTACAGGCCGGGATCTCCTCTTTGAAGCGAGTGTAGGTGGAGGCATCCCCATTATCCATTCTCTCAAAGAGTGCCTGGCGGGAAACCGCATCAGCCAGGTTATGGGGATCGTGAACGGCACTACTAATTACATCCTCACTAAAATGAGCCAGGAAGGCCGGCCCTTCGCTGAGGTTTTAGCGGAAGCCCAGCGTTTAGGTTATGCTGAACCCGATCCAACCTCAGATATCGAAGGGGATGATGCGGCCCGTAAAATGGCCATCCTCGCCTCCATTGCTTTTGGCACCCGTATTACTTATCCCCAGGTATACCACGAAGGCATCTCCCAGCTTCATCCCCAGGATATAAAGTATGCTGCCCGGTTGGGGTACGCCATAAAACTTTTAGGTATAGCCCGGGAAGAAGAGGGGATGGTGGAGGTCCGGGTTCACCCGGCCCTGGTACCCCTCGAGCACCCTTTGGCTATAGTCCAAGGGGCCTTCAATGCTATTTTTGTTGAGGGCGACGCTGTAGGGCAAGCTATGTTTTACGGCCAAGGAGCCGGGGAGATGCCCACGGCCAGCGCCGTAGTAGGGGATATTATGGAGGCCGCCCGGAATCTTATCCACGGTACGACAGGACGCTTGTCCTGCACTTGCCTAGCCCATAAACCGGTAAAACCCATATGGGATATTGAAACGCGGTATTACCTCCGTATGATCGTCAAGGACCGGCCGGGGGTTTTGGCCGCCATCGCTAAAGTTTTCGGCGACCGGCAGGTGAGCCTGGCTTCCGTAATCCAGGTAGGGATGGTAGGAGAACAGGCCGAGCTGGTATTTATAACCCATAAGGTACGGGAGCAAAACTTACGGGAAGCGGTGGAAATCATCTCCGGTCTTCCGGTGGTAAACCAAGTAGCTAGCGTTATCCGGGTAGAAGGGGGGCCGGAACAATGAGGTGGCCCGGAGTCCTTACAGCTTATAAGGAATTCCTGCCGGTCACCGAAAAAACCCCCCTCATCACCCTTTTGGAAGGCAATACACCCCTTATCCCGGCAGGTAGGCTTTCCCGCGAGCTAGGCCTAAGGTTATATTTTAAATATGAAGGGCTTAATCCCACTGGTTCTTTCAAAGACCGGGGTATGGTCATGGCTGTGGCCAAGGCCCTGGAGTCTGGATCGCGGGCCATCATGTGCGCATCAACTGGGAATACTTCAGCCTCTGCGGCCGCCTATGCTGCCCACTGCGGCCTTAAGTGTAGTGTACTTATACCTGAAGGTCATATCGCCCTGGGGAAACTCGCCCAGGCCCTTTTTTATGGAGCCCAGGTCATAGCCATCCAGGGAAACTTTGATGCGGCCCTAGCCCTGGTGCGCAAAATCACCTCCGAGCACCCCATAACCTTGGTGAACTCCCTTAATCCCCACCGTATAGAAGGGCAGAAGACAGCGGCCTTTGAAGTATGCGATGCTTTAGGTGAGGCTCCGGATTATCTGGCTATACCCGTGGGCAATGCCGGGAACATAACGGCTTATTGGAAAGGGTTTAAAGAATATAAGGTGGCAGGGAGAAGTAGGAAACTTCCCCGGATGATAGGCTTTCAGGCGGAAGGTGCGGCTCCCATTGTGAAAGGCCAGATAATCCCTAATCCCCAGACGGTGGCCACCGCCATCCGTATAGGTAACCCGGCTAGCTGGCGCCCAGCGGTAGAGGCAGCCCGGGAATCTGGGGGATTTATCGATAGCGTTACCGATGAGGAGATCCTAGCTGCTCAGCGCTTGCTCGCCACCGCTGAAGGGATATTTGCCGAACCGGCTTCGGCCGCTTCCCTGGCCGGGGTCATCAAATAT
Organism: Thermanaeromonas toyohensis ToBE; assembly: GCF_900176005.1. NCBI lineage: Bacteria > Bacillati > Bacillota > Clostridia > Neomoorellales > Neomoorellaceae > Thermanaeromonas > Thermanaeromonas toyohensis. The sequence goes on along the minus strand of NZ_LT838272.1, from coordinate 2,189,677 downwards.
GTTCAGAAAGGGCTATTTAAGCCTGAAGATGTAATCGTATGCGTATTGACCGGTAATGGTCTTAAGGATCCCGACATAGCTATAAGACAGGCCGGCCAGCCCTTATCCCTACCACCGGATGAGGAGGCGGTCCTGGAGGTTGTATTGTAACTTAAGGCAGGAGGAAGGCGAGGAAGCTGTATGCCCCGAGTGCGGGTCCCAGCCACTACAGCCAATCTAGGCCCTGGTTTTGATGCCCTAGGGCTGGCCTTAGAATTATATGACTATGTCTCTATAGAAGAAGCTCCTGAACTCGAGATAACCGTACAGGGAGAAGGCGAAAACTCCATTCCCCGGGGACCGGATAATATAGCTTACCGGGCGGCTGCTGCCGTATACGCCCGGGTAGGGCGGAAGGTGCCTGGATTTAAAATCGCCTTTGAAAACCATATTCCGGTGGCCAGGGGCTTAGGTTCCAGCGCGGCAGCCGTGGTGGCGGGGCTGGTGGGAGCTAACGCGCTCCTGGGCTATCCCTTGCCCCAGGAAGAGTTAGTATCCTTGGCTGCAAGGCTTGAAGGCCATCCAGATAATGTGGCCCCTGCCCTCTTAGGGGGCCTGGTAGTAGTGGTCTTAAACGGCCAACAAGTGTACTACCAGCGCCTGGACCCGCCGCCGGGCTTAAGCCTGCAGGTAGCCATACCCCATTTTACCTTATCTACTAGGGTTTCCCGGGGTGTCTTACCAGCCATGGTACCGGTGGAAGATGCTGTATTTAACTTAAGCCGAACGGCTTTGCTTATTGCGGCAGCGCAAGCAGGGGATCTAGAGCTCATGGGCAAGGCTATGGAAGACCGCTTGCACCAACCCTATCGCCTGCGCCTCATCCCTGGAATGCCTTACGTATTTGAAGCGGCCCTTAAGGCTGGAGCCCTGGCGGTGACTTTAAGCGGATCAGGACCTGCCGTTATAGCCTTCTGTCGTGGAAGCTTACCTAAAGTAGGAAAGGCTATGAAGGAGGCCTTTGAGGAGCACGGCGTGAAATGTGAGGTCAAAGAACTTAAACCTGCAAGCCAGGGCGCTATTCTTTGTTAATGCAGGCATATCAGGCGGGATGAAACTTCACCGTACCGAGGAGGAGAAGGGTTAACTATGGCCTTGATTGTACAAAAGTACGGGGGTACATCTGTGGATGGCCCAGAGAGGGTAAAGAATGTAGCCCGCAGGGTAGTGGAGACCCGGCGGGCTGGACACCAAGTAGTGGTGGTAGTTTCAGCGCCTGGCGATACTACCGACCGGCTTATAGCCATGGCCAAGGAAATAAGCCCCAATCCCCCTGCCCGGGAGCTGGACATGTTGCTAGCTACAGGAGAGCAGATGTCCATAGCTCTTCTGGCCATGGCCATACAGGATCTGGGAGAGCCGGTGATCTCCCTTACCGGACCCCAAGTGGGCATCTTGACTGATGGAGTGCATACCAAAGCCCGCATCCTGGAGGTTAACTGCACAAGGCTAAGACGCGAGCTGGAAGCGGGCAAAATCGTGATTGTGGCTGGGTTCCAGGGTGCCACACCCGATAACGAAATTACCACTTTAGGACGGGGGGGTTCGGATACTACCGCTGTAGCCCTGGCCGCGGCTTTAAAGGCAGACCTCTGCCAGATTTATACCGACGTAGACGGGGTCTATACAGCTGATCCCCGGGTGGTTCCTGAAGCCCGCAAACTCTCTTGTATTTCTTACGATGAAATGCTGGAACTGGCCAGTCTAGGGGCCAAAGTCCTTCAGGCTCGCTCGGTGGAGTTCGCCAAGCTCCATAAGGTAGTCTTAGAAGTCCGCTCAAGCTTTAACAATAATGAAGGCACCATAGTGAAAGAGGTGCAGGATATGGAAAAAGCCATGGTAGTAACCGGCGTAGCCGGTGACCGCAATGTAGCCAGGATAGCTATCTATGATGTTCCTGACCGGCCGGGCATCGCCCGGGCCCTTTTTGAAGCCCTGGCTAAGGAAAACATCAATGTAGATATGATCGTGCAGAGCGCCATGCGGGACGGTATAAATGATATAGCCTTTACGGTAGCCCGCGATGACCTGGCTAAAGCCGTGGAAGTGACGGAAAGGGTCAAAGAACAGATCGGGGCCAGCGCCGTAGCTTATGATGACAAGGTAGCCAAGGTTTCCATCGTGGGTGCGGGAATGATCACCAATCCTGGGGTGGCAGCGGGTATGTTCGCCTGCCTAGCTGAGGAAGGTATCAACATCCACATGATAAGCACCTCCGAGATAAAGGTATCCTGCATTATCGATGAAGAACACCTTACCAGGGCCATGCAGGCCCTACACAAATGGTTTAGGTTAGATCAGGAAGCTTAGATCATGTAGGCGGCCCTGAAAGTAGGCCGCCTGTGTTTCTTTAAACTTTGGGAGGTTGGCTGGTATCCCCAGAAGATATCTTTAGCAAACGAAGCTCCGCATCCTGGTTACGAAGCCTTATATGTTGCTTAAATTCAATAAGAATGTCTAAGATCTCGTGCAGGAAGGGGCTACCGAAGGTAGAAAGGAGCCCCACCACTATCATATTAAGGAGCCGATAGAGGCCAGGGTGGCTAACTTTAAGGGCGGAGAGGAGCCCATTTATACCCAATAACCCGAAGACATCCACGGCCGCCATACCAGCTAGTAGAGCAGCCACCACGGCGCTAACCAAAAGCACGCGGGTTCTCCTTTTTTCTTCCTTTATAGGGTCGGCCTCTTCCTTACCTAGCCAGGGCCAGCGGGCTTTAAGCTGTTCCACTATCCCCTGGGTGGCAGCAAAGATGGCCCCCATAATCGTTAAGAAGCGGTTAATATCTTCCAAGGTTATCCGCTCCTTTCTTAAAAGAGTGCTTACACCATATGCTATTCTTTTGAAATACCCCTTGCTATAGGGGGTAGAACTCCAGTATAATAAAAACGACAAGTCAATAAGGAAGACGGGATGGCTACCTCTATAGGTAGCCGAGGGAAGTCAGTGAGAATCTGACGCGGTCCCGCCACTGTGACAGGGAGCAGGCCCACATCAAAAAGCCACTGGGCTTTAGGTTTAAGCCTGGGAAGGCGTGGGTAGCGATGAACTGGAGCCAGGAGACCTGCCTGTCTTCTTTGTACCATGTCCCTACGAGGGATAGGGGGTGGTGCATGATAAGCTAGCGCCTTCTGTTACCGTGGTAGGGCAGAAGGTTTTTTATTTTTCCAGGTGGCTTGGCCTCGAGAAGGCAAGGCCTAAAAGGTTGAGACGGGAGGAGGAGCCGCCTCAAAAAGGTTCCCTTCATAAAAATTAATGGAAGGGTAACTTGAGGTAGGCTATGACTGCCGCCCGGGAAGACCTGCCTGGTGAAAGAGGGGTGGGTTTGTCTCCCGGGGGCGAAATTTAAGCCTTTATCTATCCCCGGTAGTGGACAAACCGGGGTTTTTTCGTAATCTCTCCATGGGGGGCGAGATAAGAGCCCATGGTACGGAGGGCAGGTGAGGGGGAAGGAAAAGCTATACTGGTAATCGGGGGTACAAGGGAAAGCCGAGAATTAACGCGCAGGCTCGGAGATCAAGGTTATACTGTGGTGGTCTGGACAGGCAGCGAGTACGGGCGGAAACTTGCCCTAGAGGATGGGGCGAACATAACCCTTATAGAACCTATTAGTGAAGAAGCCTTACAGCGCGTAATTCAGGAACATGGAGTTAATATGGTAGTAGATTTTAGCTTGCCTTATCCTAATGAAGTTTCCACTTTACTGGAGGATTACTGCTCCAGGTGGAACCTCCCTTGTGTACGTTTCTTCCGTTCTGAGACAGAGCTTCCCCGCCACCCTTTGATCCATGAAGTCTACGGGTGGGCCGAGGCAGCCCAAGTGGCCGCGAAACTGGGGAATACCATTTTCCTTACCACCGGTACCTACAACCTGGAAGTATTCCTATCCAGCCAGGAATTGAAGGGCAAGCGAGTAGTGGTCCGGGTTTTGCCCGAACACCGCGTGATCAAAAAATGCCAGGATCTGGGGCTTACTCCCCGGGATATAGTAGCCATGCAGGGCCCCTTTTCCCGGGAATTAAATAAAGCTATATTCAGAGCCTACAAAGCTAAAGTAGTGGTTACCCGGGACTCGGGCCCTCAAGGAGGGACAGATACTAAAATAGAGGCCGCCTTAGATCTCCGTATACCTGTAGTAGTTATTAAACGTCCCCCTATAAAGCACCAGCATCCGGTAACCTCTCTGGAGGAAATATTTAAACTTTTAGGCGAATAGCCTTAAGGAGTAAGAAAGGAGGCCAGGGTTTTTAACCCGCTAAAGATGCTTTCTAGATATATCAAATTAATTTTAACTCTAACTTCCTACCTTATTTTCGTTTCCCTCTTAGCGCCGCCCCCAGCCTATGCCATGCACATCATGGAAGGGTTCCTACCCCTAGGCTGGGCAGCCTTCTGGTTTCTTTTAGTTCTTCCCTTCTGGGCCTGGGGGTTAAAGAGCCTTAAAGTGAAGGTTTCTGGTCAACCCAGTCTTAAACTTCTTCTGGGCCTGGCAGGGGCTTTCACCTTTGTCCTCTCTGCTTTGAAACTTCCTTCGGTGACCGGAAGCTGTTCTCACCCTACAGGAGTAGGTTTAGGGGCCATCCTCTTCGGGCCAGCAGCCATGAGCGTACTAGGCGCTATAGTGCTCTTGTTCCAGGCCCTTCTCCTGGCCCATGGTGGGTTAACCACTTTAGGAGCCAATACTTTTTCTATGGCTGTAGTAGGCCCTCTGGTTTCTTACGGTATTTATAAGTTCTTGCAGAAAGCCAGGGTACCTTTAAGCATCAACATTTTCTTAGCTGCCGCCTTAGGGGATCTGGCCACCTACGCCGTTACTTCCCTGCAGCTAGCCCTGGCCTTCCCAGCACCGGATACTGGGATCTGGGGATCCTTCGTTAAGTTTATAGGGATCTTTGCGGTGACCCAAATCCCTCTAGCCATCAGTGAGGGTCTACTCACTGTGGTGGTGTTTAATTACCTCTTTGCTTACAACAAAGAAGAACTTAAAGAGTTAGCTGTCCTGCGGGAGGAGGGAAACTAAATTGAACCTAGCTTGGAAAAATACCCTTTTGCTTCTTATTGTAATAATCCTTGTCGTAGCCCCCTTCATAATCCAAAAAGGGGCCGAGTTTGGAGGGGCGGATAGCCGGGCTGAAGAGGTGATAAGCGAAGTTAAGCCCGAATATAAGCCTTGGTTTAACGTCTTATGGGAGCCACCCAGCAGCGAGGTAGAAAGTTTTCTCTTCGCTACCCAGGCCGCCATTGGGAGCGGTATTGTCTGCTACTATTTAGGCTATCTTAAGGGGCGGAAGGATAGGGAGGGAAACCGTGAGCGTCCTTGAGCAGTATGCTTACAGCAACCGCCTCCGGTTTGTACACCCAGGGGAAAAGATACTTTTTGCCCTGGCTACCTTGATTTTCCTTTTAGGGACGTCCCAAACTAAGGTATATCTACTTGTACTGGTTGTGATGAGCGGCCTTTTAATAGGTATGGCGGGCATCCCTATAGCTTTTTACTTGCGGCTCCTTCTTTTACCCCTTTCGTTTTTAATAACCAGTGGAGCCGGTATAGCCCTTACGGTTACCCTTAGTTCCTCTAAAGAATTCCTCTTTAGCTTGTCCCTGGGAAAATTAACTCTAGGGGTGACCCAGGCGGGCCTGTTGGCTGCTTTTCAGATCTGTCTTAAGGCCTTGGCCAGCGTCTCTTGCCTTTATTTCCTGGCCCTGACCACTCCTATGGTGGAGATCACTAATGTACTTTGCCGTCTCCGGGTTCCAGGATTATGGATCGATCTCTTGACTCTGGTCTACCGTTTTAGTTCTGTTCTTTTGGATACAGCTACAAAGATGCATATCTCCCAGTCTTCTAGGCTAGGTTACAGCTCCCTATCCCGTTCCTTTCGTTCCTTGGGGTATCTTATAAGCAACCTATTTCTTAAAACCTATGAACAGGCTAGAATGTTAAATATAACTTTAAGTTCCCGGGGTTATCAGGGAGAATTCCGCGTCCTGGAACCCTCCTTCCGCCTTTCCCAGCGCAATTTAATTTTGATTGGGCTATGGTTAATAGGGCTAGGAGCCCTAGCCTGGCTCGGGGGAGGTGCTTAAGGGTTTGTCTTACATATTGGCTACAGAAAGCCTGGAATACACCTATCCCAATGGTACCCAGGCTTTAAGGGGAGTTTCTTTAAAGATAGTAAAGGGTAGTAAGACGGCTATCTTAGGCCCTAACGGAGCTGGAAAATCCACCCTATTTTTACACTTTAATGGGATTTTAAAACCCCAGCGGGGAAAAGTAATATATGAGGGGAAGGAGCTGCGGTATGATCGGGCTTCCCTTTTAAACTTGCGTCAAAAAGTGGGTATTGTGTTCCAGGATCCCGATACCCAGCTTTTTGCGGCCAGCGTGGTACAAGAAGTATCCTTCGGTCCCTTTAACCTGGGCTTGTCGTCCACGGAAGTCAAAAAAAGGGTGGAAAAGGCTCTGGCCCTTACGGGAATAGAGGATCTAGCTGATAAACCTACTCATTTTTTAAGTTATGGGCAAAAGAAACGGGTATGCCTGGCCGCAGTCCTGGCTATGGAACCTGAGGTCCTTATCCTTGATGAGCCCACAGCTTACTTGGATCCCAAGCTGGTAAAGCAGCTTGTGGATTTCCTAGAGGAGCTTCACCGGGCAGGCCAGACAGTGATCCTTTCTACCCACGACGTGGATCTAGCTTACACCTGGGCTGATCAGATTTTTATTCTTAAGGCAGGTGAGCTAGCTGCTAAAGGTCGGCCTGAAGAAGTGTTTGCCGACCAGGAACTGGTAGAAGGGGCGGGTTTGGCCCTCCCCTGGATATGGGAAGTCTACCAGAAGCTTAAAGAGTTGGGCTGGCCCCTGGAGTTCCCCCCTCCCCGGAGCAAAGAAGAGCTTTTAAAAAGGCTCCCCTGCCCGCCGGAAACCCGGGTGCCTTTGCGGGTAGTAGCCAGTTCTTCCCTTTAAGCAGTTGAATATAATAACAAAAAGTCATATAATCCATGCAGGTAAGTTCAAAGTGAGGGGAGAAATAAAATTTTAAGCCAAATTTTAGGGCAAAATAAAACTCAGCGAGGGAAAGGCTTACATAAAGCATGATATATCTAAACAATGCAGCCACTTCCTGGCCCAAGCCCGAAGATGTGTATCGAGCCGCTGATTATACCTTACGCCATCTAGCAGGAAGCCCTGGCCGGGGCCATAGCTCCTGGAGCCTGGAGACTGGCCAGACCTTGGTGGAAACCCGGGAGCTTTTAGCTACCCTCTTTAATATCCAGGAACCAGAGCATATAATCTTCACCTCTGGCGCCACTATGTCTTTAAACTTAGCCCTTAAAGGCTTCCTTAACCCCGGAGATCATGTAATCATAAGCAGCATGGAGCATAATTCGGTGGCGCGGCCCCTCTTCTCCCTCCGGGCCTCCGGGGTGGAGGTTAGCATAGCTCAGTGTTCCCCGGAGGGAACTTTAGATCCCCGGGAAGTAGAAGCCCTTATCTCTCCCCGCACCAAACTTATCTGCTTAACCCACGCTTCCAACGTGACGGGCGCTATCCTACCCATAGCTGAAGTGGGGGAGATAGCCCGGCGCCATGGTGTATACTTCCTAGTGGATGCTGCCCAGACCGCTGGGGAGCTTTCTATTGACGTGGAAGAAGCCCATATAGATTTTTTGGCCTTCACCGGCCATAAAGCCCTTTTCGGACCCCCGGGCACGGGCGGCCTGTATATCCGCCATCCGGAAAAACTTTATCCCCTTATAGAAGGAGGAACGGGTAGCCACTCAGAAGCCTTTACCCAGCCCGAGATAATGCCCGATAAGTTTGAAAGCGGCACCCCCAATGCTCCTGGTATCGCAGCCTTGGGGGCAGGAGTGAAATTTATCCTTAAGACCGGGCTAGAGCGCATCCGTGCCCACAACCTAAGGCTCTTAGAATTTCTTTTAGAGGGCCTAAAGGAGATACCCGGCCTCACCCTTTACGGCCCCGGTAAAAGTGATTCCATGATCCCTGTAGTCTCCCTCAATATTGAAGGCATCTCCCCTGGGGAGGCCTGCGCTTGGCTGGCCGAACGTTACGGTATTATAACCCGCTCTGGCCTGCACTGCGCCCCTCTCGCCCACCAGACCATAGGCACCCTAGCTACAGGCACTTTACGTTTAAGCCCCGGTTTCTTCAACACCGAAGAGGAGATAGAGAAGGCCCTCGCCGGTTTAAGGGAACTGGTCAAGGAGGTGAGGGGCGAATGCAGGAGTTTACCCTTTTTACCTTTCCCTCCACCCACCAGGCCTTAAAGGCCGAAAGGGTGCTACAGGCCGCAGGATTAGAAGGGAGGCTTTTGCCCATGCCCCGGGAGATAAGCTCGTTATGCGGCCTGGTCCTAGAAGTAGATAGGGAGGAAGAAGGGAAGGCTTTGGAGGTTCTTAAGGGGGTAGTAAAGCTCGAAAAAAAGGTAAGGATCCGGAAAGAGCAGGGCTTACTTAAAGATATTGAGGAAGTGATAGAACTAGAAGGTCAGGGGGCTGGATAAAAAAGTGGCGGCAAGGGCGCCGGCGTGGGTTTTGCGCAGGTTTAAAAGTGCCGTAGGATATTATATAGGTTGTCGCGCTGGGCGGGGAGAAAACCGGCCCTTTTGATCACCCTTATGATCTCTTCCTTAGAGCAGCGGTGGACAGCTCCGGCGGCCCTCACCACGTTTTCTTCTAGCATGGTGGAGCCGAAATCGTCGGCGCCGAAGGAAAGGGCGATCTGGGCCACTTTTGGTCCCTGGGTTACCCAGGAAACCTGTATATGGGGAATGTTATCGAGATAAATCCGGCTTATGGCTAAGGTACGCAGGTAATCTACAGCTGTGGCCGGCTGGCCTCCTAAACTAGTGTTTCCTGGCTGGTAACTCCAGGGTATGAAGGCGGTAAAGCCCCCTGTCTCATCCTGGAGCTTTCGTATTGCTTCCAGGTGCTTTAGGCGATCCTCGAGGGTTTCTATACTTCCGAACATCATAGTAGCTGTAGATCTTATCTTTAAGCGGTGGGCTACCCGCATAACCTCAAGCCAGCGGGAAGCAGGGGTCTTACGGGGGCTTAAGTTTTCCCGCACCCTATCCACTAATATTTCAGCGCCCCCGCCAGGCAAAGAATCGAGCCCGCTTTCCTTTAGCCGGCGGAGCACTTCTTCTAGGGATAAGCCTTCCTGCTGGGAAAGAAAGTCTATCTCTACAGGAGAAAGGGAGTGCAGGGTGATAGGATAGCGAGCCTTAATGTCGCGGAACAACTCTTCAAAATAGGAAAGCCTTAAATTCGGGTTAAGCCCCCCCTGCATTAATATTTGCGTCCCCCCGGCTTTTAAGGTTTCCTCGATCTTCTCATAAATTTCCTCCCTCGTTAATACAAACCCTTCAGGGTGGCCAGGGGGCCTAAAAAAGGCACAAAAGCGACAGCCGCAAATACAAATGTTCGTGTAATTTATGTTCCGGTCCACTACAAAGGTAACCACGCCTTCCGGATGAAGGCGTCGCCGTACCGTATCCGCCAGATACCCCAGAAGAAGGGTATCGGCCCTTTCCCAGAGCTTAAGCCCTTCCTCAAAGGTGATCCTTTCCCCAGCGAGGACCTTTTCTATAATCTCCTGCATTTATAGTTCCTTCACCCCCTAGGGCTGCCAGATCTCTATCTGGGGGAAGGTGGGAAGCCAGCCTTCCCTATAAGCATACTGGTAAAAAGTTCTTAAGCCTTCTAGATACTTAGGGGTAAGGTCGTGCTGTAAAACATGGAAATACTCAAGGAGAAGGGAGAAGGGTAACCCTGAGAGCCTGGAAGCTTGCAAGGCTAATTCCTTAAGATGCTCTTTCCCCCATTTTTTAGAATCCACCAACCCCCGCCATATAACTTCCACCTTTTCAGGGTACTCCCGGGCAAAGCTTCTCTTTACCACCCACAGGGCGAATACCATAGGCTGGCCAGTGAACCTGTGCCACTCTTCCCCTAGATCATAAACAAACAGGCCTTGGCTTTTGTTTACCCAAAGCAGAGCTTCATCTCCTATGGCCAAAGCCGCTGCTGGTTCTTTACAGCCTGGCTTTGCCCACCATAATGAGACGCCTGCCGGCCGGGTAAAAAAGTGCGCCTTTACACCATAGAAACTTTTAAGCAAAATAGAAAGCAGAGCCACGCTAGTGGAGGAATAAGGAGTAAGGGAAATATATTTGCCTTCTAACTCTTTTACCGGCAATTTACTGAGCAGAGCCACGCTTTTAACCTGGCCCAAGGAGGAGATGGAAAGATCAGGCAGTATAAGGCATTGCTCAAAGTGGTAAGCATAAGCCAGGGAAGATACCGCCGTGATCTCCAGCTCTCCTTCCGCCAAGGCCCGGTTCAACTCCGCAGGATGCCCGGCTACCACGTGGCCAGGGATACTTATCCACCCCTGTTCCAGGGCATAAAAAACAGGCAGGCAGTTTAAATAGGCCACCCTGCCTATGCGGGGAAAAATAGCTTCTGCTTTTTCATTACCCATCGCTCATCCCATCTATCTTATCTTTGCCATACTTTACTAGTATCTCCGAACAACATTATACAGAGTATCCCGTTCCACTGGAATCCGGCCGGCCTCCCGGATAAGGCGTAAGAATTCTTCCGCTGGGTGGTACTGGGGGGTCTCGGCGCCAGCATCATGGGCGATGTGCTCTTCTCGCACTGTCCCATCTAGATCATCTACCCCGAAATGCAGGGCTATCTGGGCCACCTTGGGGGTAAGCATTATCCAAAAGGCCTTGATATGATCAAAATTATCTAGAAGAAGCCGCGAGACAGCTAAAGTTTTTAAATCGTCATATCCCGTGGTGGGGGGTAGGTGGGCTAATTGGGTGTTGGCAGGGTGAAAGGGCAGGGGGATAAAGGCCATGAACCCTCCCGTCTCGTCCTGCTGTTTGCGCAAGGCTAGAAGGTGATCCACCCGGTCTGCAAGGCTTTCGATGTGCCCATACAGCATAGTGGCATTGGAACGCAGGCCTAACTTATGGGCGGTGGCGTGCACCTTAAGCCAGCGCTCCCCGCTAATCTTGCGGGGGCAGATCTCTTTACGTATGGCCGGGTTAAAGATCTCGGCCCCACCTCCAGGTAAGGAACCTAACCCTGCTTTTTTTAGCCGGAGCAGCACTTCTTCCACGCTAAAGCCCGAGATCTCACTTAAAAAATCGATTTCCACCGCATCGAAGGCCTGCAAATGGGCGTTGGGCAGGATTTCCTTTATAGTGCGCAGCATATCTTCGTAGTAACTGAAAGGAAGGGCGGGATTAAGGCCGCCCACAATATGGATCTCAGTGGGATTATACTCCCGGTAACGCCGGGCCTTTTGGGCGATCTCCTCTAAGGTCAACGTATAAGCCCCTTCTGCCCCGGCGGGCCGGCCAAAGGCGCAGAAACGGCAAAGATTCCGGCATATGTTAGTATAATTAATGTGGGCGTTGTTGATAAAATAGACTTCATCACCCACCTTTCGCCGGCGTACAAAATCGGCCAAAAAACCCAAGGCCAGGAGATCATTGCTCTCCATCAGGCGTATCCCGTCTTCCCTGCTTAGCCTTTCCCCCTGGAACACCTTTTCAGCTATATCCCCCAGGGGGCCCTTAAGAACAGCTTCCTTAAGCATTCTCCTTTTCCCCTTAAATTTACTTAAAGAACTATTTTGGCCGGCCGCGTCCTATGTTTTCTGGCCGCAGTAGAGTCTCTTTACGCAAGTTTTGGCATTCGCAGGTATCCTCTAAAGGGGCTTCCGCTAAAGCCCGGAAAATAATCCGGGCGAAGGGCTCCGCTTGCTTAAAGAAAATATCTTTTAAAACTTTATGCTCCCAGGGCTTTACCACCCCTTCAGCGTAGTTCACCACTAGATATATGCCTGCATAGCAGGCCCCTATCTCCCGGGCCAGGTATACCTCAGGGCACAGGGTTTGCCCGACTATGTCTGCCCCCCACTGCCTAAAGACACGGATCTCCGCTTCGCTCTCAAAGTGGCGCCCTTCGGTAACCAGATAGACCCCCCGCCCGAACACGCGGTTAAGGGGCATTTCTTTAGCTACCCGTAAAAGTGTAAAGCGTAAGGAAGGGCACAAGGGCTGCCGCATGATAAGAAGATAATCTTCGCTTAAAGTTATGTGGCGCCTTAAGGAAAAATCTATATAATCTGTAGGGATTACGATATCTAGGGGGTCGAGTAAAGGATTAATGCTCCCCACACCGCCTTCGGCGATCACCTTCTTTACTCCAGCCTTGTTTAAGACCCAGAAGAGCCGCCGGGAGGCTTCCCCCCAAGGGATCCCTGGCATCCGGCCGTGCATTTTGACAGTCAGGACCAGCCGCGGGGGAGTAGTAGGAAGGGAAAAAAGTTTAAAAGGCGGGCTAGGGCCAAAGGGCGTAGAATAGACTAGTTCCCGGCCTAAAACTTCAACCCCCGGCAAGCCCAGATCCTCCGGCAAGTCTAGGGAAAAGGTCCCCGAACCCCCGATAAAGGCTAAAGGTACCTGGGGGATCTCCTGTTCTTTAAGCATAGAAATCCCCCTTTCTCTCTCTACTTACTCTACCTCTTTACTCCGTTAGCGTCAAGAACAGTAAATTTAAAAAGGTGGTATAGCCGGTAGGCGCCTTTTATGTTCGCTTCCCGTGGCCAAGGCCTTAATCCGCTCAGCTACTTTAGGAGGAGCCTCTCCTGTTAAAAGGTAGTGATCAAGCTCAGCATAAGTTAACCCCATCTCCCCTTCATCCGTCTGGCCCTCCCATAGACCAGCGCTGGGAGGTTTGTTGATGATCTCTTTAGGCACCCCGAGATAACTCGCTAGCTCCCTAACCTGAGTTTTAACGAGGTTGCCTAAAGGTAAAATATCTACACCTCCGTCGCCATATTTAGTAAAATAACCGACAGCTAGCTCGCTCCGGTTACCAGTGCCTACCACCAGATAATTAAGCTCGTTGGCCCAATAATAAAGAACAGTCATGCGTAAGCGCGGCTTCAAATTGGCCAGGGCCAGGGAGCGCTTCTCCGGATCATAGGGATGGCCAGTCAAGGCTTCCACCAGGGTATCGTACACCGGATCTAAGAGCACAGTTTTAACGGGGATAGAGAAAATTTCCGCTACCCGGCGGGCATCCTCCGCATCACGGGGATGGCTATGACAGGGCATGATAAGCCCCAAGCAAGCTTTAGGAAAGGCGCGATGGCAGAGGGCTGCTACCGTAGCAGAATCCACCCCTCCGCTTAAACCAAATACCACACCCCGGCACCCGCCTTCCTTTACTTTCTCCTGGATCCAGGAAACAAGTTTTTGGGCTAATTCTTCCATAAAATAGGCCCCCTTTTGATATAAAGCCTCTATCCTTAAATAAAAGAAAAAGCCCGCAGGTTTTAACCCCGGGCTCCTTCGCCCTTTTTTATTATACCCCGCTTATCCTTTTACCTCAAGGCTTTATTCCTTTTTCCTCCCCTTTTTAAATAAGAATAGCCTTTTTACATGGGACAGGTAAGATAAAGGCGAAATATTACATTTTCCGTAGAAGGGTTAACCGAAAGTATCCAGGATTTTAAAAATAATGTAGGTAAAAACATACCTACCTTTATTTGTCTTTTAGGGGCTACCTGGAAAATAATTGTTATAACAAAAATCCTTAATTGACGTTATAAAAAAGGAGGCACTAAAATGCGGTTTTATCCCTGGCTTAAAGAACAAGAACTAGCCCATCTTAATTGCCTAATTCCCATTCATCACCTGGAAGATGGGGGAAATTACACTGAGCTATGGTTTTCCAGTGGGAAAAAGTATCTAGCCCAAAATAGGCTAAAGACTGTTATCCAGTACATTGCTTGTTATCTAGGGGTAAATATTAAGCAGGAGTTAGCGGCTTGGGCAACTGAAGCTAGGCGCCACGCCTTACCCCTTGTATTAGGCCCTAACTTTACCCTAGTTCCTATCCCGGTAAGGCGCCCACCTTTTAAGGATGCTGGCGGGACAGGTTATGTAGTAAGGCAGAAGATCCTCTCTTGGGAGAAAGTAGAAGAAGGAGAGTTCCGCACTTGTCTATGGCTTGCTGGGGGTCAGAGGCTATTCTGTTTGCTAAATCCTTTAAGCCTTCTTATGCGCTTGGCTGAGGCAGATAAGGTAACCCAACGTAGCCAAAAACTTTATGCCCAGCTTTTAGGCCAGGAAGAGATACCTTAAACAAACCTTTAAAGACAGAAATCAAAAAACCTAACCTCCAAAAGGTAAGCCCTCCTAGTTTAGCTAAGGAGGGCTTTTTTAACGGATAAACCCCCGCTTACCTTGAAGCCATTCCATAGTTTTTGCCCGCGAATACATTAATATCACTGGTGAAGTGGGAAAGGTCTTTACTATGTACACCATAAGTGAACGCTGAATGTGTACTATACCCTAGTACCCTATATACCAAAATTAAGTCAAATTCACAGTACAGGCAGAAACCCTACACAGTAGGACATCGACTAAGCATCTACACCTACAATACCCTCAATGCTCGTGTTCACTAAGGGTGAACACTATGTAGTTAGGCTTACAGAACTTTATGTTCCGCTGGTGCCTTGCTTAAAATGTTCGAGAGAATTTTTTGTATCCTCTATTGCTTTAAACTGACAGTTGTGTTATAGTATATAGCAGGATTTACCGTATGAGGGAGGTACTTCCTATGAGGGGATATTTTAGGTTTATGGCCAAAGGCGTACGAGTGGATCTTAAAGTTGAACAAGCTTTTCTAAAGGAGGTACTGGGTGACACACTGAAAAAGTTTTTAGAAGGCTGCTTGATGAGCGGGATATGTGAATGGAAACCTGTAGAAGAAGATACACCTGCTACCCCTACTTCTGCTCCTACTGCTGTGCCTGTTGAGCAAGCAGAACCGTTGCTAACCTTACCTGAGCTACGAGCTCAAGCTAATGTGGCTAATAATAAGGAACTAGTTACCCTGGTGATTTATTATGCTGATTATTGCCAGAAAAACCCGCCAAGCAACGAGGAAATCCGGCGGCTTTTGCGGGAGGAGCTTAGAGAGAAGGACGTAGTGCTGAACAGCATGACTACCTACCTACAGAGGGCTAAAAGACAAGGCTGGGTAGCCCAGGAAGGTAAAAGATGGCGCATAACCTCTACAGGCCTTCAAAAAATCCAACAGATGCTGGGTTCTTCCACATTAAGCAAGGGGGCTTAAAGATGGTAAGTGAATACGCCTGGCTTAAGGAACTCACAAAAGTGATCTGCTTTGTCCCTGTTTATGTAGAAGGTGTGGGTGGGGGAAACTTTACGGAAGTGTGGATGGAAGATGGTAGAAAGTACCTTGTCAAGAAGAAAATCAAGACAGTGTTAAAAAACGTAGCCTCTTTCCTGGGCGTTGATATCCGGCAAGTGTATGCCGCTTGGGCTGTAGAAGGGCGTAAATATGTCCGCCCTTTAGCTTTAGGACCCTACATGACCCTAGTACCAGTGCCTGTACGTCGCCCCCGTACGCGGGATGAAGGGGCTACGGGTTATGTGGTAGTCCAAAAGGTTTATTCCTGTAGCAGGGTGCAAAAAGAAGAGGCCCCCAAGGGTTTTCAAAGCGTTATTCAGTTTGAAGGAGGACAAAAGCTGTTCTGCCTCATCAAATTTGAGCGGCTCGCCCCACGCATACAGGAAGGACAGAATGTCAGGCAGCAGAGCCAAAAACTACACGAAGGGTTAGCAAGAGAACCGCTGATGGAGAAACCGGGAACTTACATGACTATACGGGTGAACAAGGACACAGGCGAAATACTTGTGTTTTAGGTCAAATATCCTTCCGGGGGGATAGATAATGACAGAAGAACGCAGAGAAGAACGGAGTAAAGTTTTAGAAAAAGCCCTTATGGAGATCGAGCGGAAGTTCGGCAAGGGCTCCATTATGCGCCTGGGCCAGAGGCCGTCTTTGGAAGTAGAGGTGATCCCCACAGGTATACTCCCCTTGGATCTCGCCTTGGGAGTAGGGGGGCTTCCTCGGGGTCGCATAGTGGAAGTCTTCGGTGAAGAAGGTTCGGGCAAAACCACAGTAGCGCTACATGCCATTGCCTCGGCCCAAAAGATGGGCGGAAACGCGGTCTTCATTGATGCCGAGCACGCCTTGGATCCTAGATATGCTGCAAACCTAGGAGTAGACATCGAAAACCTTTTAGTATCGCAGCCGGATTACGGGGAACAGGCTTTAGACATAGCTACCCAGCTTATCCAGTCGGCAGCGGTGGACGTGGTAGTAATAGATTCCGTGGCTGCCCTCCTGCCTAAAAGTGAGTTAGAAGGTGCTATGGGTGACCAGCAGGTGGGGCTACAGGCTCGCTTGATGTCCCAGGCCATGCGGAAACTCGCCGGGTTAGTGGCCAGATCCAAAACAGTGGTTATTTTTATAAACCAGCTACGGGAAAAGATAGCTGGCGGGGGTTTTCAGGGTGGGCCACCGGTAACTACACCCGGCGGTAGGGCCCTTAAATTTTATGCTTCTGTACGGATTGAAGCCCGTCAAGGAGACAAGCTTAAAAGCGGCACCTCCATATACGGGCACGAACTGGTGCTGCGGGTGGTAAAAAATAAAGTGGCCCCTCCTTTCCGGAGCTGCAAAGTGGATATGATCTACGGCCAAGGTGTATCGGTAGAAGGCGCCCTACTGGATATGGCTGTGGAGGCGGGGATTGTAGAAAAAAGAGGTACGTGGTATATATGGGGTGAAGAACGTCTGGGCCAGGGCAGAGAAAATGCTTGCCACTACCTAAAAGAGAATCCTGGTTTATTGCAGGCTTTAGGAAGCGCTATACAAGAAAAATTAAGAGGAGAAGGGGCAAGTAAAACAATGGGGGGTAAACTTTATGAAACGCAAGGATAAGGATAAAGAAAGGCTGCCCATAATCCAATTTATGAGTGCAGGCAGTTCAGGGAAAAGGCTTACAGAGAAAGTAATGGCAGAGGTGGGCAGGGTATTAGAGGGCCGCGAGTTCTCATCTGTAGAGGAAATGAATAAATTCTTGGAGCAAGTGATGACGCCTGAGGGGAAGATACCCTTATCCAGGGAGCGCACGCCGGAAGAGAAGGCACAAGATTTGATATATGATGCCTGGGAAATGGAGGATAAAAAATCACGCATCCGTTTAGCCGAGCAAGCTTTAGAGCTTTGGCCAGACTGTGCAGATGCTTACGTGATTTTAGCTGAAGATAAAGCTAAGAGCCTAGAAGAAGCCAAGGAATTTTATGAACGTGGGGTTAGAGCAGGGGAAAGGAGCTTGGGACCAGAAACCTTTGAAAAGCAGGCCGGCCATTTTTGGGGAATTATAAAGACGCGGCCTTACATGAGGGCTAGAGCGGGTTTGGCCAGGTGCTTATGGAAGTTAGGTCAAAGGAGCGAAGCCATCGACCACCTACAGGATATGCTCCGCCTTAATCCCGGCGACAATCAAGGATTGCGATACGAACTTATTAACTGGCTATTGTACGAAGGGAGGGACAAGGAGGCCAGGGCTCTTTTAAATAGTTACAAAGGGGATCCGACAGCCTTTTGGCTTTATTCTGAAGCATTATGGCTATTCCGGCATGAAGGGCCTAGCAATAGAGCTAACCGGGCCTTAAAGGAAGCCATGGAGGAAAATGACTTTGTGCCTTCCTATTTGTTAGGAAAGAAAAAATTACCCCGTCACTTGCCGGAGGCTTATGTATTGGGTGAAGAAAGTGAGGCTATAGTTTACGCTGACCTGGCTTTAGAGGTATGGCGCCATACCCCTGGGGCACGCGAATGGCTGGCTACTTCCTTCTTTTGGTTTAATCTCTTTCCCCGGCTGCCGCTTAAAAACGCCGGGCTTAAATAAGGACCTATATATTAAAGCAAAGGAGTGCTTTGCCAGTGGCCAAAGATTCGTATGTGTCTTTCTTGGAAGAGTATGACGCAGGAGTTAAAACGATTTTAAATGAACACCCTGAAGTTAAAATACTTTTTCAAAGGCGGCATAAATTGCCCACTCCAATAGAAATTAACGGAGTTAACCCTATACTCCATGTGCTCTTAGAAGGAATAGTGGAAAACCAGCTACAGGAGCCTGAACTTCCAGAAGTTAAAGAAACCATCGAGAGGCTAGAAAGTGAGGGTCTGACCAGACATGCCGCGCGAGGCTGCGTTACCAGGGTATTTATTGAATTTTTTTATGAAGCATTTTATCATAAGAAACCCTTTGATAAAGAAAGATATAAACGCCAGCTTCGCCTACTAGGAACTGATATAAAAGGAGTGGGGAGAAACGATCCCTGCCCTTGCGGTAGCGGACGCAAATTTAAGCACTGCTGTGCTACCAAGAAAGATGCGTTCGAAATCTCCAAATTAGCAGGAAGCCTTTGCCTCGGGCAGGGAGCATACATAATTGGCCGTTTGGAAACTATTATCCAAGATCCTTTAGACCCCCTTCTGCAATTAGAAAACCGGGCTCATATTGCTCGCTTCCTAGAAGAGCAAGGAGATATTCAAGGCGCCAGGCAGGCCCTAGAAGAAAATGTTGCTTTAGCTGAGACTGTCCGGGGAGGAAAGTTGTTGGGCAATGCCCTTCAAGATCTACAGCTCTTGTGTATGAATCACCGTTCCTTAAAAAAGAAAGGTCTCCAGGTAACCGAAAGGTTAATGGCCCTGGCTAAAAATGAGGAGGAAAAAGGGAATTATTGGTGTGATAAAGCAGATTTGCTAGCCCAGATAGGCAGGGTGGAGGAGGCCGAGAAAGAGTACCAGAATTTGTTTGCTACACTACCTAATTGGCATTTTGGACGGTACCGCTATGCCCTTTTTTTAGAAGAGAAGGGCAAAAAAGAAGAAGCTATAGGTGTGTTACGGGAATTAGTGGCAGCTAAAGGGAAAATAGATCGTGAAACGTACCAGCTTGCTCGTGAGGCCCTACAAGCTTGGGAAAAGGGCAGGCCGAGGAAATAATACCATCCCCAACGGTAAAGATGGTTGTACTTGGGATGCCATAAGGCAGAACTGGATGCATCGTGCCCAAGACAAGCAGCAGGCTGAGGGGGAGAGACGAAATCTTGCGCTGAAAAGAGTACGGGCTTCTTAGTTTGTTGTTTTTTCCATAAATAGGTGTTACAATGAAAATAACAGTGACAGGGATAGTATGAACTGGAGGAAAGATCCATTGGCCAAAAAAGAACTCTATCTCAACTACGATTTGCTTCGAGAAAAGATGGCCGATATTGAAAAGGCAGTTGCTCTTTTAGAAAAGATAGCCTCAAAATCACTCGAAGAATTCCTAAGCGATGAAATGCTTATTTCGGGAGCCAAATACCAGCTCATAGTGGCCATTGAAGCAGCCCAGAGTATATGTAATCATTTGGCCGCTCGGGTGGCCAAAGAAGCTCCCGCAAGCTATGCAGATTGTTTTTACATTCTTAGGAAAAACAGCGTTATTTCCGAAGAAATAGCCCAGAAAATGGCTTCTGCGGCTAAATTTCGAAACCTGCTGGTACACCAGTATGGGAAAATTAATGACTACATTGTCTTCGACGTATTAAGAAAAGATCTTGGTAATCTTCTCCGGTATATAGGTGAAATAAAGTCCTTCTTAAAGGCAGTGGAAAAGGAACAAGAACATGACCAAGGATAAGCGTCTTCTTACACCTGCAGAAAAAAGAAAAATTAAAAGGATCTTGAAAAGGGCATTGTCCCGCCGGGGAGAAATCGTTTTTGCCTATCTACATGGCTCTTTCCTTTTGCCGGTCCCCTGTGGCGACGTAGATATTGCTGTATATGTGGAGGAAAGCGCGCTCAAGGTGAGAGTCTGGGAATACGAGGCAAGCTTAAGTGGGGCTCTGGAGCCCCTGGTAGGTATGCCCATAGATGTGCTAGTGCTGAACCACGCTTCCGTTGCCCTGCGCTACCACGCTACCCGCGGCGATGTGCTGGTAAGCAAAGACGAATTGGCTCGGTATACCTTCCTGGAGGAAACCTGGCGTGAGTATTTTGACTGCCAGCCACTATTCAGGGCCTTTTTCCACGACCTCTTATTCTAGATGTAGCCAATATCTAGCTCTAGCTTTTGTACCAACCCCGAAGGGGCTGAACGACGAGTCCTTCATTCAGGAGGCGCTATTTGAGCCGCCTCCCAAGGTCCTGACTATCATTTGCCGCCTGCGCTTTTCTAACAACGGCCGGAGATCGAAATAATGCGCCGCGACTTGACAAGGATCTAGACAGGGCTTTGAGCATAACTTAAAACGTATTTAGAGAAATGTATACGGGGAGGGACACCGCCCTTTAATTTTGGGACGTAAAATTATAAAGAAGCTACTTGGATTAAATGGAGGAATCACGCTCTTTTTGACGAATAATGTAAAGGTTAAATTTGGGAGGCCCGGACCGAAAAAGGATAAAAAGGAAGAGGGAAATAAAAGGATCAAAAGAAATTATAAGGCACTCAATTTGCCAAGTGGAGGTAAAACAAACACAACCTGGTGGGAACGAATAAAGAGCAGGGAAATAGAGGTAGGAGCAACTGCCATGTGGGGTCGCCTTAAAGAAATATATGCTTACCGTGAGATGCTACTAAACCTAGTAGCCAAAGAGCTGCGGGCGAGATACAAAGGTTCAGTCCTAGGCTTCTTCTGGACCTTTTTTAATCCCCTTCTTATGCTAATAGTGTACAGCATTGTTTTTTCCTTTATTATGCGGTCGAACATAAAAAACTACGCCATGTTCTTGTTTGTAGCGCTCCTTCCCTGGAATTACTTATCTAACTCTATCCTCCAGGGGGCGGCCAGCCTCGTGCAGAACGCAGGGCTGATAAAAAAAGTATACTTCCCCCGGGAGGTGTTACCCCTCTCGGTGGTGCTGGCTAACCTGGTGAACTACCTTTTAAGCCTACTTATACTTATACCGGCCCTTCTGCTCTTTAAAGTGCGGCTGACCAGCGCCCTTCTAGCCTTTCCTTTAGTTCTTTTTACAGAAACTCTTTTAGTGGCTTCCTTGGCCCTTTTAGTCTCAGTGGGTAATGTCTATTTCCGGGACCTGGAACACATAACCGGGGTCTTCATGACCATATGGTTTTTCCTCACCCCGGTCCTCTACCCGGCCGAAATAGTGCCTAGTAACGTAAGAAAATTTTTCGCCCTAAACCCGGCAGCCCCTCTTATCGAGGCTTACCGGGACATATTTTTTGAGGGCACCTGGCCTGACTGGGGGATGCTTCTTTACCTCGCTTTAGGCTACCTCTTATTTTTCTGTATAAGCCTTTTAGCCTTTGAGCGCTGGCAGCGGGCCGTAGCTGAAGAAGTATAGGAAAGATAAGGGAATGGTCTAGCTTGGCCAAAGAAGCTAAAGAAGTGGCTATAGAAGTAAAAAATGTATGGAAAAAATTTCGCCTTTATCACGACAAGGCTTATAGCCTGAAGGAAAGGGTTCTCTTTTGGGGACGAAGTAGGGCCGAGGACTTCTGGGCCTTAAAAGGCATAAACTTAAGCGTACCCAAAGGCAGCACCGTAGGGCTTATAGGCCGCAATGGCTCAGGCAAAAGCACCCTTTTAAAAATAATAAGCCGCATCCTTTACCCTACCAGAGGGGAAGTAAAAGTAAACGGCCGGGTTTCCACTCTTTTGGAGCTTGGGGCTGGCTTCCATCCGGATTTCACCGGCCGGGAAAATATTTTCTTAAACGCCTCCATCCTGGGGCTTAGCCGCAAGGAAGTAAAAGAGCGCCTTAACGACATTATTTCCTTTGCCGAACTCGGCGACTTCATTGATAATCCTGTGCGCAACTATTCTTCCGGGATGTACATGCGGCTGGGCTTTGCGGTGGCCGTGCACGTAGACCCGGAGATCCTCCTTATAGATGAAGTCCTAGCTGTGGGCGACTTAGCTTTTCAAGAGAAATGCTTGGGGAGGATAAAGGAATTGCAAAAAAACGGTACTACCATTATCTTTGTCACCCACTCACCCCAGCAAGTGGAGGAGCTATGCGACCTGGCTGTTTGGCTTGACAAGGGAGAGATAAGGATGCAGGGCCCGGCCAGGGAAGTGGCAAGGGCATATGGGGAATTTATGGTTGGCGCGGCGGGGTAAAAAAATTTGCCGCGCTAGCTTTATAAGGTTTAAAAGTGAAAATGAAATTACGAAATCATATAGATAGAAGGAAATAAAAATAAATACAGTGAAAAAAGGAAACGGAGGAAAAAACTTGGCCAAAACAGCTTTAATTACCGGCATTACCGGTCAGGACGGGGCTTATCTGGCTCAATTTTTGCTGGAGAAAGGATACCGTGTTTGGGGGGCTTTCCGCCGCTCCAGCACCGTAAACTTAGAGCGCCTGGAGTACTTGGGCATTCGCGATAAAGTAGAGCTTGTTCCTTTAGATCTCCTGGACCTCGGGAATATCATCCGGGTATTAGAGAAAGTACAGCCTGACGAGGTGTATAACCTGGCTGCGCAGAGTTTTGTTGCTGTATCATTTGAACAGCCGGTAGTAACAGGGGAGATAACAGGGCTAGGCGCGGCCAGGATGCTAGAAGCCGTCCGGATCGTTAATCCCCAAATAAAGTTCTACCAGGCCTCCTCCAGCGAAATGTTCGGCAAAGTGCAGGCTGTGCCGCAGAATGAAAACACGCCCTTTTACCCCCGCAGCCCTTACGCGGCGGCCAAACTTTACGCCCACTGGATGACCGTAAACTACCGGGAAGCCTACGGTATTTTTGCCTGCTCGGGTATCCTCTTTAACCACGAATCGCCCTTACGGGGGCTAGAATTCGTAACCCGGAAGATAACTTACACGGTTGCCCAAATCAAGCACGGGCTGGCCAGAGAACTGCGCCTGGGGAACCTCGAAGCCAGGAGGGACTGGGGCTACGCTCCCGAGTATGTAGAAGCCATGTGGCTGATGCTCCAGCAGGACGAACCGGATGACTATGTCATCGCTACCGGCGAAACCCATAGTGTAAAGGAGTTCGCACAAGAAGCCTTTGCCTGCGTTGGCCTGGACTGGCGGGACTACGTGGTGGAGGATCCTGCCTTTTACCGTCCAGCCGATGTGGAGCTCTTAGTAGGTGACGCCACCAAGGCGCAACAAAAACTTGGCTGGCGGCCGCGTACCACTTTTAAGGAGTTAGTGCGCTTGATGGTCGAAGCCGACTTAAAGAGGGTAGGAGACCGATGCGGGCGTTAGTTACCGGCGCCGCCGGTTTTGTGGGCCATTATCTTGTAAAGTTCCTCTTGGAAAAAGGTTATACCGTGTGCGCCACTTACCACAGGCAAAAGCCCCAGGACCCGCTCTTTCAAAAAACCGATATAAAACGAGTAGATATAACCGACAAGGAGGCTTTACGCTCTCTTATCTATGAATTTGTTCCCGATGAGATATACCACCTGGCGGGCCTTGCCGTCACAATTGGCGAAAAACCCGCGGAATATTACCGGGTCAACTTCTATGGCACCCTGAACCTCTTCGAGGCGGTGCGCGAAGCCGCGCCGCAGGCCCGGGTGCTCTATGTCGGTTCGGCGGCCGCCTACGGCCCGGTACCCCCGGAAAAGCAGCCTATCCGGGAAGAGATGCCTCTTATGCCAATCAATCACTATGCGGCCAGCAAAGCCGCTGCTGAGATGGCGGCCTGCGCCTACGCCGCCCAGGGGCTACATATCGTACGGGCGCGCCCCTTCAACCATACCGGGCCCGGCCAGACTACCGATTACGTTTGCTCCCGGCTGGCTAAACAGGTGGCAGAAGTCGCTTTAGGACGTACCGAACCGGTGATCACCGCTGGGAACCTGGATGCCGCCCGGGACTTCACTGATGTCCGGGATGTGGTGCGCGCCTACTGGTTGCTTTTGCAGAAAGGCCGCCCCGGCGAGGCCTATAACGTCTGTAGCGGCAGGGCTTATACGGTGAGAGAAATTGCTACTCTTCTGGCTGAAGTTGCGGGCGTGAAAGTAGAACTATGCTCTGATCCTGGGCTCCAGCGTAAGACCGACATATCAATATTACTTGGCTCTATAGCAAAAGTATATCGAGAAACAGGGTGGACCCCAGACATACCTTTTCACCAAACCCTGACTGATGTCTTACTCTGGTGGCAGGAAACGCTAGTCCAGGTAAAGAAGCCTAGTAACTGAACTAAAATTAGCTGCTTTGTTTCTAAAACGGAGCACTCTAAAAAGCTCTAGCTATAAAGAGAGTTAGTTCAACCGGAGGCCTGACCAGCTATGACATTTATTTCCTACGCGCAAAATTATGAGGATGTTATGCTTTACCGTGCTCTAAAGGATGTAGGTAAAGGTTTTTATATTGATGTAGGTGCTTGTGACCCGGTTGTCGATTCTGTTACCAAGGCGTTTTATGAGCGGGGATGGCGCGGTATTAATATTGAGCCGGTAAAAAAGTGGTTTGAACGTCTTGTGGAGGATAGGCCTGAGGATATAAACCTTCAGATTGCTATAAGCAATGAGCCAGGGTTGGTGCGCCTGTACGAAGTGATTGACACCGGGCTGTCCACTTTGGTGCCGGAGGTGGCTGAAAAACATCGCCAAGCTGGCTTTCAAATACAAGAGTATTTTGTCCCTGCCCTCACCTTAAATTCGATATGCAATAGTTATTCGGTCAGCGAGATCCATTTTTTAAAGATCGACGTTGAAGGAGCCGAGGGTGCTGTGCTCGCAAGTGTAGACCTTGAACGGTTTCGGCCCTGGATTATACTGGTTGAGGCGACAGAGCCGAATTCTACAATAGAGAATTTTAAGGGATGGGAATCTTACCTTACGGAGCATAGGTATGACTTTGTTTATTTTGACGGAGTAAATCGTTTCTATATTGCAAAGGAACGCCAGGAACTTAAGAGTGCCTTTAACGCCCCTCCTAATGTTTTTGATGGCTTTATACGATATAGCGAGTGGTTGGCTCGCCAGCGAGCTGTCCAGCTAGAAAAAGAAATAAGCAATTCTCGTCAACAAGCCAGCCAGTTACAGAAGGAACTGGAGAGTTTCCGCCAGCGCGCTGCCAGACTAGAAGAGGAGTTGAGTAATTCCCGGCAACATGCCGCCCGGGTGGAAGAAGAACTCAGGGCTGTCTACGCCAGCCGGTCATGGCAGATAACCAAACCGTTACGATGGGTGGGATGTATAGTCAGAGATGTGCGCCAACATCTACGCATATACCTTATTAGGGTCTCGTCCTTACCTAAACGCCTTGCCAAAGGTTTCTTGAAGCGTTTCGTACTGTTTGTAATTAAGACGACCACGTTGAAATCCATAGCGCTTCAGGTACTGAACCGGTTTCCGACTTTCAAGGCCCGCCTAAAGTGCTGGATATCGTGCGCGATACCCGGGATAATGCTAGATACCGAAACCTCAGAGTCCAAACTATATAACGTTTGTCAAGCTCCATATTGTTATCACAATACTAGGTATACTTCTAGGCATCATTTAATATCTACCATTGCAGAACGCGTGTATAACGACCTGAAACAAGCGATTGAGAGAGAGTGGAGGTAGCCTGATGCGTATTATTATTGACCTACAAGGTGCCCAGACGGAAAGTCGCTTTCGGGGAATCGGGCGCTATTCGCTCGCCCTAGCACAGGCGATAGCGCGCAATGCCGGTGCGCATGAGATCTGGCTGGCTCTAAATGGACTATTTACGGACAATGTATTGGATATCCTTCAGGCCTTCCAGGGACTGATTCCCACCGACCGCATCCGGGTTTTTGAAGTGCCGGGCCCAGTGGCAGAGCAAGATCCACATAACTTCTGGCGTGCACGTGCGGCAGAGGTAGTGCGTGAGCACTTTCTGTTAAGCCTTAAGCCAGACTTTGTGTTTGTTTCCAGCTTGTTTGAAGGGTTTGTCGATGATGGCGTAACTTCTATAGGATTGCTGACAACTGGAAAAAGTACAGCAGTGATACTATATGACCTCATACCCTTACTCAACGCCGAAACCTATCTACAAAACGAACAGATACGACATTGGTATTATCGCAAGCTTCACTTCCTAAAAAATGCCGGGTTACTGTTGGCTATTTCCGACTACAGTCGCCGTGAGGCTATAGAGGCTCTTAACCTACCTCAAGATCGGGTGGTAAATATTTCCACTGGCGTTGACGACCGATTTCGTCCTGTTAACATATCTACCGAACAGCAGATTACGTTGCGGGCACGTTATGGTCTTTCGCGGCCTTTTATAATGTACACCGGCGGCTTTGACCATCGCAAGAATCTTGAAAGACTGATTACTGCCTATGCCCGCTTGCCTGACACCTTGCGGCGAGAGTACCAATTGGTATTGATAGGCAGGGTTTCTGAAGTAGACAAGGTACGTCTACAGCAGGTAAAAAATAAAGTAAGGTTGGCTGCGGATGATGTAGTGTTGACTGGCTATATCCCCGATGAAGATTTATTGGCCTTGTACAATATGGCAACACTATTTGTGTTACCCTCCTGGTATGAGGGCTTTGGTCTGCCGGCGTTAGAAGCGATGGCTTGCGGGGTTCCTACTTTGGGTAGTAATTGCACCAGCATTCCGGAGGTCATCGGGTGGAAGGAGGCACTTTTCGATCCGTTAAACATTGACTCCATAGCTGCCAAAATAACTCAAGCCCTTAGTGATGAAGAATTTCGCGCCCGCTTGCGCGAGCATGGGATAAAACAAGCGAGGAAGTTTTCATGGGATGAATCCGCCCGTCGCGTGTTGGATGTCTTTGAGCAAAAAATTGGAGAAAACACTCGTCGTGTGGCTACTGCTTGGGTCGATTTGAAGCGAGAACGCGAAAAAAACTATAGAAAGCTTGTGGATGCTGTGGCAAGGATCCCTCATAACCCGAGCGCACCTACTGAAACTGACCTTCGTCAAACAGCTATCTGTATTGCCCATAACCTCAAGGTTACAGACGATATTGATCGAAGACGCGTATTACCCGAGCGCCTTAATTGGCGTATCGAGGGACCGTTTGATAGTAGCTATAGCCTTGCACTTCTTAACCGTGAGATTGCCCGTGCATTATCTCAGCTCGGCCATAAGGTGGTTTTGCATTCAACAGAAGGACCCGGTGATTTTGAGCCTTCCCCATCTTTTCTGGAGTCTAATCCGGACATCGCTTCCCTTTACACTGCGAGTCATAATCTACCTCCGGAGGAGGCGGATATCGTCAGTCGCAATTTGTATCCGCCTCGCGTGGCAGATATGACAGGACGTTTCAACCTGCTGCATCTCTATGCCTGGGAAGAATCCGGCTTTCCTCTTGAGTGGGCTGAGTCCTTCAATGAACATTTGCAGGGTATCACATGCCTGTCTCGTCATGTCCAGAAAATCCTTACTGATGCAGGCGTCCATATTCCAATGGCTACATCCGGCTGTGGCGTGGATCACTGGGAACGCATTACCGCTACTTCGCCCCCACCGGTATTGTGGAAGCGGTTTCGGTTTTTGCATGTCTCTTCGTGCTTTCCACGTAAAGGGGTGGACGTTTTACTTGAAGCTTACGGAAAAGCCTTTAGTGATAAAGATGATGTAACATTGATTATTAAAACCTTTCCTAACCCACATAACAATGTGCGCCAGTTGTTGGCCAAGTTTCGTGCTACTCACGAAGATTACCCAGACGTAGTACTAATCGAGGATGATCTGGACGCCGGGACACTCAAGGCCTTATATGAGTCCTGTCACGTACTTGTGGCTCCAAGCCGGGCTGAAGGCTTCGGGTTGCCGTTGGCTGAGGCTATGCTTTCAGGGCTTGCTGTTATTACGACAGCATGGGGTGGACAGCTTGACTTTTGCACAGAAGAGACAGCATGGCTTATTGATTATACCTTCAAGTACGCCCAAACCCATTTTGGATTATTTGATTCTGTCTGGGCCGAACCTGATGTTGACCACCTAGCACGGACAATGCGTCAGGTGTATGAAATGCCTCCTTCGGAAAGAAGCAAACGTTCAGCACGTGGGCGTGAGCTTCTCTTGAACAGTTTTCGCTGGAGAAATGTTGCCGAGCGTGTTGTTGCCTCAGCGCGCTCATGGTCCCTTATGCCGCCTCCACCAAAACCCCGTATTGGATGGGTGACAACATGGAATACGCGATGTGGTATAGCTTCTTATTCGGCTCATCTAATTAGCAACATGCCCGCCGAAGTGACTATTCTGGCGTCTTATACCAAGGCACCTACTGCAACCGACGGGCCCAACGTTTTTCGTTGCTGGAAAGCAGGTGACGAGGATTCATTGGAAGAATTGAGCCGACGGATCGAAGAGAAAGATATCGACACGGTTGTGGTGCAGTTCAATTATGGATTTTTCAACTTCGACTACTTTGCCCGCTTTCTGAGGGTACAGCTCGATGCAGGGAGAACGGTTGTTCTGACGCTTCACTCTACAATAGATCCGGAACACGTTCCACACAAGAAGCTTAGCAAGCTACAAGAACCGCTCAAACGTTGTCATCGTATCCTTGTTCACAGCGTTAGTGATCTAAATCGACTGAAAGCATTGGGATTAGTTGAAAATGTCACTCTGTTTCCTCATGGAATAATCGACTATACCCCTGTGTCTCATCCGGGATCAACCACTAGATTTACGATTGCTTCCTATGGCTTTTTCCTCCCGCATAAGGGACTGCTCGAGCTCATTGAAGCCGTTGCGATGCTACGTCTCGAGGGCTTTGATGTCTCCCTAAAGATGGTCAATGCTGAGTATCCGATACCCGAATCGGCGTACCTAATTCAAGAGGCCAAAAAGAAAATTCGCGAATTTGGCATTTCAGATTTTGTCAAACTGACAACAAATTTCCTATCTGACGAAGATAGCCTATCTCTTCTCGCTGATGCGGATCTAATCGTTTTCCCCTACCAACACACTAGCGAGTCCGCAAGTGGTGCCGTACGTTACGGTCTCGCCACGGGACGGCCGGTGGCAGTGACACCCCTGGCGATCTTTGATGACGTATCTCCGGCGGTCTTCTATCTACCAGGATTTACCCCCAAGGAGATAGCTCAAGGGATCAAACAACTACTTCTTGATATAGCTGCTGATACAGAGCCAATAAGGGCAAAAAAAGAGGTGGCCAAACGGTGGGTTAAGGAACATCAATATTCTCGTTTAGGTAATAGGCTGTATGGAATGTTGTGTGCGCTGCGGCAGGGAGGGGCTATAATAGACCCAGAAATTTAGACACGAAAAATAGGGATCCAAACGTAAACATGGTACTATGAAGTGATATACAGCCGAGCTTAATACTAAGACTAAAATTAAGTGTAAAAAAGAAAAATCGATTACCAAAATCGTATCAAATGTAATATTCACATTAACTTTATGTTTCCACACCTAAAAATTTAAATTCGTATCTTGCTAATGGGATTGTGGTCTGAGCAATTTTATGGGCTATAATGGGTAGGCAGCTCACCTTATAAGGCTTAGCCACTCGTCAGTTAGTCAGTCTTGGAGCCTGTTGGGTAACCTGTAGTTTTAACTATGGGCGGATAAAAGATAGGGGGTCACAAACCATGGCGGTTAAGAGATTGTCTCCCAAATTAATCTCAATCCTGGAGGGCCAATACTTTGAACCGAGCAGAAGGTTATACGGTACCAATTGTACAGGGCAAGACTGCTACTACTTCCTCGGGGTTGTAGACCTCGACACGCTATACATCGTTATCGCATGACAACTTAGGAGATCCTGCCTATCCTTCTTTATTCAGGAAGTCCAAGTTCCGTTGGATAGGCCGCCAAGGTTGGAGTTCAAACTCTACGCAGACGGTAGAAGGATCCAGAAATGATATGGAGAAATTCCAGCAACTCTTTACTATCCGGGTACTTTCTATACTTAATCTGTGCTACTGGGGGCAGGTGCCGCTGCCACTGGTCGTGCGTCACTGTATGGGTCGGGGATTGAAAAATAATTTTGTTTTGCTATCATTTTATCAACCCTCTTGAGCAGGAGGTAAAGCCTTTTAAGCCTAAATTATGAAGCGTAATAAAAATATATACATTGATATTGACGCCCGCTATGGCCTGCGAAAAAACTGGCGGCTTCCCTGAAGTGGCTAAAATGCTGTTTAACAACCGGCTCACCCTATTGCGCAGCAGGCGGATGGCCTTGTATGCATTTTCCGCTAGGTGGCGGATGAGGTGATAGACTGGCTGGAAGAGAACCCGCCGGTGCGGAAGGGCGCACTCAAGATTGGTACTTCCACCTGGGTGCCGATATCCCAAACAGCCTTCCCACCACTGGCCTGGCCCCGGAAAGCGAGCGGGTACTGGAAATGGTGCGCACCTGTCCAGCCATCCTTATGGTCGGCACCATTGAGCCCAGAAAAGGCTACACCCAGGCGCTCTCCGCCTTTGAAAAGCTCTGGCAGGAGGGTCTTCAGGTTAACCTCGTGATCGTTGGCAAGCAGGGCTGGATGGTGGAACAGTTTATTGAACGCCTGCGAATTCATCCCGAACTTAACCGTAGGCTCTTCTGGCTGAAGGGAGCAAGCGATGAGGTGCTGCTAAGGCTATATGGTTCCTGTACCGCGTTTCTTGCTGCTTGAGAAGGAGAGGGATTTGGGTTTCCTCTTGTTGAAGCTGCCCAGCACGGGCTCCCCATTATTGTCCGCGATATTCCAGTATTCCGTGAGGTAGCGGGGGAACATGCCTTTTACTTTGAAAACAGCAGGTCGCCTGAAGTCCTGGCAAGCGCTTTAAAAGAATGGTTTGCCCTTTACAAAGCAGGTAAAGCGCTGAAATTGAAGGACATGCCATGGCTGACCTGGGAGGAAAGTACCCGCAGGTTGGTAGATGTAATCTTGAGTGGACAGTGGTACAAAGCATGGGAACCGGTTAAAAAAGAATAGTTAAGGGCTAAAAAATGAACAAAGTCACCCATTTTATATTTTCAGCTTCTGTTATCCAGCTTCTTTGATCCCTTTCAATGTAAATAGGTGACCACCTTTTTAGGTATCAAGTTTCTTCCAAGCAAGATATCCTGGCGCCGTTTCGCTGATTATACAATTTTGGCCAGGGAAAGCAAGTTTAAATGGTATGGTATAAAAATTGCCGGAGGTATTATTCAATGAGCCTAAAGCTCCTCCTAAACACGACCCCTCTATTGCACCCTTTAACAGGGATAGGAAATTACATCTTAAATTTAGCAGAGCAATTTAACCTCCTGGCTCCCGAAAATGAGTATCTTTATTTTTACAATGGCAGGGTGAGTCGCAGGCTTATAACCTACGAAACGTCAAAGCCATTACAGCAGTTTTACCGGCTCAAAGAAGTAGCAAAAAGCTGTCTCTCCACCATCCCTTTTGTCGAACAGGTGGCCAGACGGAGCTGGAACCTGCTCAAAACGATAAAAAAAGCATTGGGGCGTCCTTTAGACGTATACCAAGGTATAGATGTATACTTTGAACCTAATTTTATACTTTTAGACCTGCCTGCGAAAAAAAAAGTTGTAACAGTTCATGACCTATCTTTTTACCTCCATCCCGAGTGGTTTGTTGAGGGTGTGCTTCAGTTTAAAGAAGTATTCATAAAAAAACTCGGATATGCGGACAGGGTAATTACCGGTTCCAGAACAGTGAAAGAAGAGGTGTGCAATACCCTTAATTTACCTGAGGATAGGGTTGTAAGCATTTACAACGGGGTTGACCATAACCGTTTTAGAGAATATCCCAGAGATATGCTTATGGATTGGGCATATTTAAATAGACTACCGTCAAACTTTATTCTTTACGTCGGCAATATAGAACCCAGGAAGAACCTGTTAAAAGTGATAAAAGCGTACTCACTTCTTCCTCCCCATATAAAACGAGAGTATAAACTTGTATTGGTTGGCTTTAAGGGTTGGAAAAACCGTGAGGTAATGGAGGCTATCGCTTCTACAGAAAACGTGCTATACATTGGGTACGTTTCTGCCCAGGACTTGCCGTATTATTACAATTTAGCTTCCTTTTTTGTCTACATGTCACTGTACGAGGGATTTGGCCTCCCGCCGCTCGAAGCGATGGCTTGTGGGATACCTGTGCTGGTCTCAGATATACCGGTATTCAGGGAGATACTTTCCGATGCTGCCCTCTATGCGGATCCTTTAGATGTGGAGGAGATAGCCTCAAAGATGACCTTGCTTATAGAACAAGCTGATTTAAGAAGCAAGCTGGTCAAAAAAGGGAAGGAAAGAGCCGCCTTCTTTAATTGGGAAAAAACTGCTACTGACCATCTTAATCTCTTTTATACGTTGGTTGAGAGATGAGGTAAACGAGCCGTGAGAGTTGCGCTAATCTACCTAGGCAGGCTTGGCGGAGGTGCAGTATACAGCCTCGAGGTAGCAAGAGTCCTTGCCAAGAAGTGTGATTTAACTGCCTTCATTTCAGAGCAGGTAGAAAATCTAAATGCATGGGAAGAGTCAGGGATTAAGGTTATTACCGTCCCAACGTACAGGAATATGGGAGAGTTCTTCCTTTCTACTTTATTTTTCTACCGCTGGTGGAGGATAGCCTTAAAAATTAAGCAACTGAAGCCGGAAGTCCTTTACTACCCAATGATCCATTTGTGGACACCTTTAATTAACAGTTTTTTCCCTCGCATCCCAAAGGTTGTTACACTCCATGACCCGGTTTTGCACCTTGGGGAAAGGGACCTTTTCAGACGACTTGTGCAAATTGCGAGTATTCGCCAGGCCACGCGACTAATAATCTTGAGTAGGGTATTTGAGAATAATCTAGTAGGTAAGGGGATACCGCGCAACAAGATAGATATTATCCATCATGGTGTGTTTTCTTATTACTTGCGGTGGAAAAAGGGGGTCAAGCCCTCTTCTAGGGAAAAAACAATCTTATTTTTCGGGCGTATTATTCCGTATAAAGGGCTGGATGTACTCCTGCGGGCTTTTCCTAAAATAAAAGAAAAGGTGCCGGAGGCAAGGTTGATTATAGCGGGAAGCGGCGAATTAAAGCCCTACGCGCAACTCCTGGAAGGTTTGAACAACATAGAAGTAGTAAACAGGTGGATTGCAGAGGAGGAGGTTGCTGGCTTTTTTGAGCGAGCGAGTCTAGTAGTGCTTCCTTATAAGGAAGCTACCCAATCTGGTGTTATCCCTATAGCGTATTCTTTTGGCCTCCCCGTCGTCGCTACCAAGACAGGGGGTCTCGGAGAGCAGGTTATTCACGGGAACACTGGATACCTCGTGCCACCTTCTGAACCGGATGCCCTGGCCGAAGCTTGCATAAGGTTGCTCGAAGATGAGGCGCTCGCACGTGAGATGGGCACGGCAGGCTACCAAAAAGCAATGGAGGAGTGGAATTGGGATATTGTAGCGGAACGAGTCTACCACTCTTGCGTCAAGGCGAAGGACCTTGTTCTCAGTTCTGACTGAGGGGGAAAAACCTTGTATGTAGGAATTTGCGTCGTAGTGTGCAAGGGTTTATCAATACTCGTCGGAGTAAAAATGCTTAAAAAAGGTCGAAGCGGGAATCTCTCCAGACATTAGGGGAAGGTTTTACCTGCTATATCTTGGTCGCGTCGACCTGGGCAAGATACTTCACAGTTTTAAAAGATTTTGATCGTTGCAGACGTCAAAACCTGGGCTGCTCGTGCCTTCCTCGCCAGACGCTCTGGGTGCAATGCAGACAGCCTTTTGGCTGGCCCTGGCCCCCTTGGGAGTACTCAAAACCCAGGGGCTAGCCCTTTCTTTTGCCTATCAGGGCGGGCTTTATTTTTGTAGTAACAGGCAGAGTAGTAAAGTTTACGCCGATATTTTCTTAATAGATAGACTTAAATTAAGCCTAAAGTCTAAAGGGGAGGATCTCCTTTGCACAAAGCCTCAGTAGTGATCATGGCCGGTGGCCGGGGGGAGAGGTTCTGGCCTTACAGCCGTACTGACTACCCCAAGCAGTTCCTACAAGTAGTGGGGGAAGGTACCCTCCTGCAGCAAGCAGTTCGGCGGGCGCTAAGGCTGGTACCTTGGGAAGAGCTGTACATAGTTACCAGCGAGGAACTGGTAGATGCCGTAAGGCAGCAGGTACCCGAGATAAATCCCAAAAACATTATCCTAGAGCCTGTGGGCCGGGATACAGCGCCTTGCATTGGCCTGGCGGCCCTCTACCTTGCCCATAAGGACTCCGAGCAGGTCATGATAGTGCTGCCAGCAGACCACTTTATACCCGATGAAGATCGTTTCGCCGATACCCTGCACGTGGCCAAAGAGCTGGCCGGTAGCACAGACTTTTTAATCACTGTAGGCATCCGCCCCACCAGGCCGGAGACAGGTTACGGCTATATCCGCCTGGGCGAGCCCTACCCGGGAGAATGGGGCAAGCCTGTGTTCTGGGCAAAGGAATTCACCGAAAAGCCGAACCTCGAAAGAGCCCTTCTCTTTTTAAGCACCAATCAATACCTGTGGAACAGCGGGATGTTTATCTGGAAGGTAAAGGTGATACTTAAAGCCATCGAGCGCTACCTGCCCGAGCTTTTCCAGGGTTTAAAGCGTATAGAAGCTCACCTGGGAAGCGAGAGGGAAGCCGAGATACTGGCCCAAGAGTTCCCTGGGCTCCCCCGCATATCCATCGATTACGGCGTGATGGAGAAGGCAGATAGAGTTTTGGTGATCCCCGGGGATTTTGCCTGGGACGACCTGGGGACCTGGACG
Organism: Thermanaeromonas toyohensis ToBE; assembly: GCF_900176005.1. Classification (NCBI taxonomy): domain Bacteria; kingdom Bacillati; phylum Bacillota; class Clostridia; order Neomoorellales; family Neomoorellaceae; genus Thermanaeromonas; species Thermanaeromonas toyohensis. The sequence continues at coordinate 2,155,019 of NZ_LT838272.1, read as the reverse complement.
GCCCTGGAAAGGGTGTGCGAGCTTGACGGGCAAGGCAACCTCTTGCAAGCCCAGGCTGTGCTTATGGACACCGAAGGTAGCGTCATACGGGCCCAGAAAGAAGACAAACTAGTTGTCGCCTTCGGGGTAAAAAACACCCTCATCATTGACACCGAAGATGTGTTACTGGTAGCCGATAAATCCCGCGCCCCCCAGCTTAAAGAAGTTATTTTAGAGCTTAAACGCCGGGGTCTAGAACAGTATTTAACCTCCAAAACCGCAAGCAGCGGGGAAGGGGGCAGGCCCCAGGCTTTCGGGCTGGCCTTCTTGAGAGGCGGAGCTTTCCCCCATTGCCATATACAAGAAAAACCCTGGGGGCGGGAGGTATGGTGGAGCGTCACTGAAAAATATGTAGGCAAGGTGATATACGTCCGGGGAGGGCATTCTTTAAGCCGTCAGTACCACCGCCTGAAGCAAGAAACCATGATGTTCCTCTCTGGTGAGGGTATTTTAGAACTAGGGGAAGAGAAGATGTCCATTTACCCCGGATTAATTGTAGATATTTTACCGGGCACTATACATAGAGTTTCGGCCATTACCGATATTACTTTCCTAGAGGTATCCACACCCGAACTAGATGACGTAGTGCGGCTGCAAGATGAATACGGAAGGGTAGGGTAGAAAAAAGATGAATCCTTTAGTTTTCCGCGCTTATGATATAAGGGGCAAGGCTGAGGTAGACTTTCCCCCAGAAGAAGTAAAACTTTTGGGCCGGGCGCTGGCCACTTACTTTAAAAGCCGGGGAGAAAAGGAGGTAATAGTAGCCCGGGACAACCGGAAGCACTCCCCCCTTCTCCGCCAAAGCTTAATAGAAGGTCTTATAGCCGGTGGCTGCCGGGTGGTGGATATAGGGGAGAACCCCACCCCTGTCTTTTATTTTTCCCATCACTATTACGGCTTGACAGCCGGGGTCATGATCACCGCCAGCCATAACCCTCCGGAAGATAACGGGTTTAAAATATCCTCCGGGGGAACAACCATACATGGAGAGGAAATCCAAAAAATACGCCGCCTCCTGGAACAAAAAGAATTTGTGGGGGGAGAAGGCTATCTAGAGGAGAAAGACCCCAGGGAAGCCTACATAAGCTCTATAAAAGAGAGGATAAAGCTGGCTAGGCCCCTTAAGGTAGCAGTGGATGCAGGCAACGGAGTAGCCGGGCCCCTGGCGGTAGAGCTCCTTAAAGCCCTGGGCTGCGAGGTGATACCCCTATACTGCGAGCCTGACAGCACCTACCCCCACCACCATCCCGACCCCACCATCCCCGCCAACCTAAAAGATTTAAAAGAGGTGGTCCTTGCCGAGAGGGCCGACGTAGGCCTGGCCCTGGACGGGGACGGCGACCGGCTGGGGGTAATAGATGAGAAAGGAAACATCCTCTGGGGAGATATGCTGCAGATCCTTTTCTGGCGGGAGATACTGCCCCGTCATCCCGGGGCTCCGGCTATTGTAGAAGTCAAATGCTCGCAAGCACTGGTAGAAGAGATAGAAAGGTTAGGAGGCCGGCCCTTTTTCTATAAAACCGGCCACTCCTTAATCAAGGCCAAGATGCGGGAGATAGGCGCCCTCTTCACCGGTGAAATGTCCGGTCATTTCTTCTTTGCTGATGAGTATTACGGGTACGATGACGCCCTTTATGCGGCAGCGAGGCTCCTTCGACTTCTATCGCGGGAAGAAAGGCCCTTATCTTGCCTCTTGGAAGATGTGCCCAAGTATTACGCCACCCCCGAGACCCGCATACCCTGCCCGGATGAGCAAAAAGCAGAAGTTGTGGCGGGGATAGTTAAGCATTTTAAAGAAAGGGACTACGAGGTTATAGATGTGGATGGCGCAAGGGTTATATTCCCTAGTGGCTGGGGCCTGGTGCGGGCCTCCAATACCCAGCCGGTCCTGGTAGCCAGATGCGAGGCTAAGACAATAGGGGGGCTAAAGGAGATTTGTGCGATTATGCAGGAGGCGCTTCTTAAGTTTCCTGCTGTAGGAGCGTTTGAGTGGGAATATTTGACGCTAGAAAACTGATATGTTAAAATTATAACAAACTGTATCATTAAACGTATCATTAACATTACGATTGGGAGTTGATGACCGTGCGGATGGTAAACGTAACTGAGATAAGAACCGGCATCCGGGAAGTTCTTTCTGAACTGGCCAAGACCAGGGAACCTATCGTTGTCCTCCAGCGTTCCAGACCGGTGGCTTACTTGGTCGATCCCGAAACTTTTGAAAAGCTGTGGCATGCGGACGGGCGTGTTTCGCTTAGAGAAAGGAGACGGGAGATTTACGACAGAGTACTCTCGCTGAGGACCAAGATGGCTGGTAAGGCTACTAGACAGGAAGATTCTGTTTTGCTTCTCCGCAGGTTAAGAGAAGGGCAGGGGCGAAATGAGTAAGTATATGTGCCTGGATACTTCCGTGGTCATCAAGTTCCTTATTGAAGAACAGGGAAGTGATAAAGCTACTTTGCTTATAGATAGGATAATCAGAGAAGATGCACTTGTGGTTCTTCCTGCGTTTGCATGGGCCGAGGTGGGAAGTGTACTGCGGAAAAAATACAGGCGGGACGAGCTATCTTTAGAGGAAGCAGACGGCCTTTGGATGGAATTTCGGCAGTTCCCGGGCGTGGAGTACGTGAACGACGAAGAGATTGGCGAACGAGCATGGAAGTTAAGCTGCGAACTCGACCTACCCACGCTGTATGATGCGGCTTTCCTGGCTGTTGCGGAAGTGGTGGCGGAGAAGACGGGTGAGGAGTGCGAGTATTGGACGGCTGATGAAAAGCTTGTCAGCGCCATCGCAGGTAAGAAAAAATACGTGAAGTATTTGGAGGAGTTTCATTGAGTGTCGGTCTTCTTTCTAGCGAAGCTAGGACTTGTAAACAGTGATATTTGATACCTAGGCCCGAGCGAGGGATGGCTTGTGTGGACGTGGCCCTTGGCAAAGCAGGGTCCCCTTACCCTTCTGGTTGTAGGGCCTCAAGCGAGGCTTTGATGCGGGCGCGGCAGCTAGGAAACGAGGAGCCGCGCTTGTTTCAGATGCGGCAGGCTAAAGAGTGGGGATAGCTTAGCAGGATATTGCATTGATTTTACGTATTATTTTGCGTATGATAAACCTAAAAGGAGGTGCAACCCATGCTGCAATTCGACCTCGATAGCCTGGTAAGCGCAACCGCGCTGTCCAGGTCGCCGGGGAAATACCTGGCCAAGTGCAAGGAGAAGCCCCTGTTGATACTTAAAAACAACGAAGTGGAGGGGGTGCTGCTCAGCACAGAGGCTTATAGAGAACTGCTAGAAGCTTATGAACTCGTGCAGGATATGAAGCTGGCCCGCGAGATCTTCGAGCAGCCCACCGACAACCCTGAAGATAAAGACGTGTTTGAGATAATGCGGGAAATCGAAGAGCAGAAGGATGTATAGCGTTAAGCCCAAGAATGTTAACCGCTTCCGCCACGACTACGCAAGGCTCTCTCCCAAGGAACGTGAGAGGGTCCGATGTGCCTTAGAGGAATTGGCTGAAAACCCTCGGCCGCCGGGATGCATCTGCTTGGAAAAGAATTATTACAGGCTGCGAGTCGGGGATATCCGCATCCTTTACCAAATATTTGACGCTGAAAAACTAGTTCTTATAGGCGCGGTTAGCAGGCGTAACGAAAAGACTTATAAGGACTGGAAGCAATATTTCAAGTAAGCTATACCCGACCAAGTGCCCCTTGTATAGGGGTTAAAAGGTTATAAGAGAAAGCAGGGAATAAACTTGCCTGGCTTTCGAGGTAGGGTTCTTTTCTTAGCCACAGTCTACACCCACCTGGCTTCTTTTCATATACCATTCATGCAGCTTTTGCAAAACAAAGGCTATGAAGTACACGTAGCAGCTTCCCCTGATGAGGGAAGAAAAGAGGAGGTAGAGGCTATAGGGGTAAGGTGTTGGGATATTCCCTTTTCCCGCTCACCCTATAGCCTTAAAAATTGGCGCGCTTTTAAGGAATTATCCCGCCTGTTTGAGGTTTATCGCTTTGATCTTATCCATGTCCATACCCCCGTGGCCGCTTTTCTAGGGAGGTACCTGGCCAGAGCCCAAGGCCAGGGCCCAGTGCTTTATACCGCCCATGGATTTCACTTTTACCATGGTGCGCCTTTAAAAAACTGGCTTCTTTATTATCCCCTGGAGCGCCTGGCGGCCCCGCTAACGGACGGGCTTATAGTGATAAACGATGAAGACTACCAGGTCGCCCGAAGGATGGGCTTTAAACCGGGGAAAAACCTTTTTTATGTGCCCGGGGTGGGGGTAGATTTGGAAAAGTATACGGGGCCCCCGGGATCCGGCGCTTTAAGGAAGGAGCTAGGGATAAGCCAAGAGGAAATAGTTATAACCTGCATAGCGGAGTTTTCCCCGGTTAAAAACCATGCATTTTTATTAAAGGCGTGGGAAAAAGTAGCTTCCTCGATAACAGGGGTCCACCTGTGCCTTGTGGGGGAGGGAAAGCTTAGAAAGAGGCTGGAGCATAAAGTGCAAACTCTGGGGATACCTAGAGTTTATTTTTTAGGCTTCCGGCAAGACATACCTAAAGTGTTACAAGATACAGATATCTTTGTGCTGGTTTCGTGCCGCGAGGGGCTTCCCCGGGCCGTTATGGAAGCCATGGCCGCGGGAAAACCTGTAGTGGCGAGCAACGTGAGGGGCAACAGGGATTTAATAGAGCATGGCAGGACGGGCTTCCTGGTAGAGCTAGGGGATGTGGAAGGGCTGGCAGGGTATTTAGAGATGCTGGCACGGGATGAAAGTTTACGTTTAAGCTTTGGGGCAGCAGGCCGGGAGAAGATAAAAGATTACTCCTTGGAAAAAGCCCTCACTGAGATGGAGGCCATCTACAGTCGGTACCTCTTGTTTAAATGAGCTACCTAGGACCATCCGCTTGCGTATCGTGAGGAATATATTCCTTGACCGGGAGTGTGCCAGACGGGTAGAATGGAAGTGAGTGGCAGGTAACAAAAAGAAGGGTGTTACGCATGAAGGCCGAGGAATGGGCTCATTATTACAAGGAGAAATATCCTTTGTCATTTGCCAGGGACGATGATGATCTAACGTTGCGATATAAGAAGGCCTGGAAACTGGCAGGTGAGGCAGCGGCTCTCTTGAAGGAGCGGTTTGGAGCGAGGAAAGTTGTTGTATTTGGTTCTCTTACGGACCGTTCCAGGTTCAAGCGGTCATCGGATATTGACCTCGCCGCGTGGGGCATCCCAGACGAACGTTTCTATGCGGCAGTCGGAGCCGTAACCGGGTTGAGCGCGGAGTTTAAGGTGGACCTGGTAGACGCCATGGAGTGCCCGGAGCGCATACGCAGGGGCATCGAAAGTGAAGGGATTGAAGTATGAAGAAGAAGACTGGTGATGATTTCTACCTGGATAGTGTAGCTCTCAACTTGCACAGCTTCTATACTGCTATTGAAAAAATTTTTGAGATGATTGCCGATGCTGTTGACCAGAGCAAGCCATTGGGAGAAAACTGGCACCAGGCCTTGCTGCAGCAAATGGCTTCGGAGATTAAGTTAATACGTCCTCCGGTTATATCAAAGACAACAAGAGATGAACTGGATGACTATAGAGGGTTTCGCCATGTTGTGAGAAACGTATATGCATTCCATCTTTCTCCAGCGAAGATAGCTCCACTTGTGGAGAGTTTGCCAGAACTTTTTCGGCGTCTTCAGGTGGAACTAGAGGGTTTTCTCGAGTTCCTTGAGGCAGATGGCTAAAGTTGTGCTTTAAAGAAGCCACTAAGAAGGAAAAATTAACCTGTACGTCGAAAAAGCATGTAAGGTAGCAGGAAAGGGTAAAGAAAGGAAGGATAGTTTTTGCGGATTTTAGTCACCGGTGGTGCTGGATTTATAGGTTCCCACATAGTAGATGCTTTAATTACCCAAGGTCATGAGGTTATAGTGGTGGATAATTTAACTTCTGGCCGTAAAGAAAATATTAACCCGGCAGCGCGCTTCTACTTTATGGATATATGCTCTCCAGAGATGGAGGAGGTCTTCAGAAAGGAAAAGCCTGAGCTGGTGAATCATCACGCAGCCCAAATAGATGTGAGGCGTTCGGTAGCTGACCCTCATGAGGATGCCAGGGTAAACATAGTAGGGCTTTTAAACCTTCTTAAGAACTGTGTGCGTTATGGTGTGAAGGGGTTTATTTTCGCTTCCTCAGGCGGGGTGGTGTATGGAGAGCCGACCGAACTCCCCGTAAAGGAAGGGTACCCCAAGGGGCCGCTCTCCCCTTACGGGGTTAGCAAGCTGGCTTCAGAATACTATCTTTACTGTTTTGCTCAGGTACACGGGCTACCCTATATTACCTTGCGCTATGGGAATGTGTACGGTCCCCGGCAGGACCCTCACGGTGAAGCAGGAGTGGTGGCCATATTTGGCAACAAGATGCTTAAAGGTGAAACTCCTACTATCTATGGAGATGGAGAACAGTTACGCGACTATGTCTACGTGCAGGATGTGGTAAAGGCAAATCTCTTGGCTATGGAAAAACTCGCTAAAAAGTCCTATCCTTCCTTAGGAAAGGGTATAGATGGCCTGGCCTATAACATAGGTACGGGTAAAGGTACGTCGGTAAATGAGCTTTTCCACCTACTTAAGAAGGTTATAGGTTATCAAGGCGAGGCAATATATGGGCCTACGCGCGCTGGAGAGCTAAAAAGAATATATTTAGACTGCAGCAAAGCCTGGCAGGAGCTCGGCTGGAGGGCAGAAGTAAAGCTTGAGGAAGGGCTTAAACACACTGTGCAAAGTTTAACACCGGAAATCCGCTAATGCCAAGTAGTTCGCTTAATTCCTTGCCAAGATGGAGGCCATCTACAACTGCTATCTCTTCTAGAAAAGGGCCTCATAAAGGAGGAAAAATTAACCTGTATGTCGAAAAAGGAAAGGGGATGAGGGAACGGGTGTAAAATGGAGGCTAATCTTAGATGCGCTGGACTAAGGTGGGCAAAGTTTTAGGCGATTTAGCCTGTGTGCATTGCGGGTACATAGCAGCCTTTCTTATCCGTTTCCATGGGAGCCTACCGGAGGCCAATTTTAAAGCCTATCTTGCGGTTGCACCCTATCTTTCTTTAGCAGCCCTTATTCTCCTTCACAGTTATGGTTTGTTCTCCAGCCAGAGGCGGCGCTGGGCGGAAGTTTTCTCTTCCTTGGTATGTGTAGTAACCCTTCTTTTGCCGATAGGTTTAAGTACTTCTTACCTCTTCCAGACCTACGCTTTTCCCCGGTCTATTTTCCTCTTGGCTGCTCCTTTTCATTTGTTTTTCCTTATTTTGTGGCGGCGCTTTGTGTGGGCCTGGTCCCTGGCCAGGCAAGGTCCCCTTACCCTTTTAGTGGTGGGGCCTAAAGAGGAGGCGTTGATGCGGGCTAAGCTTTTGCAAAGCCAGGAGCCGTACCTTTTCCAGGTGGCGGGAGTAGTAACGGATGTTACCCTTGATAAAGGGGGGGAGGGGCAACCCGACATCCCTTGGCTGGGTACCTATGCCGAGCTAGTTGCAAGCCTTAAACATGCAGGGCCCAAGGGGGTTCTCCTATGTTCAGGTTTACCCCGGGAAGAGAGAGCTAAGATTCTTAAAAAAGCTGTGGAAGAAGATCTAGCCATTTTTCTCATACCGGATCTAGAGGATATCTTCCTCGCTGGTGCTTCCCTGGAACAGATCGACGGCATCCCGGTCTTTAGGATTCCTAGGATACAGGAGGAGGCCGCTTTAGGGTGGAAGAGGTTACTGGATATAGTGATGGGGTTACTTTTGCTTGGGCCAGCGCTGCCGGTAATGCTTTTGGCGGCCCTAGCTTTAAAACTGGAAAACCCCCACTGGCCTGTGTTTTATATGCAGGAGAGGGTGGGTAAAGGTGGACGGGTGTTCCGCCTTATTAAGCTTAGGACTATGATTCCAGGAGCGGAGGAAGAGACAGGGCCCACCTTAGCCACCCCAGATGACCCCCGGCTTACCAGAGTGGGGCGATTCTTACGGGCTACCCGGATTGATGAGCTTCCCCAGCTCTGGAACGTGCTTAAAGGGGAGATGAGTTTTGTGGGGCCACGGCCGGAGAGGCCTTATTTTGTAGAGCAGCTTAAAAAAGAGATACCGGGCTACCACCTGCGGCATCATCTCCCAGCAGGCATTACGGGCTTAGCCCAGGTGGAAGGAAGGTATAGCACCCCGCCAGAGGACAAGCTAAGGTATGATCTGATGTATGGCAAGAGCGCTTCCCTCCTTACTGACCTGCGCATAATCTTGCGCACTTTGAGCGTCATTATGCTGCGGGATAAGGCGAGCTAACTGTGGCGTATTGGGTCATGATAGGGGGGTCATTATAGGGGCAGCAAGATATTATCTACGAAAATGCTTTTGGGCTTTAGAATATTTTTTAGGCCCCATTATACAAAACTGCTGGGATGATGGGCGGTAGACGAAAATCCTTACGTCAGGCTTTTCCCTCAGGCAAATAAGGGCTAGAAAATCGTGCAGGGTAAGTTGCCTTCACTGAAGGAAAATTACGGTATATGTCGAATAAATCATTCCAGGTGAAGAGAAGATGAAAATCCCGTTTGTAGTTTGGCTGTTGCAGGGGTTGCCTGAGGCTATCGGAATAGCAGCCCTTATGTACTCCGTTGCCGGTCTGGGTTTCCCGTGGCGTTCCATCTTACCTGTTGGTGTTCTTTTTGGTGTAACCTTTTACTTGATACGTTGGCTTCCTATATCTTTTGGCATTCATACTTTACTAAACTTTTTATTTACTATAGTGGTCTTTAGAAAAGCCACCTCCTGCAGTTTAGCCCTAGCTATAAGAAGTGGATTGGCAGCATTAGTCACTGTGGTCATAGCGGATACGGTATTTCTCCCGCTCTTTGTCTGGGCTTCGGGACTAACGTTTGAGGAGATTTACGGAAATATCTGGCTGAGGGCGCTGTCAGGCTGGCCTAATGTGTTACTGCTCTTGCTGGTAGCAACATTGGCTACCAAAATCCATAATAAGCGGCTTAAAAAGGAGCCAGGCGTTTAAGAGATGAGTATCAATAAAGCGGCCCACAGCTTGGCCAGGTATTTGAGCACGGAACTAAAAACCACAAAGGCACAGGAAGAAGTCTTAGCGTATGGTTTGGAGTTGATTTTCCTGGGAGCCATCGGGCTACTGGCTGTAGCCCTCGCGGGTTACCTGGTGGGGGCTCCGGCCGAGACCTTGGCAGCTCTAATTTCGGCCAGCTTATTGAGGCTTCCTGGTGGAGGAATACATCTAAGTTCACCGGTTAAGTGCTTATCTTTTACCGCGGTAATCTTCAGTATTATGGGGTTTCTAAGCCGCGGGATAACAGGATATTCGCTTGATAAGCCCTACATAGCGTTTGCGATCCTTTTTAGTGGCCTGTTAAGTTTAGCTGCCAGCTTCTGGCAGGCCCCTGTAACGAGTCCTACCAAGCCGATAAATTCACCTGTTATACGGCGCAGGTTACGCAGAACCGCCGTGGGAGTTTCTATAGTAGTTCCCCTCCTTTTGCTTCTTATTAGTAGTCGGTGGCCTTCCCTGGCCCTGGCCGGGGCTGTAGGCCTGGCCTGGCAGGGCGCTATAATTTTTCTTGCCAGTATCCTTTACAATAAGGAGGTGAGATGGGGATGAGGCGTTTAACCGTGCTGTTACTGGCGGCACTTGCCTTTGCGGCCACTTTTTTGGCCTACATAAATGCTGCTTCAGCGTGCTACTATCTAGCCTATGAGCCTGAAGTACCACGAATGTTAAGAAAGTAAATTGAGAGTCTAGAGAGGTGGGATCACCTCTCTAGAAAATTTTTAGGGAAGGTTTATTATGGACTGGAAGGAAGAACGTAGCAAGCGACTAGCGGAATATATACTGTTCTTTCACCTGTGCGCCTTGACCGTTATGGCTATAGCTATAATGAGCACCTTGGGAGTACCTTTCAGGCTATATATAATATATCGTTATTGGTCGATATTGGGTATTATTTTAGGTACTTTTGCTTTAAGTGGAATGCTATATTTTGCCAAAAATAGTTTAACTGTATTCACTTCTAGCGAATCCCCAAATATTATTAGCGTGATATTGAGTTTTCTCCTTTTAATTTTTACCGCAGTTATTGTGTTTATTTTAGATCTAAAGGGAAGCTCTTTTAAAATACTTTACTTTGTACCAGTAATATACGCGGCTATAAATCACGGGCGGAAATGGGGTATCATATTTTCTTGTTTATGCCTTGCCCCCATATTAGTTATTGACTTGTTACATGCTTTTTTTACAGAGATCAATAAGACTTTTGAAGCTGACTTAATCCTTAGTCTAATTATGTTTATCGCGGCCTGGCTTATCGGGGGTTTTATCGATATAGAAAGGGAAACCATAAAGAAACTAGCAGAACTGGCTAATAAAGACGACCTTACAGGGTTATGGAATAAACGTTATTTTTACCAGGTGTTAGAGGAACTGTTTGCTTGGGCTATAAAGGAAAATGCCAACCTCTCTTTGATTTTTGCCGATGTTGACTACTTTAAAACGTACAATGACGCTTTGGGGCACCTTCAAGGGGACGAGGCTTTAAAGAAAATTGGTGAGATAATATGCCGTAAAAGTCCTCCCGGAGCCGTAGCTGTGCGTTATGGCGGAGAAGAGTTTGCCATAATTTTACCCGGATACTCCAGCCAAGAGGCGCTGGCTGTGGCTGAACAAATACGTAAGGAAGTGGAAAATTATCCTTTCTTCGGTAAAGAATATCAGCCTGCCCAAAAGGTTACTTTATCCCTTGGCATTGCTACTTACCCTGTTCACGCCAACACGCCTAAGGAGCTTATTAGCCGTGCCGATGATGCACTTTTCCGTGCCAAACTGGGTCGTAAAAACAGAACAGAAATTTATTTTTCTGTACTCGACGAGCTATGTAATTCCCATACCAGCACCGATGAAGACCTGCTCCATACTCTAAAAACCCTTCTAAGTGTGATTCATGCCAAGGATCGATATACTCGTGGGCATTCAGAACGGGTTACAAAGTATGCGGTCATTGTCGGGGAGTATCTAGGTCTGCCCCAAGAAGACCTCCAAACTATAAAGCTCAGCGCCTTTCTCCATGATATAGGTAAGATAGAGATAGAGCGAGAGCTTTTAAACAAGGCAACTCCTTTAAGCGAAGAAGAACGTTCTATTTTTAAGCAGCACCCCATATGGGGAGCTGAAATAGTTCGCTGTGTACCGCCTTTAGCAAAATGTGCTCCTATAATTATCGCTCATCATGAGAATTTTGATGGTTCGGGTTATCCCTTCAGGCGGAAAGGTGAGTTAATACCTCTTGGCGCTAGGATTCTGCGAGTGGTCGATAGCTTTGATGCTATGACAACGAACAGACCGTATCGCCGAGCCCTAACTATTAACGAGGCTTTAGAGGAATTGAAGCGAGGAGCTGGCACCTTATATGATCCAGATGTTGTAGCGGCCTTTTTGAATGTTTCTAAACAAATTATTTACCTGGCTGCGGTTTAATTGTTTTGGGTGGCTCGTCTGGGATTGCGCGCTTGCATTCGGGAGCCCTTGCCTGGACACTTCGGAAGTTACGCCAGGTGTATCACCGGTACATATTACTTCTGACCCATGTTATTTCTCACCTCTGGGAACTGGTGGGGGCTGACCGGGCTCTGCCGATCTGTTGCAGGAACTTCCGCCCGAAAACCAAAACGTAACCGAAATACCCCAGGACCCACATCAACGAAGGATTCCCGTCGTAACCGATAAAGGCATGCAGAACCCGTCCCAGGAGGCCTTCTTCATCAATAATGCCGTTGGTGTTCCATACTTCACTGATAATAGGAGGGACAAGACCAAGTTCATGGGAGGCCAATATTGCGTGCCCTACCAGGCCTGCGGCAATGAAGATCAAGAGAAACCCGGTCACCAGGAAAAACTTGCGCAGGTTCAGGCGAACGGCTGCCCTGAAGAAAGCGAAGGCGACCAGTGCAGCAACAGCCAACCCTAAAAGCGCTCCCGGGAGGAGGCTGCCGGTTTCGGAACTGCCCGCCAGGGCGGTGAGGAATAGCGCTGTCTCCAGTCCCTCCCGCAATACCGATACGAAAGCCAGTCCGGCCAGGGCCAGGACGTTATTGGCCGACAAGGCGGCGTTTACCTGGTTTTCCAAGTCTGATTTGATGGTAAGGCTCTGCTGTTGCATCCAGAGGACCATATATGTCAATACTCCTACCGCCACGAGGGAGATAACCATTTCAAACACCAGCGCACTGGTCCCTTCGAATTGCACAGCCAGCAACTGAAAAACCCACGCCAGTGTCACGCTGGATGTTAACGCAGCAAAAAAGCCTAACCAGATATGTTTGGCAAACCGTTCCTGGCCAATCTTTTTTAAGTAACCTAATAGAATCCCAACGATTAAAAAAGCCTCTAAACCCTCCCGGATAGTAATCAACATCCCTGCCAGCACCAGTAAACCCTCCCTGAGTATGATAATTATTTTCATCTCTACAATATACCCATCGGGGGTATAGAGTCAATACCTATTTGTTGTAGTATAAAAACGCTTGTTCCTTTTAATGATGCGCTATGGGGGTGGGTGTTGCGGAGGTCACGGACACGGCGGATACCGCAGGCACGGCGAAGTAGCGGATGCTCATAGTCACCATCAGGAAGGGGCCGGTACACAGAAGCAAAAAACAGAATAGTTACAAGCCAGGCCTAGGGTCCTACTTGAGCCAAAGCATTAACGCATTTTCATTGGGTCCCCATCGAGCAAGGAGGCTTTAGTATGGACCACGCAAATGTATATGCCTACGCAAATGCATATGCCTATGGATATTGGCCGATTGTGATTGGAAGCGTTTTATTTATGACGTTTCTCGTACTTATAGCATTTAAGCCCAAAACCAAAACAGATTGGAAGAATATGGGGGCTTTAAGTGCCTTTTTTGTTGCTCTGTTTACGGAAATGTATGGTTTTCCTTTAACTATATATTTATTGTCTTCTTGGTTGGGTGAGAGATACCCTGTGGCAGACCCGTTTTCACATTCCAACGGCCACCTGCTAAAGGTTTTCTTGGGTAACTCTCCTGTTGTTTCTTTCATTATTCATCCAGGCACCGACATTTTATTGCTCATAGCGTTACTATATATGCTGGATGGAAAAAGATCCATAAAGCACGGGGAGAATTGGTTACCGACGGAATATATAGATATGTCCGCCATCCTCAATATGCAGGATTTATGCTTATCATTGTTTCCTTTTTGATCCAGTGGCCTACCTTAATTACCTTAGTGATGGGACCACGTAGGAACCAGACACATCGGTCACCTCGGGCTCATTGGAAAGATTCGCAAACGAAAAATTTGATGCTTATTTTTAGTTTAGGGGGCCACCCCGTATTTTTTTGTACCCAAATAATCGATTTTTTATTGTCATTAATATACTTTCACAAGGTAAGAAGCCAAAATAATCCCATATTGCTAGCTAAAAAATACAGAGGAATTTCCAATTCTATTGCGAAATTAATTTAACAGTTCGTATTAAATACTTAATTGTCTAAAAGTACCTCTATAAGGAGGTGAAAGGGGGGAAGAGAGGAGATAATATTAGACTTTATATAAGATATTGTAAATTGTAGCACGTATTAAAGCTAAAGGAAGGAGGCGACTTATTTGGGTTTCTCTATTTTCACTATTAAACAGAAGCGATTATCCAAGCTAGCAGGCCTTTTATGTATATTTTTCATTCTATTATCTACAACTATTGGCTATGCTGGGGCTCTTACTTCGGGCGAGGCCCCGGGAGCACCTGGTAACCCATCATGGTGGGCTCCGACTACTAACTATTTTGTTGGTACAGCTAATAATTCTACTTCTAAAGTGTATTTTACAGGGTTTCAAGGAATTATAGGGGCAGTTTTCTGGCCCACGCCTGATACACCCAATACTACTGACTTGCAGTTCATGGTGGGCGATGCAGCGCATACGTGGGTGGATGAAGAAAAAGTAGATACTGACCACGTTGTTACCCTTGTAGATCCCAGGGCTTTAATTTGGAAGGTAACCAACACCGATAAAGATGGCAAGTATAAGATAGAGAAGATAATCTATACCGATCCTACACGGGATAGTCTAATTCAAGAGGTAACTTTTACCGCCCTTACGGGGACAGTGGGAGATTATCTTGTTTATGTACTTTATAATCCAACTATTTCCAATAGTGGAGACAATGATACAGGGCAAACAGTTGTAGTGAATGGGAAAACATACCTCCAAGCCTCCGATCCTAACGGCAGGACATCCGTATTAGGTACTTCCATCCCCTTCCAGAGTGGAATGCAGTCGAACGGTTTTGTCGGCGTGAGCGATGGCTGGACTGATCTTAAGGGTGGCACTGCTCCAGATTATACTATGAATTGGACCTATGACAGCGCGACTAATGGAAATGTAGCCCAGATGGCTTTACTTGATCTAGGGGAGCCAGCTGCTACTTCAGTATCTTTTAAAGTAGTATTAGGCTTTGGAGCCACTGCTACAGACGCTCAAAATGCAACTATAGGTACCTTGGGATCTGATTTTGCTACCCTAAAGTCTACTTACATTCAAGAATGGAATACTTGGTGTAATTCACTCGATTCCCTTGGAGGTACAGCTGATCAGCAGTACTATGTATAGCGGCTATGGTAATAAGGGCTAGCAAAGATAAAGCTAGCGGCGCTATTGTAGCTGGCCTTGGTAACCCCTGGGGTGACACCCAAGGGGATAGTAGTAATGGCGGGTATCATCTTGTGTGGGCTCGGGATCTATATAAGAAAGCTAGCGCATTGCTAGCTGCAGGAGATACAGTTACCCCTACTGAAGCAGTGGAATGGTTATTCACTAAACAACAAAAATCAGACGGGAGTTTCCCGCAAAACTCCTGGGTAGATGGTACACCTTACTGGACTGGGCAACAGCTCGATGAGACGGCCTTCCCCATCATGTTAGCTTATAAAGTGGGTAAGACTGATGCTACTTTTTATCTAAACGAAATCAAGCCAGCAGCGGATTATCTCCTCAAGTACGCACCCTACACTGGCCAGGAGAGATGGGAGGAAAATGCAGGATATTCCCCTGCCACCATCGCTGCTGTAGTGGCAGGTCTGGTGGCAGCTGGAAAAATCGCTGATCTTAATGGTTATACTGCTGACCGCGACCGGTATTATGAACGGGCTGATTATTTGCAAGGCCTTGTAGCTAACTGGACTTTCACCACCAGTGGCCCCTTAGGTGACGGGTGGTACTTCGAACGGATAGATGATTGGGGAGACCCTAATGATGGCCATACCATTAACATAGCTAATGGGGGAGGCTCTTGGGACGAGCGCTCCATTGTGGATACTAGTTTTACTGAGTTAGTGCGCCATGGAGTAAAGCCTTATAACGATCCTTATATCCAGCAATCCTTTGCAGAAACCGATGGGGCTATTAAACAGACCATTCCCGGCAAAGGGGATTATTGGTTCCGCTATCCGCACGATGGGTACGGCGAAAATGCAGATGGCTCTAACTATGATGGAGCAGGTATTGGTCGCCTGTGGCCTATCTTTACTGGTGAACGCGGCCATTATGTTATTGCCAGCGGGGGCGATGCCACCCCGTATTTGGATGCCATGCGAAATGCTGCTAACAGTGGTTATATGATCCCAGAACAAGTTTGGGATTTAAATGCACCGGCAGGGTATACACCAGGTACACCTACAAAATCTATGACACCGCTGGGCTGGTCAATGGCAGAATACGTTACCCTGGCCATTTCCAAATATTACGGTAAGATCGCTGACCAGCTAGATATTGTAAGGGACCGGTATGTAACCTATGCCTTCCAGCCCGACCCCCTTAAGGTTATAGACTGGGATCCAGCGAAGGCAACCCAGGGCAAGGCTCTTACAATTTACTACAATGGTAGCCTTAAAAATAGCGCTCAAGTAATCATGCATTGGGGCATTAACAATTGGGCAGCGGGAACCATTGCGGATAAAAAGATGATTAAGCGCAGTGATGGTATATGGGAGGTTACTATAAGCGTACCGACTAATGCTACCCAAATCGATATGGCCTTCACAGATGGCACTAACTGGGATAATAACGGAGGCGCAGACTATCACATCACGATTACTGCTCGCAGCTACAGTCCTTATATTACTCCTGTAGACATGTTCCCTAATCCACCAGTAAAAGGTCAGCCTGTTACGATTTACTATAAAGGTTTCCTGGCTAGCGACCCGGCTACCAGAAGTATTACTTTGCATTACGGGTTTGATGGATGGGCAGCAGGTACTATTAACGATGTTGCTATGAGTAAAAGAGCAGATGGTTTCTGGGAAGTTACCCTTACCATGCCTACGGATAGATATAAATTTGATTTTTGCTTTGTCAATAATGCAGGGACATGGGACAACAATGGTGGAGCCGATTGGCATTATGGGGTAACTCAAAAGTAAATGAGACAAAGGATGACAAGGGAGGGTAAGGAGCCCAGGGTTTAAATCCTGGGCTTCACTTTATGTGCACACATTTCCACAATACGGAACGTATGAAAGAGATAGTTTGCTTATTGGGAGAAGCGATGGGTTTATCACACGAAGAAATAGATAATCTCCGCCTCCTGGTGGACGTGCACGACATCGGCAAGCTGGTAGTGCCAGCCAGTATCTTATTAAAGCCTGGTCCTCTTACAGAAGAAGAATGGGAAGAAGTCCGGCGGCATCCTGAGGTGGGGTACCGTATTGCCCTCTCTTCCGGGGAGCTGGCCAGAGTAGCTCCTTATATTCTTCAGCACCATGAGCGGTGGGATGGGCGGGGTTATCCCCAAGGCTTGCGGGGAGAGCAAATTCACCTTTTGAGCCGCATCCTGGCTATAGCTGATGCTTATGATGCCATGACGTTAAAAAGGCCTTACCGCCTTCCCTTAACCCACGAGGAGGCCTTACAAGAACTTAAGAGATGTGCAGGAAGCCAATTTGATCCATACCTTGTTGAGATTTCGCTAAGAGTACTAAGTTTACATACTGCAAATTCTGCGCCGTAAAAGTTAGCAGGTTGGCATGACAAAACAACCTTAAATAGTAAGAAGGGAAAGGTTATCTATTGTATAAAATAAGCTAAACTTAAAGCCTCCTGTTATAACAGGAAGCTTTAAGTTTAGCTTATTTAAGCAACTTCTGCGCAATATATGATCAAAATTCACTCAAAAAAATTTTTATTGGTTGGCAGGAATCTGAAAAGAAAGTGCGAATATATGTATTAAAACTATAGGCGGAATTAAAGAATAATGTTTGAGGTAGGCTCAGATGAGTATTAATTCTTTGGCACGTCGAGAAGCAATATTAGAACTTCTTAAAGAATCTCCTTACCTTAGGGTAGAAGAGCTAGCTAGACGGCTTGGGGTATCAGAGGCTACAGTGAGACGCGATTTAGTAGTCCTTTCGAAAGAAAAGAAAATCGATCGTATAAGGGGCGGTGCCTCTCTCGCCTCTAAGCTAGAAGAGTGGGAGCCTTCTTTTACTAGCCGCCAGGGGCTCAATAGGGAAGAAAAGAAGGCCATTGCACGCTTGGCTATGCGGCTTATCAAGCCGGGAGAAGCTATAGCTTTAGATGTGGGGACTACCACCTTAGCCCTAGCCGAGGAAATTAGGAAGATCCCCCATTTAACCGTATTTACTAACGGCATCCCCATAGCAGAGGCTCTGGCAGGCTCTAGCGTATCAGTTTATCTTTTGGGTGGCCAGCTAAGAGACAGTGAGATGTCCCTTGTGGGAGCGCTGACCAGGCAAGCCATAGAAACTTTGCGCTTTGATCGTTTTTTCTTAAGCGCTGCGGGGGTCACCCTCAAAGAGGGATTTAGCGATTTCAATTTAGAAGAAGTAGAAATTAAAAAAGCCTTTATAAGCCGGGCGCGAGAAGTGATAGCCCTTGTTGATCACACCAAATTAGGACGGTCTTCAGTAGTTCCCATAGCTCCCCTGCAAGCAGCACACTTGCTTATTACTGATGAGGGAGCAGAACAGGAGCTAATCACGAGCTGGTCGAAGGCAGGAGTAAGGATAGAATTAGCTCCCCTGGGGGACTAGGCGAGGTGAAAAGTATGTCTGAGCTTGCCCTAGGTATCGATATAGGGACTACAGGTGTTAAAGCAGTTTTGATCGATAAAGAAGGGAATCTAATACGGGAAGTTAATAAACCCCATGACCTGATTTCCCTTAAATCTAGTTGGGCGGAAGAAGATACGGCAGCTTGGTATAAGAATGTAGTAACTGCTATTAAGGAGCTCCTGGCTAGTGGCATAGAAAGTAACCAAATTAAAAGCCTTGGCATAAGCGGCATGGTTCCTGCCTTGGTCCTCCTTAATGAAAAAGGGGAAGTCTTACGTTACTCTATCCAGCAGAATGATGCCCGGGCAGTAGAGGAGATCAAGCTCTTACAGCAAAGATTAGATCCACAGGAAGTATACCGTCGAACGGGTAGCTTTATAAACCAGCAACATGTAGGTCCCCGGCTTCTCTGGGTTAAAAGAAATGAACCTGACGTATGGAGGCGTTTACGCGCTGTCTGTGGTTCTTATGATTACCTCGTTTATCGGATAACTGGCAAGTTGTCACTTGAAATAAACTGGGCAGTGGAGAGCGGTCTTTTTGACATCTGGGAACAGGAGTGGATCCCTGAATTTTTGGAAGCGGCTGAGGTTCTAAGGGAATTTTTCCCACCTGTTAGGAGATCTTTGGAGATAGTAGGGGAAGTGAGCCCTTCCTTTGCTAAAGAGTCTGGCCTCCGGGCTGGAACACCGGTAATCGCTGGTAGTGCTGACCACGTGGCTTCTGCGCTGGCAGCTGGAGTCCGGGAAGAAGGGGATCTTCTGATTAAGTTCGGTGGAGCAGGGGATATCTTATACTGTATAGACGAGCTTAAAACTAATCCTCGATTATATATTGATTTTCATGTTATACCCGGTAAATTTTTGCTTAACGGTTGTATGGCTTCCAGCGGCTCGCTGGTGAAGTGGTTTGTGGTTAACGTGTTAGGGCAGGACGCTACTCCTGAAATATTAACGCAACTTGACCGGGAGGCAAAAAGAGTTCCTCCTGGGGCGGGTGGATTAATAGTATTACCCTACTTTTTAGGAGAAAAGACTCCCATCTTGGATCCCCTAGCGCGAGGAGTTTTCTTTGGACTAAGCCTTCATCATGGCCGGGGTCATATTTTTCGCGCTATCTTAGAGGCGGTCATCTTTGGCTTCCGGCATCACGTGGAAGTCTTGGAAGAGATGGGATGCAATATAAGACGGGTATTTGCTACCAATGGAGGGGTTAAAAGCCAGCTCTGGACTCAAATTGCGGCGGATATATTGGGGAGGGAGGTTAGGAGCTTTCCTGGACATCCAGGTTCAGCTCTAGGGGTAGCATTTCTGGCCGGCAAAAGTGCAGGCCTTTTTAAGACCTGGGAAGAAATTGAACTTTTCCTCCGCCACAGCCGCTGTTTTATTCCTGATGAGACACAAGTCAAGTTATACCAGAATGCTTATAGCGTTTATCGCAAACTATATGAAGACTTAAAATCAGATTTCCCTCTTCTACAACCCCTTCAGCATATAGAAGTAAAAAATTAGCTTAAAAAATCAGGAGGTAAAGCTAATGTTGGATAGCAAATTCTTAGAGGGCCAGGTGGCTTTAGTCACCGGTGCTGGTAAAGGTATAGGCCGGGCAATTGCTGAAGCCCTAGCCAGGGCAGGTGCCCGTGTGGGGTTAGGTGATATAGAATGGGAAGCCGTAGAGGAGGTGGCAGCCCAGATTAGGCAGGCAGGGGGCGAAGCCCTACCCTTGGCACTGGATGTCACTATAAAAGAAGCGTGCAGTAAGGCAGTAGAAAGCTTGGTAAATGAGTATGGACGGCTCGATATAGTCGTTAACAATGCCGGGGTTTCTACTATGAATTGGGTCAAGGACATGAGCGAAGAAGAATGGGACTTTAACTTCAAAGTAAACGCCAAGGGGGTGTTCCTGGTCTCCCAGGCAGCGTTGCCACAAATGATAAAGAGAAAACAGGGAAAAATCATCAACATAGCCTCTATGGCTGGCAAACGTGGTGTACCTTTGCTAGCTCATTATGCAGCTTCCAAATGGGCGGTGATCGGGTTTACTAAAAGCCT
This sequence comes from Thermanaeromonas toyohensis ToBE, assembly GCF_900176005.1. Taxonomy (NCBI): domain Bacteria; kingdom Bacillati; phylum Bacillota; class Clostridia; order Neomoorellales; family Neomoorellaceae; genus Thermanaeromonas; species Thermanaeromonas toyohensis. The sequence goes on along the minus strand of NZ_LT838272.1, from coordinate 2,134,793 downwards.
GGCTTTGGAAGTAGCTAAGTATGGCATTACTTGCAATGCTGTGTGCCCGGGTTACGTACGCACTTCCATGCAAGAAAGGGAACTAGTATGGGAAGCGCGCCTTAGGGGAATGACAGTGGAGGAGGTGAAGGCTGAATATATTCGCAATACTCCGCTGGGAAGGCTAGAGGAACCGGAAGATGTGGCGAAAGTGGTACTGTTTTTAGCTTCGCCCGCGGCTGATTTTATTACGGGTGAAGCCATAGATGTTACAGGCGGGGCAGATCTTATTTAGACTTATTCAAAAAGCTGCTTCATATAAAATACAAAAATACTACAATCTATTAAGTCTAAGTTTAAAATTCAACTATAAGAACGTAAAGGAGGCTAGAGATGAACTGGTTAGAATCAACTTTTGGCACTCTTAAGCCCATAATTGGCATGATCCATCTTAAACCCCTGCCGGGCAGCCCCCTGTACAATGAACAAGGCGGCTTACAGGAGATTATAGAAGCTGCCGAAGCAGATCTAGAAGCCCTCCAGGAAGGCGGAATTGATGGTGTAATGTTCTGCAATGAAAACGACAGGCCTTACATTTTAAGGGGAGATGCCGCTACTATCAGCGCTATGGTAAGGGTGGTTACTGAATTAAAGAAAAAGATATGCGTTCCCTATGGGGTAGATGTATTGTGGGATCCTGCTGGTGCGCTAGCTGTAGCTAATGCTGTGGGTGCCTACTTCATACGGGAGGTGTTTACCGGAGTTTACGCCAGCGATATGGGATTTTGGGATAACCGGGTGGGTGAATTCTTCCGTTACCGCAGGCTTATTGGTGCCGAACACATTAAACTTTTCTTCAATATCAATGCAGAGTTTGCGGCTCCCTTGGGTGTAGGACGTAGCGTTGTAGAGGTAGCACGCTCAGTAGCCTTTGCCTGCTTACCCGATGTTATTTGCGTTTCCGGTCCCATGACTGGATCTGCGGTAGAAGAGAGGCTACTCCGCGAGGTTAAGTCTACTGTAAGGGATATACCGGTATTTTTAAATACCGGCCTGCGCAAGGAAAATGCAGAAGAGCTACTTAAGCAAGCAGACGGTGCGATAGTAGGTTCAGGACTTAAGGTGGATGGTATTACCTGGAATCCAGTTGATCCCCGCCGGGTAAAGGAGTTAATGGAGGTTGTGCGGCGAGTACGTGGGGAGGCTTAAGAGCTGATGGCAGAGATTGCTGTTTCTCTGCAGAATATCAATAAAAGTTTTGGCTCCCTTCAGGTGTTACGTAATTTTACTCTTGATGTTAGAGAAGGGGAGTTTGTCTCTCTTCTTGGCCCTTCGGGATGTGGAAAGACTACAGTATTACGAATAATCGCCGGTTTTGAACAACCCGAGGAGGGGACTGTTTTAATAAATGGAAAAGATGTTAGCAAGATCCCTCCAGAAAAACGTAACATAGGTCTGGTTTTTCAAAATTATGCCCTTTTCCCTAACATGAATGTTTGGAGAAATATAGCTTTCCCCATGATTATTGCCCGCAAACCTCGTTCTGAAATAGAACGCAAGATAAAACAACTTTTGTCCATGGTCAAATTAGAAGAAAAAGGGCATCGCTATATTTGGCAACTTTCTGGTGGTGAACGACAAAGAGTGGCCTTGGCTAGAGCCTTGGCACGGGAACCCAAAGTACTACTGCTTGATGAACCTCTTTCAGCTTTAGATGCCAAAATCAGGGAGGAGCTGCGGTTAGAAATTAGACGGATTCAAAGAGAATTGGGGATTACAACTATTTATGTTTCCCATGATCAGGAAGAAGTGTTGGCCATCTCTGATAGAGTGGTAGTAATGCAAAATGGAGTGATTCAACAAGTTGGTTCTCCCTCAGAAATTTATTTCATGCCCAAGACTAGATTTGTAGCCAATTTTGTTGGAAACATCAATCTCTTAGAAGGAGAGGTGGTAGCTGGTAATATATTCCTTTGGCAAGGGCGAAAGCTTATTCTTAATGAAAGAGTGTCAGTAGTTACTGGGGAAAAGGCTCTCTTAGCCGTACGTCCTGAGCGAATTAGTATTTGTAAGGATAAAAAAGAAGTACCAGCGGGAGTGAATGTTATTGAGGGACAGGTGCAATTGACTACTTTTTTAGGTTCTCAAGTACGAATTATTCTTACTATAGATAACGGGATAGAACTTAAGGTCGACCTCCCTTCTCAATTAGGAACGGATTTTTTCCCAGGGGAAAGGGTAACTGCTTTCTTTCCACCAGATGTGGCTACTTTAATTACAGATTAAAATTAGTTAACAGGTTAAAAGGAGAAAACATTACTTATGGCGATACGATGGGGTTTTTCAGTACCTAGCGAAAAAGAAATTTTAGAGGGATGGATCCCTTCTTTAATGAAAAAAGGTTTTTCATGGTTGGAGATCAAGTCGCCAGAAGAAATAGATGAAGTAACGGATCCCTTAGGTAAAGCTGCTGTAGATTATATTGAAAATTTACTCCGAGAATTATCCTCCCAATATAACTTTGATATTTCAGTACATTGCCGTTTTGTTGGGCTTAATCTCTCCTCCCCTAATAAAGTTGTCCGACGTGCAACTATAAAAGCATTGAACCATGATTTAGAATTTGCCGCCAATATAGGAGCAAAATTAGTAGTACTTCACTTGGGTACTATTGACTGGTCTGACTTTCCATCGCCGGATTATCCATATATATCCCTCTTACAAGGAGAATTACAAAAGGTTAGAACTGATCATAAACAAGCTGCATTAGAAAGCATAGACGAATTGGCAAATTTTGCTATTAATCTAGGCATTAAGCTAACGATAGAAAATTTATATCGTCCTTGGGAGTTAATGAACTCTTCAGATGAGATAATGGCTTTCCTCAAAGATCTAAATAATCCCAACGTAGGAGTTACTTTGGACTTTGGCCACAGTTTATTGGCAGGAGAAGATCCCCAAGCTTTTATTGAAAAATTAGAGGGGTTAATTTGGCATACCCATCTTCACACTAATGATGGCAAATATGATTTGCACCTCCCGTTAATCAAATTATCCCGAGAATACCGCGAAGCCCTAAAGAAATTATGGTTAATGAACCCTAATACAGTCTTCTTGTTAGAACTTCCTAGGAGTAATACAGAAGAATACCTTAGTAGCTTAACTACCTTAAGAAAGTGGTGGGAAGAAGAATGCTTAAGGAACTAGGGAGGTGATTAAAAAAATAAGGGTTTTATTCGATTATTTTGGGTGTAGTAAGACGGTAAAGACTAAAATTAGGATTAAAGGAGGTATTTAAATGTTTAAGGTTTTCTTTGGTAAACGTATCTATTTGGTTGTAATAGTTTTGCTGATAGGTATTTTGATAAATGGTTGTGGCGGGCAGCAATCTAAGGTTGAAGGAAAAAAAGAACAGTTGAAACTTCCTCCAGAACTTGACACACCAATCATTAAAGAATTAGCCCAGAAAGCTAAGGCCGAAGGAGGAGTAATTAATAGTTATGGAATGCCTGATACATGGGCCAACTATGGAGAGATTTATAAAGAGTTTGAACGGTTATTTGGGATTAAACATCAAGATATTGATATGGGGAGTACAGTTGTCCTGTCCCGTATGACGGAAGAGAATGCTTCTAAGAATGATGTAGCAGATCTAAAGCCTTCGCTAGCCGAGGAATTAGCCAAGCGGGGTTTGACATCTGAGTATAAGCCAGCAGGATGGGACAAAATACCTGAAGGGCAAAAGGGAGTTGGAAGAGATGGCAGTGTTTGGCAGGCTGCTTATAAAGGGACCATTGGTTGGATTGTGAATACGAAACTTGTCAAGAAAATACCAAGAACTTGGAGAGAGCTGGATAGTGATGAGTATAAAGGACTTTTAGCTTATCTCGATCCTCGCGCTACAGGAACAGGTATTAATACTGTTGAAGCTGCTTCCCTGGCTATGAGTGGAAATCCATACAATTACAAGGCTGGTATAGAGTTTCTTGCTCGGCTTCATAAACGCGGTGTGGTGGCTTCTGTAGATCCCAAAGTTACTGTTTCTAAATTTCAGCGTGGAGAAGTAGGAATCCTGATTAATTTTGATTACAATCTTTTAAAATGGCGGGATGAATTAGGAGTCCCTAGTGAAATTGTAATCCCATCGGATGGCACTGTTACCAGCGGTGGCTCGGTTATAATGGCTCGCAATGCCCCGCATCCTAATACAGCTAAACTATTCATGGAATTTCTCTTCTCCAAATATGGGCAGCAACTTTATGCAGGGGGCTATGTTACTCCTATAAGGCCAGATGTAGAACTTCCTCCTGAACTAGCTAAGAAGTTCCCTCCTAAAGAAGCCTACAGTAAGGCAATATTTATTGATTACCAAAAAGAAAGCTCTGTGTCCGATCAAATTCCTCAGGCTTGGGCTACGGCTGTAGGGCAATAGGCCTGCTCAACTGTAACCGTTAAGGAGCTGCATAAATAGGGGGGCCAGTTCATTTAAAAACTGGCCCCCGCAAGGAGGTTACCAAAACTTATGAGAGTTACCTTACAAGGGCTAAACTTAATTGAGCATATTTTTCTTCTTCCTATAGGCGTTTTCTTAGGGCTTTTTATACTTTTCCCGCTGGGAAATGTCCTTGTACGTAGCTTCATAGATAATAATACAGGGAGCCTTACTCTAGTTAATTACTACAATATACTTACTTCACCCCAATACCTAAATGCGATTAAAAATAGCCTTCTTTTTTCTATTGCTACCACATTAGTAGGAGCAGTGGCCGGGACCTTTATTGCTTTTGTTATCACCAAATTTCCCCAAAGGATGAAGAGTATTATAATGTCCCTTTTCTCTATTCCCATGACTCTTTCTGGATTAGTGGTTGCCTTCGCTTTTATTGTATTATTGGGGCGCAATGGGATTTTTAATATAATTTTAAAACTACTTAGGTTACCCGGTGGTTGGCAATTTGACCTTTATACTTGGGTAGGTCTTGTAGTAGTTTATTCGTTTTTTGAAGTACCATTGATGACTTTAGTGATGTCAGCTGCCATGGAGAACCTTGATGTTAGTCTTATAGAAGCAGGGAGAAGCTTGGGGGCCAAGGGGTGGCAATTATGGAGATACATTATCATTCCAGTATTATTACCAGGATTTCTTGGTGGTATTTCTATTCTCTTTGCAGGAATGATGGGGGCTTTCGGTACTGCCTTAGCTTTAACAGGGATGGAAAAAAACCTATTATCTTTACAAATTTATTCCCATACTTCGGAAAGTAATTTTAATATTCCCCAGGCAGATGCTTTAGCTGTAGTGTTAGCAATATTTATAGCCGTTATTCTAATTCTTATTTCGAGTTTAGAACGTCGTTTGCAGCCAGGGAGGGGTAAATCTTAATGCAAAGACGATTAAACCAAGCCATTTTCTTTCTTCTCCTAGCATTTATTATTATCCCTTTGGTAGTCCCAGTAATATATTCATTTAGTCTCTTTTGGCAGGGGCTCTGGCCAGAAGGATTTACTCTAAAATGGTATCAATTGATATTGAGTGATCCTAAATATAAACCAGCAGCAATAGTTTCTTTGATTGTAGCTAGTTCTGCTGTTCTTCTTAATATATTTATTTCAGTTCCAGCTGCTTATACTGTTACCCGCCTTAAAGGGTTCTTAGGTAATTTTATCGATACCACTTTTCAGGTTCTTCCATTAGTGATTCCACCGTTAATTGTTGGGTTAGCTTTGCTCCAGTCTTTCACTAGAGAACCTTTAGCCCTTACGGGTACAGTTTATATAGTAATTATAGCTCATACGCTTTTAGGGTTTCCATTTATGTTTCGAAGTGTTCTTGCTAGCTTCAGGACTATAGATGAGCGCATTTTGTCGGAAGCAGCTGCCAGTTTGGGCGCTTCACTTTGGCAGCGATTATGGTATGTGGTGATTCCTAATGTGATGCCCGGTATTCTGAGTGGTTCCCTATTAGTATTTGCTATATCGATGGGAGAATTTGAAGTAACCAGTATGGTAGCGGGGTTTAAAGCCCAAACCTTTCCTCTAGTCTTATTCCAACAGCTCCGCAATGATATGAGAATAGCTAGTGCTGTTTCAGCAATCCTAGTTTATATTTCAGTGGCCTCATTTTTGTTGATTAACTACATTAGCAGCAAGATTAAAAGCTCGACTTAAATAAAATTAAGTAACCCCTCTCTTTTACATAACGTCCCTATAAAAAGTAATTAGCAAAAGATGTAAGGAGTGGAACTAGAAAACATGAAACTTACGACTGAAGTGCTGGTAATTGGAAGTGGCATTACTGGTGCTGGCATCTTATGGGATCTCTCTCTTAGAGGTATAGATGCAATTTTAGTCGAGCAGTATGATCCTGCCTATGGAGCAACTGGCCGGTGTCATGGCCTCTTACATAGCGGGTGCCGCTATCTGATTCAGGATAGTGACGTAGCCTTAGAGTGTTACCGTGAGAACCAAATTTTACGGCGGATTGCGGGGAAGGCGATTGAAAATACCGGGGGCTATTTTGTATATCTTCCCGGTGACGATTATGAATACCTAAAACAGTGGGTAAAAGTTGCCAGACGCCTTAAAATACCCGTTGAAGAGATAGGGGTTCATGAAGCCAGGCAGAAGGAGCCTTTACTTTCGGAACGCATCAGTAGAGTGTTCTGGGTCCCCGATGCGGTTGTTGATCCTTTCGAACTAGTATGGATGAATATCCGAGGTGCTGTGCAAAGAGGGGCCAGAGTACTCAATCAAACCCGGGTCATTCAGTTAGTTATCGAAGGCGAAAGGGTTAGAGGTGCCATACTTGAAAATACACAAACTGGCGAGAAATACAAGGTTGAAGCTCAAATTGTTGTAAATGCAGCTGGAAGCTGGGCTGCCAAGATTGCTGCTATGGCAGGTATTCACCTTAATATGGCTTATGGTAGAGGGACCATATTGGTATTCGCCCAGCGATTAACTGCGAGAGTGATTAACCGTTTGCGCTATCCAGGAGACGGGGACATCTTGGTCCCGGCAGGTTCTATTAGCTTATTTGGTACTACTGATGTTCCCACGAGCGATCCTGACGATCTGTGTCCTACTGCAGAAGAAATAAAATATCTCCTCGCTCTGGGGGACGACCTGATACCTGGCTTAACGCAAAGAAGAATTTTGCGGGCCTATGCTGGTATACGGCCACTATATAGTGGTATAAATAGCGACATTTCAGGAAGAGAAGTTCCTCGGGAATTTGCAGTGCTGGATCACGGGAGAATTGACCATCTGAAGGGCTTTTTCTCCATAGTGGGGGGGAAATTAACTACTTACAGGCTTATGGCAGAACAGGCGGTCGATTTGATAGCGCGTGAACTAGGGATTTCCAAGCCTTGTACTACAATGGAAGAGCCATTACCAGAACCAGTAATTACTTTACCACACCTTCCAATGGGGGATTCTTCCTTAATCTGTGAGTGTGAACAGTTACGGAAGAAAACTTCCAAAAAGCTATTAAAGAGATCGATATTACGCCTGGTAACGTAAGAAAAAGGACACGGTTAGGGATGGGGCCCTGTCAAGGAACATTTTGCATCTGGCGTGGGGCACTTCATCTTTACCGTCAACAAGTAGTCAATTATGAGGCATGCTTGAATTTTATCGAAAGAACGATAGAAGAGCGCTGGAAGGGGAACAAATATGTGCTATGGGGTGACCAAGCTAGGCAAATAGAAATAATGCGGGGTATTTACGGGGGTAATTTTAGATTGGGTGGAGAGTAGTAATGAGATACGACATAGTTGTAATTGGTAGTGGCCTAGCGGGTATGACGGCTGCCCTATGGAGCTTACGTCAAGGTAAAAAAACAATAGTTATTTCTGCGGGAGAAAGTGCCCTTTTTTGGCAGACAGGTTGTATTGATCTTTGCGGGCTAGATGATGACCCATGGAAAGCAATAAAAAGACTAGTCCAAGAAAGACCAGATCATCCCTATTCTTTAGTAAGCGAGGAAGATATACGCGAGGCACTTAAATTTTTTGTTCAGGAGATTAGGAATGAGTGCCCATATAATAACCCTTCGGGCAGCCGAAACTCCTGGGTACCTACTGCTACAGGAGATTTCCGTCCTACTTACCTATTACCTGAAAGTCAAGAGGTAGGAGCTAAAAGAGATTACCGGGTACTGGCAATAGATTTTAAAGGTTTTCGGGATTTTAGTGCTCAGCTAATGGTAACAGGAATAAATACGAGGGGTTATCAATGGCAAGTAGCCGAAGTAGAAATAGGCTATGGCAAAAACAATTTTAGCAGTCTCGACCTGGCTGTATATCTGGACAAAGAATGGCCAGAGCTACTAAAGCAGGTAAAACCATTTATTAATAATAAAATTACCAGCGTTGCTTTCCCTGCAGTATTAGGGTTGCGTCACCACCTATTTATAAAACGTAAAATGGAAGAAATTCTTAGGGTTCCAATATTCGAAGTTCCCACCCTTCCGCCGTCTGTCCCCGGAGTCCGCTTGAGAGAGGCCCTTTTTACGCGATTGCGCCAACTGGGGGGAGAAATTCTTTTAGGCTTTCCTGTAGAAGAAGCTAAAGTGGCAGGAGATTATTGCTATGGCGTGTTGGTTAATACTCCCGGTAGGCCGCGGCTCATACAGGGAGAAAGTTATGTTCTAGCTACTGGAGGTATTGCAGGTGGTGGTCTTTTATTAGAACAAACCAGGGTAAAAGAGGTGATCTTTGGATTTCCAGTTACTCAAAACCCAGGTAATTGGACTAACGAGCGGTGTCTAGGATATACAAGTCACGGGTTTGCTAAATGTGGGATAAGGGTAAATAATAAGTTACAACCTTTAAGCTCGAACGGAGAAGTGCTTCTAAGAAACGTTTTTTGTGCTGGCAGAATACTGGCGGGGTACGACCCCTTTGTTGAAGCAAATGGTGGAGGAGTAGCCATTGCTACAGGATACAAAGCAGCCTTAGAAGCTGGAAGGGCGAATAAAAGATGAGTTATTTAGTTAATCTAATTGACCGGTGCCTTAAATGCAGCGCATGCTTAGAAGTCTGTCCGGTCGTACAGCACACAAAGATCTTTCCAGGGCCCAAATATGCTGGCCCTGAGGTAGCTCGGTTATTAAGGCCAGGAATGGTCGAAGATACAGTGGACTGGTGTCTTAATTGTAAAAGATGCGAGCTAAAGTGCCCTAACGGAGTAGAGATAACCCAGCTAATAATAAAAGTCAAAGAAGCAAGCGTAAAAGCCAAAAACCATTACTGGCGCGACCTAATATTAGGCTATCCCCACCTTTCAGGTTTTTGGGGTACTGCTTTTGCAGGACTAGCTAATACCTTGTTGACAAGTAGATTAGGGAAAAAGCTTTTAGATAAGGTACTAGCAATTTCGCCTGAACGCCCATTTCCACACTACTCCCGCCAGTCCTTTTTACACTGGAGCCGTTCACTCAAGTCACTAAACAAGGAAAAAGTGGCATATTTTGTAGGTTGCTATGCGAATTATTATGAGCCTAGTATTGGTAAAGCCCTGGTTAATTTGATGGAGCTTCTCGGAATAAGTGTCATAGTTCCTCAACAGGTGTGCTGTGGCATACCACTTTTGACTAACGGTTTCCGCGCACAGGCTCACAGGCTGTTTAGAAAGAATATAGAAAACCTTTTACCTTTAGTGCAGGCTGGATTTAAAGTCATCTGCACCTGTCCTACGTGCGGTCTGGCCTTTAAAAAAGTCTATTTGGACGAATTAGGAACCCAAGAAGCTGAACTGGTAGCTAAGGCAACTTATGATTATGCGGAATATCTGGAAGCGTATAGCTCACGGTTACACCATTTCTTACATCCTTTACCTCAAAGATTAGCTTACCATACACCTTGCCACACTATGGCTCAGGGTATAGGGACTCCCAGTTATTCTTTAGTAAGCCTTATTCCGGGACTTAAGGTAAAGCTGATAGATAGCGGGTGCTGTGGCCTTTCTGGTACCTTTGGCTTTAAGAAAGAGAAACATTATCTTTCAATGGCCATTGGCAATTCTCTATTTAACGCCATTGGTCAACTGGCACCTGAGGGAGTGGTTACTGATTGTGGCTCCTGTGCTATGCAAATCAGTTTTGGAACTGGCCAGAGAGTGCAACATCCCCTGATGATCATTTGGGGTTCAGTCCAAAAGAAGAATTAACCCTAATGGCTTAAAAGGCAGAAAAATTTTGGGAGGTCAGAGTATGTTATTTAATGCGGTCACCAGTTTAACAGGGGGACTGGCCCTTTTCCTCTTTGGTATGCACATGATTAGTGGGGGCCTTCAGAAAGCAGCATCCCGCCAAGTACAGTATATCCTGGGGAGGGTAACTAAAAATCGAGTTTATGGTATGCTGGCAGGGCTACTGGTTACCATTTTTCTGCAGACCAGTGCTGTTACTACAGTACTCTTAGTTAGCTTTGTCAATGCCGGCCTCATGAGCTTGGGCCAGGCACTGGGAGTGATATTAGGGGCAGCTATAGGTTCTACTTTAACAGCCCAACTTATAGCCTTTCGGTTGAGTGACTATGCTTTATGGGCTGTAGTTGTTGGACTTATACCTTATCTCTTTTCCCAGCGTTTTCGGTGGAGACATTTGGGAGAAGCTCTGATAGGCTTCGGCCTTATCTTTTACGGGGCAGCAGTTATGGGCGAGGCTGCTATACCATTGCGTTCTATGCCAGGCTTTATCCACCTTTTAGACCATTTAGCTTCTCATCCCTGGCTCATGACTATAGTTGCTACCCTTTTTACCGCTTTTGTACAAGTAAGTGCGGCTACTGTAGTAGTAGCTATGACGCTGGCGGCCCAAGGGGTTTTGCCCCTATATGGAGCATTAGCCGTAGTACTGGGCGCTAATCTGGGGACTACTGCCACTGCCCTTATATCTAGCTTGGCCCTATCGCGGGAAGCAAAGCGTGTAGCAGTAGCCCATTTCCTATTTAAGCTAGGGGGAGTAATTATTTTTCTGACCTTTTTAAGACTTTATACCTGGCTGGCGCAAGCAACCTCGCCGGACATAGCCCGGCAAGTTGCCAATGGCCATACTTTGTTTAACGTGATTAATATGCTTATCTTCCTTCCTTTTACTACCTGGGTAGGGCAACTGACAATAAAGCTACTACCTGACGCGCCAGAAGAAGAGAAAGTAGCTAAATATCTTGATCCTTCAGTTGTAGAGGTACCAGAAATAGCGTTAGCCAACGTTTCCCGGGAACTTTTACGCATGGCTAATATTATAAAGCAAGAAATGTTTCCTCGTGTCATGCGGCCTTTAGCTGAGCGAGAAGTTGATTTATTATTGAAACTTAAACGGCTGGACAATATTTTGGATTACTTATACCAAGCGATAGCCCGGTACTTGGTGCGCATACCCGAGGAGAACCTGGGGGAAGACCAATTAATATCCAAAATTAAACTGCTTTATATAGCTAACGACCTGGAACACATAGGGGATGTGCTGGTAGAGATGGCGCACCAGTGGCAGAAAATAGAGGCCAGTGGAGTGGAATTTTCACCGGAGGGCCAGGCGGAACTACAAGAGATGTTTAAAAAGGTCCAGGAAAATTTTGTTGGGGCAATGGAAGCTTTTGCCGCTAATGACGAGGTGGCGGCAGCGCAGATTATTCGCCGCCGTCCTGAGATCTTACGACTAGAAAAAGACTTGCGATGTTCCCATTTTCAGAGGTTGCAACAAGAAAATCGCTTTAGCTTGGAGACTACTTCTGTCCATATGGAGCTCATTAATCAGTTTTTACGCCTCAACATGCATAGTGTAAGTATTGCCGAGGCAGTGATGGGTATTATTTAAGGGATCTCGGGCTCCTTAGTGTAGATGTTCCATAACGTTTGGCTTTTTGTGAACCTGACACTGACACGGAAGAAAATAGTTGGAGGCGTTAGCAGGATAACTTTTTAAAAGGGCTTGGGTTACCTTTCCCCGGAAAAGTAGTTAAAAAAAACCGCCTGGAAGGTTCAATAAGGAAGCGGTGAGGCCCTATGCCTTACCGCTTCGGCTTTTTTCTTAGCTTAACTAAATCGTTAAACCAACCGGTTTAAGAGTTGACCTGGCGGTAGTAGGAGAGCCCAGAGGCTGGTAGTGTTTAAGAGGCCCCACCAATTGTAAGAGGAAAGATAGGTGGTATTAAGCTGCGGCAAAGGATTAGCAAAGCTACTTAAAGGGCTGGTGAAGACCTGGTGGGCTTTAAGTCCAGCTGTCACAGCTAAGCCGTTGATACCACTGAAGGCAGTTTCTACCAGTCCCAAGTTATTCTGGAGGGCGCTGGTAAGGGCAGTCTGGTTTACAGCTAGAGTGCCGTCCGGATTCTGGGTAATGCCTATGGCAGTGAGGTTCGCGGCCTGATAGCTGTAGCTTTGTTTTAAGCTAAAAAGAAGCTCAGGATTTATATACTGCGAATTTTGCGCTGTAAAGGTTACCAAGTTGTTATAGGCTGTCACGAAATTATTAATGGCGTTGCTTATGGCTTGGATATTAGGAGTAACTGTAATAGTGGCGTTAGTTACCGTGCCCAAGAGATTTAAGCGCAGTTTTCGATTGTCCAGGTATATGGTGTTGCTTTGAGAGGTATAGGGTACACCATTAAGAGTGTAGCTGGCATTGGCGGCGGCAACGGAAACCGTGTTAGCCCCGGTATAAGCTACTGCGTTGCCGGTCACATCGGTTAAGGTAAAGGCATTACTAGTACCAGTATTATTAGCGGTTAAAACCAGGCGGCTGGTACCAGCTACAATATCGGTAGCTACTTGGGCGGTAACTGGAGCGCCCGAGGCATTTATGGCCTGGGCCATATTGTTGAGGACAGTCTGGTTGGTATCCCCTGCGTTAACGGTAAAGGATATGGTGTAGGTCTTCCCACCTACCTGAAGGGTAAAGGTATAGGTGCCTGCCGCCAGCCCAGCAGCCGACGTGCTGGATAAACTTAGGCCTAAGTTTTGCTGGGCGGTGGCGATCTGGCTTATACTTATAGCATAGGTAGCTAGAGTGGCGCCCGGTTCAGCCTGGGCGGTAACGGCATTGGGAGCGGATGAGGTGGCAGCTCTCTGCAAGAAGACATTATTGTTGGTGCTAAGCTGCAAGGGTTGGGAAGCCTCCCAAAGTTGGCGGGCATAGTTGCTTAGAGAAGTTAGAGTACTAGCTAAAAGGGAAGACTGCTGCCGGGTCCAGTTATTTACCCATAAGGCTTCTTGGCCTACAGGGATAGGGTTTATTGCCTGGTAAGGATAAGAGGGAGCCAGCGGATTTAAAAGATAACCTGCTAGCCAATAATTAGGATACCAATAGCTGCCATATATTGGGTTTACCATACGGATTTCTCCTTAAATTTATTAAAGAATTGCTTCAAGATTATTATATCGCCTATAAACATCTAAAGTAAAGATTTTCCTTGGGTGCTTTTAAGTTTGGAAGGAGAATAGCAAAAGAAGGAGAATCATATCAAAATCAGACTAAGAAAGGAAGGATATTGTTTTGCGTATTCTTGTTACTGGTGGTGCCGGGTTTATCGGATCCCAATATAGTATACTTTAGTTGCCCAGGGGCATGAAGTTACTATCTTTACTGTTTCGCGCAGGTGCGATTGTAGTAAAGCCTGGCGGGAGCTGGGCTGGCGGGCGGAGGTGAACCTTGAAGAAGGTCTTAAATACACGGTCCAAAGTCTAAAAACGAAATAGGTTAAAGGAATATAAAGGATTTTTTAGGGTTTTGTCGAATAAAGATTTTGCGGAGGGAAGAGTTAAGAATGGCTAATGTAGTGCTTAAGAATGTCTGGAAGAAATTTGGCCAAGTGGTAGCCGTCAAGGATTTTAATCTCGAGATTCAGGACGGCGAGTTTGTGGTCTTGGTAGGTCCTTCAGGATGCGGTAAGACTACCACTTTGCGCATGGTGGCTGGCCTGGAAGATATAACCCAAGGCGAGATATACATTGGAGAACGGTTAGTAAATGATGTCCCACCTAAAGACCGGGATATCGCCATGGTCTTCCAGAATTACGCTTTATATCCCCATATGAACGTGTTTGATAATATGGCCTTCGGCCTCAAGATGAGGAAGGTTCCCAAACCGGAGATAAAGAGAAGGGTGGAAGAAGTAGCCAAGCTTTTAGGAATAGAACACCTCTTGCACCGTAAGCCTAAGGAGTTGTCTGGTGGTCAGCGGCAGAGGGTGGCTTTAGGCCGGGCTATAGTACGGGAGCCCAAAGTGTTCTTGATGGATGAGCCCCTTTCCAACTTGGATGCCAAACTCCGGGTGCAGATGAGGGCGGAGCTCACCCGGCTCCAGCAGAGGTTGGGGGTAACAACTATATATGTTACCCATGACCAGGTAGAAGCCATGACCATGGGCCACCGGATAGTTGTCATGAAGGACGGTGTCATCCAGCAAATAGACACACCCATGGGCTTATACGAGCGGCCAGCTAACATGTTTGTAGCTGGATTTATTGGCTCTCCGCCCATGAATTTCTTACCTGTAGTGGTCGAGCAGGATCAGGGGACTCTAAAAGTTAAGGGAGACGGTTTCAGCTTCCCCCTCCCGCAAGGTATAGAAAAGAAGCTTAAGGCTCCTGGAAAGGAATTGATTTTAGGCCTACGGCCAGAGGATATAACGGTAGATCAGGCTTTACGGGAGAAAAAGCCCGAGTGGGTCTTTACAGTCAAGGCCGAAGTAGTGGAACCTTTAGGGGCGGAAGGGCTGCTCTACTTTAGTGTAGGCCAGCAATCCGTCACCGCCAGGCTACCAGGAGCAAGCCTCCCTAGGGTAGGAGATACAGTCCCTCTAGTTTTTAATCTAGATCGGGCCCACTTCTTTGAGAAGGAATCCGGAAAAGCGGTAGCCTAGGGACAAGTGGAAAGGTTTTACTCCATGGCCTTGACAAGGGTTGTTGGCTGGTGTTATACTTTATCTTGCAACAACAAGTGTCGGGGCGTAGCTCAGTTTGGCTAGAGCACTACCTTGGGGTGGTAGGGGTCGCTGGTTCGAGTCCAGTCGCTCCGACCAAAGACGGCCTGCCCGGGATTGCCGGGTAGGTTTTCTTTTTTAGTAACGATAATGGGGGCTAAAGAAATAGTGAGCAAAGGTAGAAGGCTATATGGTGTACTAATAGGGGTTCTTTTATTACTACTGTTGGGAACCCTCTATTGGTTGGGGTATCATAATCTTCTACTGGCCAGGATGGGTTTAAGCAAGTTTAAGCTGGCCAACCCAGATCCTTCTACTTTCCCACCAGCGCCTGCACCAGTTACCGGTAGCAGCTATGATGTGTTGGTAGTGGGTGGGGAACCGGAAGGGATAGCTGCTGCTGTATCTGCCGCCCGGCAGGGCGTTAAAGTCCTTTTGGTAGATAAAAGGGACGGTTTGGGAGGGCTGTTTACATATGGGTGGCTTAATTTTATTGATATGAACTTTGGCCCGCGCTGGGAGCTTTTAACCCGGGGGACTTTTCAGGAGTTTTACCAACAAGTAAAGGGAGAAGTTTTTGATGTAGAAGAGGCTAAGGAGATCTTCAGCCGTATGGTAGGACGGTATCCTAACCTGGCCGTGAGTTTAAATACCATCTTTCGCGCTCCCTTGATGGAAGGAAACAAAATAGTAGGGATAGAGGCCGTTAAAGGAGGAGAGGTAATCAAGTTTTACGGCCAGCGGGTGATCGATGCCACCCAAGATGCTGACGTGGCTGCCGCAGCTGGGGTTCCTTACACCGTTGGGGCAGAGGATATAGGGGAAAAGGAACGGCGGCAATCGGTGACCCTTATCTTCCGTATTAAGGGGGTGGATTGGGAGGCCCTGGGGCAAGCTGTAAAAAAAGGTCAGATCAAGGATGCTAAAATATCCAGCCGGGCTGCCTGGGGGTTTAGCTCGGTGACCAAACAGTACCAGCCCTCCACGCCTCGCTTAAGGCTTCGGGGTTTAAATATAGGCCGCCAGAAGGACGGTACAGTACTTATCAATGCCCTGCAGATATTCGGGGTGGACGGGCTAAATGAGGCTTCTAAAAGGGAAGGTATGGAGCTCGCCCGGAAGGAGTTGCCTGCTATTGTGGCTTTTTTGCAGGAAAAACTTCCTGGCTTTAAAACGGCGGAGCTAGACGGGTGGGCTCCGGAGCTTTACGTCCGGGAAACCCGGCACATAAAAGCCGAATACCAGTTAGATATTAACGATGTAGTGTTTAACCGGGATTTTCCCGATCGCATCGCCCACGGCTCTTATCCAGTGGATGTCCAAGCTACCTCACCTCAGGATACAGGGTATGTTTATGGCCGGCCGGTCATGTATAGCATACCTTTCCGTTCGTTAGTACCTCTTAAAGTAGAAAATCTCTTAGTAGTAGGTCGCTCAGCAGGTTATACCCATCTGGCCTCTGGGAGCACCCGGGTAGTACCTGTGGGGATGGCCACCGGTGATGCGGCCGGGGTGGCGGCCGCCTATTCCTTACATACAGGTAAGAGCTTCCGGGAAATCGCCAGAAGCTTACCGGATGTACAAAAAATCCAGGAGATCTTGCTTCAGCAGGGGGCTTATCTTAAAGCCTTTGAGATTCCTAATCCCCTTGAAGGCCACTGGGCTTACCCTGCTCTTAAGTTCGTAAACCATTGGGGGCTGGTGGTAGCCGGGTACGACAATAACTGGAGGCTGGAAGAGCCCATCTCGAGGATGAGCTTTTACTACATGACGGCCAACGCCATAAAACGGGCTGTGCCGGAGAAGGCCGTTCTTGTCCAGGCTAGAGCAGAAATACTTAAGCCCTATCTGGAAGCTCGGCCGCTAACCCGCGGGGAAGCGGCTAAGCTTCTCCTGGCCTATTTAGGAGAGGATATCTCCCGCCTGGACCCTCAAACGGCTGTCTTGCGGGCTGGGCAGGAGGGGCTTTTACCCCTCCAGTATACAGGGCGTGAACCCAGCGCTAACTTAACTTATGCAGAAGCCTATTATGCTACTGAGAGGCTATGTGCATATCTTGGAGAAAGGAAATAGGTGAAGAATTTTGTTGACAAGGGGGGGGTCTCAGGGTACAATTGGATTTGATTGAAGGCCTCTTTTAAAAAACATAAAGGTAAAGGGGGAATGATAATTGCGCGCATTGGGTCGCCATATACTGGCTGAAATTTATGGTTGCAGCTTCGAGCTTCTCAATGATATTAAAAAGGTAGAAGAGATCATGGTTAACGCAGCCCTAGCGGCTGGAGCCGAAATACGCGAAGTCTGCTTCCATAAGTTCAGCCCCCAAGGCGTGAGCGGAGTGGTGGTCATCTCCGAATCACATCTGGCAATCCATACCTGGCCAGAATTAGGTTATGCCGCCGTAGATGTCTTTACTTGTGGGGAAAGGGTTAACCCCTGGGAGGCCTGTAAATACCTCACCGACAAATTTCAAGCTGAGGAGGTTCATGCTACCGAAATACAGCGGGGCATAATTGAACCCCGGCGGGCGGCGGCGGTGAATTTCTAGGAGGGGGATTTTTATTTTAGTACCTATAGTGCAATTTGGCTAACAGGCCTTGCCGATAAAAAAGAAACGGCAAGGCCTGTTAGCTTTATATTGAAATCATAACCCCATAAAGCGTTGCTTGGCCGCATAAGCCGCAGCCTGGGCCCGGTTGCTTAAGTTTAGCTTAGCCAGGATGCTGCTAACATAATTCCTTACTGTTTTCTCGCTAAGGTAGAGTTCTTTAGCGATCTCCCGGTTGGTCTTGCCTTCACCTATAAGGGCCAGGATCTTTTTTTCTTGCTCATTTAATCTCTCGTGGGACACCGTGCCCTTGGCTAGCGCCCTCATCTTATCGAGGACTTTGCCTGTGACTGCCGGGTCCAGAAGCGATCCACCCCGGCCCACTGTTATGATAGCCTCGACCAAAGCCCGGCAACCTATCTCTTTCAAAACATAACCCGAGGCTCCAGCCAAAATGGAAGCGAATAGCGCCTCCTCGTCGGCATAGGAGGTAAGCATGATAACTTTAATCTGGGGGTCAATTTCCCTAATCTCCCGGCACGCCTCGATGCCGCTTTTGTCCGGCATTCTTATATCCATAATCACTACATGGGGCAAAAGCAGCCGGGCCTTTTCTACAGCCTCTCTGGCCGTCCCGGCTTCCCCCACGATCTCCAGTTCTTGTTGCCGGGACAAAAGCGTAGAGAGCCCCAGGCGCACCACCTCGTGATCGTCCACTATCAAAACTTTAATCCGTTCCATTTTCCTCAGCCCCGTAAGGAATAGTCACCGTGACCATGGTGCCCCTACCCGGCCGGCTGTTAATGTGCAAGCTACCGCCGCACCAGGCGGCCCGCTCCGTCATGTTGAGCAGTCCATGCTTGGTTCCGGTTTGTTGGGCCAGTCGTACCTTGACCGGATCAAAACCGATGCCGTTATCATTTATGATAACACAAATTCCCCGCTCCTGAAATTGCACGTGAACCCGTACCTCTGTGGCCTGGGCATGGCGCAGAGTATTGTTTAGCGCCTCGCGAATAATTTGGCACAAATTCTGGGCATAAGAGGGATCGAAACTAACAGGGGGAATACCGGTAAAGTTTAGAGTTACCGCCAGGGAAGATGAGCTGATAAAATGATTCACTAGTTGGGAAATCTCATCCACGATATCCACTCCGCCGGCCTTAACAGGCTTCAAATTCATGATATAGTTCCGTAATTCAGCAATTATCGCGTTGAGCCTGCCCAGGGTCTCTCTAATATACTGTTTTGCCCGGCCCTTATCTTCGTCCACCAAGTAGAGGCAGTTTTCCAGATTAAGACCTATGGCGTAAATGGATTGGATAATAGTATCGTGAAGGTCCTGGGCTATCCTGGTCCTTTCTTGCAAAACAGCTTGGTATTTTTCGGCTTCTTCCAAGCGACGGCGGTTTTCTAAGTCAAAAATCTCCAGGGTACGTATAATGGAATAGGCCATGATAGAGCCGGAAACCGCCCGGAAAACCTGGACAGGTATGCCAGTGATCCGGAAGAAATTCTCCATATTGACAACGGCGGCGGGCAAGAAGCTAGCGCGGGGAACTATAAGTCCGCCTGCTAAGGCATAAATGGCAAAGGAGGTTGCCGCCAGCACCAGATTTTTAACCACATGAGGCATCCGCAGCTTCTCCACCTCGCGTATTTGCTGGAAAAGGGCATAAGAACTTAAAACAGAACCGGGTAAAGCCAGCAGGTACCTCGCCCAAATATCGCTGGCTGTCAACCACCACTCACCATCTGTTCTAGCTATAATCAAGCGGAAGAGAATAAAGTTAATAAACCAAACCCCGAAAATTACTGTGGGAATCCACCTCAACCATAACAAATTTCCTTTAGCCCGTTCTAGGAGGCGAGAGCCAAATAGGAAAAGAAAGTAATAAGAAAGGGCCGTCAAAAACATCTGCCAGGCTCTTAAATACAATATAATCCCTTCAGACAATTTTTGGGCATGTAAAGGTATAAAGATAAACCCCCACTCCACCAGCCCATGGGTTAATCCAAAGGCGGCCAGAAGCCAAAGGCTCCCCGCCAGGGTAAATTGGCTGGACCGAAAAGCGTGGGCCTGCAGGGCTATACCGAAGCCCATCAGGAAAAAAGACAAGCCATAAACAAAATAAAGCTGGATGTAGTTATCGCGGAAAAAACCGTAAAGGGCCAGATTCAGAAAAAACACCTCACTAGCAACCCGGAATACCTTGGTAAGATATACTTCAAATTATACTTAATACTTCGGCGGATAAATTGCTTTTCCCTCTAGGAAAAGTCAAGAAAGGGTATCGCTCTTCTGCGATACCCTTTGGTTTGGGGGAAAATTGCTCTTTTTAATTATCCCTCCAGAAGCCACAGGAAAGGTGGATAGAGGATAAGGGTGGCCAACGCCGCCAGTACCAGTAAAGTGATCAGGGCGTTCCTTAAGGAGAAGGTGGGTTTTAAGGTTGCCGACAAAATAGCCCAGCTAACCAGCCAGACTACCGCTGCAATTAACATTTTGCCCGAATAGGGTCCAATTCCTTTGTGCAACGTAATGGCGTCGCTAAAAGCTTTATTCAGCTCCGATATCATATGGGCTAAAGCCAGGGCTAGCATCCCCAGCCCGGTGCCAACGAGGGCAGCCGCGATCTTAGTTTCTTTTGCAGTTCCCATACCTAGCTCACCGCCTTTACTTTAGTAATAGCGGCCCCGAGGCCGAAGGCTGCGGCGATATAGATAAAACCTAAGGTCACACACACCAACAGGGCATATCTGGCGTACTTATTTTCTATCAGTTCTTCTCCCATGGTCCAGACAATGTAGGCAGCTGTCACTGCTAGAGGTAAGGAAAACAAGGCTATAAATTCCTTAAATTCCATACCAAACTTATGGACATAAGGCGCATTCTTAATTAGCCAGGCCCGCGCATTATCCGGCAAGCGATAGCCGATGTAAAGCCAGGTACCCCATACAATAGTTAAAAACGAAGCCGCGGACATCACTATGGTACCTATCTTTAAACGGCGGATGGAAGCAGGACTGATCCCAATAATAGCTTCAAAAGACCAGACAAAAGAAATCAACAAAATAAATGCAAATAAACCATGAAAGGCGGCTTTCCAGTGCCAAGGACTGGTGCCGATAAACTGTTGTAGCACACACATTCCCTCCTTCTAGGTATTGTACTTGTTTACACTATAATTTTTTCATTAATCACAGAACATTGCAGGAGGCATTTGTCCCAAAAACAAGGGATAAATGTCCCTTCGCAAACAATGTTTTAAGACTTAAATGAAGAAAAGAGGCAGGAAAGGCGCTTCTTAAGGCGAATTATGACTCCAGTATTCCTCAAGGAGTACTCGAAAATGACCATATGTTTATGTCCGGAACTAACTAGGGAGCTTTCGGCTGTTCAGCAGCATTTAGAAAGGGAAAAGGGAAGGGTAACCTGGCCGGCTTTAAGCAGGTTGGATTGGGAATTTTTACCTGCCATGGTTATTATAAGCGGGCAATTTTACAGGTTTCAGGGTCCACGCCTAATATCACTGGCTGCGGTTTTTCAGTTTATCTTCCTGGCTTCTTTCATCCATACCAGCGCTGGTAAAGAGGCCGCCCGGCCTACCTTATGGGGGGACTATTTCTACACCAAGTTTTTCGAACTTCTCTGCCGGGATGGCAATCTTGAATTTCTGCCCACCTTGGCGAACATGATATGCCAAATACACCTCCTCCTGATCAAGATGCGGGAAGCCCAAGAAGCTAAAGACACTGACGAGATCATCCGGGAGGTAAGGGCCCTCCTAGGGGGCAACGCAGCTAAGCTCGGGGCACTCCTGGGTGGGGCCGACCTGGAAGAGGCGTCCCTTTGGTATGAAGTTGGTCGTACCTTGGGGGCTATCTGGTGGGAACGGTCTGCGGGGCAGTCAGTCCCAACCGTCCTGCTCCGGGAAGCCGAGGCAACCCTTAAAAGAATCCCGGATAACCCTGAAAGAAGCCGGGCCTGGGAGATATTCCGGGCGATGTGTGCACCCATGGAAGCCCGGAAGCTAGCCACCTAAGGGCAAAAGCGTAGGTGTTGGACGGGCAAGGGGCTTTTACCCCCAAGGGATTCCCGAGGTTGCCGCAACACACAAATTAGCGATATAATAGGTTGGGGGTGGGAGCGGTGGAGGACAAGTCCATGACCATTACTGAGCATCTAGAAGAATTACGGAAGGTTTTGCTTGTCTCCTTAGCCGCCCTGGCCGTGGCTACGGTGATAACTTATTTCGGGTTCCGGAGCCAGCTTCTAGCTTTGCTTACGCGGCCGGTAAGGGACCTGGGGGTTACCCTGGTATATATTACGCCGGGAGAGGCATTTTTTACATCTATAAAGATATCTTTTTTAGCTGCTATTTTCCTGGCCTTGCCTGTTATTCTGTGGGAAGTTTGGAGTTTTATCCTTCCAGCGCTGCACCCCCATGAGCGTCGCTGGGTTTATATAGTGATGCCATTTTCTCTTTTACTCTTTTTTAGCGGGATAATCTTCGGTTATTTGGTAGTCTTTCCTGTTGCCTTGCGGTTCTTCCTAGTCACAGCGAGCGAGGGGTTCCAGCCGTTGATCACCATATCCAAGTATTTGGGGTTTCTTACCACCTTCGTGCTGCCCTTCGGGCTGGTTTTCCAGCTACCTCTGGTAATCATGCTCTTGACCAGGCTGGGCTTGGTTTCGCCTCAGTTCCTGGCCAGGAATCGTAAACTAGCGGTGCTGGTTATCATGGTCATAGCTGGGGTGATAACCCCCACGCCGGATGTTGTTTCCCAGCTTCTTCTGGGATTGCCTATGGTACTCCTTTATGAAAGCAGTGTTTGGCTCTCTTACCTGGTACGCCGGCGGCAGGAAAAGGTGGAGAGCGAGGAAGTATAAAAGGAGGTTTAGGAGGTTTTTAGTAAAACTTTTTTAGTAGAGAGAGGAGGAAAAAATTATGTTTAACTTGGGAGTCCCTGAGCTCCTCCTTATTTTGGTCCTGGCCTTGATCCTCTTTGGACCAGGTAAACTTCCAGAGGTAGGCCGGGCTCTGGGCAAGGGGATACGGGAATTCAAGAAAGCCACCTCTTCCTTAACTGAGGAGCTAGAAGAGGCTGCAAAGTTGGAGGAAATCAAAACGCAAAGTAAGATGGAAGGTAAGGCGGAGGTTAGGGAAAAAGAAGGGAAGGTTTAATTTTCCCGTAGGGAAACAGGAAGCCCTTCTGTAAGGGAGGAGTAGTTCACGGGGAAGGGAGTCGCTAGAAATTTAAGCGGCTCCTTTTTCTGCGGATGGGGAAAGGAGGTGAAGGGATATGTTAGATACTCCCAGGGGTAACCGGCTCCACATAGCCCTTTTTGGCCGGCGTAATGCGGGTAAGTCTAGCCTGATAAACGCTCTGACCAACCAAGAGCTGGCTGTGGTCTCCAGCATACCAGGTACTACTACAGACCCCGTATTTAAATCCATGGAAATTCTCCCCTTAGGCCCGGTGGTCCTCATAGATACGGCCGGCATCGATGATATCGGTGAGCTGGGTGCGCTGAGGATCAAGAAGACGTTGGAGGTGCTCCGTAAGACTGATCTAGCTATTTTGGTCCTGGATCCCGGGTACGGAGTAGGAGACTATGAGCTTGAGCTTAAGGCCCGCTTGGCTGAGGCAAGGATTCCGGTAGTAGCTGTGCTTAACAAGATCGATGTAGCCGGGAGGGCAAACCTTGCTGAACTAGAGCAATCCCTGGGGCAAAAGGTACTCCCGGTAAGCGCTAAGACCCGCCAGGGCATAGAGGAGCTAAAAAGAGAGCTGATAAAGGCGGCACCCGCGGATTTCGAGGCTCCTTACCTGGTGGGCGACCTGGTGGAACCAGGGGATCTAGCTGTGCTGGTGGTGCCCATCGATACGGCCGCCCCGAAGGGCCGTTTGATCCTACCTCAAGTGCAGGTCCTGCGCGACCTCCTGGACAATGATGCTATGGGCTTGGTGGTAAAGGAGAGGGAACTTAAGGCCGCTTTGGCTAAGATCCCGCGGCCTAAGATAGTGATCACGGATTCCCAGGCTTTTTTAAAGGTAGCTGCCGATACACCCCGGGAGGTCTGGATGACCTCTTTTTCCATTCTTATGGCCCGGTATAAAGGAGATCTCCTGGAGCTGGTGAGGGGGGCCAAGGCCATAAAGCATTTAAAACCCGGCGACCGGGTACTCATAGCCGAAGCCTGCACCCACCACCGCCAGCCCGATGATATAGGAAAGGTACAGATACCCCGCTGGCTCCGCCAGTATGTAGGAGGAGAGCTTAACTTCCAGTGGGTCTCCGGCGGGAGCTTCCCGGAAGATTTATCCCCTTATCAGCTTATTATCCATTGCGGGGGATGCATGATCACCCGCCGAGAGATGCTCTACCGCATCCAGGCCGCCAAAGCGGCCGGGGTACCCATAGTGAACTACGGCATTTTCCTGGCTTATGTCCACGGTATACTGGATCGCGCCTTAGAACCTTTCCCCTTGGCCAAAATGGAGTGGGAGGAAGATTCTTGATGAAGGTGAAAGAAGAAGGCTAGAGGAGGGAAGGGACCTAGGGGTTAGCGTTGGCCTGGGTGAAGGATAACAATAAAGTTATGGGGAAGATGGATATGGAGCCGATTGTGGTAAGGCCATGGTATGTAAACGGAAAAGGAGGATACGATTTAGCAGTTGCTTCACCTGAAGCTACGGTAGAGGATTACTTGCAAGCCCTAAAGAAGGTAGAAGGTTTTGAACTCTACAGGGCTTTCCGGCCCGGTGGAAGTTGCTATGGGTGCCCCCATTGTTGCCGGGACCGCCTACCCTTAACCCTGGCCGATGTGTTTCTCCTGCGTCAGGGCCTTAAGGCCCTTACCGGCCGGGATATGCCCCTCCGGGAAGTGCTATCCAAATATTGCCAGGTACGCAAAATAGGACCAGCCTGGGATATCACCCTAAGTACTGATGCCGAAGGATATTGTATATTCCTTACCCCCGGCAGCCACCTCTGCCGTCTTTATCCTTATCGCCCTTTGGTATGCCGCACCTATTATTGTTGTCCAGCCACTTACCGGAGCCTGGCTCTGCGCTCGGCCATTGTAAACCGGGGGCAAGATGAGCTTGGTTTCTATTGGGAACGGGGGAAGCTCCGGCTGCCCAGTTTATATTTGCGAGATATATGCTCGCCCGCATTATGGAAAAAATTAACTAGGAGGAAGGCTTCATGCGTATCGCCCTTATCGCCCATGACCGTAAGAAGGAGGAGCTAGTGGAATTCGTGTACCAGCACCGCGATATCTTTGCCCGGCACCGGCTTATCGCCACAGGAACCACTGGAGCGCAAATCATGGCCCGTACGGGTTTAAAAGTACACCGCTTGTTGTCCGGGCCTCTAGGTGGAGACCAGCAGATGGGGGCCCTAGTAGCTAAGGGCCGCCTGGATATGGTAATTTTCTTACGCGACCCTTTGACCCCCCAGCCCCACGAGCCGGACATCAATGCTCTCCTGCGTATATGTGATGTACATAACATCCCTGCGGCTACCAATCTCGCTACGGCTTCTATTTTTCTTAAACATCTGCGGCGCCTCGAGGAGGATACTGGGAAGGAGTGCGATCCTTCATCCTGGAGCCGTCGGGCTTCATTAGGCTTCCTCGATAGTGTTAATGGGGAGGAGCGCAAGTAATGGTACGGGTGGAACACGACCTCCTGGGAGAACGGGAGGTACCGGCTACGGCCTATTACGGTATCCATACCTTAAGGGCGGCGGAAAACTTCCGGGTAAGCCGCCATCGGGTGCACCCGGAATTGATCAAGGCCCTGGCCACGGTAAAAGAGGCAGCGGCCCGGGCTAACTGGGAGTTGGGATACCTGGACGCCGAACGCGCCCAGGCCATTATCGCCGCCTGTCGGGAGGTGGCGCAAGGCGAGCTAGAGGGAGAATTCATCCTGGACGCCTTCCAAGGAGGGGCTGGTACCTCAACCAACATGAACGTGAACGAGGTAATCGCTAACCGGGCTCTAGAGATCCTGGGCCGGCCCCGGGGAGATTACGCTTATATTCATCCTAACGACCATGTAAATCTTCACCAATCCACCAACGATGTTTACCCTACAGCCATGCGCGTGGCGGCCCTAAGGTTACTTGAACCCCTGGCCACCCGGCTAGCCGAGCTACAGGAAGCCCTACAGGAAAAGGAGCGGGAGTTTGCTGGTATCTTAAAGATAGGGAGGACGGAGCTCCAGGATGCGGTTCCCGTTACCCTGGGGCAGGAATTCAGCGCTTACGCCCAGGCTGTAGCTCGAGACCGGTGGCGGCTTTATAAGGTGGAGGAGCGGCTCCGCCAAGTAAACCTGGGAGGTACGGCCGTAGGGACAGGGCTAAATGCGCCTTTAAAGTATATTTACCTGGTAGTAGAGCACTTGCGCCGGCTGACGGGCTTTGGTTTAGCCCGGGCGGAGAATATGATGGATGTCACGCAAAATATGGATGTCTTCGTAGAGGTTTCAGGCCTGGTTAAAGCCGCGGCGGTCACTTTAAGCAAGATAGCTGACGATCTGCGTTTTTTATCTTCCGGCCCTTACGGAGGACCAGCAGAGATACGTTTACCTGAGGTGCAGGCAGGTTCCTCCATTATGCCAGGTAAAATCAATCCGGTGATCCCGGAAATGGTGAACCAGGTGGCCCTGCAAGTAATGGGCAATGACCTGATAATAACCATGGCTGCCAGCCGGGGACAGCTGGAACTTAACCCCTTCGCTCCCCTTATCGCCCACGCTCTTCTAGAATCTATGGAGATACTGGCCCAGGCCGCCCTTATTTTCCGTGAGCGCTGCATCAGTGGAATTTCTGCTCGGCCGGAGCGCTGCCGGGAGCTCCTGGAGAAGAGCTCGGTACTGGTCACCGCCTTGGTACCTTACCTGGGTTACGACCAGGCTACCCAAGTAGCCCAAGAGGCAGCGGCTAAGGGTATGAGCATTCGCGAGGTGGTCTTAAGCCGCGGCCTCCTGTCCCCAGAGGAGCTAAATATTATCCTTTCGCCCGAGGAAATGGTAAAACCTGGGATAGCGGGAGAAAAAATCCTTAAGAAAAGGCTTAAAGGTAGACAACAATTTGAAGCCTAATAGGCCTTTATATCCCGGGCATTTATTCTTTTATGGTTTTCTTCACCAGCCAGGGTAACCCTGCATATTTTAAAATAGCAAATTCTTCCTAATAAAAATAAAGCATTCCTGTAATGATTTAGGATAGCCGTTGCCAATAAGAAAGCCTCCTGGTAGAAAGGAATTGAACGACAAAACCTCAGATACCAGGAGGCGAGCAAGCGATGCAAAAGGCCGAAAAGAAAGCCTTAGTTTATGGCAACGTGCTGATCGTGGGAGTGGATGTAGCTAAGAAAAACCATTACGCCCGGATATATAACAGCATGGGTATCGACGTAGTAAAACCGTTCTACTTTCATAATAGCAGAGAAGGTTTCTGCCGTCTACTAGGGAAAATAAGCGAAGCCAAGGAGAAAGAGAAGGCGGAACGTATCATTATAGGCATGGAACCCACAGGACACTACTGGAAACCTCTAGCCTATTTCCTAAAAGAGGCAGGTTACACTGTAGTAATTGTAAATCCTTATCACGTTAAAAACAGCAAAGAGATGGAAGACAATAGCCAAGACAAGAACGACCGCAAGGATGCAGGCCTTATAGCCCAACTGGTAAAAGAGGGCAAATTCTTGCACTGCATCTTACCGGAAGGGATATATGCAGAACTGAGGACCCTTTATATTACCCGGCAGCAGGAACACAAAAAACTTAACGCTGCCCTCTGCCAGCTTAAAGCCATAGTAGATGAATATTTTCCCGAGCTAATGGAAGTATTTAAGAGTCTTTTAGGCAAGGCAGCCCAGTGGGTCTTAAGGAACTGTCCCTTTCCTAAGGACATATTAAGCCTAAAGTTAGAAGAACTAGAAGAAGGGCTAAAACAGGCCTCGAACAGTAGAGTAGGGATAAAGAGGGCTCTTGCTCTAAGGCAAGCAGCAGAAAAGAGCATAGGTGTTAAAGAAGGGCTAGAAGGGGCTAAAGTCAAACTTCAAGCCTGCTTGGAAGAAATCGAGTTTTACCAAGGTCAAATAAGGAAGACAGAGGAAGCCATGGGGCGATACCTAGAGGAGACAGGTTTAGCGAATTATCTTTTAAGCATTCCTGGGGTAGGGGTAGTAACAGCGGCAGGCTTTTTAGGGGAGATAGGTGACCCAGCGAAATACCAGCACTGGAGACAGATACGGAAACTAGCTGGTTATAACCTAACGGCCCAGAAATCGGGGAAGAAACAGAAGGCCAAGACCACCATATCCAAGAGGGGTCGGCCGGGGCTAAGGAATCTACTTTACCAGGCGAGCCTTATTCTAGTGGCTAAGAACAAAGAATTTAAAGCGCTATATCACTATTTCCTAAAGAGGCCGGAAAATCCTTTAACGAGGAAGCAGGCTCTAGTAGCTGTGGCTTTAAAGCTAGTGCGGGTGATGTTTACCCTTATTACCCAGAAGAAGGAATATGATGCCAGCAAAGTATTAGGGAAATACCGGGAAGAACAACTAAAGAAAGTAGCTTAAAGAGCTAGGGAGGTTTTGGGTGGGGGAAGCCAAATCCCTCCATAAGGGCATAGACCCTGTAATTAAGTAAAGGCAGGCCCCACCCGCCCCCTTAAGGCAGGACGAAGGAATGAAAGGGCAAGACCCTGCGAGAAATGATAGGGTAGCCTGGGGGCGAATTTTAAGGTGAGGGTCCACCCAAAACCTTAGGATAAAAAATACTCAAAAATACCCATGGTAATTTTTAACCCTTCTCTCTCGTTTCTTAGATGGAGGATGAAAAACTTGAAAATCTAAGAGAGCGAGAGATAGAGGGAGATTTAAGCAAAAAATTGAGATAGGAGGGTTACCCATGGCTAAAAGTCAACATATACCATTCTGCCCTGGCGGCTTTCCCTATATAGTCCAGCGTGGCGATACCATGTTCCTGATCGCCCAGCGTTTCAATATCCCTTTAGATGAACTGATAGCAGCTAACCCCCATATAGCCGATCCCGATCATATATTTCCCGGGCAGGTAATATGTGTTCCTTTTAAGGAAAGGTTTTTCTGCCCTGGGGGCTTTATTTACGTGGTTAGGCGCGGAGATACCCTCTTTGAAATTGCCCGCCGCTTCGGTACCACAGTAGAAAGAATAGTAGAAGCCAATCCCCAGATAACGGATCCCAACCTCATTTATCCTGGCCAGCGCCTGTGTATACCCGTGTTCCGCCCCTTACTTTTACGACGGTTAGCCTTCGCCTTATTCGGAACAGAGCACGCGCCCCAGGCTAAGGGCATGGGACTACTGGATGGGGACCAAAGGATGGTCACTGTGGTAGCCTGGGACTTACCTGATCCTCATACCTTAGGTATGGATAAATATATGTTGTGGGTGCGTTATAGAGAGGAAGATGATTTTGTTACGGAAGACATGCATACTGTCGGACATGGTATGCTCATCTGCCATCATCGTTTAAGACCAGATCCCAGCCCTTGGGGAGTCCTCCCCTTCCTAGTAGTGGGAGTCCGGTTACCTTTGTTTTTCGGTCCCGTAGTCCTGGGTGGGCTCCTACCCGTATGGTGGTAAAGCTGTGTGGGGCTACTACCTTTGCCTAATATAGAGGGTAATATCTTAGGTTAAAGAGCATAAAAAGAGTAATGAAGGAGGAATGGTAGGGGAGGAGAAAATTTTGCGCATTTATATTTCGGCCGACATGGAAGGTGTAGCGGGAGTAACAACCTGGGAAGAAGTGGAATCATCCGGAGGTACCGCGTACCAGCGGGCCTGTCGCTTATTTACCGGAGAGGTTAACGCGGCTATACGCGGGGCCTTAGCCGCCGGGGCTATACGTATTGTGGTGAATGATGCCCATAACCGGATGCATAACCTCGAAGGTGAAGCCCTATCCTTTAGGGCTTGTCTGATCACGGGCGCCCCCAAGCCTCTAGGAATGATGGAAGGGATAGGCCCAGGCTTTAGTGCTGCCTTTTTCCTAGGGTATCATGCCCGGGCTGGTAGCCCAGGCAATCTTGCCCACACCTACACGGCAGCCATATTATCCTGCCGGGTTAATGGCCAAGAGGTAGGAGAGATAGGGCTTAACGCCTGGGTGGCCGGGTTCTATGGGGTACCTGTGGTAGTATTATCTGGGGATAACGTGGCTTGTACCGAGGCCCGGGAGCTTTTGGGTAAAATAAAAACAGTGGTGGTAAAGGAAGCGCGTGGCTACCATTCAGCTTATAGTCTTAATCCGATGGTGGCCAGGGAGAAAATAAGAGCCGCTGTGGTGGAGGCCCTGGGAGATTTAAAATCTTATACCCCCTTTAAGCCCCCCTCTCCAGTGACTTTGGAGATGGAATTTAAGGAGGTGTCCCAGGCCGAAGCAGCCTCTCTACTACCCCGGAGCAAGCGCCGGGGGCCCCGGACGGTTATCTATGAAACAAAAGATTATTTAGAAGCCTACCGCGCCTTCCGCGCCATGGCTGCCTTGGCTAAGAACGGGTAGAACCCTTCCTGGTGGGAAGGTGGTGGGGAGATAAAAGGGCGATGGCTATTTTTAAGGCATCGCCTTCCCGGGCCGCCCGGGGAAGAAGAACACGGGGAAGGGAAAAGGTTTGGCCGTTAAATCTTATAAAAGCCTGGTCTTCATCTAGCCGCTCTATGATCAAGGGCGGTTGTTTTTTTAGCATTTCTACTTTGTTATCCCTCCTGTTTGATTATACCCTTTAAACCCCGAAAAAATCTAGCTTCCAAGTAGCAGGAAAAAAAGTAGGAAGTGGCGAATGTTTACGGGGTTACCCCAGGTGGGAGGGAATAAAAGGAAATATGCCGGATAAAAAAGAAACTATGTCGGGTAAGGCAGGAACCAGAAAAGTAATAATAAAGCTTACCGGTAAAGAAGAGTGGACCCAACGGGCCAAAGAAAAACAACCTCGAGGGAAAGAAAGTCGAGTTTTAACTAAAGGAGGCCGAACGCCCAAAAAAGAAAACCGAGGTGCTGGGTATCATGGGCTAGTCTTCGAGGGTAATAGCCTCCTATGGTATTTAAGTTTTAGTGCCCTTTTGCTTTTGCTTTTTTACCCACCCTTTTTCCGCGGTCTTTTCTTCCCGGTAGAGCAGCGCTGGACGCTCATCCTCGCTACTTTAGCTTTTGTACTAACCTGGCTTTGGAAATTTTCTCGCCGGGAAGTGGGGTTCCTCAAATCCCCCCTAGATTATGCGACCCTAGCCATGGTCATGGTATATATATTAAGCAGCCTTCAACCGGCTAGCCGCCATCTCGCCCTGGCTGAGGTAAGTAAAGTAACCCTTTATTTCCTGGTTTTTTGGTTAATAGTCCAGCTAAACCGCAATCAGCTCACCACATCCTGGATCCTCCATAGTCTTTATGGAGCAGGGATAGGGGTATCTCTAGCAGGACTCCTCACAGCCACTGGGATAATATACATTAAAGATGGGTTTGTGGGGGGCCGGATATATTCCACCCTCCAATATCCTAATGCCCTAGCGGCTTATTTAATGGGAATAAGCTTCCTGGGATTTTACCTCTGGGGCAGGGCGGGGAACTTACCGCGCCTCTTTTATGCTGCCGGAAATTATCTTCTCCTTATGGTTTTCTTAGGGACGGGCTCCCGGGGCGCCTATTTAGTATATCCTTCAACCCTCACCCTTTATTTCCTCCTCACCCCCAAAGGTTCCCGTTTAGGTTTTCTGGCCCATCTTGTGGCTACTTCGGTTTGCGCTTTAGTTGGTAATCGCTTCTTAAGTTTAGCTGTAGCCCAAAAATTTACTGGAGCCTGGAAGTGGTTTTTCTTAGGGTTAGCCCTAGCCGTAGGCCTCCAGGTGCTTGGCCTGGGAGCAGTAAGGGTGCTTTCCTCGACCCGGGCCTATTTAGTAAAGCTTGCAGCCCTATCTATATTAGTGCTTGTAGCCGGGATTTACGCCTATTCTACCGTCTTAACCCCAGCCGCCTCCGTCCAAGGAGGGAGCCAGGTAGTAGTATGGGAAAAGTTCCTTCCTTCCCAGATAACCCAACGGATAAAGGATATTAACCTGGAGACCAAAAGCAGCCGGGAAAGGATGGAATGGACCTTGGACGCCCTCCGTATGCTAAAGGAACGCCCCCTCTTAGGTTATGGTGGTGGGGGTTGGGAGGCGGCCTACCGCCAATACCAGCGCTACTTTTACAATTCTACCCAGGTGCATAATTATTACGCCCAGCTGGCTGTGGAAACCGGCCTGGTGGGGATAACGGTTATAGCAGCTTTATGGTTATTTTTCTTGTTCACGGCCGTAAAAAATTATCTCTTCTATCAAGGCGAACACCGCCTTTTGATCGCCTCCCTCCTGGCAGGAGCTTTAAGCCTTGGATTGCACGCAGCGTTAGATTTTGATCTCGCCCTGGGGGCAGTATCTATCTTGTTATGGTCCTTCTGGGGCTTAATGCGGAGCCTAGAACGCTGGAGGCGCCAAGAAGAAACCTTACTTTCCCCGCGCGAGTTCTCCCGGGTACAAGTAAAATATATTAGCGCAGTAGCCTTGGCCGCCCTTTTTATCCTTGTTTTTAGTGCCTCCTTCCTGGCGGGTACTGCTTCTGCCCAGGAAGGATTACAGGCCTATCAAAGGGGCAACCTTCGGGTAGCGGCATCCAAGCTGGAAGAGGCTTTAAAGTACGACCCCTTTATGGCCTCCTATGCAGCCGATCTGGCCTCTATATATTTAAGAGAAGGAAGAAACGCAGAGGCTTTAAAGCTCGCCTTACAGGCCATCAAGCAGGAGCCCTACAATTACCTCTTAAGGATGCGGTTGGCTGAAGTTTACTGGGCTTTAGGCGAAGTGGAGGAAGCGGTGGCCGCCCTAAAGAAGGCTCGGGACCTGGCTCCCTGGGTAGCTAGCACCTGGGAAAATCTGGCCCGGGGATACGTAGCTGGCGGGATATGGTTTCTGCAGCAAAACCAACTAGGGAAGGCCAAGGAATTCTTCTCTGAGGTTTTAGCTATGCCGCCAGAAATCGAACAGCGTCTTAAGCTCCTGGGTGATCTAGAAAAGCTACATAACGAAAAACCGGGAGGTTTAAACTTTACGCCCGCCTTACACTTAGAAGTGGGCAAGGCCCAGTATTTCTTAGGGCAAGGGAAGGAGGCCATGGAGAATCTCACGCTAGCTGCTCAAAGGAAGGATCTAGAACCTGAAGTTAAGTTATGGAAGGCCTTGGTATTAACCCAGCAGGGTCAAAGTGCGACAGCAAACCGGTTATTAGAGGAACTTCAAAAAAGTAATCCAGAACTTGCGGCCCAGTTTACCCAGATACAGAGGCTCCCTGGATTGCAAACTGTACGATATTAACATATTAACGTGGTATAATAAAAATATGATTGACCTCACTTGTTTGACCGAAGTACGCCAAGATTTAGAAGCGGTGGAAGAAGAGCTGCTAAGACAGGCCGAGGCCCCCGATCCAGTTCTAGCTCAGGCGGCGCGTCAGATGGTTATGGCCGGAGGAAAGCGCCTACGCCCTGCTTTTGCCCTTTTGGCTGGTAGGTGCTGTGGCGGGTCTTTAGAGCAGCTCTTGCCTTTAGCTGTGGCCCTGGAAATGATCCATATGGCTACCCTCATCCATGACGACGTAATCGATGCCTCCCCTTTGAGGCGGGGAAAGCCCACAGTATGGGCCAGGTGGGGGGAAAAAGTATCCCTCCACGCTGGTGATTATCTTTTCGCTCGGGCTTTATTGCTGGTGGCCACCTATGATGACCCGCGTATACCTTCTTTACTTGCGCGGGTCAGCGTAAAAATGGTCCAGGGAGAGCTGGAGCAATTAGATTCCGCCTTCGCTTTGGAAATAACTGCCCGGGAGTACCTGGAACGTATTCGCCGAAAGACCGCGCTTCTTATTTCTGCAAGTTGTGAGCTGGGAGCTGTGGCAGCAGGGGGAGCGCTGGAAAATATAAGGGCGCTACGCCTCTACGGCCGCTATTTGGGCATGGCTTTCCAGTTGACGGATGATGTGCTGGATATGATAGCTGATCCCCGTAGCCTGGGTAAACCGATAGGCAGCGACCTACGCCAAGGGGTTATAACTTTGCCAGCTATTTATGCTTTAAGAAGCTCCCCCCAACAGCGGCGCTTAAGCCTCCTTTTGGCTAAACCCCGTAAGAGCGAAGCTGAGGTAGCCGAAGCTTTGGAACTTATTCGTAACTCTGGGGGCATCGATTTTACTTTGGAGCTGGCCGAGAAGTATCTCAACAAGGCCAGAACCCAACTCCGTTTCCTTCCTCCCGGACGACCCCGGGATATCCTGGAGGAATTAACTACCTTTATAAGGGTGCGGGAATTTTAGTGGTCTATTACCCTATATTTCTACAGCTAAAGGATCAGCCCTGCTTGGTAGTTGGTGGTGGCCAGGTGGGAGAGCGCAAGGTAGAGGGGCTACTTAAAGTAGGGGCCCGGGTCACAGTGGTCAGCCCAGAAGTAACCCCTCACCTGGCTGGCCTGGCCCAGGAGGGTTGTATCGAGTGGCAGCCGCGGAAGTATGAGCCGGCTGACCTGAAGGGAAAAGTGTTAGTCTTTGTGGCTACCCAGGATAGGCTCCTCAATGCCCAGGTGGCCCGGGATTGCCAGGCCGTAGGTATCTGGGTCAATGTGGCAGATGCACCTAAAGAGAGCACTTTCCTGGTACCAGCTGTAGTACGCAAAGGTAGTCTGCAGGTGGCTGTCTCTACAGGCGGGCAGAGCCCGGCTTTGGCCGCCCTGCTTAAAAAGCGTTTGGAAAAAATCTTAAGGAAAGAGTATAGCGCTTTTGTCCAGTTTTTAGGAGAACTGCGGCCGATTCTAAAACAAAAATTCCCGGAGGATCAGAAAAAAAGGGCCCGGATCCTCCGTAAGCTGGCTAGGGACACGAAGCTCTTAAATTTAATTGCCCGAGGAGAAAAAAAGGCCGCGAGGGAGCGGGTTGACCAGTGGTTATCTGGGTGGTAGGCTTAAATCACCGCACAGCTCCAGTGGAGATCAGGGAAAAGTTGGCTTTTCCCCGGTATGTCCTACCAGGAGCTTTAAAGGCTTTAAAGGAACTGCCAGGCATCGCCGGGGTTGTTATCTTGAGTACCTGTAACCGCACAGAAGTATACTTGGCCACCCCAGAACCTGAACAGGCTCTCGCGGAAACCAAAGGTTTTTTAAGCAAGCGTTGTGAATTGACCCCTTCCCTTTTAGAAAAATATCTATATACGTATAGCGTATATGAAGCTGTAAGGCATCTCTTTCGGGTGGCGGCAGGCCTTGATTCTATGATCCTAGGAGAGGCCCAAGTCCTAGGTCAAGTAGCCGAAGCCTATGAAATAGCCAGGTCAAATGGGGCGACCCATCCTGTATTGAATAATCTTTTCCAGCAGGCCATCTCTACTGGGAAACGGGTACGGACAGAAACCCGTATCAATCATAATACAGTATCTGTAAGCTACGCAGCGGTAGAGCTGGCCAGGCAGATCTTCGGGAGCCTCGCCGGCCGTACAGTACTGGTTATCGGGGCAGGGAAAATGAGTACCCTGGCTGCCCGTTATTTAAGGGATAACGGGGTTACTACTATTCTGGTCTCCAACAGGTCATATGAGCGGGCGGCAGCTCTAGCCCAGGCTATTGGCGGTCAAGCTGTACGTTTGGATTATCTAGAGGATATTTTACCCCAGGCGGATATAGTTATAAGTTGCACTGCGGCCAGCCATTATATTTTGCATCCCGAGCAAGTAGCCCGGGCCAGAAAGGGCCGGGAGGATATACCCCTTATGCTCATTGATATCGCTGTACCCCGGGATATCGATCCCGCGGTGGGGGAACTCCCAGGGGTTAAACTATTCGATATCGATGACCTGCAACAGGTAGTATTAAATAATTTAGAAGAGCGACAAAAGGCAGCCCAGAAAGCGGAAGATATTATCGCCGAAGAGGTGGAAAGCTTTTTCCAGTGGTTGGGTTCCCTCTCTGTGATACCCACCATTGTGGCTCTTAAAGAAAAGGCGGAAGCTATAAAAGAAGCCGAGTTAAAGAAAGCCTTTAACCGCTTGGGTTCGCCTTCACCCCGGGAAAAGAAGGTTATCGGCACCTTGGCTAATTCCATTGTAAACCAGTTGTTACATGATGTGGTGGTGAATCTTAAGCAGGCTGCTGTAAAGCCACAGGGTCATTTATATGTAGAAGCTCTACAGGAGCTTTTTGGGCTTAAGGTAAAAGAAACTTCTGATGTTGGGTCTACCTTGAGCCGCCAGGCAGATGGAAGGTAGAGTAACCGAAGAGAGAACCTTAAGGATTGAAAGCGAGCGGGAACCTGAGCAGGCTAAGGTAGAAAAGCAGGATGTACCGGGGAGGCTTAAGGGATGGAGCTTAAACTGGTAGTAGGGTCCCGTGAGAGTGAGTTGGCCAGGTGGCAGGCCCAGTGGGTTATAGCTACCTTAAAGCGAGCTTATCCCGAGCTTAAATGTGAGCTGGTTACCTTAAAGACCAAGGGAGATAAGATACTGGATGTGGCCCTGGCCCGCATCGGCGACAAGGGCCTTTTTACTAAGGAATTGGAGCTGGCTTTGGAAGAAGGCCGCATAGATATAGCTGTACATAGTATGAAGGATGTCCCTACGGTACTGCCTCCCAGTTTAACTATAGCAGCCATAGGGCGCCGGGAGGACCCCCGGGATGTCCTCGTTTCCCGCCGCGGCCACACTTTAAGCAGTCTTCCGGCCAAGGCCCGTTTGGGCACCAGCAGCCTGCGGAGGAAGGCCCAGCTCTGGCACTGGCGTCCCGACCTGGAACTAGTAGATCTGAGGGGGAACGTACCCACACGGCTGGCCAAGATGGAGAAGGAAGGGCTGGATGGTGTTATTCTTGCCGCTGCAGGACTTAAACGTCTCCGGATGAGCCACTGGGTGAGTGAGGAGCTACCTTATGATATTTGTCTTCCTGCCGTAGGTCAGGGAGCGATAGGGGTAGAGGCCAGGAAGGACGATGGCCGGGTGCTGGAGATCATTAAGCCTTTGAATCACTTACCCTCCTTCGCTTGTGTGCAGGCAGAAAGGGCTTTCCTTAGAGAATTGGAAGGCGGATGCCAGGTGCCTATAGCCGCTTTGGGGCGGGCGGAAGGGAATTGCCTTATCCTGGAGGGGATGGTGGCCAGCCTGGACGGCCAAGAGCTCCTGCGGGATTTGGAAACTGGCTCGGTAAGCCAGCCGGAAGAGGCAGGTAAGCGTCTGGCAGCTAAACTTCTTAAACGAGGGGCCGGGGCCATCCTGGAAGGGGTGCGGAAGAGCCATGGTGGAAGGCAAAGGTAAAGTATATCTGGTAGGTGCTGGGCCGGGGGATGTGGGGCTTTTAACTTTAAGGGGGAAAGATTGCTTAGCGGAAGCAGATGTTGTAGTTTATGATCGGCTTATAAACCCTGAGCTCCTCCATTTTACCCGTGAGGACTGCGAAAAAATCTATGTGGGTAAAGCTCCAGGACAGCACGCTTTATCCCAGGAAGAGATAAATAATCTCCTCATAAGGCTAGCCAGGGAAGGCAAGAAAGTGGTGCGCCTTAAGGGTGGAGACCCCTTCCTCTTCGGCCGGGGTGGGGAGGAAGCCCTGGCCCTTAAAGAGGCAGGAATCCCCTTCGAAATAGTCCCAGGAGTAACTTCGGCTGTAGCCGTACCGGCTTACGCCGGTATCCCGGTTACCCATCGGGGGTTGGCCTCTACGGTAGCCATGGTGACTGGCAACGAAGATCCTGGCAAAGAAGGCAGCCGAATAAACTGGCGGGAACTGGCCCGTAGCGCTGATACCCTGGTCTTCTTGATGGGAGTAGGTAATCTCTCCCACATCGTAGGGCAGCTACTCCTCCACGGACGCTCTCCCTCTACTCCTGTAGCCCTCATCCGCTGGGGGAGCCGCGCGGAGCAAGAAACCCTGGTGGGGACCTTGCTAGATATTGAGGCTAAAGCCCAAGCAGCTTCCTTCCGCAACCCGGCCGTTATAGTGGTAGGAGAGGTAGTTCGCCTGCGGGAGAAGTTAGCCTGGTGGGATAATAAACCCCTGGCCGGCCGGAGGATTGTGATCACCCGGCCGTGGCCCCAAGGAGAAAGAATGGCTAAGAAGCTTTCGGAATTAGGGGCCGAAATCCTCCAGTTCCCGGCCATAAAAATTAGCCCTCCTGCTGATCTTAAAGCCCTGGACAGATTAGTAAGAGAAGCTCCAAGTTTTGACTGGATTATATTTACCAGCGTAAATGGGGTAGATTGGTTTTGGCGGCGCCTTAAGGCCCAGGGCCTTGATGTAAGGAGCCTGGCCAAGGTAAAAATAGCAGCCATAGGGCCAGCTACCTCTCAAGCCCTCGCGGAACGAGGTATCTTGGTGGATTATCAACCAGCAGAGTATATAGCGGAGGCGGTTGCTTCAGGCTTAGGCCCTCAAGTAAAGGGAAAAAGGATACTCCTTCCCCGGGCTGATATAGCCAGGCCGGTCTTAGCCGAGGAACTAAGGCGGTGGGGCGCTGAAGTAGTGGAAGTAGCTGCTTATAAGACGGGAAAGGCAGATGGTGAGGCCAGTATGTTGCAGGAGTGGTTATCCCAAGGGAGGATAGATGCCATCACCTTCACCAGTGCCTCCACAGTACGCTTTTTCTTAGAAATACTGGGAATTAGGGCAGTAGAGCTTTTAAAACAAACGGTTGTAGCGTGTCTAGGTCCGGTAACCAGCTCTGCCGCCCAGGAGGCAGGCCTAGAAGTAATTATAGAGGCTAGGGAGTATACTGAAGAGGGCCTTATCCAAGCCCTGGTGGAATATTTCACTGGGAGAACGAAACCGGAAAAGAAGCCCGAGGTTGATTCTGGGGAGCTCCATGATTAAATATACCTTAAGGCAGGTGAAAGGGAACCCTTGATTAGTCTAACCAAGCTTCTTTGCGGAGACAGCTTTTACGGCGATACCTTGCGTTATGCTCCTTCTAGCCACACCGCCCGAGCCGGAGCCCGGGAAGATAGCGGGCCTGTGGTAGTCTGGAACTGCACGCGGGCCTGCAATTTGAAATGCCGTCACTGCTATGCGGAGGCCACCAGGGAACCTGAACCTGGGGAGCTCACTACAGCGGAAGCTAAGGCTCTGGTAGATGATCTGGCCTCTTTCCGTGTCCCGGTGCTGCTCCTTTCCGGGGGTGAACCACTGCTCAGGCGGGATATTTTTGACCTTATAGCTTATGCCGCCAACCGGGATATAAGGGTAGTCCTTTCCACCAACGGTACCCTGATCGATGCCAGCACAGCCCGCAAGTTAAAGATCTTAGGGGTAAGCTACGTAGGGATAAGCCTAGATGGTGTGGACAGCGCCCACGACAGTTTCCGGGGACAAAAGGGCGCCTTCGTTCAAGCCCTGGAGGGAATCCGGCACTGCCTGACAGCTGGTCAGAGGGTAGGACTGCGGTTTACCTTAAGTAAGGATACCGTAAAACAGGTCCCCGATATTCTGTACCTGGTAGAAGAGGAAGGCATACCCCGGGTCTGCTTCTATCACCTAGTATACACTGGGCGGGGAAGCCGCCTGGCCGAGCGGGATCTGAGCCACGAAGAAACTAGGGAAGTAATGGATCTTCTTATAGAAAGGGTATACCGGTGGCAAAGGAAAGGTAAGAAAGTAGAGATGTTAACTGTAGACAACCATGCCGATGGACCTTATCTATACCTGTACCTTAAGAAGGAAAACCCAGAACGGGCAGCTCAAGCTTTAGAACTCTTACGTCTAAATGGAGGAAACCGGAGCGGTATGGCCATAGCAGCCATCGATTGGGAGGGCGGGGTACATCCGGACCAGTTTACCCTCCACCACACAGTGGGTCATATCCGGGAAGAACCCTTCAGCCGGATCTGGTCAGAGGCCAAACACCCAATTCTTTCGGGACTGCGAGACCGGAAGCCGCTCCTTAAGGGCCGCTGCCAGCAGTGCTCTTGGCTAGATATCTGTAACGGTAATTGTCGGGCCCGGGCCGAAGCGGTCACAGGGGATTTCTGGGAGGCCGACCCTGCCTGTTATTTGACGGAGGAGGAAATTAGGGAAAAAGCTTAAAAGGAGGTTTGGTCAATGTCTGGTTTTCCTGTGGTACGACCGCGCAGGTTGCGGGAGAACCCGGTCCTAAGGGAAATGGTCCGAGAGACGGAGCTATCGCTTAAAGACTTGATATATCCTCTTTTTGTAATAGCCGGAAAGGGGATAAAAAACCCGGTGGCCTCCATGCCCGGGGTTTACCAGGTTTCGGTAGATAACTTGGTTAGGGAAGCGGAGGAGGTAGTAAAGTTAGGGATCCCAGCCGTCCTCCTTTTCGGTATCCCAGAGCCAGGGGAGAAAGATGAAGTGGGTTCCCCCGCCTATGCCCCCGATGGAATAGTCCAGAAAGCTGTCCGGGCTTTAAAGAAGGAATTTCCCCATCTTTTGGTCATCACCGATGTCTGCCTATGCGAGTACACTAGCCATGGCCACTGCGGGGTAGTAGATAACGGGATAATCCTTAACGATCCCACCTTGGAGCTTTTAGCCCGGACTGCCCTTTCCCATGTGGAGGCCGGGGCGGACATGGTAGCTCCTTCGGATATGATGGACGGCAGGGTAGCGGCCATACGAGGGAAGCTTGACGCCCACGGTTTCACTTACATTCCCATCCTTTCCTATGCAGCCAAATACGCTTCTTCCTTCTATGGTCCCTTCCGGGAAGCAGCAGGTTCTGCTCCCCAATTCGGGGACAGGCGAAGCTACCAGATGGACCCGGCCAACAGCCGCGAAGCCCTGCGGGAAGTGGCCCAAGACCTGGAAGAAGGGGCAGATATTATTATGGTGAAACCTGCCCTGGCTTACCTGGACGTCATTCGTCTGGTTAAAGAAAATTTTAACTGCCCCGTGGCTGCCTACAATGTGAGCGGGGAGTATGCTATGATAAAGGCAGCAGCCGAAAAAGGGTGGCTGGCAGAGCGCCCAGTGGTGTTGGAAGTGTTAACTGCCATTAAGCGAGCCGGTGCCGATCTTATCATAACTTATTTCGCTAAGGATGTAGCCAGGTGGTTATGAGGGATGCTTATCTCGTGGAATACTACCAATCAATGCAATTTATACTGCGACCACTGCTACCGGGATTCCGGTGCTAAGTTGGAAGAGGAGCTTTCTTATGGTGAAGCCAAGGAACTTATAAAGGGAGCAGTGCGAGCCGGTTTCCGTCTTTTTATCTTTAGCGGCGGTGAACCTTTGCTACGCCCCGACCTCTTGGATGTGGTAGCTTATGCTGTAAGTCAAGGCTTGCGGGTAGTGTTGGGTAGCAACGGGACGCTTCTTACGCCGGAACTGGCCCGGGAGCTAAAAAAAGCCGGGGTGGCGGCAGTAGGCATTTCGCTGGATAGCTGCGAGCCTATTAAGCATGACCGGCTCCGCCGGAAGGAAGGGGCCTGGGAGAAGGCCCTGGCCGGAATGGAGGCCTGCCGAAGCGCGGGGCTTCCCTTCCAGGTGCATACCACCGTCTTCGATTGGAATAGAGAAGAGTTGACAAAGCTCACTGATCTTGCCGTATCCGTAGGAGCCAAGGCCCATCATTTCTTCTTCCTGGTCCCTACAGGACGGGCAGCCACCTTAGAGGAAGAGGCCTTCCGGGCGGCACAGTATGAAGAAACTATCAGAACTATATTAGTTAAACAGCAGCAAGTCTCCATTGAGCTTAAGCCTACCTGCGCTCCCCAATTTATGCGTTTAGGGCAGGAGATGGGCCTTAAGTTGCCTTATCAGCGGGGGTGTCTAGCGGGTATAGCTTACTGTCTGGTGGGACCGCGGGGGGATCTCCAACCCTGTGCCTACCTTAATCTCAAAGTGGGTAATATACGGGAAGTTCCCCTAGACCATCTGTGGCGCGAAAGTGAGGTTTTAAAAAGGTTACGGAGCCAAAGCTACACAGGTGTTTGCGGCCGCTGCCGGTACCGAACCCTCTGCGGCGGCTGTCGGGCCAGGGCTTACTGCTTCTTGGGGGATTATATGGCGGAAGACCCTTGGTGCCGTTACAACCGGGGCACAGAACAAGTAGATGGGATACCGCGGGAGGAAGAAAAAGTTGGATGAGCTTGATCGCCAGCTTCTTAATATAATCCAGGAACAATTCCCTCTAACCCCGAGGCCTTACCTGGAAATAGCCCAGCGCTTGGGTATAAGCGAAGGCGAAGTAATTGCTAGGCTAAAGGAACTTAAGAAAAAGGGTATAATCCGGCGTATCGGAGCTGTCTTCAATCTCCGGAAACTAGGGTATGTTAGTACTTTATGCGCCCTTAAAGTACCGCTTGAACGCCTGGAGGAGGTAGCCAGAATCGTGAATTCCTTCCCGGGAATAACCCATAATTACCTGCGGGAGGATGAATACAATATGTGGTTTACCTTGATCGGGCCTAGTCGGCAACACCTAGAACAGGTGATGAATGAGATTAAGATAAGAACAGGCTTGACGGATCTTTTAGAGCTTCCCGCAGAACGCCCCTTCAAGATACGCGTAAACTTTGAGTTTAAGGATGGGGAAGATAGTGGCTCGCCAGTTATCTGAAGTGGAAAAAAATATAGTGCGTTTCTTTCAGGGAGATCTTCCCTTGGAACCTCGCCCTTTTAAGAAAGCAGCAGAAGCATTGGGGCTAGATGAGGAAGAGATCCTGGCCTATCTTAAGACCTTCCAGCAGGAAGGCCTTATCCGGCGTTTTGGAGCAGCTATACGCCACTGGCAGGCTGGGATTACGGCCAATGCCATGGTGGTGTGGCGGGTGCCAGAAGAGGAGGTAGAAGCCGCCGGTCGTAAGCTGGCTTCTTTTAGAGAGGTAACCCATTGTTACCAGCGGAAGACCAAGCCAGGCTGGCCTTATAATCTCTTTGCCATGATCCACGGGCGAACCCGTGGGGAGTGTGAGGCTTTAGCCTTTAAGCTAGCCCAGGCCATCGGGCATTATGAGTACCGGGTTATTTTCAGCACTGCGGAGTTAAAAAAAGAAAGTATGCGCTACTTTGCTGAGGAGGAATAACGAGGGCCATAACCGTAGTTGTTCTACAGGAGTTTTCTTAGAAATAATTGGAAAATGTTGTAATCAGAAGAAAAAGAGAGGAGGAAAGAACCCTTGCCCAAACAATGGCCACGTTCCGCCCAGGCGTATACCGAGGCAGTGCAGCTTATGCCGGGTGGCGTGAATAGCCCTGTGCGTGCCTTCCGGGCAGTAGGTATGACCCCGCCCTTTATAGCGAGAGGGGACGGTTCACGGATCTATGATATCGATGGGTACGAGTACATAGATTATGTGGGTTCCTGGGGTCCCCTCATCCTGGGACATCGCCACCCAGAGGTAGTGGCTGCCCTAGAAAAAACCTTAAAAGAAATGGGTACCAGTTTCGGTGCACCTACAGAACTAGAAAATGAGCTGGCTAAGATGATTACGCAAGCAGTACCTTCTATAGAGATGGTACGGTTAGTAAATTCCGGTACGGAGGCGACCATGAGCGCCATCAGGGTAGCCCGGGCCTTCACCGGGAGAGAGAAGATCGTTAAATTCGCTGGGTGTTATCACGGCCACGCCGATTATTTTTTGATCCAAGCTGGCTCAGGGGCTCTCACCTTCGGCGTCCCTACCAGCCCCGGTGTACCGGCTGGTACGGCCAGCAATTCCCTGGTGGCCAGGTATAACGATCTGGAGAGCGTAGAAAAAATTTTCCAGCAGGTGGGAGAAGAGATCGCTGCTGTAATAGTGGAGCCGGTGGCCGGAAACATGGGGTGTGTACCTCCCCGTCCTGGCTTTTTAGAGGGCTTACGCGAGATTACTCGTAAGTACGGCGCCCTTCTCATTTTTGATGAGGTTATGACCGGGTTCCGTGTAGCCTATGGAGGTGCGCAAGAAGTTTATAGGGTACAGCCCGACCTTACTTGTCTGGGAAAGATTATCGGCGGTGGTTTGCCCGTAGGCGCTTATGGCGGAAGAAGAGATATAATGGAACAGGTAGCTCCTTCTGGCCCGGTGTACCAAGCTGGTACTTTGTCAGGTAATCCTTTAGCCGTTACAGCTGGGCTCATCACCTTAAAAA
Organism: Thermanaeromonas toyohensis ToBE; assembly: GCF_900176005.1. Taxonomy (NCBI): domain Bacteria; kingdom Bacillati; phylum Bacillota; class Clostridia; order Neomoorellales; family Neomoorellaceae; genus Thermanaeromonas; species Thermanaeromonas toyohensis. Next base: position 2,091,188 of record NZ_LT838272.1, on the reverse strand, counting down.
TCTTGCAGCATCCTGGCGTATACGAGGCTTTGGAGGAAAAAGGTGCTCTCTTAGAAAAGGGCTTAAGGGAAAAAGCCTATGATGTCGGCCTGAAGGTAAGTATCAACAGGGTAGGGTCCATGTTTACTGTGTTCTTTACTTCTTGCGAAGTTGTAGACTACGAAACCGCCCTGACCTCGGATGTGGATCGCTTCGCCAGATACTTCCGTTCCATGCTAGAACAGGGTATCTACCTCCCGCCCTCCCAATTTGAAGCCGCCTTTATTTCTTTAGCCCATACTACCCAAGATGTAGAAAAAACCATCGCAGCCGCAGCTTTGGCCTTTAAGGCTGTGTTATAGATTTTTATACTACATAGAAAGTGGCTTTTGAAGGGTGCTGCTCATACACTGATAAGGAAGGGGTTAAGGTTTTAAAACCTTGACCCCTTTAAATTTTTTATTATGTCACCCATAGTAAATTTTGGCATAAGCTATATTGAAATTTATAGTTAAGTTTGTTTGAGGAGGGAAGTACGGGTGAACGGTAGTTTACATCATGAGGTACGAAGGGCTTTGCAGATCGACCTGGAACAAATAAAGTATCTTGCCGAAGCGGCAGGTATGGTTAACTCCCCTGGTATACGCCATACACTTCTTAAACATATATGCAGTGAGGTACACGAAGCTATGTTCTGGAATCATCACTTAGCTCATATGGACCATATGCCACCCCCTTATTCGCCTCCTTACCACCCGCCCTATGGCGACCCGTTCACTATGCAGGAAAAACCTGGAGACGGAAAGTAAGCGCTTTAACATTAAGAGGGTGAAGTTGCCTAAGAACAAAGGAACTTTAGAAAAAGCATTCCTGTAATGATTTAGGATAGCCGTTGCCAATAAGAAAGCCTCCTGGTAGAAAGGAATTGAACGACAAAACCTCAGATACCAGGAGGCGAGCAAGCGATGCAAAAGGCCGAAAAGAAAGCCTTAGTTTATGGCAACGTGCTGATCGTGGGAGTGGATGTAGCTAAGAAAAACCATTACGCCCGGATATATAACAGCATGGGTATCGACGTAGTAAAACCGTTCTACTTTCATAATAGCAGAGAAGGTTTCTGCCGTCTACTAGGGAAAATAAGCGAAGCCAAGGAGAAAGAGAAGGCGGAACGTATCATTATAGGCATGGAACCCACAGGACACTACTGGAAACCTCTAGCCTATTTCCTAAAAGAGGCAGGTTACACTGTAGTAATTGTAAATCCTTATCACGTTAAAAACAGCAAAGAGATGGAAGACAATAGCCAAGACAAGAACGACCGCAAGGATGCAGGCCTTATAGCCCAACTGGTAAAAGAGGGCAAATTCTTGCACTGCATCTTACCGGAAGGGATATATGCAGAACTGAGGACCCTTTATATTACCCGGCAGCAGGAACACAAAAACTTAACGCTGCCCTCTGCCAGCTTAAAGCCATAGTAGATGAATATTTTCCCGAGCTAATGGAAGTATTTAAGAGTCTTTTAGGCAAGGCAGCCCAGTGGGTCTTAAGGAACTGTCCCTTTCCTAAGGACATATTAAGCCTAAAGTTAGAAGAACTAGAAGAAGGGCTAAAACAGGCCTCGAACAGTAGAGTAGGGATAAAGAGGGCTCTTGCTCTAAGGCAAGCAGCAGAAAAGAGCATAGGTGTTAAAGAAGGGCTAGAAGGGGCTAAAGTCAAACTTCAAGCCTGCTTGGAAGAAATCGAGTTTTACCAAGGTCAAATAAGGAAGACAGAGGAAGCCATGGGGCGATACCTAGAGGAGACAGGTTTAGCGAATTATCTTTTAAGCATTCCTGGGGTAGGGGTAGTAACAGCGGCAGGCTTTTTAGGGGAGATAGGTGACCCAGCGAAATACCAGCACTGGAGACAGATACGGAAACTAGCTGGTTATAACCTAACGGCCCAGAAATCGGGGAAGAAACAGAAGGCCAAGACCACCATATCCAAGAGGGGTCGGCCGGGGCTAAGGAATCTACTTTACCAGGTGAGCCTTATTCTAGTGGCTAAGAACAAAGAATTTAAAGCGCTATATCACTATTCCTAAAGAGGCCGGAAAATCCTTTAACGAGGAAGCAGGCTCTAGTAGCTGTGGCTTTAAAGCTAGTGCGGGTGATGTTTACCCTTATTACCCAGAAGAAGGAATATGATGCCAGCAAAGTATTAGGGAAATACCGGGAAGAACAACTAAAGAAAGTAGCTTAAAGAGCTAGGGAGGTTTTGGGTGGGGGAAGCCAAATCCCTCCATAAGGGCATAGACCCTGTAATTAAGTAAAGGCAGGCCCCACCCGCCCCCTTAAGGCAGGACGAAGGAATGAAAGGGCAAGACCCTGCGAGAAATGATAGGGTAGCCTGGGGGCGAATTTTAAGGTGAGGGTCCACCCAAAACCTTAGGATAAAAAATACTCAAAAATACCCATGGTAATTTTTAACCCTTCTCTCTCGTTTCTTAGATGGAGGATGAAAAACTTGAAAATCTAAGAGAGCGAGAGATAGAGGGAGATTTAAGCAAAAAATTGAGATAGGAGGGATCTTATGCACTGGATGGAAAAAGTACGCAAAGTACTGGAGCTTGATGAAGAGGAACTGGCCTTATGGTCTAAGATTGCGGCGGCAGAACCGCGTGAGAGTATGCGCAACCTTATGCAGGCTATGATGGAGAACCAAAAAAAGATAGGGAAGAGCTCCGCGAACTTCTCCGTAAGCACGGTTATATGGACCCCACGTATTAGAGAACCTAGAGGAGCCTAGGTAGATATTTAACCACATATATAAAGAATGCTCTAGGTAGTCTGCATAGAAAGCCCTTCCCGCTTAGGGAGGGGCTTAACGCTTATTACCGGGAAATAGGGAGGAATTTTTACTTCTAGGGCGAATTCCAGAAAAATGGCGCTTTTTGGAGGTGTTGATGTGGAGGAAGCTATCTTCGCCCTAGATGTAGGCACGCGGAAGGTTGCTGGTGTAATCCTGGCTCCGGAAGGATCGAAATTTCGGGTAAAGGCGGCTGTCGTCCAGGAACACAGGGAGCGGGCTATGCTGGACGGCCAGATCCACAACATACCACAAGTAGCTAACATAATACGCGAGGTAAAGGAAAAGCTCGAACGTAAAGCCCGGACTACCCTCACTAAAGTAGCGGTAGCTGCAGCAGGGAGGGCTTTAAAAACCCAAAGGGCAACTGCCGAAAAGGAAATTTCCCCTGCTAAAGAGATCGAAAGGGAAGAAGTCCTAGCCCTGGAGGCCGATGCTGTACAAGAAGCGGAAACCCTCTTACTAAGCAGCCGAGACAAAGCAGCCAGGGAATATCATTGTGTGGGTTATAGCGTGCTCAAGTACCTTTTGGATGGTTCCAGTATAGGTTCTCTGGTAGGCCAGCGTGGTTACAGGATGGGGGTGGAAATCGTTGCCACTTTTCTGCCTCGGGTAGTAGTAGATTCCTTAGTTTCGGCTCTCTGGCGGGCAGGGTTGGAAATAAGCTCCCTCACCCTAGAGCCCATTGCCGCTGCGGCTGTAGCTGTACCTCCGGCCATGCGCGGTTTGAACCTAGCCCTAGTAGACATCGGCGCAGGTACTTCGGACATAGCCCTGGCGCGCGAGGGTAGCATTGTAGGATATGCCATGGTTCCCTCAGCAGGAGATGAGATCACTGAAAGCCTCGCCAATCAGTTGTTGTTAGATTTTACCACAGCAGAAAAAGTAAAGCGACAGTTAATTAATGGAGGAAAGGTTTCTTTTGTGGATATTGTAGGCCAGCAGAGGACCCTGCCTGCAGAGGATCTTATAGGGCTCTTACAACCGGCAGTCATGGAGCTAGCCCGTCAAATCGCAGAACAAATCTTACTCCTCAATGGCCGTCCACCCCAGGCCGTACTCCTTATCGGAGGTGGTAGTTTAACCCCTGGCCTTGTTGCCGCCCTAGCCCGTTGCCTAGAGCTACCAGAAGAAAGGGTAGCTGTACGGGGGCGGGAAGTTTTACCAGATATCGTGGGTAGTCCTAGCTTTACCGGTCCCCAAGCCATCACACCTCTGGGGATAGCAGTAACAGCCTGGCGCCAGGAGGGTTTAGTTTTGTCACAAATTGAGGTTAATGGCCGGCCCATCCAGACCCTGATTTCCCGTAAGTTAACCGTAACGCAGGCTTTACTGGCAGCCGGGCTTCCGATACGAGAACTTTACGGACGGCCAGGCAGGGGTATAGGGGTAGAGATCAACGGTCGACTTTATTTTGTAAAGGGCCAACCGGGTAAGCCAGGGCAGATCCTAGTAAACGGGAAACCCGCCTCCCTAGATACTATTGTGCAAAGGGGGGATAAGATAGAGTTTATCCCAGGAGAAAAGGGAGAAGATGCCCGGGCTGTAGTGGGAGACCTGATCCCTGCTCTAACCCGCAAAACCATAATCTATAACGGGAAAAAAATTACCCTGGAACCTTTAATCCTTTTAAACGGGTGTGCAGTATCCCACGAGGCTGAGGTACCCGATCAGGCCAAGATCGAATTTAATCCCTTGGAAACAGTAGCCGATGTTCTTAGGTACTTAGGAGAACCTGTCGACCAACCAGTGCTTTTAAACGGCGCACGAGTACGACCAGAGGCTCCCATTAAAGACGGAGATGTCTTAGAAACTGGACCGCAAATTACTAAGCATAGGGTGAGGATAAATTTAAATGGCCGGGAAGTAGAATTAGTAGTGGAAACCAGCCAAGTAATTTTTGCGGATCTGTTCACTTATTTAGATATGGAACCCACCCCGCCCCCTGGTAAGAAGAGCCTAAAGATGGAAGTGAACGGCCAGCCGGCAGAGTTCACCACCCCCTTGAAAGAAGGAGACCGAGTAATTCTAGAATGGGTATGACGCCCGCGGCCTTTTAAAAGGAGCGAACGGCCGTAAGGAAGGTAGCTTTTTCTTTAAACACGTGAGCCCTGAAGAAGGTGCCTGGCCCGTACTTTAGAGTAGGCTAATTAGCAGAAGAAGTAGTTAAACGCCATAAGGTGGCCCAGAAGGCACCAGCCAACCAGCCACCTAGCACATCAGTAGGATAATGCATCCCAAAATAGATCCGGCTCCACCCAGTAGCTAGGGTAAGGGCGCCTAGAACCACATAAAGTATGAGGAAAGTAACCTTGAGCCAGCCCAGCCTTTGGCTATGTCCGAAGCGGTTTAGCATAGGCAGGGACAGAGAAATAAATAATGCTGTAAACAGAAGAGTTATAAAGGCGTGGCCGCTGGGGAAACTATACCCGGAGGCAGGAAAGAGATAGACTCCCTCTGGCCGCCCCCGCCGGAAGAAAATCTTGCTTAACTCAAGGAATCCCCATCCACTGAACATCCCCCCTGCTAAAGATAAGCCCTCATGGACGCGCCGATAAAGGATAGTTAAGACCACAACTCCGGCGGCTGAGGTAAAAAACATACCTCCCTTTGTGCCCCACCAATTAAGGAAGACAAAGATGAAATAAAAGCTATTCCCTTGTTGCAGAGTAGCTTTGCCCACAAAATTAATAATGGCTTGATCCCAAAGGTTAAGCCTGGCGTAATAAATGCCCAACAAAGTAAAAAGTAAAGCTAAGATAGCGACTGAGGTCCAAGTTATATGGAATCTCTTGGGCATATTATCCTCCCCGGAGAGGTTTTCTTATGAGTTCTTGATCGTATGATATTTTATCATGTAAAACTCTTTTAGCTTCTTTTTCCTCAAAAAAGTTTCCCCCTCTTATATTGATACTGACATTCTTTAGTCCGCTTACACTATGACAATATCACAGTCCGGTAACAGAAGCAGGAAATCCCCGGCTCTATAATAAAAAGTGTGGGATAGGGTAGATGGGATTAAGCGAGTGGGAAGGTAGATTTTGGTTGTAGGAGGAAAAGGACGGGGGCACATCCAAATTGAATGTTAGCAAACACAAACCCCTTCAAGAAAGGAGTGCCCCCATGCACAAGATTAACACGTTCACCCTCGAAGAGCAAGAGAATTTTGAGAAAATACTACAGCCCATTTTAGAAGAACCCCAAGACCCAGGAGATATTGTGTTAAAGGTAACCGTAGACCCTCCAGAGGTATGTCCTGTATGCAACGAAGGCAAATTACACAGGCATGGCTTCTTAAAGGAAAACCAGAAGCCAAAAGAAAGAAGAATTCATCATGCTTTCTTATATGGGAGATGGGTTATTCTGTCCTGGGTTCCCGTACGGTATAAGTGTTACCGTTGTGGTAAGACTTATACCCTTCGTCCTCCGGGTACCAACCCCTGGGCCAGATTTACAAAATTAGGGGTGCAGACAGTAGTTTATTATGCCCAGAGGATGAGCTTTACTTATGCGGCTCAAATGTTAAACCTTACCCCCACTAGGGTTATAAGATTAGTGGACAAGTATGTCCAGCCTAATCTTCCTTTTGATGATACTCAAGAACCTATAGTGTTAACCTTAGATGAGCTATCCTTTACTGGGAACGATTTTGTATGCGTGGTAGGGAGGTTGGAACCGGACAAGAGGCCTTTGACTATTTTAGAGGATGTGAGGACGGCAACTATAAAGGCTTACCTAGAAGAGCTCAAGAAAGCTGGGGTCAAAGTAGAGGCGGTAGTAATTGACATGAAAGACTCTTGGCGTAAGTTAATCAAAGCAATATTTCCTTCAGCCAAGATAATAGTAGACCCTTTTCATGTGATCCAGGATGCTAACCGTCGTTTAGATGAGGCAAGAAGGATAGAGCAAGAAGCGAGCAAAGAGAAGATACCCCGGTTTCCTTTGATTAAAGCTAAAGAGAGACTTACTCCCAGACAGCAAGAGGCATTAGAAAAAATTAAAGATAAATACCCGTCCCTCTATGAATTATACCAGCTAAAGGAAGACTTAAGGCAAATTCTAAGGATGGACCGGGTAGAAGAGGCAAAAGCTGCTTTGAGCCGTTGGTTTATAAATGCAGAATGCGCTGAAAATGCAGAGGGACGGATATGGGCCCGTACTATCAAGTCTTGGAGGTCAGAAATATTAAACCTGGTAAGATATACCCAGCAAGGTCGCCGGTACACTAATGGCTATATAGAAGGTAAAAATACCTTAAGCAAAATGCTTAAACGCTTAAGTTTCGGCTTCAGAAATCGCATTCATTTCATCAAAAAAATCTTCCTAGGATGTTCCCCCAAAATCTGATCCCACAACTATTGACATAGAGCCGAAATCCCCTTGACTCCTTAGATTTCAAGTGCTAAACTTATACTCAGACGTGCGGCAGTGGCGGAACTGGCAGACGCGCTAGATTCAGGGTCTAGTGGTCACTGCGACCGTGGGGGTTCAAATCCCTTCTGCCGCACCAGCGTGGCCTCCCAAGCCGTGGTCTTACCGGCCAGCGGCGAGGGAGGTTTTATTATGTATCTTTCATTTGGCGGGGTGATTGGATATAATATTCCTGTTACCTGGGATTATACTTTAAAAAATGCGAGGAGGGTTCTTTTTGGCGAGGCTAGTCACACCCCAGATAGCGCGGGGTGCTTTCATTGCTGCGATCTATGCGATAGTTACCATTATACTGGCGCCAATAAGCTTCGGGGTATTTCAAATCCGGGTCGCTGAAGCCCTGACCCTTTTGCCCATCCTCTTCCCGGAAGCTATATGGGGCCTGTTTGTAGGGTGTCTAGTTAGCAACATTTACGGTGGGCTGGGCCCCATTGATATTTTTCTAGGAAGCCTTACTACTTTAGTAGCTGCCTGGCTGACCTATAGGCTCCGCCATTCTCCTTTGGCTTATATGCCACCCATAATACTTAATGGTTTAATTGTGGGGACTTATCTTTCCTTTTTGCTTAAAGTTAACATCCTTCTTTCCATCTTCAGCGTAGCCGCTGGGGAAGCGATAGCCGTTTTAGTATTAGGGATACCCTTGCTGCGCCAGTTGCGTAAATTAAAAGTTAATTATTAGAAGCTGGTATGGCTACTAAAATGGTTACTGAAAAAGAAGTATATGTGCGGCGGCTATTTAGCAGAATTGCCCGTCGCTACGACCTTATGAATACCCTTTTAAGCTTTAACCTGGACAAGTACTGGCGTCGGGTGGCTGTGGAGGAAGCGAGGCTAAAAAAAGGAGACCAGGCCCTGGATGTCTGCTGCGGTACCGGCATGCTAACCTTAGGCCTGGCGCAGGCTGTTTATCCCCACGGCAAGGTGGTAGGGCTGGACTTCTGCCCGGAAATGCTGGAAGTAGCGAAGGTCAATTTGGCCCGCAGCCCTTACGGCCGGATAATAGAGCTAGTGGAAGGTAATGCTGTAGCGCTGCCCTTTGAGGATAACACCTTCGACTGCGCTACCATAGCCTTCGCCCTGCGGAACGTACCCGATATCGAAAAAACCTTGCGGGAGATGCAGCGGGTGGTCCGGCCAGGGGGGCGAGTAATTTCTTTAGAACTGGCCAAACCTTCGGGTCGCTTTTTCAAACAGCTTTATTACCTTTACTTTAATTACCTGGTACCCTTAATTGGACGCCTGGCGGTAGGAGATAAGGATCCTTACAGCTACTTACCGCGCTCGCTTAAGGATTTCCCCCATCAAGAAGAAATCCTTAAGCTTTTTACCAGGATAGGCCTAAAACAGGTTAACTACCGTGAGCTCACCGGTGGTATTGTGGCCATCCATGTCGGAGTTAAAATATAGGCCTAAGGCATAAATTAAGACGAGGTAAATTGACAGTGCCACGTAAGAGAAAGTGGTGACCGTACCTTGGCTTATAAAGATCTACGGGCTTACCTTGAGGCGTTGGAAAGGAAAGGCCTTCTCCAACGTATTAGAGCTGAGGTAGACCCGGTACTGGAGATTGCGGCCATAACCGAACGGGTGGTCAAAGCCAGAGGTCCGGCCCTTTTATTTGAGCGAGTTAAGGGCTATTCTATTCCTGTAGTTACTAACCTTTTCGGTAGCGAAGAGCTGCTTAAAACCGCCTTTGAAGTTACAGATTTGGATGAGCCGGCGCGGCGTTTAGCCGAGCTACTAAAATTGCCTGACGTATCTAGCTGGCGAGCCAAGCTAGAAAATATACCCCGCCTCTTAGAACTCAAGAAGTATTTCCCCCGGCGGGTCAAGAAAGCACCCTGCCAGGAGGTAGTGGTGGAACCCCCTTCCTTAAAAGAGCTACCGGTGCTTAAGCTATGGCCGGGCGACGGCGGGCCTTTTATTACTCTCCCCCTAATTTTTACACGGGATCCCTTAACCGGCCAGCGGAATGTGGGTATGTACCGGATGCAGATCTTTGATGAGAAAACTACTGGTATGCATTGGCATCTCCATAAAGATGCCGCCGAACATTTCCGGCGATCTAGCCAACGATTAGAAGTGGCTGTGGCCCTAGGAGGAGATCCGGCTCTCATTTATGCAGCCACAGCACCCCTTCCGCGCGGGGTAGATGAAGTGATCCTAGCCGGTTTCTTAAGGAGGGAGCCGGTGGAGCTGGTCCCGGCCCTGACGGTGGACCTGGAGGTCCCAGCCCAAGCCGAAATCATTCTAGAAGGGTACGTGGATCTGAAAGAAAGGCGGCTAGAAGGACCCTTCGGTGACCATACAGGCTACTATTCTCCTGTGGATTATTACCCGGTCTTCCATCTTACGTGTCTCACCCGGCGCCGCGATGCTATATACCCGGCTGCGGTAGTAGGAAGGCCGCCCATGGAGGACGCCTTTCTGGGTAAGTTAACTGAACGGCTTTTCCTACCCCTCATCCAGCTACAGCTCCCGGAGGTGCGGGATATCCACTTTCCAGTAGAGGGGGTCTTCCATAACTGCGCTATTGTAGCTATAGAAAAACGCTACCCTGGCCAGGCGCGGAAAGTCATGTACGGCCTGTGGGGTATGGGGCAAATGATGTTCACCAAATTCTTGATTGTAGTGGATGCCGAGGTCAATGTACATGATCTGAGTGAGGTACTCTGGCGGGTGCTGGGAAACGTGGATCCCCGCCGGGATACAGTTATAGTAGAAGGGCCCGTCGATATCTTAGATCATGCTTCCCCCCAGGTGGGATACGGTAGTAAAATGGGAATAGATGCGACCCGCAAATTTCCAGAAGAAGGACATCCTCGTCCCTGGCCGGAAGAGGTGCGAACGAGCCCGGAGATAAGCCGTCTAATAGTAAAAAGGTGGGAAGAGTATGGGTTATCCCCAAGCCTTCTTAAGGAAACTAGGCATCTTTTTGGAGATGATTAAATTCGAGCATACAATCTTTGCGCTCCCCTTTGCTTATTTAGGTGCGTGGCTAGCAGCAGGAGGGGTACCTACTCCTCACCATCTATTCTGGATCACCCTGGCCATGGTCGGCGCCCGGACGGCTGCCATGTCCTTAAACCGTTTGATAGACAGGCATATCGATGCCTTAAATCCTAGGACGGCCAACCGGGCTATACCCCGGGGGTTGATTTCTATTGCGGAGGTGTGGATTTATACCCTTTTTTCCTTTGGGCTTCTCTTTATCTCTGCTTGGCAGTTAAACGAGCTCTGCGTAAAGCTTTTACCCTTAGCCGTTTTTATCCTGGTAATCTACTCCTACACTAAGCGCTGGACCTGGGCCTGCCACTTCGTACTCGGCCTGGCCGATTCTCTTGCACCCATGGGTGCCTGGGTCGCGGTAAGGGCTAGTTTTGATCTTCCAGCCTGGGTCTTGGGCATAGGAATGGGTTTGTGGGTAGCTGGCTTCGACATTATCTATGCCTGCCAGGATTATGACTTCGACCGGAAGTATGGAATACATTCTATTCCTGCCCGGTTTGGCAAGGAGAAGGGACTACTGATAGCCAAGATTCTGCACGCTGCCTCTTTGGGGTTCTTGGCCAGCCTGGGCTTCCTTCTGCAACTAGGTATCCTTTATTTTGTAGGGGTTGTTGTAGCCGGCCTAATTTTAATTCACGAACATCGTCTGGTATCACCAGAAGACCTTTCCCGACTAGATATGGCTTTTTTACAAATGAACGGGTATTTAAGCGTTCTTATGTTTATTTTTACAGCCCTAGATTTAGGCATAGGAATAAGATTTTAATAAGAGGAGGGGGCTCCTTTGGTGGAGCTATCCAACGTGGAAATTGAACGTTACAGCCGGCAGATCATCCTGCCTAACATAGGCGGGAAAGGACAAAAAAAATTGAAACAGAGTAAAGTACTGGTGGTAGGCGCCGGGGGATTGGGCTCGCCAGCAGCCTATTATCTCGCAGCGGCCGGGGTGGGCACTATCGGTATTGTTGACGGGGACGCGGTGGAATTATCCAATTTACAACGACAGATCCTTCATAACACTAAGCGGGTGGGCCTACCCAAAGCTGAATCGGCCCGGGAAACTTTGCTTGCTTTAAATCCCCATATAACTGTAAATGTGCACCAACTACGCCTGAGTAAAGATAATGTCTTGGAACTTATTACCGGGTATGAAGTTATTGTAGATGCAGTCGATAATTTCCCAGCCCGTTATCTTTTAAACGATGCCTGCGTCATGGCTGGAAAGCCCTTAGTAGAAGCGGGGGTGCTTCAATGGGATGGCCTGGTGATGACCATCAAGCCCCGGGAAGGCCCTTGCTATCGCTGCATCTTCCCTGAACCGCCTCCACCGGGGGCAGTGCCTACTTGCCGGGAAGCGGGCATCATAGGAGTGGTACCGGGGGTTATCGGGGCTATCCAGGCTACAGAAGTTCTTAAGCTTCTGCTAGGAATAGGGGAAGGGCTTATCGGTCGCCTGCTGATTTATAACGGCCTGGAGATGCGGTTCCGGGAAGTGCGAGCAGAGCGCAACCCGGCTTGCCCAGTGTGTGGGGAGAATCCCCGTATCCGTACCCTTGAGGAATATACCTTCGCTTGCGAAACAAGGTAGTAATAAAAAAGAGCAACAGAGACAGGCCAGAAAGAAAGCCTTTATACTTTAAAGAAGGAAGGCCTTCCCTTAAGAAGGCCTTATAGCCACATTTAGCTTGGGGATAAAGTTAGCTTTCTTTTTTGGTAAAGGTATCTTTCTGGCCACATTCGGGGCATTTCCGAGGTTTACATCTGGTTTCTTTTTCATACCCGCAATGGCTACATTTCCAAACGGCCATTAAGTACGCCCCCTGTTCTCTCAAAATTTAAACCATAGCTGTTACTATTTTAGTAGGCTAAAGGTTCCAGCGTCAAGGTTTTACAGTTCTTATTCCAGGGGCAAAATATCTAAAGCAGATTACGAAGGAAGGAGATTAAGTAAGTATGAAGGTTATACTCCACCGCCCGCAGAGGAAGGAGATTGAAATACCAGGGGGAAGAAAACTTATAGAAATCGCTAGGGAACTTAACATTAACTTAGAGTCCCATCTGGTAGTGCGTAATAATACTATCCTCACTCGGGACGAATTTATTCGGGATGATGAAGTTATCGAGGTTTTTCCGGCTGTTTCAGGAGGGTAAGGTATGCGCTGCCAAATTTGCCGGGGTAAGGCTTCTGTAGAGGTTCGCCAGCACCATGCAGCCTTTTGTCCTCTTTGTTTTGTGCAGTACTTTCTAAAGCAGGTAAAGCGTAATATCCAGGCCCATAAGATGTTCTCTTCTAGCGAGCCGCTGCTCCTGGTAGTCTCTGGGGGCAAGGATAGTTTGAGCCTGTGGGATGCCCTCTTGCACCTGGGGTATAATGTTACAGCCCTGCACTTGGACTTGGGTATTCCGGGGTATTCCGACCGTTCCCGGGATGCTTGCAGTGCCTTTGCCACCGAAAAAGGTGCGGATCTGCGTATCATCTCTGTAAAGGAAGAGTTCGGAGTAAGTATTCCTGAGCTGGCGAAAAGAACTAGGCGAGTACCCTGCGCGGTATGTGGCCGCGTAAAACGATATCTTTTTAACCGTTACGCTGTGGAAGGTGGCTTCACAACCGTAGTTACCGGCCATAATTTAGACGATGAGGTAGCAGCCCTCTTGGGCAACCTCCTCCACTGGCAGACAGGATATCTCGCCCGTCAGCACCCGCATCTTCCCTCTACCCATCCTAAACTAGCCAAGAGGGTTAAGCCTTTATATACCTTGACTGAGCGAGAATGCTTAGCGTATGCCCTTATCCAGCGAATACCTTTCCTGGCTGAGGAATGCCCTCATGCTGAGGGAGCTACCACGATCTTATATAAGGAGGCCCTAAACCATATCGAGGAAGCCTCTCCCGGTACTAAGCTAGCCTTTATGAAGGGATTTTTAAAGCATAAAGATATTTTCCGGGTTGTTGAAGAGGATGTAAAACTTAGAGAGTGCACCCTCTGCGGCCAGGTGACTACTGAAGGTATATGCGCTATATGCCGTCTACGGGAGAGGGCAGGGGCTGTGGTTCAAGGATAACTAGAGGCTTAAGGGACGCTACCGTGGTCCATTTAGTTTGAAGGCTGGAGCAACACAACAAAGTATTATAGATAACCTGGTTCTTGCCATAAGCGAGAAGCCGTGCTAAAATTAAGGCAGTCCGGGATGTAGCTCAGCTTGGGAGAGCACCTGCTTTGGGAGCAGGGGGTCGCAGGTTCGAATCCTGTCATCCCGACCAAGGCTTTGCCGGCGTAGCTCAGCTGGTAGAGCAGCTGACTTGTAATCAGCAGGTCACCGGTTCGAGTCCGGTCGCCGGCTCCAGCAAAAAATAAATTCTATAGGTTTCTTACTTACCACTCTGCCCCCAAGTAATTATTACATGGTTAAGAGGGGGCTTTTGTTTCATTAGAGTAAATTCCGGTCAGGAGCATATAGGGATGGTTCTCAAGAAAGGCCAATTGGAAGATGAAATCAGCAAAGCTTTAATGAAATTTGAAAAGGAATATCTAGGTAGAGGTCCACAAGAAGTTAAGACTTTTATTCTCGAAGATCAAATATACGTACGTCTAAAAGGAGTATTAACTCTAGCGGAACAGCATCTTGCCCAAACCCATGAAGGTAAGCTTCTAGTGAAAAGGGTAAGGACCCAGTTATTAGAAAACTTAAGGTCCGTATTAGAGGATATGATTGAAGAAATTACTGGTCAAAAAGTAATAAGTTTGCATACCGATATCAGTACTATTACTGGAGAAAGAATAATAGTCTTCACCTTAGCGGATAACCTGGAGGCAAGGTTTAGCTAAGATTTTCTACCCCAGCTGTGGAGAAAACTTATACATATTGCCCCTTTGCTATGTAGCGGTTATAATAACACCGGGACGGGGAACCATTTTCGGTGTTCGCCGAGATGGTGCAACGTCAAGCATAAAGGTCTGCTTGCCGGTAGTTGGTCTGGAAACAGAAGAACTACCGGATAGCGGGTCAACAGCTTTGCCTTTAGCTACAGAAGGCGGGCATGTTGACCTTTTTTTATTCCATAAGGAGGGGTTATCAATGGGAGAGGAAGCAAAAGAAAGTAACATTATAATCCTGGGGCCAGTTCCATGTGAGACAGCAGCCGATATGTTAAAAAGTCAGCCTTTTAAATGCCTTCTACGTAAATTCTTAAGCCAACTGGAAGAACGCAAGGCACCTGAGTTGGAAATCCTTAAATCCTTTCAATGTACAGTACAAGATAACTATGACATAGACTCCTTTTCTGATCTGCTGTTGTTGCTAACGGAGTACCGCCCTACCGAAATCGTAAGAAGGTACCCTAAATATGCTCTGGTGCTGGCGAACCCTGTCCTTCTTTATGATTTTATTGAAGGACTTTACAACTTCTGGAGAAAACATGCTCGTTTCTTAATTTTAGACGGCGGTCAATACCAAATGGGCGAAACGAGAACCGACCACAGAAAGTTTATCAAGTTAAGCGAGAGGTTTAAGAATCTAGTGTTGGAAACATACCGACAAATCTGCGCCAACCTAATGGATAAACTTCCCCGAGTCTACCGCCAGCTACCTTGCGGGGCAGGGGTGGAGATCTTAGCTGAAAAGATTGTTTGGGACGTTCCGGCTCCAGAATACGAACCCTTACAAGAAATACCTTTTATACGGCTCGTAGTGATCGAACCTCCACTCGTCTATTACCCTAAGCGCAATTATCGTAAAGGAGTTTTCCTCCCAGTACCCGAGAATCCGCTGTTTCGTGTAACCCTTAAACCTAACGATTGGCTCTGTTATCCTGCTAAAGTTGGAGATCTTGTTATATTTATCTATTTCCATAAGCGTTACCTACCCTTAGGGTCTAGTTTATCGAACCTTTTTGAACTAGCTGAACCTGGGGAAATCTTTAGGCGGAGACCAGATGGTATTTTAGTTTTCGGGGTAGAACCTGAAGCTTTAGGCAAGAAACAAACGTGTTATTTTGAAGACAAAAAATCGGGTATAGTGCTTGGGTTTATTGGGCGTACCGATGACGTAGACTACTTTGGTTATTTTAAGAAAATGGCTTTAACCTTACACAACATTATTGCTATAGACCGCGGATATCTTCCTGTCCACGGCGCTATGGCCCGAATTGTTATGCGTACAGGCGAAAGCGCTAACATAATCCTAGTTGGAGATAGCGGAGCTGGGAAATCAGAAACTCTGGAAGCCTTCCGAGTTCTGGCTGACATTTATATGCGAAAGTTAACCATAATTTTCGATGATATGGGATCGCTCAGGTTAAATGACCAAGGTCAAGTAATAGCAATCGGAACAGAAATAGGAGCATTTGTTCGCTTGGATGATCTATCTCCAGGCTTTGCCTATGAAGAGATAGATAGAAGTATATTCATGAATCCTCATAAGAAGAACGCCCGGTTAGTAATACCTATAACAAAATACCAAGAAATCGTGGCGGGTTATCCTGTAGACTTTTTCCTTTATGCAAATAACTATGAACCCGTTGATGAACAGCATCCTTATATCGAGTTGTTTAATGATATAGAAACTGCTCTGGAAATCTTCAGCGAGGGGGCAAGACTATCCAAAGGTACCACAGACGAAGAAGGACTAACTCATACGTACTTTGCGAATCCCTTTGGCGCTCCTCAAAAACGCGAGCAGCACGATGCGTTAGCAAGGAAATACTTTAGCCAAATGCTAGCTACAAATGTAAGAATCGGTCAAATTAGAACGCAGCTAGGATTGCGAGGATATGAACTTAAAGGTCCGGAAGCTGCTGCTAGAGCTCTGTTTGAGTTCATTACTCGCAAGTAGGGAGGTAACAAAATGAAGCTTTATATGATAAACAAAGTTGAATTGTTATTACAAATATTAAAGGAAGCTAAAGTAAGCGAGTTACAAGAAGTAGGTAGGAGATTAAATAAAGCTGATTTGGTAAAAGTAATATACGGCTTAACTGGAAACCAAAGTAGCATAAATGATTTTGATGATGATCAGTTTCAAAAACGAATGTATTACGAAATGGTGGCTGAAGATATTGTAGATTAATCTTATCGGGTAGGAGGGGGTGGCTAACCCCCGTCCCCCCACACCACCGTACGTACCGTTCGGTATACGGCGGTTCATAAGGCGCTACGAAGTTCTAAGTACCGTTCAACTAAGCTCGTCAGCCCTTGGTCTTTCCAATATTTAAGGCCAAGGGCCTTATTCACTTGGGGAGTGTTCGCCAGCCGCCAGTACCCTTTCCGGGACTCGCTTATAAGGCTCGCCCAGTCTTCAGGTATCCCTAGCGCTACTAAGTTACGTCTCCTGGTGCGGGGTTTCCTCCATTGTTTTAACAGACACATCCTGAGCCGTCGCCTTATCCATTCATCCAACGCTTCCAGAGTGCTTCTCGTGTCTATTAGCCGAAAGTACCCTATCCATCCCTTAAGATAAGTGTTCAAAAGCTCTATGCGCTGCTTAAGCTCTATACTCCAGTTCCGCCTCGTTATCTGCCGTATCCTATCCTTAAACCGCTTTATCGTCTTGGGCGCTAGCCTTATCCTCGGTTCCCGTTCCCAGGTGAAGGAGAAGCCTAAAAATTTCCTTCTCCATGGCCGGTCTACTGCACTCTTCTCCATATTGACTTTGAGCTTTAGTCGCCCCTCTACAAACCTTTTCACGCTCTCTATTACGCGAAGTCCTGCCCTTTGGCTCTTTACGTATATGTTGCAGTCATCCGCATAACGGACAAATTTGTGACCCCGTCTCTCTAACTCCTTGTCCAGATCGTCAAGGATTATGTTGGCTAAAAGTGGGCTTAACGGCCCTCCTTGCGGCGTTCCTTCCTCTGAGGTTATACAGATACCACCCACCATGACCCCTGCCTTAAGGTAAGCACGGATAAGCTTCAGTACTCTCTTGTCCTTAACTTTCCGGGCTACCCTGGCCATGAGAATGTCGTGGTTTACCCGGTCAAAGAATTTCTCTAAGTCCAGGTCCACCACATACCTGTATCCCTCTCGAATATACCCCTGGGCTTCTTTTACCGCCTGGTGGGCGTTCCTGCCCGGCCTAAAGCCAAAACTATGTTCTGAGAAACCCGGGTCAAAAATCGGCGTTAACGCTTGTAAAAGGGCCTGTTGGATCAGGCGGTCCAGCACCGTGGGTATCCCTAATAGCCTTACGCCTCCGTCGGGTTTCGGGATTTCGACCCTCCGTACCGGCTGCGGCCTATAGGTTCCCTTGAGCAACTCTTCCCTTATCCTCAGCCAGTGCTCCTTGAGGTATGGTCGAAGGGATTTTATCTCCATGCCGTCTACACCAGCCGCTCCTTTGTTGCTCTCTACCCGGCGCAGGGCGCGAAGCATGTTGCTCCGCTCTACCACCTTCTCCATCAGGTCGGTACCGTCCCCGCAGGGTGGCTCCCCTACTCGTGCCGGAGAAGGACTAGGCACTCCCACGGTCCCCCGCAGATTCACCGCTTCCTCCCGTGGGTAGCTCCCTTCCAGGATTTTCGGCTGTCTTCGCCCTTCTCTCGAACTCATAAAGTGCCTCCCTGTCCTTATGTTCGGTCCTTCCCTCCCTCTGACGTCTGAGAGAGGTACTATGACCTCTGCTGACTCCTGCCAGTTCAACCGCACCTTCCAGTGCAGGTTACCAGGTTACCTGGCATACCTGGCAGGCCTCCCCGGGTAAGAGCGTTGACTTTCCCTCCATCCATCCGCCGCATATACTCTCAGCAGCCTTCGGTAGCAAGGACTTCGCTTTGGTTCGCAAGCTCATCCAACTGCTGTTAGCCTCCTATGCGGTTCCTGTTCGTCGGACCGGAGGTTTGCCGCCGGCTTCCTTCGGATTCCGCCTCACGGCGGACACCCTTGCCTTAAGCTAACGACTACTGCTACCTTCGTCGTTCGGGACTTCCACCCTATAGCCAACGCCCATGCCGGGCACACAAAACATGAGCCCGGTTGTATTGCCGGGCTAATCTGTTAAGGGGGAGATAGGTACTGCTGGCTCTACGTCAGTACTTATTTATGGGTCAAATCGAGTTTCTATTGACAAAAGTCTATTCCGCACGGTATGATTAATGCCAAGCTGGCTTCCAGGACCTGTACTTCCTGGTAACAAAGTCGTCAAAGCAGAGTAACTAGTTTGCAATTCATTTCACCATTTAAACAATTAACGAAATTTATATCCCCTTTTTCCTGAAATGTAGTATAATTAGGCTGAAAGGATGAAAGGCGGGGTTGAATGTTTTGCTTCCTTTGGAACAATAGGCAAATTCTTAAACAGAAATTCAACCTAGGGCAGCAGGAAAATCGGATGTTGTGACGAATTTCACTAAGTGTCGGCTTATAGTATTCGGAAATCTAAACGGATTATACAATTAGCTGGAGGATATTAAAGGTGAAGCTAGCCATCTCTGGTAAAGGTGGGGTAGGTAAGACCACCATAGCTGCTGGGTTAATTAAGTTCTTCGCTTCCCAGGGTTTACGCGTTTACGCCGTAGATGCAGACCCGGACGCAAGCCTTGGAATAGTTTTGGGGTTGCCCGAAGAACAGGTGGAATCTCTTAAGCCTATTGTGGATATGCGGGAGGTAATCGCTAAGCGTACAGGGGGAGAAGGCGCTTTTTTCTCCTTAAACCCTAACGTAGATGATCTTCTTGCCGATTATACCCTCGAACACGGTAACATCTTGTTTTTTAAGATGGGAACTGTGAAGCAGGCAGGGACCACGTGTTACTGCCGGGAAAACGCAGTCTTAAATGCTCTTATAAACTCCCTTTTGCTTCGGCGCCAAGAAATGGTGGTTTTGGATATGAGTGCGGGTATCGAACATCTTACCCGGGGAACAGCCCGAGGGGTAGATGTTATGTTAGTTGTAACCGAGCCTTCCCCAGTAAGTTTGCGGACGGCTCGGGTAGTAGAAGGACTAGCCAGGGAGCTGGGCATCTCTCGGATAAAATTCATAGCCAATAAGGTACGGTATCCCCAGGAAGAGGAACTCTTCCGTCAGGAGTTCCAGGAAGATTTGTTAGGGATACTTCCCTTCGAAGAACAAGTCTGGAGTGGTGGAAATCTGGAAAAACCCTCCGCCTTTAGCCTTGCCTTGGAAGCCGTAGGTCACCATTTGCTGGCCATGGTCCAGAAGACAGAGTTGAACCATACTTATTAAACTCCTACCGAGGAGGTAAGAAAAAATGCCTAGGTTTCGCGATGTCACCCACACCAGCCGACCTTCAGGTGCTCCCCGGGTACCCGATCCTAAAAAGCGGGAACGGACCATTGATCCCGCAGCGCTGGAGGTGCTGGAATACAGCAAAAAGACCAATGTTATAACTGCCTTTGACCGTTTTGTGGCCCAACAACCCCAGTGCAAATTCGGATATGAAGGGGTCTGCTGCCGCTTCTGTATGGCTGGTCCCTGCCGTATAAAAAGCGATTCGGGTCCCGGAAGCCGGGGTATATGCGGAGCCTCTCCCTGGACTGTGGTGGCCCGGAGCGTAGGTCTCATGATCCTAACTGGTGCAGCTGCCCATTCTGAACACGGTAACCATTTAGCTCATACTTTGCTGGAAGTGGCCGAAGGCCAGGCGTCGGACTATACCATCAAAGATAAGGAAAAGCTTTACCAGGTATGCCGCCGGGTGGGTATCACTGTAGAAGGAAAATCAGAAAAAGAGCTAGTCCGGGAGCTCGCCTGGAAAGCCCTAGAAGATTTCAGCCGGTTAAAGGGCATGGGTGATTCCACCTGGGTCACTACCACTGTTACTCCTGGCCGGGTAGAAAAATTCCGTACCCACAATGTAATGCCCCACGGTATCCATGCCACCATCTCTGATCTCGCCAGCCAGGCCCATATAGGTAATGATGATGATCCTGTCAACCTGGTCTTTAGCGCCATCCGTGTAGGGCTGGCTGATTACGCAGGTATGCATATTGCCACCGATATTTCCGATATTCTCTTCGGTACCCCGTCTCCCATCGTTAGTCAATCTAACATGGGGGTCCTGGACCCGGACAAGGTTAATTTTGTGGTCCATGGGCATAACCCTCTATTAAGCGAAATGATTGTCCAAGCCGCCCAGGAGATAGAAGGGGAAGCTAAAGCTGTAGGAGCCAAGGGCATTAACTTGGTAGGTATATGCTGTACAGGTAACGAGGTGCTTATGCGGCAGGGTATTCCCCTGGTAACCTCCTACGCCTCCCAAGAGCTAGCCATCTGCACTGGAGCGGTAGACGCCATGTGCGTGGATGTGCAATGTATCATGCCTGGTCTCCAGGCAGTGGCCGAATGCTTCCATACTCGTATAATTACCACCTCGGATATCGCCAAAATTCCTGGATCCTACCACCTAGAATTTGATACCCATAATGCCCTGGAGAAAGCCAAACAAGCCCTGCGTTTGGGGATCGAAGCCTTTAAAGAAAGAAAGGAGAGCGGACGCGAGGTCTACATCCCCTCCATCAAAAATACAGTGGTAGCAGGCTGGAGCCTGGAAGCCCTCTTTAAGCTCTTCGCTACTATAAATCCTGAAAATCCTGTACGGGTGTTAAACGAAGCCATTCTCTCAGGAGAACTGGCCGGCGTTTGCCTTATGGCCGGCTGCAATAACCTTAAGGTTTACCAGGACGCCTCCCACTTGACCATCATGCAGGAGCTTCTCAAGAACAATGTTTTTGTCATAGCTACGGGCTGCTCGGCCCAGTCAGCAGCTAAGCTAGGGCTTATGGACCCAGCTAAAGTCGATGAGCTGTGTGGTGAAGGTCTCAAGCGCTTCCTTTATAGAGTTGCTGAAAAGGCTGACATAAGCATAGGCCTCCCGCCGGTCTTCCACCTGGGTTCCTGTGTGGACAATACTAGGGCCTCGGATCTTCTTATGGCCATGGCCAACGACCTGGGCGTAGATACCCCTAAGGTCCCCTTTGCCGCTTCAGCACCGGAAGCTATGAGCGGCAAAGCTACTAGCATAGGAACCTGGTGTGTGGCCTTAGGGCTCCCCACCCACGTAGGATGCATGCCGCCAGTAGAGGGCAGCGACTTAATCTATAGCCTCCTTACCCAAATAGCTAGCGATGTCTACGGCGGGTACTTTATTTTCGAGATGGATCCCCGGGTAGCAGCGCGCAAGATTTTAAACGCTTTGGAATACCGTACTTGGAAAATGGGCGTTCACCGGGCGGTGGCTGAGCGCTACGGCACTAAGCTTTACCAGGGTTACTAAGGGGGGAGAGGAAAATGGCGGTGGATTTCGATAAAATTTACGAAGGGGCCATCCCGGAGGGGAAAAACCCAGTCAAACTATTCCGAGAGGTATATCACGGCGCCATCACGGCTGTAAGTTATGCGGAAATCCTGCTTAATCGGGCCATAAAGGAATATGGACCGGACCATCCAGTGGGTTATCCGGATACAGCATATTATCTACCGGTCATCCGCTGTTTTAGCGGCGAAGAGGTGACCAAGCTAGGTGATCTTCCGCCTATCCTCAATCGTAAGCGGGCCCAAATTAAATCTGAGTTAACCTTCGAAAATGCCCGCCTGGCCGGGGAAGCCACCTGGTATGCGGCGGAAATTATAGAAGCCCTCCGTTACCTTAAATACAAGCCAGAAGAACCCCTGGCACCCGAACCTTGGACAGGGTTCATCGGTGATCCTGTGGTCCGGCGTTATGGCATCAAGATGGTGGACTGGACCATCCCCGGTGAGGCTATTATTCTGGGTCGAGCAAGGGATTCTAAAGCCTTGGCCAAGATGGTTCAAGAACTCATGGGCATGGGCTTTATGCTTTTCATCTGCGATGAGGCTGTGGAACAGCTCCTGGAGGAGAACGTAAAATTAGGCATAGACTATATAGCCTATCCCTTAGGCAACTTTACCCAGATAGTCCACGCGGCCAATTATGCCCTGCGGGCTGGTATGATGTTTGGTAACGTGCCCCCTGGAGCCCGGGACGAGCAGCGTGATTACCAGCGCCGCCGCATCCGCGCCTTTGTCCTGTACCTAGGGGAGCGGGATATGGTCAAAACGGCGGCAGCCTTTGGTGCCATCTTCACCGGCTTCCCGGTTATAACCGATCAACCCCTGGACGAGGATGAGACAATACCAGATTGGTTCTTCAGCGTCCAGGATTATGACAAGATGATCCAGATAGCCATGGAGGTCCGGGGTATCAAGCTTACTAAAATTAAGCTTGATCTTCCCATCAACTTCGGCCCGGCCTTCGAGGGCGAAAGCATCCGTAAGCATGATATGTATGTGGAAATGGGTGGCACCCGCAGTCCAGCGTTTGAACTCGTGCGAAGTGTACCTGAAGATCAAATTACCGACGGCAAGATTGAACTTATAGGTCCAGACATTACCGATGTCCCTGAGGGAAGCGTCCTCCCCTTAGGGATAATAGTGGATATTTATGGGCGTAAAATGCAGGAAGACTTTGAAGGAGTGCTGGAACGCCGTATTCACGACTTTATTAACTATGGTGAGGGCCTGTGGCATACTGGCCAGCGCGCCATCAACTGGCTGCGAGTAAGTAAAGAAGCTGTGGCCAAAGGCTTCCGCTTCAAGCATTATGGTGACATCCTCATTGCTAAGATGAAGGAAGAGTTCCCGGCCATAGTAGACCGGGTACAAGTGACCATTATTACCGACGAAGAAGTGGTAAAAAAGGAAATGGCCCAGGCTTTGGAGAAATATAAGCAGCGTGACGACCGTATGCGGGGCCTGACGGACGAAGCGGTAGATACTTTCTATTCCTGCGTCCTCTGCCAGTCCTTTGCTCCTAACCATGTATGCATAATTACTCCAGAAAGGCTGGGCCTATGTGGAGCGGTAACTTGGTTGGACGCTAAGGCTTCCCATGAAATCAACCCCGCAGGGCCTAACCAGCCCATTCCTAAAGAAGGTGAAATTGATCCCATTAAGGGTATCTGGAAGAGCGTTAATGATTACCTCTACATCGCCTCTAACCGTAACTTGGAGCAGGTCTGCCTTTACACCCTTATGGAGAATCCTATGACTTCCTGTGGGTGTTTTGAAGCTATTATGGCTGTGATACCAGAATGTAACGGCATCATGATTACTACCCGCGATCATCCGGGTATGACACCGTCGGGGATGACTTTCTCCACTTTAGCAGGTATGATAGGTGGTGGTGTACAGACGCCGGGCTTTATGGGTATAGGCCGCCGGTACATTGTTAGTAAGAAATTCATAGCCGCCGATGGTGGTATTGCCCGTATCGTCTGGATGCCAAAGTCCTTAAAGGAATACCTCCGAGAAGACTTCATCCAACGTAGCATTGAAGAGGGTTTGGGCGAGGACTTCATAGATAAAATAGCCGATGAGACCATAGGGACCACAGTAGAAGAAATCCTTCCCTTCTTAGAGGAGAAAGGACATCCTGCTTTAACTATGGACCCGCTGATGTAGGTAGGTCTTACCTTTCCGGGGAAGGGGAGCCCCCTTCCCCCGGGAAAGGGTTCGGCTTTTTCAGAAGACCACGTTAGGAGAAAGGGGTTATCGAGCATGGCTTTGACGGGGTTAGAAATCTACAAACAACTACCCAAAAAGAACTGCGGGGAGTGCGGTACCCCTACCTGCCTGGCCTTTGCCATGAACCTGGCTGCAGGTAAAGCGAGCTTAGATGCCTGCCCCTATGTTTCTCCTGAAGCGCGAGAAGCGCTGGAGTCTGCTGCTGCTCCCCCTATAGCCAAAGTTATCTTAGGCACTGGGGATAAAGCGGTAGAGATGGGGGATGAAACGGAACTCTTCCGTCATGATAAGCGTTTTTACCATGAACCGGCCATAGCCTTGCGGGTGAGCGATGCCTTATCTGAGGAGGAGATCCTCTCCCGGGTGCAGGCCATCAACGATCTTTCCTTTGATCGTGTCGGCCAGCATTACACGGTCCAGGCTATAGCCATCACCCATGAGGCTCCAGAACCGGGGAGCTTTGCACGAGCAGTGGAACTGATAGCAGCTAACACCGACCTAAATCTGGTTTTGATGGTCGAGGACCCGGCTGTATTAAGCCCAGTGCTACCGAAAGTTGCGGCCCGCAAACCTTTGCTCTATGCGGCTAACGCCAGCAATTATGAAGCCATGGTTTCCCTAGCTAAGGAGCACGGCTGCCCCTTGGCCGTTAGAGGCTCTGATCTAGAGGAACTCGCAGGGCTGGTGGAAAAGATTGCGGGTTTAGGGTATAAGCAATTGGTCCTAGATCCAGGAGCCCGGAGCCTTTCCCGGGCGGTGGCAGACTTCACCCAGATCCGGCGGCTGGCCATAAAGAAACGCTTCCGCCCCTTTGGCTATCCCATTATAGCGTTAACCACTTCTAGCGATCCTTTGGCCGAAGTCCTAGAAGCAGTAAACTATATTGCTAAGTATGCCAGCTTGATAGTGCTCAATACCATAGCCAAGGCTCATCTCTTACCTCTCCTTTCCTGGAGGCAGAACCTCTATACTGATCCCCAGGTTCCCATCCGGGTGGAGGAAAAGATCTACGAGGTGGGCGAGGTCAACGAAAACTCTCCTGTGTATATCACTACTAACTTCTCCCTTACCTATTATTCGGTGGAAGGTGAAGTGGAAAGCAGCAGGATCCCTGGCTATATTATTCCCGTAGATACCAATGGCCTTTCTGTGCTGACGGCCTACGCTGACGGCAAATTCGATGCAGAAAAAATTGCTAGTGTTATAAAGAAGTTAGGTATTGAAAACAAAGTTAAGCACCGTACCCTAGTTATTCCAGGAGTAGTAGCAGTTCTTAAAGGGAAGTTGGAAGACTTGACTGGTTGGAAAGTATTAGTAGGACCGCGGGAATCCTCTGGTATCCCCTCCTTTGCCCGTAATAACTTTGCTTAAAGGCCTTTAGAGCCTGTAAGGGGGTAAGAGCTGCTGTATGGAGGAGTACAGGGTTACATTTTGGCCAGAAGGAATAGAAATTAGCGTGCCTGCAGGAACTACTTTGCTGGAAGCCGCAGCCGAGGCAGGTATCGCTCTAAAAAGTACCTGTGGCGGTCAGGGAAGCTGTGGCCGATGTGTAGTACGCGTCAAAGAAGGTCATGTAGCCAGTGAACCCGCTCGTCGGAAGTTGTCCCTACCTGGTGAAGGGTATGTCCTGGCTTGCCGCACCAAAGTGCTGGGCGATGTCCAGGTGGAAGTACCCAAGGATTCACGCCTGGATGAGCATCAGGTCTTACTCGATGATAAGCAGGGAGCGAGTGTAGAAAGCCCCTGTACCCTCCAGCCTTTATGTGAAGTAGTATCCCTAGAATTAGAACCGCCTACTCTAACCGAAAATGCTAGCGATTGGAGCCGAGTCCAGACAGCCCTGCGGCGTTATTTCCCAGAAACTAGCATTAAAGTCAGCCTATCTACTTTGCAGGAACTAGCCGAAGCCCTGCGTCAGGCTGACTGGCGGGTGGCTGTAAGCCTGGCCCGGCTTAACGGCCAAGCAGAGGTTATCCGAGTAACTTCGGCCAACGAAAAGGACATTTATGGAGTTGCCATAGATCTAGGTACCACCACTGTAGCCGTGGCCCTAGTAGACCTGATAAAGGGGCGCATTATCGCTCAGGGAGGTACTTACAACCGCCAGTCGCGCTTTGGCGATGATGTTATTTCTCGTATTATCTATGCTACTACTACAGAGCAGGGGCTAAAGGAATTACAAGAAGCCGCTCTAGCGAGCATTAACGAGGTAATAAGTGAGCTCCTTAAAGAAAAAGGGATTTCCTACCAGCAAGTGGTGGCGGCTTCCTTAGCCGGAAATACTACCATGACCCATTTGTTCCTGGGGCTTACCCCTAAGTATGTACGCCTCCAGCCCTATATACCCACCGCCACCGAATTCCCGCTGGTTAGAGCAGGGGAAACAGGGCTAAATATACACCCCTCGGCTCCTGTGTTAGTATTCCCTTCCGTAGCCAGCTATGTGGGAGGAGATATAGTTTCTGGGGCTTTATTCACCGGTATAGCCAAGAGCCAAGAGCTAGTGTTGTTCGTGGATATCGGTACTAACGGTGAGATGGTACTAGGTAACAGCGATTGGCTAATCTCTTGCGCCTGTTCGGCAGGCCCAGCCTTTGAAGGCGGTGGTATCACCTTTGGCATGCGGGCCATGAAGGGGGCTATCGAAGGAGTAGAAATAGATCCCGCTACTTTGGAAGTTAAATGGCGGGTGATCGGACGTACTAAGCCGATGGGTATCTGCGGTTCTGGTCTTATCGACGCTTTAGCCAAGCTCAGAAGGGCCGGGATCATCGACCGCACAGGGAATTTTCAGGAGGTACCCACGCCCCGCCTACGGCGTACTGATGAAGGATGCGAGTTTGTCCTGGCCTGGAAGGAAGAGAGCGGCAACGGCCAAGATATAGTACTTACTGAAGGTGATATCAAAACTCTCATCCGTTCTAAAGGAGCTGTTTTTGCTGGGATCATGAGCTTACTAAAAACAGTTCAGCTTAAACTAGATACTATAGATAAAATCATCATCGCTGGCGGCTTCGGTAATTACTTGAATATCCCTAACGCTATAGAAATCGGACTACTTCCAGATCTCCCCTTAGACCGCTACATTTTTGCCGGTAACACTTCCCTTAAGGGAGCCATAGAGGTCTTGCTGTGTCGCGATAAGTGGGAAGAGGCCCGGGAAATAGGGCGCAAGCTGACTTACCTTGAGCTTTCGGTTGGAAATCTCTTTATGGAAGAGTTTGTCTCCGCCCTCTTCCTACCCCATACGGATTTAAACCTCTTCCCCTCGGTAGCTAGCTATGCACCTAAATATGCGCCGGGGGAGAGGGTGGCAGGATAATGGCCAGGAACATAGCTGTGGCAGGTAAGGGTGGTACGGGGAAAACTACTTTCGCCGCCCTCCTTATCCGCTACTTACTAGAAAAAGGGAAAAAGAGCATTTTAGCCGTCGATGCAGACCCCAATGCCAATTTAAATGAAGCCTTAGGTATTCCAGTAAGTAATTTTGTCGCCGACATCTTAGAAGAAGCTAAAGATAGCAAAGGTGTACCCCCTGGAATGACTAAAGATATGTTTATAGAATACAAGCTGGCCCAGGCTCTAGTAGAGACAGAAAGGCTAGATCTTCTGGTCATGGGGCGGCCTCAAGGCCCAGGTTGTTACTGCTACCCCAACGATATTTTGCGCAAACATTTGGAGACCTTATCGCGAAACTACCAATACGTAGTCATTGATAGCGAAGCAGGGCTGGAGCACATAAGCCGCCGCATAATCCAAGGTGTGGAGTTTCTCTTCGTATTGAGCGATGCTACCATCCGGGGAATACGCTCAGCAGGCCGGGTGCGCCAGTTGGTGGAGGAGTTGCAGCTCCCCATCCCACATATGCTGCTAGTAGTTACCAGGGTGCAAGGTTCCCTAAATGGCCTGGTGCCGGAGATAGAGCGCACCGGGTTACCCTTAGCAGGTACTATTTCCTTCGATCCGCTAGTAGTGGAGTATGACGCACTAGGAAGGCCCCTTTTTGACTTGCCTTCTAGTTCTTTGGCTGTGCGTGAAACCCAGCGGATCTTAGAAGGGCTCGCTTTGTAAAGAATAGAATGGTCCACAGGACCTACTCTTTACAGGATAGCCTTAGGGCTTAAAACGCGGGTAACCCTGGCCCCCCAAAACACCAAAAAGGAGGGTTTAAACCTTATGCCTGTACAACTCCTTAAAGAAAAAAGCCGGGCGAGTGTCCAGAAAGTGACTTTAGGAGCTACTAAAGAGGAAGGAGGTACCCGTACCCATACCATAACCATTGGTGGGGACGCAGCATTACCTTTTCATCATTTTGAGGGAGAAATACCCCACCGGCCGGTGGTTGCCATGGAGGTACAAGATATAGAGCCGGACTGGCCGGACGCTTTGAAAAAATGCTTTGCGGACGTGATGAAGGAGCCCGGGCGTTGGGCAGAAAAATGTGTCAAGGAATATGGTGCTGACCTTATCTATCTTAAACTGGATGGGGCTGACCCCGAAGGTGCCAACCGCTCTGTGGAGCAGTGTGTTGCTGCGGTAAAAGAAGTTTTGCAAGCTGTGGGAGTCCCCCTTATCGTGGTAGGTTGTGGGGAAGTAGAAAAGGATAAAGAGGTCCTGGAAGCGGTGGCCGAGGCTGCCGCGGGAGAAAACCTTCTGCTGGGGAACGCTGAGCAAGATAACTATAAATCTTTGACCGCTGCTTGCCTTGTGCACAAGCACAATATAATCGCTAGATCACCTTTAGATATTAACATCTGCAAGCAGCTCAATATTTTAATTACAGAAATGAACATGCCTCCTAATCGGATAGTAATCGATCCTTCCATTGGTAGTCTAGGCTACGGTATTGAATATGCCTACTCCATCATGGAGCGTACACGCCTAGGGGCCCTTCAAGGGGACCGGATGCTATCCATGCCAGTGTTATGTACAGTAGGGTATGAGGCCTGGCGCACTAAAGAAGCTGTAGCTCCAGTCACTGACTTTCCCGGCTGGGGAGATACCGAGGAACGGGGGATCTTATGGGAAGCAGTTACCGCAGCTGCTTTACTTCAGGCGGGAGCCCACCTTCTTCTTATGCGCCATCCCAAGGCTGTGGCCTTGGTTAAGGACAATATTGAAAAGTTAATGGAAAGTAATGCCTATTAATCCATAACCTAATAAGGGGGCAATGGTATGCTTATTATAGGCGAACGTATTAACGGGATGTTCAATGACATCAAGCGGGCCATCCAAGAGCGCGATCCGGCTCCCGTCCAGGAATGGGCCCGGCGGCAGGAACAAGCCGGGGCCCGGGCCCTGGATCTTAACGTGGGCCCGGCAGTAGAGGATAAGGTAGGAGCCATGAAATGGCTGATAGAAGTGGTTCAGGAGGTGAGCGACCTTACCCTCTGTTTAGATACCACCAATATCAAGGCCATCGAAGAGGGGCTTAAACTCTGCAAAAAACCCGCCATTATAAACTCCACCAGCGCAGATAGGGAAAAAATAGAGAAGCTCTTTCCCTTGGCTGTAGAGCATGGGGCTTCCCTTATCGGACTTACCATGAATAAGAATGGCATCCCCAAGGATGCTGATACGCGTCTGGCTTTGGCTATGGAATTGGTGGCTGCTGCAGATGAGTTCGGTCTACCTATGGAAGATCTATACATTGATCCCCTTATCTTGCCAGCCAATGTGGCCCAGGATCATGCCCCGGAGGTTCTGAAAACTCTTTACCAAGTGAAGCTGCTCGCCAATCCGGCCCCCAAGACGGTATTAGGTATAAGCAATGTTTCCCAAAACTGTCAGGACCGGCCGCTCCTCAACCGTACCTTCTTGGCCATGGCCATGGCCTGCGGTCTGGACGCTGCCATTGTAGATGCATGCGATGAAGAGCTCATGGCTACCGCAGCTGCAGCCGAAGTTCTTCGCAACCGTACAGTATACTGTGATTCCTTTGTGAAGGTGTTTAAGAGCCAATAAAACCACTATAAACAAAGAAAGGAGGGATGGGGTTGCTAGAAAATAGGGTGCTGCCGCAACCCCACCTTCTGAGTTGGGTACAAGAAACCTCTGGTCAGCCGGTCACCCGGTGTTATCAATGTTATAAATGTACCGGCGGTTGTCCTGTGGCAGCTTTTATGGACATTTTACCCCACCAAATAATCCGGTATCTAAACTTAGGGCTGGAGGAGGAACTTTTAAAAAGTAAAGCCATATGGCTTTGCGCCAGTTGCCACACGTGCAAGGCCAGGTGCCCTAACGGTATAGATATTGCCGGTGTGAACGATGCTTTAAAGGCCCGAGTCCTATCCCGGGGAGTACCTCCTGCTTCCCCGATGGTTGCGGCCTTCCATCAAGAGTTCCTGGCTTCCGTAGAAAGGTATGGGCGGGTCCATGAATTAGGCTTGGTTATGGCTTATAAATTAAAGAGCCGCGATTACTGGAAGGATCTATCCCTAGGGCTAAAAATGTTCCGCAAAGGTAAATTTAGACTTTGGCCCCATCGCGTACAAAAAAAAGAAGAACTTCAAGCTATTTTTAAAAGGGCAAGGGGAGAGGCCTAGTGCTTTTCGGTTACTATCCAGGGTGTTCCCTTCATTCCACGGCGGCAGAATATGATGCTTCTACCCGCGCTGTATTTCAGGCTTTAAATATACCCCTTAAAGAGGTCCCTGATTGGAACTGTTGTGGCGCTACTTCTGGGCACTCCCTCAACACCTATTTATCCCACTCCCTAGCCTTGCGCAACCTGGTGCTAGCTGAAGGAGTAGCTCCTCATCTGGTTGTACCTTGTGCCGCATGTTACAATGCCTTACGTTCCACCCAGGCCTTCCTGGAGAGCGGGGAAAAAGAAGCAAAGAAACTTAAGGAGGATATAAATTCCTTTATGGGCCGGGAGTATAAGGGCGTTCTAAAGGTACACCACCTCCTGGAGGTTTTGGGAGCGCCCGAGGTCTTATCTTTGCTTAAGGAAAAGCAAAAAGTGTCCTTGGCAGGACTTAAACCGGCCGCCTATTATGGTTGCCTTTTAACACGGCCACCAAAAATAGTAAACTTTGAAGCTAATGCTGAGCAACCCCAGCTTATGGACCGCTTGCTTAAAGCTTTAGGGGCCGAACCTGTATCTTGGAGTCACAAAACTGAATGTTGCGGAGCTAGCTTATCTATTCCTGCTGCGGAAATAGTATATGAGTTGGTAAAGAAGATTGTGCAAGCCGCCGTGAGGGCAGGAGCCAATGTTCTGGTGACCGCCTGCCCCTTATGTCAAACTAACCTGGACACTAGGCAGCCGGAAGGCTATAACCTCCCGGTGCTCTATATAAGCGAAATATTGGGGCTAGCCCTAGGTATCTCAGCACCCTGGTTGAACAAGCACATAATCGATCCTTCCCCGGTATTAAAAAGCTGTAACCTAAGCCTTACTGCCTGATTTCTTTAAGGTTACCCTTCCTGAGGGAAAGGTTGGTGAGCAAAAGTCGTGAGGGAGCAAAGGGAAAGGCCGGAAGTGACAGGTTCGGTTTTGGTGGTCGGCGGCGGTATCGCTGGTATGCAGGCTTCTTTAGATTTAGCTAACGCGGGTTACCTGGTGCACTTGGTGACAGAGTCGCCTTCCATAGGCGGTAAAATGGCCCAATTGGACAAGACTTTCCCCACCAACGAGTGCGCCATGTGCTTATTGGGCCCGCGTATGACAGATACTTTAAACCACCCCAATATACGCCTGTATACTTGTTCGTCCCTGGAAAAAGTAGAAGGAGAGAAAGGTAATTTCCGAGTTGGGATTCGCCAAAGGCCGCGATATATAAACCTGGATGAATGTACAGCTTGTGGTGACTGCGAACAGGTTTGCCCTGTTCGAGTGCCCAATGAATTTAACCAGGGGCGAGGAGAGCGCAAGGCGGTTTATAAACTCTTCCCCCAGGCCGTGCCTAATAAGTACCTGATAGAGAAACGGGGTATACCTCCATGCCGCAGTACTTGCCCGGCAGGAACCAATGCCCAGGGGTATGTGGCTCTAATTTCCCAGGGTAAGTTTGCCGAGGCCCTGGAGGTTGTACGCCGCCGTATGCCTTTTGCCGGTATATGCGGTCGTATTTGCCACCATCCGTGTGAAACCGAGTGCAACCGAGGGCAGTATGACGAGCCGGTGGCCATAGCTTGGCTTAAACGGGCAGCTTATGATTATGGCTGGGAAGAGGCTCAGGAAAAAGAAAAAGAAACTTACCGGCCACGCCAAGTTCGTCCAGAAAAGGTGGCTATTGTAGGTGCAGGCCCAGCGGGCTTAACCGCTGCCCAAGATTTAGCCCTGGAAGGCTACCAGGTTACCGTATACGATGCCCTAGCCTCGCCTGGAGGGATGCTCAGGGCAGGTATTCCTCGCTACCGGTTGCCCCTAGAAGTAGTAGAACGCGAAACCCAACGTATTTTGAACTTGGGGATACGGTTTGTCCCCAATACTCGGCTAGGGGAAGATATAACTTTAGAGGAACTACGCTCCCAGTACCAAGCTGTTATTTTGGCTGTCGGTTTACAAAAGAGCCGGCTCCTTAACATCCCTGGTGCAGAACTTAAAGGGATCCTCCCTGGCCTGGATTTCCTCCGCCAGGTGGCCCAAGGCGAGAAGGTGGAAGTAGGCCGTCGCGTAGTAGTTATAGGCGGCGGAAACGTAGCCATGGATGTGGCACGTACGGCCCGGCGACTCGGGGCAGAGGAAGTCCATGTAGCTTGCCTGGAATCCCGTAAGGAGATGCCTGCCCACTCCTGGGAAATAGAAGAAGCTTTAGAGGAAGGTATTATCCTGCACAACTCCTGGGGACCCAAGAGATTCCTAGGGGAAGGCGAAGTCAAGTCTATAGAATTGATGCAATGTACTCGCGTCTTCGATGAAGAAGGCCGGTTTAATCCCCAATATAACCCTGAAGTAACCACTACCATCCCCGCAGACACAGTTATCGTGGCCATTGGCCAAGCTGCTGATTTAAGTTTCTTAGGTGAGCAAAGCAGCATTCGGACCGCTAAAGGCCTTATAGCGGTTGACCCAGTAACCTTAGCTACAGATGTCCCAGGTGTTTTTGCCTGCGGGGATGTGGTCCGGGGCCCCAGTTCAGTAGTGGAGGCCGTAGCTTCTGGGCATGAGGTTGCTGAAACCGTCAAACGATACCTAAACGGGCAAGACCTGGCCGAAGGCCGAGAAACCCCGCGCCAGGAGAAACTAGGCCCGCCGGAAAACATTATACCCTTTCCGGCAAGGCGCCTCAGGCAACGGATGACCCCCCCAGAAGAAAGGGTGCGGGACTTCCGGGAGGTTTACTTGGGCTACACTCCAGAGATGGCCCAGGAAGAGGCCCGCCGCTGCTTAAACTGCGGTATATGCTCTGAATGTCTCCAGTGCGAAGCTGTCTGCCAGAAAAAGGCGGTGGAACACTGGCAGAAGGAAAAATACGAAGAATTAACTGTGGGGAGCATAATACTTGCCCCTGGTTACGAGCTTTTCGATGCCTCCTTAGCTGGCGAGTATGGCTACGGATATTACGACAACGTCATCACCAGTATGGAATTCGAGCGTTTCTTAAGCTCCACCGGCCCTACCCAAGGCCATGTGGAACGGCCTTCTGATGGTAAGGTGCCGGAAAGGATAGCCTTTATCCAATGCGTGGGCTCCCGAGACTGCGAGGGAGAAGGTAGCCCCTACTGTTCTGGTATCTGCTGCATGTATTCCACTAAGGAAGCCATTATTGCCCGGGAGCATGACTCCCGTATAAAGCCCACTATCTTCTATCTTGATATGCGCTCGTATGGTAAAAATTTCGATAAATACGTAGAGGCTGCTAAACAAGCCGGAGTCCGTTATGTGCGGGCCATGATCTCCCGGGTAGAAGAAGATCCCTTAACCAAGAACTTGATCATCCAATACTTTAACGGCGAAAAAATAATCCGGGAAGAGTTTGAGCTGGTGGTTTTAGCTTTAGGCGTGCGCCCGCCGAAAGAGGCAACAAAACTCGCCGAGATATGTGGTATTGAGCTTAACCCTTACGGCTTCGCTAAAACTCCAGAATGGCAACCGGTGGCCACCACCCGAGAAGGTATCTATGTAGCCGGCGCCTTCCA
Source organism: Thermanaeromonas toyohensis ToBE (assembly GCF_900176005.1). Classification (NCBI taxonomy): domain Bacteria; kingdom Bacillati; phylum Bacillota; class Clostridia; order Neomoorellales; family Neomoorellaceae; genus Thermanaeromonas; species Thermanaeromonas toyohensis. The sequence goes on along the minus strand of NZ_LT838272.1, from coordinate 2,057,324 downwards.
AGGCCCCCGGGATATCCCGGAAACAGTTGTTAATGCCAGCGCGGCCGCAGCGTGCGCTGGAAGGGATCTGGCCCCTGCACGTAATACTCTAGTACGGCCTAAAGAATACCCGCCAGAGAGGGATGTAAGCTTAGAGGAGCCCCGAGTGGGGGTCTTCATTTGCCATTGCGGGATAAACATTGCTGGGGTAGTGGATGTACCGGCCGTGGTAGAGTTCGCTCGGCAGCTTCCCCATGTGGTATATGCAGAAAATAACCTTTATACCTGTTCCCAAGATACTTTGAAAAAGATAAAAGAGATAATCCAGGAGCACCGGTTAAACCGGGTAGTGGTAGCCTCTTGTACCATCCGTACGCACCAACCCCTTTTCCGGGAAACCTTAAGGGAAGCTGGCCTAAACCCCTTCTACTTTGAGATGGCTAACATCCGTGACCAGTGTTCTTGGGTCCACCGCCAAGAACCCGATATGGCCACAGAAAAGGCTAAAGATCTCGTGCGTATGGCTGTAGCAAAGGTTATAAAGCATGAAGCTCTGCATCTCCAACCAGTGCCTGTAGTACGCCGGGCTTTGATTGTTGGCGGTGGAGTAGCAGGATTAACCGCCGCGCTGACTATAGCTGATCAAGGCTATGATGTTTACGTGGTAGAGAAAGAAGAAGAATTGGGCGGATATGCTCGCTACTTACGTTTCACCTTAGAAGGCAGCGATGTCCAGTCCTTCCTTAAGGATCTTATATCCCAAGTGCGAGCCCATCCGCGTATCCAAGTTTATACTTCTGCCCAGGTAGAGGAGTTCGGCGGCCACCAGGGGCATTTCCTTACCACCATTTCCCAAGGGGCCCCAGGTCGCGAACATATCCGCCGGACCATTAAGCTAGAACACGGAGTTATCATTATAGCTACAGGTATTAAGGAAGCTTCTACTTCCGAATATGGATTAGGCCAGGATCCCAGGGTAATCACCAACACCCACCTGGAACAGGAGCTAGCCGAAGGCCGCTTTAATGTACAGGCTAATAAACAGGTGGTATTTATCCAGTGTGTGGGTTCCCGCGAAGGGGAGCGCCTGTATTGTAGCCGGACCTGTTGTGGCCAGTCCCTCAAAAATGCCTTGAAAATAAAGGAGCTTAATCCGGAGGCCAAAGTCTACATCCTGTATAGGGATATGCGCACCTATGGGTTCATGGAGGATTATTACCGGAAAGCCAGGGAAATGGGGGTTATATTTATCCAATATGATCTTACGGCTAAACCGGTAATCCGGCAGAGGGAGATCGGGTTGCTAGAAATAGAAGTAAAGGACCCATCTTCTGGTAAAACCCTCGTTTTATGGCCTGATCAAGTAGTCCTGGCCACGGGTGCTGTAGCTCCCGAAGGCATTGAAAGGTTAGCCACCTTATTTAAGCTCCCCTTAAATGAAGATGGCTTCTTTGTAGAAACCCATGCTAAACTGGCGCCCATCGACTTCCCCTCGGCAGGTATATTCCTATGTGGCGCCGCCCACTCGCCCAAATCCCTAGCCGAGGCCATAGCCCAGGCCCAAGGCGCTGCGGCTCGGGCTTGTACTATCCTAGCTAAAGAACACCTCTTAGTAGGCGGGGTTGTGGCGGTAGTGGATGAGACCAAGTGCGCTGCCTGCCTCACCTGTGTACGGGTATGCCCCTATAGCGTTCCGCGCATCAATGAACGTAATGTGGCAGAAATAAATGCTGTCCAGTGCCAAGGTTGTGGTACCTGCGCTGGTGAGTGCCCGGCCAAGGCTATCCAGCTGCAGCATTATAAAGATGAGCAACTCCTGGCCAAGGTGGCCGGCCTATTTAGGGAGGTGTAAAAGGCAAATATGAGCAATTCCTCTACCCAATTTGAGCCTAAAATAATCGCCTTTTGTTGTTACTATTGCGCTTATTCTGCAGCTGATCTCGCCGGCTCCATGCGCTTGCAATATCCAGCCAACGTACGCTTAATCGAGATGCCTTGCACAGGTAAAACCGATGTTCGAGTGCTGCTAGAGGCCTTTGAAAATGGAGCTGATGGTGTGTATGTGGCTGGCTGTCTGGAAGGAGATTGCCATTTCCTTAAGGGAAACCTCCGGGCTAAAAAGCGTGTGCAGTATGCTAAAAAACTCCTAGATGAAATTGGTATCGGGGGTGAGCGTCTAGAGATGTTCAATCTCGCAAGTTCCATGGGCCCCCGCTTCGCTGAAATAGCCCGGGAATTTACAGAAAAAATAAGGCAGTTAGGGCCTAACCCCCTTAAGAAACATAACACCTGTTCCCAGGAAGAAGCCAAAGAAAAAAATGTGTCGTAAGGATTTATTACAAGTCATGTTAGGTAGGTGAAAAAAGTGATTGTGGCCGAAGCTAAACCCCTGACCGAGATAGCAGGGCTTTTAGGAGAGGTACGTAAAATTTTGGTGGTTGGCTGCGGCGGATGTGTTACCGTCTGCTTGGCCGGCGGTGAAAAAGAGGTGGGGATACTGGCTGCAGCCCTGCGTATGATGTACAAAAAAAATGGTAAAGAGCTGGAAACTATAGAAGTTACCCTTACCCGGCAATGTGATCCCGAATATGTGCAGATGCTAGAAAAATATATTACGGAAGATATCGATTGCATACTTTCCCTGGCCTGTGGTGTAGGGGTGCAATTCCTAGCCGAGCATTACAACAAATGGGTAATACCTGCCCTTAATACCAAATTCGCCGGTGGAACGATAGAACACGGGGTATGGGAAGAGCGCTGTGGCCTATGTGGAGAATGTATCCTGCACAAGACAGGGGGTATTTGCCCTATAATCAGATGTTCCAAAAGCATCCTCAACGGCCCCTGTGGAGGCTCCCAAAACGGGCGATGTGAAGTCAATAAAGATATACCTTGCGCCTGGCAATTAATATATGATCGCCTCAAGGCTTTAAACAAGTTAGAACTGCTGCTAGAAATCCAGCCGCCCAAAGACTGGTCTAAAGCCAGGGACGGCGGCCCGCGCAAAGTGGTACGGGAGGATGTGAGGATAGAATGAGCTGGAAGTCAGGTAGCAAATTGGAAAAACTCCTTTCCCAGGGACATTTTGTAGTAACAGGTGAGGTAGGTCCACCTAAGCACGCCTCTCCAGACGGTATCCTCCACCACGCTGAACTCCTTAAGGATTACGTGGATGCCATAAACTTGACCGATAACCAGACAGCTATAGTGCGTATGTCTAGCATAGCGGCGGGAGTCCATGTGCTAAGGGCTGGGTGTGAGCCCATAATACAGATGACCGTACGTGACCGTAACCGGATAGCCTTACAAAGCGATCTCCTGGGAGCCTACAGCTTAGGGATACGTAATGTACTCTGCCTTTCAGGGGACCACCAGTCCTTTGGGAATCATCCTACAGCCAAAAATGTGCATGACATTGATTCCATTCAGCTTATACGTATAGTCAAGGATCTGCGGGATGAAAAAAGGTTCGCCTGTGGTGAAGAAATCAAAGAGCATGAGCCTCGTTTCTTCATCGGAGCAGCTGCTAACCCCTTTGCAGATCCCTTTGAATTTCGGATCTTGAGGCTAGAAAAGAAAATCAATGCAGGTGCAGATTTCATCCAAACGCAGTGTATCTTTGATATGGAACGGTTCGAGCGATTCATGGCCATGGTAAGGGAGCGGGGGCTGCACAAAAAAGCGTATATCCTAGCCGGGGTAACCCCTTTAAAATCTGCTCGCGCAGCAAGATACATGCAACAATCAGTGGCAGGTATGATAGTACCCGAAGAGATCGTGGCTCGGATGGAAAAGGCTAAAGACCCCAAGGCCGAAGGTGTAGCCATATGTGTAGAACAAATCAAGCATTTACGCACCATAGAAGGAGTAGCCGGTATTCACATCATGGCCATAATGTGGGAAGATATTATTCCCACCATTGTCAAAGAAGCCGGACTTTACCCGCGCCCCCAGGTAGATTGACAGCTTAAAAAATGCAAGATAGTGTTCTATTCCCGTTCCCCTATGAATATACTGATGGGGAGGAGATCCCCCATCAGGGAGGGGTAGGGATTGCGTAACAATAGATTAGAAGCCCAGATTTTGAGTTCTATTGATGAGTTAGTACAGTGTGCCATTTCTGCTGGTCTTAAAGAGGGAGAAGCGCGGGAAGAAGAAATAGAGCGTGGCGCAGCCATTATCCAAGAAATAGGCCATTTATTAGTAGAGGCTCTGGAGGGCAGGGAAGAGCACCTGAAATCCTTAGTAGAGCAGCTCGCTGCCCAGCGCTTACCTGACCGCCGGGTACTGCAGAGCTTTGGGCATTTCTCTCGTGACCTGCAGGAGATTATCGAGCGAGGAGTAAGTAGCTACCTTAAAAGCAAGGGTTCCGATGCAGGAGAAAGTGCAAGTTTAGAATACCCGTCTCTTAACGTAAGCGAACAGCCAGACGAAGGTACACTCACTGGTGGAGCAGTCGAAGTTCCCACCAGCGCCCAAGCCAGGCTAGAACAGAAAAAGGAACAGGGTGAGTCCAAATCTTTGGTAGCCAAATTAAAGGGGTTGCGCCTCGCCTTGGAGCAAGCTTTTCCTGGAGAAGAACTCCTTGAAAATTTTGTTACCCGGGGAGGGAAGCTAGATTACTTTTTACCGCGTTTGAATTTGGGGTTTGAGCTTAATTCCGCGGCCCCCAACTGGCGAAAAGAATTTTTCCTGCGCCAGGCAGGGATCAGGGTTATAAAGGTGACCGAAGGAGAGCTTCGGAATCCGCTAGCTCTAGCCAGACGTTTACGCCGGCCAGGAAGCTTACAGGCAGCCTCAAACCCTTGTTGACAGGGCGCACCTACTAGTGCTAAAATGACGCTACAAAGGATAAGCGTATAAGTATAAAAATCTACTTAAAGCCAAAGGCTAGGAAAGGGAAAGTAGGTAGGTAGAAGGTTTCCAGCGAGCCGGGAATAAGGTGGAAGCCCGGTAACCATCTCCTACTGAAAGCCACCCTGGAGCTTCCAGCCGAAAGGGTAAACCTAAGTAGGCCAGGACGGAAGACCCCGTTATCGGTCGCGCCTGCTTTAGGCGCTAAATGAGGTGGGCCATTTTATGGCCAATAAGGGTGGTACCGCGGGAAAGCCTCCCGTCCCTTAGGGACAGGAGGCTAAATTATTTATAGGGGAGGGGCAGGATGCGGAAAAGGATACTTAAGCTTCTAGAAAGCAATAGTAAATTGACTCCTAAGGAAATAGCTCTAATGCTAGGCCTTTCGCCAGATCAGGTGGCCCAGGAAATTGCGGAAATGGAAAAAGAGAAAATAATCCTACGCTATACCACCCTCATCAACTGGGAGAAAGTGGGAGAAGAAGAAGTGGCAGCCTTGATCGATGTTAAGGTAACTCCCCAAAGGGATGTAGGCTTTGACGAAGTGGCCGCCCGTATCTACCAGTACCCGGAGGTCAAATCAGTATTCCTTATGTCCGGAAGCTATGACTTATCCGTGTTGGTGCAAGGTAAAAGTTTAAAAGAAGTCGCCTCCTTCGTGGCCCAGAAACTGGCCACCCTAGAACATGTACAAAGCACCGTTACCCATTTTATCCTTAAGAAATATAAGCAAGATGGGGTCATCTTTGAAGAAGAGGTAATCGAACGCCGGCAGGTGGTGCAGCCATGAATCCCAACCCTACCTTTGAGGCCCATAAGTTTATTTCCCCTGTAGTTAAAAATTTGCAACCCTCAGGGATTCGTCGTTTTTTCGACCTTGTAGCTAACACAAAAGGGGTTATTTCCCTGGGGGTAGGGGAGCCAGATTTTGTTACCCCCTGGCACATCCGGGAAGCCTGCGTCCAGGCTCTGGAAAAAGGATACACCATGTATACTTCTAACCTAGGAATGCCTGAACTTAGAAGGGCTATTGCCAAATACTTGGAGGAACGCTTTGGCCTCTCCTACCACCCTGATAAGCAAATACTTGTTACCATTGGAGCAAGTGAAGCCGTGGATTTGGCTCTGCGTACTGTGCTTAATCCTGGGGATGAAGTTCTCATTCCCGAACCCTGTTATGTCTCCTATAAACCCATAACTCTGCTATGCGGCGGGGTACCAGTAGAGGTACCTACTACCCGTGCGCGGGATTTCCAGCCCAGTCCTTTAGAAATAGAAAAGCGTATCAGCTCTAAAACCAAATTACTTATCCTCTGCTATCCAAACAATCCCACTGGAGCAGTTTTAGCTCGGGAAACCATGGCAGCTATAGCCCGGTTGGTGGAGAAACACAATCTCCTTGTACTGGCAGATGAGATATATGCCGAGCTCCGCTACGACGGACCTCCCATATCTTTTGCCGCTTTGCCAGGTATGCAGGAGCGCACCATACTTGTAAGTGGCTTTTCCAAAGCCTTTGCCATGACAGGATGGCGCATAGGGTATGTGGCTGCCCATCCTGAGCTCCTAGCAGCTATGGTCAAGATTCACCAATATACTATCCTCTGTGCACCCATCATGAGCCAGATGGCTGCGCTGGAAGCCTTACAACAGGGACTTAAAGATGTGGCTTATATGGTAGAACAATATGACCAACGGCGCCGGTTAGTGGTAAGCCGACTCCGGGAGATGGGACTAGATTGTTTTGAGCCAGGGGGAGCTTTTTACGTATTTCCTTCCATTGCTGCCACAGGACTAAGCTCAGAGGAATTTGCTGCACGGTTGCTTAAGGAAGAACGGGTAGCTGTTGTGCCAGGGAACGCCTTCGGTCCTAGCGGTGAGGGTTTTATCCGTTGCTCTTATGCAACCTCCCTCCAGGAGCTTATGGAAGCTCTAAACAGAATTGAACGCTTTGTGGCCCGCCAGCTAAGAGTAGCTAAGGCAGTAGCCCATGGATAAGAAATCAAAAGAAAACCTGCCGGACAATAATATTAACGGCTTTAACCGTAAGTCCGGTTAGGTTTTCTACCCCCTCCTTAACCCTAGCCTGGGCAGCTTGAAGGTGGGGCCTCCAGGGAATACCATAGCGAGCCATAACTTCTATATTAAGGGATAGCCCCCCAGAAGTATCTTCTACCTCTACCTTGGGATGGCTTATTACCCCATCCCTTACTAAATAAGTAGCCAATTGCTCTATAACCTTCTCAGAAATATAAAAGTGGCCTAAAAGGTTAAAAGTGGGGCGGACCAAAGTTTGTTCTATCCATAGACTTTTGGGCCTCCCCAAAGGAGCTGAACGCCGGCGCAAAAAGGTCTTTAAGGGCTCAATAAAGTTCCCCTTAAAACGGGATTTTACCTCTACTGTAGGTACGGGAATAACATGTTTCCCTAACTGTTTCCGGATCTGCTTGGCCCTGGCGATCTCTTGGGGTGTAGCTACTTCCGTAATATCAATAAATAAACTAGGCAGTGGAAGATCCAGTTGTTTAGCAATACGGCACGCCATCTCTCGGGAGGTGCTGATAAGCAGAAGCCGGGAAGGAGCCAAAGCAGCTATCTGGGCTTTAACTTCAGCTGCATGTTGGGGATCTGTAAAAAGGGCAGTCTTAATGGCACCCACTCGGGTCGGCTGCTCTTTAGCCGAAACGCCAGCCAATATACGGCTTCCCTTAATTAGAAGACCATCATCGATTATAGCCTCAGCTTGGTAGTCATAAGCCACTGCCTGGGCGCGGTGGCTTTTTCCGCTCCCGCTGGGCCCTATAAAGGCTATTACTTCCATATATTTATTCCTTCCCCTATTAAATTAGCTTGGATGACCCCAATTTTAAACATAAGCCGGTCAGTAGAGTAACACCTTGGAGGCCTCCTGGTACAATGCTATAATTTAAAGTATCAGGGAGGGACCTCTCATGCCAGCAAATGACAATTGGCCCTCGGCTATAATAAGCTCACTATTGGAAGATAGTACCGTGGTAGTTCCCGAACCTTTACTTAAATATTATAATCGCCTGGGCCTTACAGAAACAGAGGTAATGATCATTATTCATTTGCTCCGCTGGCGCCAAATAGAACATGACCGTTTCCCTTCCCCAGAAAAGCTCAGCCAGTATCTATCCATGGATAGTGAAGAGGTTAAAAATATATTAGCTGGTCTAATTGAAAAAAAGCTCCTAAGCGTAGAACCTTACTATAGCCCGGTAACCGGACGGTGGCTCAATGCCTTCTCCTTGTATAATTTGTGGGAGAAGCTAGCCCATATCTTAACCAGGGAATCCTTGCTACAAACAGCTCCTAGTGAGCAGGCGGCAACTGTAGACCCCGGCTTGGGAGAGCTATATCGTATATTTGAGAAGGAGTTCGGCCGCCCTTTGTCTCCTATAGAAAGCAGCCAGCTCGCTGATTGGTATCATAATACTAATTTAAGCCCGGAGCTCATAATCGAAGCATTAAAACGGGCAGTCCTGCGGGGAGCCTTGAATTTTCGCTACATAGACTCCATCCTGCGGGATTGGATCCGGCATAATATCCGCACAGTACAAGAGGCCATTAATTATGACGACCGCCTCCTGAGTAAAAAAGCAGGAAAAAAGAAATCTAGTGAGGCTTCCGGTGATGATAAGTACCGAGACCTTTACCGTTTAGACCCGGAACCCTAAAAGCCTAGGCCCCACGAGGGGGGAAGATTATGGAACGCATCCAGATACCACCTATTTTTTTAAAACAGCCCACGTTAGAAGGGGGACAAGGAAGGGAGGCTACTTCGCCCGAACCCGAAGCCCCTACCATAAATTGCCCTTACTGCCAAGACCGGGGCGTAATTTTACGCGAAGGACGAGCTTACCGCTGCAAGTGTATGGAGGCTCGAGCGTGGCAGAACCGCCTCCGTTCCGCCCATCTTGCTCCCCAACTCAGCCGGCATACCTTTGCCAATTTTGACTTAAGGTTTTACTCACGCCAGGCCTATGATGAGCTAACGGGGACAAGTTATTACGAGAGCGCTCGCCGGTGCTTGGAGGCGTGCAAAAACTTTGTAGCGCAGTGTGCACAGCAACAACCTACTAAAGGGCTGTTTATCTTTGGACCAGTGGGAAGCGGTAAAACCTTCCTTGCTGCCGCTATCGCCAATGCCCTGGCCTCTTTAAACATAAATGTGCTTTTCGTAGTAGTCCCCGATCTCCTAGACCAAATCCGAGCTACTTATGACCGACGGCCGGAAGAAGAAAGCCCTACCGAGCTAGAATTGCTGACCACAGCCCGGGATGCTAAAGTTTTAATCTTAGATGATTTGGGGGCCCACAACTACACAGAATGGACCCGCAATAAAATCTATTCCCTCATAAATTACCGGTTAATTTATGAACTACCCACCGTGGTCACCAGTAATCTAGATCTAAAGCAGTTAGAAGAATATCTAGGAGAGCGGACTACTTCTCGCCTTCTGCAGCTCTGCCGGTCTTATCACCTTCCTGTAGAACAGGATATCCGTCTGATCTTAAGCCGGGAAGAACGTCGCTATTGACAACCATTTTCAATTGCTCTATAATGGTAGGTGGGTAATGATAATTTTTCTCAATGTGTTATCCCGGTAGGAGGTAAAACAATCATGACCCTTGAACAAGGAAAAGAAGGAGAGTTTTATCGCATCCTTAAACTCCCAGGAAAGGAGATCCGTAGCCAGGCTATCCGGTTTGGGCTGTGGGAAGGGGCAGTTATAAAGTGTAAAGGAGTCATCCCTAAGGGGCCTGTAATCATAGGACGCAATCATCAAGAGATCGCCATAGGCCGGGGGCTGGCGAGGAAAATAGAAATAGAACCTATATCTACGCAACTGGAAAGACGGGAAGGGAAAAGGTGGTTAAATTATGGCCTGTCATGAGCCCCGTTTGCGCCTACCTTTCCCTTCCCACTTGCGTAAGATAGTCTTGGTAGGTAATCCCAATGTAGGTAAATCGGTCTTTTTTAATGCTTTAACTGGTCTTTATGTAGATGTATCTAACTTTCCCGGCACCACCTTAGAAATAAACCACGGCCAGGTAGGGAACGACTGCATTATTGACACCCCCGGCATATATGGGGTTTCCTCTTTTAATGATGAAGAAAGGGTGGCGCGGGATATCATTTTAGCTGCTGACATAGTTATAAACGTGGTGGACGCTGTCCACTTGGACCGCGACTTATTTCTTACCCAACAATTGATCGATATGGGCTTACCTGTGGTAGTAGCCCTCAATATGGTGGACGAGGCCGCCCGGGAAGGGATAAAGGTAGACCATGATAAGCTCGCCCAGCTCCTGGGGGTACCCGTAGTTCCTACTATAGCCGTAAAAGGGCAAGGGATAGAGGAGTTAAAGAAGGCCGTGGCCTATGCCCGGCCAGGCCATCCTATACCTGAGTTAGAAGAGATGCTGGCGCCACTCTTGCCTAAAGTGCACAGACGGGCAGAAACCTTACTCATCTTAGAAGGAGATCCCTGGATCGCAGCTCGTCACCGCTTAAAACCTATGGATAAGCGGGAAGAGATTTATCTTTTACGCCGCCGCCGGGTGGATGAGTTGGTTAATGCTGTTGTTCAGGAGGATATGAGTCGGGCTTCTTTTAGGAGCATTTTAAGCAAATGGATGCTTAAGCCTCTGACCGGTATTCCTATATTATTGGGCGTTCTGTACCTACTCTACCAGTTTATCGGGGTTTTTATAGCCCAGACAGTAGTAGAGATTACTGAGGAAAGGATAATGCAAGGTTATTACCAACCCTTTATCCAAGAACTACTGGACCCGTGGCTTGGGCAAGGCCCTTTGGGCACGCTGTTAATAGGTGAATTCGGGCTTTTAACTATGACTGTAACCTATATCTTAGGCCTTTTATTACCCCTGGTAGTAGGTTTTTATTTGAGCCTTTCCATACTAGAAGATTCCGGGTACCTCCCCCGCATAGCTGTTCTAGTGGACCGTATACTTATGAAGCTGGGGATGAATGGAAGGGGGGTCATACCCCTTATCTTAGGTACCGGCTGTGTTACCGCTGCCACCATCACTACCCGCCTGCTCAGCACCCCCCGGGAAAGGACTATAGCTACTTTCCTCCTAGCTATGACCATACCTTGTTCAGCACAGCTAGGAGTGATCGCCAGTATGCTAGCACCCCTAGGACCGCGCTATGTAGTAGCCTATGTAGCTTTGATTTTCACCATATTCGTACTAGCTGGTACTGTAGTAAACCGGATTCTCCCTGGGGAACCTAGTGACCTTTTTATCGATTTACCTCCCTTACGTTGGCCCCAAGCCCAGAACGTCCTTAAAAAAACCTATACCAAGGTAGCTTTATTCCTCCGCGAGGCCACACCCCTCTTTGCTGGAGGCGCCCTGCTTATCGGCCTTCTACAGGTAACAGGGCTGCTGGAGGTTATTCAGGCTTTACTCTCCCCCCTTACAGTCAGCTGGCTCAAGCTTCCCAAAGAAGCAGCTACGGCCTTCATCATGGGCTTTATCCGCCGGGACTTCGGGGCCGCCGGCTTATACTCCCTACCCCTTACACCTGAACAAACCTTGGTAGCGTTGGTCACTATTACCATTTTTGTCCCTTGCATTGCTTCTGCCCTGGTGATTTTAAAAGAACGGGGGATACGAGAAGCTCTGGTAATCTGGCCCACCATCTTAGTGCTAGCCTTTCTTATTGGAGGAATCCTCGCCCATATCCTGATTTAGGAGGTAAGGCTTATGGAGCGGTGTCTTTTAAGTTGCCCCAGGTGCAGCTACCCCCTTTCTTCCCCACAAGCTTTCCGGTGTCCTCGCTGTAATGCGCTGCTGTACTTCCCTTGTAGCAGTTGCAGGGGATGTAAAAACAAAAAAGTGAAAACAAGAACTTAAAATTCAAAAAACAACTTCCTCCCCTTGCTTTATAGGGTAAACGGTAATATAATAAGGGTGAATGGTAGAAAATTAATCCTTAATGGTAGGTTTTCAATGCCGAATAGCAAGGGGAGGGGGGCCAGTTAATGTACAAACGCCTGCTGGAAATCCCGGTGGGAGTATCCGGGCGGCATGTTCACCTTACACCAGAACATTTTCATAAACTTTTTGGGCCGGACGCGTCTTTGACTAAATTACGAGATCTGGTCCAACCTGGTCAATTTGCGGCGCGGGAAACTGTAACAGTAGTGGGACCCAAAGGAGTGCTAGAAAACGTCCGTATCATCGGACCGTTGCGGGATTATACCCAAGTAGAGGTATCCCGGACGGACTGTTTTAAACTAGGAGTTAATCCTCCTGTACGAGACTCAGGTGATCTGGAGGGTACTCCCGGGTGTGTCTTGATAGGACCAGCTGGCATTGTAACTTTGGAGCGCGGAGTTATCTTGGCCCTCCGTCATATCCACATGCCCCTAGAAGAAGCTAAGAGATATGGCTTTAAAGATAAAGATGTAGTTGCTGTGGAAGTAAACGGGGAACGAGGAATAATATTCCAAAACGTGCTGGTCCGGGTACAATCCGATGCTGCTTTGGAATTCCATGTAGATACTGACGAAGCCAATGCCTGCTTACTAACAAGTGGAGCCAAGGTACAAATCTCATCCGAACAGTTATTAATAAGACAACCCTTAGCCTTAGGGTTAACAGGATAAAAAACTAAAAGTATAATGTAAAGCTTTATGGTGCTCCCTTAAAAGGGAGCATTTTCTATTTAAAATTTAAGGAGGAAGGATGAGCCTAGAAGAAGAATAATTTTAAAAACCGTAAAAACAAACAAGGAGAGGGTGAACATGAAAATACCGGTCTGTGACCGGTGCAAGGCCCAGAAGGTAGAAGGTGTGATTTGCCGCCATTGTGATACAGCCTATTGCTATGAATGCCTAGATATAAATCCTCCTGATATGCGTATTTGCCCAGTATGCGGGCAATTCCTCTGTGATGAATGCTATGAAGGACTTATCGAATGTGATTTAAAAAAAAGGCCCTAAGTTTTTTAGGGTCTTTTTTAAGACCATATCTTTTTCATATCATGAAATTAAATTTCATTGACATGCCGGGAAGGGGCCATTAGAATAAAGCTGGGGTTACGGTTTGTCCTTAGGGTTCTCTTACCCTAAGGGTAATAGAAAAACTTTTTTCAGGGGGGACCAGGGATGAGTTTCAGCAAAGGTATTAATGCTAGCGCTGCCACCCTTACCAGAAACCGTACACCCGGCAGCGTCTGCCCCACGAGCGGCATGTGTGCCACTTGCCAGGAAGGGTGTACCGGTTTATGTGAGGTAGGCCGTTCAGCCTACCGGGGACGGGAGGTAATCTATCCCCAGCCCTTTGGGCCTATAACAGCAGCTGCGGAAAAGGATTATCCTATCGACTTGTCGCACTTCAACATAATGGGTACCACCGTAGGGGCCCAAGGTATCGAGCCTGACAGCGATAAAGCCATTTTCCCTGCTGTAAATATCGAAAGCGCAGTAGGAGCTAATGGGCAAATTAAGTTAAAACTCCCTGTAGTTATCTCAGGATTAGGTTCCACTAATGTAGCTTCACAGAACTGGGAAGGCCTAGCCATTGGTGCCGCTATTAGTGGTGTAATAGCTACTATAGGTGAAAACGTCTGTGGTATGGATCCAGACGCTGAGTTCTCTTCCGGTCGGGTGGTCCGTTCCCCGGATATGGAACGGAGGGTAAAGCTTTTCCAAAAATGGTATAATGGTTATGGTACCATCGTAGTCCAAAGCAATGTTGAAGATACTAAACTGGGAGTACTAGAATATGTTATCGATAAGCTGGGGGTAGAGGCTGTTGAGCTTAAGTGGGGGCAGGGAGCTAAAGATATTGGAGGAGAGGTAAAGCTAAATTCCTTAGAACGGGCGTTGCAACTTAAAAGCCGGGGATATATTGTCCACCCTGATCCCGAAGATCCCACGGTCCAAGAAGCCTTCCGGCAGGGTGCTTTTAAGGAGTTTGAGCGCCACTCCCGCCTGGGAATGGTAGAATATGACTCCTTCCTAGCTAGGGTAGAACAGCTCCGCCGCCATGGAGCTAAATATGTTTTTCTTAAGACAGGCGCCTACCGGCCGGCTGATCTAGCCCGGGCTGTGAAATATGCCTCTGATGCCAGGATCGATCTCTTGACAGTAGACGGAGCCGGTGGAGGTACCGGAATGAGTCCCTGGCGTATGATGAACGAATGGGGTATACCCACAGTTTATTTGGAATGCTTGCTCTATAAATACCTGAATAAGCTAGCTGAGCGCGGCAAGTTCATTCCCAGCGTAGCTATAGCTGGAGGCTTTGCCCTAGAAGATCAAGTCTTTAAAGGCTTGGCTTTGGGTGCACCCTACATCAAGGCGGTAGGCATGGCCCGAGCACCGTTAACCGCTGCCATGGTGGGTAAGACCTTAGGGGAGGCTATAAAGAACGGGAAAGTACCAGCAGAGATCTCTAATAAGTACGGTACCACGCTGGAACAAATCTTTGTAGCTGCGTCTGAGCTTAAGGCCAAGTACGGCGAAGCCTTTGCTGAAATACCCCCAGGGGCCATCGGCGTATATACATTCTTTGAGCGTCTCAGTGTGGGGCTTAAGCAGCTCATGTGCGGTGCACGTAAATTTGCTTTACAGTATATAACGCGGGATGATCTGGTAGCCTTAACTCCGGAGGCTGCAAGACTAAGCGGTATCCCTTATGTAATGGACCTGGATGCCGAGGAAGCGGAGCGCATCCTGGAATCCTAAAGGTTTAAACTTACTCTAGAAAATTGCATAAAATAATTGTATTATAGGTTAAGGAGGGCTTAAAAACATCTTCTTTTTTGTGAAAAGCCCTCCTTAATCCTTATAATCCGAGGCTAAAAATAAAAGAAATGGGGCTATAAAACCGTGGTACAAAAAAAGGGAACCCAAGGAAATCCGAATACCAAAAAAATAAAAGGTGTTCAGGCAGTAGATCGGGCCCTTATTATTCTTGAAGCCTTGGCCCGGGCCGAAGGTCCGGTAACGCTTTCTTCTTTAAGCGCAGAAGTAGGATTACACATTAGTACCGTCCATCGCTTGTTAAATACCCTCGCCCGGAGGGGGTTTGTAGAGCAGGAGCCTTATCAGGGTAGGTACCGATTAGGGTTAAAGCTCTTCGAAATCGGTCACCGGGCCTTATATTCCCTAGACATAAGGGCAGTAGCCCGGCCCTTCCTCCGACAGCTGGTGGAAGAATTTAATGAAACAGCCAATTTAGCCGTCCTAGATGGTACGGAAGTAGTATATATAGATCAAGTAGAATCCAGAAACATGGTAAAAATGCTAGCTAGGCCTGGTACCAGAGGGCCAGCCTATTGTACCGGAGCCGGTAAGGTGTTGCTGGCAGGCTTACCTCCTTTTCAGCTGGAAAGGGTGTTGAGCAACCTTAACTTATATCCTTACACTCCGGCAACCATTACTAGTATAGAACGTTTGAAAAGAGAGTTGGAGCAAATTCGACAACAGGGGTTCGCCATAGATAGGGGAGAACTGGAAGAAGGCGTCCGGTGTGTGGCAGCTCCCATTAAAAACCACGAGCAACGGGTCGTGGCTGCCTTAAGCGTTTCTGGCCCTAGCAGCCGTATAACCGAAGAGCTTATCCAGACTAAGCTAGTGGAAGCGGTATGTCGGGCAGCCCAAGCCATTTCGGAAGCTTTGGGTTCTGATACAAGCAGGCAGTTACGCTCGTAAAGGTTTTTAAGCCCAAGTCTTTCTTCAAGGTCTTCAAGGATTAAGGATGGTGAAAACTTGAGAAGTGCCTAGCCTAGATAACTTGGTAACTTATATTTTAACTCTTCTTAACCATGGCCTGATATGGGTAAACAAATCAGGTATTATTACCGAGTTTAACCCCCAAGCCTTGGTTATCCTGGGGGTACCTGGTCAGGATGTACGCGGGCGAAAGTTGACTGAGGTTTTCCCAGCCTCCCGCCTTTCTGAGGTCCTGACTACTAGACAGCCTTTAGTAGGTACCAAGGTTCAAGGGATAAAGGGTGCTATACGAGTTAGCTATTTTCCGCTACCGGAGGGGGAAGGTAACACTGTAATTGTTTTAGAACAATGGGACACGGGGCATGACCTCGCTGAAATTTATGAAGCCCTCCTGGCAGAGTTACCCCTAGGTCTGGCGGTCGTGGACAAAGAAGGGAAACTAGTATTTATCAATAAATACTGTGCTTCGCTGGTCGGCTGGAGGGAGGAGTCAGCTGTAGGATTGCCCGTGGCACAGGTACTTCCCTTTTCTAGATTGTTCGAAGTTGTTACTACAGGTCGGTCTTACTTAAATCCTGAAGTACAGTTTAAAGGTCAGCGGCTTTGTCTGGCGGAGATACCGTTAAAGAATAAAAGCGGTGAGATATTAGGAGGAATAAGCCGGGTGCTTCCCCAGGAGGCTATACTACAAGATAACTTTAAAGATTTTTACCATCAGTTCAAAATAATGGAAAATAGGCTCCTTTTATATAAAGATGAACTAGAATTCCTACAGGAAAACCTATCCCCCTGGGTAGCCATACAAGGGATTAGCCCTCAAATAAAGGAGCTTAAAAAATTAGCTGCCCGGGTAGCCCAAGGAGAAGCCAATGTTCTTCTTTTAGGTGAGAGCGGTACCGGAAAAGATCTCTTCGCCCGGGCTATCCACCAGGCCAGCCGAAGGAGGAAAGAGCCTTTTATAAAAATTAATTGTGCAGCCATACCAGAAAATCTCCTGGAGGCGGAACTTTTTGGGTATGAAGAGGGGGCTTTTACTGGAGCAGCTCGTGGTGGGAAGCCAGGTAAATTTGAACTTGCCGATGGGGGTACCGTGTTCTTGGACGAAATAGGCGATCTACCTTTAAGTATGCAACCCAAGTTACTGCGTGTTCTGCAAGAACGCTCCTTCGAGCGGATAGGGGGCAGAAAAACCCTAAACGTTGATGTTAGGATCATAGCAGCCACCAATAAGGATCTGGTGTCCCTCGTGAAAGAAGGTAAATTCCGTTTAGACCTTTATTATCGCCTGGCCGTTATCACCCTTCATATCCCTCCCCTCCGGGAACGCCCCATGGATATCGAACCCATTTGCCGCAGTCTTATCCAGAAATTTAATATCAAGTACATGCTAGAAGTCCAAGGCTTAAGCCCTAAAGTTAAGGAACTTTTTGAAGAATATTCCTGGCCGGGCAATGTGCGGGAGCTGGAAAATGTGCTGGAATACGCGTTTAATTTCCTAGATCCCGAGGATAAATTGATATTACCCGAGCATCTACCTCCTACCTTTCCTCAATCTATTTCTTCGGGTGGGTTTGAGTTAAAAAAGGCAGTTGCCCTAGCTGAGCAAGAAGCTATCAAGAAAGCCCTCCTGGCAGCCAAAGGTAATAAACAGGAAGCTGCGCGGCTACTGGGGATACATCCTTCTGGCCTTTACCAAAAACTTAAGAAATATAACCTTAATGAGGGGTAATCCCCCAATTTTCATCAAGGATGGAAAGGTAGTTAAAGGGATATGTATAATTTAGAATTCAGGCGTTCTCTAGAAGAGTTGCTCCATAACGAGGAAACGGTGGACAGCTGGATATACACAACCTGCGGTTATTGTGGAACCGGGTGCGGGTTATATCTGGGGGTTAAAAAGGGCCGGGCAGTGGCCGTGAAACCTAACCCCTCTTCTTCCGTAAACCAAGGGCAATTATGCCTTAAAGGTATATATGCCTGGAAAACATTAGAACATCCCGAAAGGGCCACCCGTCCTCTCCGGCGGGTAGGAGAGAAAATGGTCCCTATAACGTGGGAGGAAGCTCATGAAACTCTGGCCCGGAAAATACGGGAAGCCTTGGAACAGGGCGGCCCAGAAGCTATAGGTATTTATCATGGAGGACAGCTCACCCTAGAAGAATATTATGCCTTGCATAAGCTAGCCAAAGGTGTCCTCGGTACTCCTAATATAGATGCTAATACCCGCCTCTGCATGGCTTCTACGTCCATGGGATATATCCGTTCCTTCGGTATCGATGCTCCCCCGGGGTGTTATGAAGATCTGGATACGGCTGAGGTTATCTTTATCCTGGGCGCCAACCCTGCGGAAATGCATCCCCAAGTTTGGCAGCGTATCTTACGCAACCGCCAGCGCAAAGGTACTAAACTCATAGTGGCTGACCCCCGTCTCACCTTGCCGGCCAGTGTGGCTGACTTGCACCTTCGGCTACGGTGTGGCTCCAACATACCCCTGGTTTACTCCATTATTTATGTGCTTATCCGAGAAAACTTGCTGGACTGGGGATTCATTACCAAGGCTACAGCAGGATTCGAGGATCTAAAGGTAGCAGCACAGGATTTCCCTCCGGAAGTAGCTCAGGAGTTGACCGGGGTACCAGCCAGGGATATTATCCAGGCTGCTCATCTATTTGGAAGAGCAGCTACAGCCGTCACCCTCTTCTGCCAGGGGGTAAACCAAAGCCTCCAAGCGGTGGATACGGTCACCCTCATCAATTCCCTACACCTTATAACTGGCAAGATAGGCCGCCCAGGGTGTGCACCTCTTTCTTTAACTGGCCAATCTTCGTCTTTAAGCATGAGGGAGATAGGAGGAGCAGGAAGTCTACCAGGGTTGCGCAATCCCAAGAATCCTAGGCACCGCCACGAAGTAGCCCGGTTCTGGGGTGTAGAGGAGAAAATATTGCCCCAGCACACCAATGATATCCACACTATGTTAGAACTTATCGACGCCGGGCGCCTGCGGGTGCTTTGGGTGATCGGTACTAACCCTGCTGTGTCTTTGCCAGACCAGCAGTACGTACGGAGGCAGTTGGAACGAGTATTCCTGGTGGTACAGGATATATTTTATCCCCTGGAGACTGCTTACTATGCCGATCTTTTCCTCCCCGCTGCCCAATGGGGAGAAAAAACAGGGACCATAACCAATTCTGAACGCCGGGTTAACCTAGTACAGAAAGTTACCCAGCCACCAGGAAAGGCTCAAGATGACCTAACTATTATATGCCAGGTAGCCCGTAATTTGGGAGCAGGAAGGCTTTTCCCCTGGCCAGGACCAGAAGAAGTATTTAACGAGCTTAAAGAGTTGACGCGTCACCGTCCTAACGATTTGACAGGTATAACCTATAACCGCCTTAAAGCTGAAGGGGGTATCCAGTGGCCCTGCCCCGAAGGTGCTAAAACCGGTACAGCCCGGTTATATACCGATGGCTTTTTCCCTACCGATCCTGCAGTTTCCCAAGCCTATGGCGAATTTAACGCTAACCCGGGCCGAGCTAAGCTCTGGGCCGTACCTTACCACCCCCCGTCCCCTTTTAAGGATCCGGATTACCCCTTCTGGTTGAACACTGGCCGGGTTATTGAGCATTACCATACTCGTACTAAAACTAAGCGTATCCTAGAGTTAAATGTTTTGATCCCCCAACCCTTCGTGGAAATAAATCCCCAGGATGCGGCGGCCCTTGGGATTAAGGAAGGGGATTGGGTTAAGGTGGTTTCCCGCCAGGGCTGGGTGAAGGTACGGGCCCGCGTTACCCCAGTAGTATCCAAAGGAGAAGTATTTTTACCCTTCCATTTCGGGGACCTCGACCCAGGAGAAAGGCAGCAACCCCAGGCAGCTAATCATTTAACATCGCGGATAACGGATCCTATCTCACGCCAGCCTTTGACCAAAGTAGGTACCTGCCGCCTAGAAAAAATAGAATCTGGAAAGGAGCTATCATTGCTGCCTAATTCTGGACTCTGATTCTAAAAATTTAGAGACCCTTTCTAGGATTTTAGAGAGATGGTCTTAAAAGGGCTTCTCACAAGCTCTAAAATACTATCTTCAAAGCTCTAAAAACACCTATTTTCGAAGCTCTAGAAATCTTATTCTAGGGCTTTTTGTGTTTGGCACGAAATTTGCTAGAGAAGATTTTCCGGAAAACATGAGTACAACTTCACAAATAGGGGCTCATCATCCAGAAATATTGAATAGCCTGGGCCAAGCTCGCTTGATTTGATTAGTGTTCAGGAAGACAATTGCTTGTCAAGGAAGGAGTGGGGTGACTGGTAACGATGAAAAAACAAGGTCTTAAACTTACACGGCGCCAATTTTTAAAAGCTTCGGCAGTAGCTGCGGCTCTGGCCGGTGCTGCAGCCTCACCTGCCTATTTTATACCCTCATCTGGAGCTAAGGAAGAAAAGAACTCCCAGTTCAAGTTTGTGCGCTCCGTTTGTTCGCCCAACTGTACGGGTGCCTGTGGTATCAAAGCTATGGTAGTGGACGGTCAGATCAAAACCCTGTTTCCTACCGATGATTATCCAGAGCCGCTATATGGACCACGAGGTTGCCTGAGGGGTCTAAGCTACATCAATCTCATTTACGGACCTGATCGCTTAAAGCGCCCTTTAATCAGAACCGGACCGCGGGGAAGCGGTCAGTTTAAGGAAGTCTCCTGGGAAGAAGCGTTGGATTATACAGCAGCTCGCCTTAAGGAGATAGCTAGCAAGTACGGTCCGGAAAGCATAAGTTTTAGCTTCCAGGTAGGAGGAACGGGGCACGTCCAGAAAGGGGCCTGGATCGCCCTTTCTACCCTGGCAGGCTGGACCCTCTTCCATCCCTATGATAAAAACGGCGATCTACCTATGTTTTGGCCCCAGACCTTCGGTGTACAAACAGAAGAGCTAGAACCCTTGGAGTGGCTGAACTCCAGGTATATCGCTGTATTTGGCTCCAATCTCCTTGTTACCAGGCTGGTCGATTCTGACCTTCTCATCCAGGCCAGAAACCAAGGAGCTAAGCTAGTAGTCTTTGACCCCAATTACTGCCCTACAGCGGCTAAAGCTGATGAGTGGGTAAGCCTTAAGCCGAGCAGCGATGCAGCCTTGGCCTTGGGGATAGCGCGGATTATTATTGAAGAGAAATTATATGATGAACAATTTATCAAAACCTTTACCGATCTACCTCTGCTGGTGCGGCTAGACACCAAACGCCGGCTAAAGGCAGAAGAAGTCAAGGGTTTGGATCGGCCTAAAGATCTCCCGCCTTACCGAGAAGCTTTTGTGGCCTATAACGGAAATTTCCTTGCTGTGCATCCAGAAGACTTAAACCTCCCCCCGGACGTAATACTGGAAGGCGAAAGGGAAGTGGAGTTAAAAGACGGCCAAAGGGTGAAGGTTAAACCCATCTTCCAGCTGTTAAAAGAGCACCTTAAAACCTACACGTTAGAATACGTGGAGCAGGAAACCGGAGTAGGTAAGGAAGTTGTACAGAGGCTCGCCCGGGAGATGGCCACTATCAAGCCCTTACATGTAATCTATGGAGCTAGCAACTACCAATGGTACCACGGAGATCTAAAGGGGAGGGCCCTAGCCCTGATACCTGTGCTCACGGGGAATCTCGGCCAACCTGGCGCGGGTATTTCCACTTATGCCGGCCAGTACAGGATACGGTTCAATGTGAAAGAATGGTGGTTCCCCAAGCCACCCCGTTGGACCCCGTGGCTTTATTTCCTCCATGGGCCCACTAAAACCATGACCGCCCCCTATCCCCAAAACGGCTTTAAAGCCCTCATCTTTGGGTGGGGGAACCCCTTCGACCAGCATAATATGGCTAACCGTTTAAGGGATATGGCCGAAAAGGGGGAACTGGAATTAATTGTAGCCCTGGATTATCAGATGACTACGAGTTGCCGTTATAGCGACGTGGTATTCCCGGTAGCCACCTGGTATGAAAAGATTGAACTGGTTACCACCCCCTTGCACCCCTATATGCAACTCCAGCAGCCCGCCATTGAACCCTTATTTGAATCCCGGTCTGAATTGTGGATCGCTCGGGAGATAGCCAAAAGGCTTAATCCCCAGTTTGAAGCCCACTTTTTCCCGGGTTTAGAGGAGAAGGAAGCAGCGGAAAAGGTTATTGAGCTACTCCTTAAGACGGGCGGCCCTCCTGTGGAAGGTATCACTATCGAACAGCTTAAAAAGGGACCGGTCCGTCTTAAATCGGAAGTTCCAGGTAACCGGCAAATACCCTTCTACGAGCAAATCCACTTCCGTAAGCCCTTCCCTCCCTTAAGCCGTCCAGCGCCCTTGGAGGCTACTGCCAAATTCGTAAAAAGCGGCCGGATCGAATTTTACAGGGAGGAAGAAGGGTTTTTAGCCCGCGGGGAAGCTTTGCCTGTCCATAAACCGCCCTTTGAAGAGAGCGAATACGCTTTAAACCCCGGGGCCAAAGGAAAGTACCAGTTCGTATTCCTTACCCGCAATTCCCTGTACCGGGTCCATTCCACCCACTCTAACAATATATGGATGAACGAACTACAGGATAACAGGCCTAAGATATTCCTTAACCCGGAAGATGCCGCCCCCAAAGGGATTAAGGAGGGAGACCTGATAGAAGCCTATAATGACCGGGGACGGGTAAGGGGATGGGCCGTCCTAGACCCCGGCTTAAGCAGAAAAGTAGTAGTCTTTGAGCAGGGCTGGTGGAGCCGGTATCTCCAAGGAGATTCCTATAACTCCCTTACTTACCCCTTTATTAAGCCTACCCATGAGATCTATTTTGTCCCTGGCATATGGGCACCCAATACGGCCTGGAACGAAACTCTGTGCGATGTAAGAAAGGTGGCGGAAGAAAAATGAAGCTAGGGATGGTCATCGATCTGGACCGTTGTGTGGGATGCCGCACCTGCATGGTGGTCTGCAAATCCCATAACGCCCAGCCCCCAGGTACCTGGTGGAACCGAGTATTTACTCCTGGAAGTAGGGAGCACCAAGTACCCACCCTTCAAAAGGGACAGCCTCAAATGTATTTCTTGCCTGTAGCCTGCCAGATGTGCGATAACCCTCCCTGTCAAAAGGTATGCCCGGTAGGGGCAACCTATACCGATGACTGGGGTAGGGTACAGGTGGATTTAGAGCGTTGCATAGGGTGCCGTTATTGCCTGGCCGCCTGTCCTTATCAAGTCCGTCAGTTTAACTGGGAAAACCCTAAAAAAGCCAAAAGAAAAGCAGGGTACATGGAGGGATATGAGTACGGTTATCCCTTCCCCCACAGAGATAAAAATGGGCGCCTAGTTTATACGCCTAACCGGCCTAAAGGTGTGGTGGAAAAATGTACTTTCTGCGTCCAATATACAGATAACGGCGAAAAACCCATCTGCGTTCAGGCCTGCCCTGCTAGAGCTCGCTTCTTCGGGGATCTGGAGGATTCCAGTTCAGAAGTAAATCAAGTGCTCCGTCAGCGCCAGGCTTTCCGCCTTAAAGAGGAGCTGGGTACCCGACCCAAAGTATTCTATCTGCCCCCTACAACACCTCGCAAGTGAGGGGGAAGCTTTAGCTTTAATTCCAAAGCCCAACCTAGCAGGTTAAGAATAAAGAGTATCAAGTTAACTATTAAGGTAACTAGAGGTGAATTAGGGATGCGTAGAAGAAATCGAGCTTTAATTTTAGCCCTTTTTCTCCTTTTGGCCAGCTTATCAGCCTGGGTCTATCAAGTAAGAGCAGGCCTTATTATCACCCATATGCGTAACCCCTTTAGCTGGGGTTTATATATCGCTACTTTTGCCTTTTTTGTGGGCATAGCTGCGGGCGGATTAATAGTTTCTTCGGCGGTCTATTTATTTAGTCTAGAAGCCTTAAAACCCTTCACCCGCATAGCTTCTTTATCCGCCTTCGCCAGTATCTTGGCTGCTGCTGTTATTATACTCCCTGATCTAGGAAGGGTGGATAGAATCTACTTTTTGTTGCTACACCCCAATTTCCGTTCACCCCTGATATGGGATGTTATTGTAGTTTCCTCTTACATTGTTCTCACCTTTTTGAGCGTGTACTTCCAGCTCCTCCCCGACTGGAAAAGGGAAGGCCGGGGTTTTCTTAACCATTGGACTAGAAAACTTTCCCAAGAGGAAGTAAAAAAGATATCTACTACTTGGAGCAAACGCATAGCCTTCGTTGGTCTGCCCGTAGCTATACTGATCCACACCATCACCGCCCTTATTTTTGCCACCCAGGTTTCCCGCGAGTGGTGGTATACGACAATCCTGCCTGCTGATTTTATCGCCGTAGCAGTATCCTCTGGTGCAGCTTTATGCCTTTTAATTGCCCTCTTAGGAATAGGAGAGGAAGGGTTCCCCCACTATGCTGCTGCCTTTACTATCTTAAGCCGGATTGCAGCTGGGTCCCTATTGGTACATTTATTCTTGGTAGCCACGGATCTGGTGATACATTGGTGGTGGGGTAACCCGGAAGAACTTGAGCTCTTATCCCTTCTCTTCCGCCGCTACGGAGCCCTTTACGGCTTAGAAGTAGTCTTGACCGTCTTCAGCATGGTGTATTTCTTAACTTCCCGGGGTATAAGTTCGCCCCGCGCCCTCCTTGGTGGATGCCTTATTTTACTGGCCGGTGTCTTTATCCATCGCCTTAACCTCCTTTTCCCGGCCTTCAACCACTTCCCCTTGGCCCTAACTCTCCCGGGAACAGAAAGTGAGCTCTGGAGTTATCCCGTAGCTGTAGGCCAATTCCAGCCTGGAAATCCTATATTCGTTAGCACATGGCCCTATGTACCCAGTGCATGGGAAATAATTATTGATCTATTGCCCTTTGCTTTAGCTCTTATAACTTGCTCCTGGATGATTAGCTCTTATAACCTGCTGCCCACTACCTGGGAGGGAAAAACTAGAACCATACCTTTCTCCACAACCCAAAGCCTTAATCTATAAGACCTAAGACTTTATAAATAAAGTATACCCATCTAGTATCATCAGTATCTAGCCTTTCTCCTAGAGTTACCTCTTTCTAGGTAACTCTAGTTTTTTAAGGATATGGAATATAGCCCTGAGGTAAGCCTTAAGTAAACCTGTTCTGGTAGTTAACTTACTTTTTGTATACTGGCTTCTTTAGAGATGCAAACTATTAGGGAGACAAACATATCGGTTTAAAAGAGGTGATATAAAGTGCCCCTTGATCAGGATATCCAGCGGTGTATAGACCAGTGTACAAGCCTGGCCCAAAGGATACGCAACCTCTCCAATGGGCTGGTGGATCACCGAGCCCGGTATGCTTTGGCCGAAGCTTCGCGGTATATGGAAATGTGCATACATGGCTGCCTGGATGCTAAAGAGTTTGTAAAAGGATAAGAGCTCTAAGAAATAACAGGAGGTAAGGTAAATGTCAGCCCAGGATCTTCAAATGTTTATTCAGGATTGCCAAAAAATGGCTAATCAGCTACGTTCCCTAGCTGGGCAGGCTTCCGGAGTGGCTAGATCTACTCTAAACGAATCAGTACATCATTTAGAAATGTGCATCAAAGAATGCGAGTTCGCTGCTCAGCAGATCCGCTAAAAAACTTTTTCTCCTAAACTACTTTTTCAAAGGGGGTAAAGGACCCCCTTTTCTTCTTTTTTAAGAAGGAAATATCCAAAATTCGTCTAACCAGCATTTATAGAACCAGGTGTAATAATCTCTTATGGACCCATAACCCAAAGGAGGGTCCAGGGTGAAGATAGGTGTTCTCTGCTATCTTGCCCAAGAGGAAAAGGATGAGGAGATCACTTACAACGTAGAGGAGCTAAAGGAACTCGCTCGAAATATCGACATAGAAATTATAGATCATCTGCTTCAACGCCGACGCCCAGACCCCAACTATCTTTTGGGAGAAGGTAAAGTTCGGGAACTAAAGGAAAAAGTAGAAAAAGAAAACATAGAAGCTGTTATTTTTAACCTAGAACTTTCCCCCCGCCAGATCTTAAGGCTTGAAGAAAGACTAGATAAAGTGGAGATATGGGACCGTACCCAGGTAATCTTAGAGATCTTCCGCCGGCGTGCCCATTCCAGAGAAGGGAAGATCCAAGTAGAGCTTGCCCGCCTTACTTATCTTTATCCACGTATGATGGGCCTGGGAGAGATGCTTTCCCGGCTTGGAGGAGGGATCGGGACTCGGGGCCCCGGAGAAACAAAACTAGAGGTACTCCGCCGTTCTGTCCGCCGGCGTATATATCATCTACGCCAGGAACTAGAAGAAATACACCGGAACCGTGAGGTTCTCCGTCAGCGGCGAACCCAAAACGCTATTCCTGTAGTCGCTCTAGTAGGTTATACCAACGCAGGTAAGTCTACCCTCCTTAATGCCCTGTCCTTAAGCGAGAACAAGGTATTGGCTGAAGATCGCCTTTTTGCCACCCTCGACCCTGTAAGCAGGCGCGTCCGGCTGCCCTCGGGGCGCCAGGTATTACTTACCGATACTGTGGGTTTTATCCAGCATATGCCTGCTAAGCTAAAGGAGGCTTTTAAAGCTACTTTAGAAGAACTAGCTTCTGCTGATCTCTTGCTCCATGTTATTGATCTGACCAGCCCTTACATGGAACGACAGGTAGCCGCGGTAGAGGACATCTTAAAGGAACTAGGTTTGGCCCATCGCCCTCTTCTTAAAGTGTATAACAAAGTAGACAAGTTTACCGGGATCCCTCCAGTGGACGGCTTAGCCATCTCGGCCCTCCATGGTATCAACCTCCCTATCCTCTTAAGGCGCTTGGAAGAGGAACTTTTTCCTGTAAAGGAAATTGCCTTGTGGATACCCTTCACCCGGCTAGGAGAATTGGCCCGGGTAAGGGATCGTGTGGAAGTGGTTAAGGAAAAATATTTACCCCAGGGGGTGGAGGTACTCTTGCGAGGTCGTCCCCAAGACCTTAAGCTTTTGGAAGCCCGTATAAGGGGAGAATAGGCGCTTCCTAATCATACGCATTTTACCTTTTAACTGGCCGGCAACTGACTTTGGGATTCTGCTTTAACTTTTCAACCTGTAGCTTTTCCTGCTCCAAACCCTTTTTGTCTTCTAAAGGAGAGAAAAGATAGGAGGAGAAATCTTGCAGGAAATTTTCTAGGAATTTCTTTTTCAAGGAATAAAATACCCACTGACCTATTTTTTCCTCCTCCACCAGGCCGGCTTCTTTTAGAACGCGCAAATGCTGGGAAATGGCCGGCTGGGAAACGCCAAAGATTTCCTCCAGTTCGCACACACAAAACTCCTGCTCGGCCAAGAGGGCAATGATTTTTAAGCGTAGGCTTTGGCCCAGGGCCTTAAATATTTTTTCAGCTTCTTTTATTTTCAAGCATTGATCAACCTCCTAAAGCGATTGGCCCTAATTCCTTATAGCGTATTATCTTAATATATAAATACTTGCTTATATATTATTTTACCCTTTTGCTCCCTGTCAAGTTGCCCTACTTTATGAACCTAGTCCTGTCTTTATTTTCGCTCCGCAAAGTCTCCGTCGCAAGCAAAACTTGCGCACTTCCGCTTTCCCTCCGCTTCAACTCCACTTCAACTCCGCTCTAACCAAAGTAACGTTGACGTAGAATATGCCTAAAGAAAAAACCCCCTCCGCATTCGCTCCAGCTCATGCCCCGCTTCTTCATCCTGACCGCCAAAACATGGTTTATTTCCGCTTCACTGGCCCCCAAACCGTGAGGCTCCGCAATAGTTACTTTCTTAGCCACTTCTGTCTGCCGCCAGTCCCTTAACCCCTCCCAGTTATCTTGCAGCTACTTACGCGTTTCCTCTATCCTCTCCCTTTGCTCACACTATATAGGGGATCAATTGAAACCTGCATCAACGTATGGTATATTGGCCGTAAGGCCTTCAAGTGCCCAGCGGGGAATGCGAGGAAGTAAATCTCCTTGGCACAGAGAAAACTCCAAATCGGGGAGGGAACTCGATTGGATCAGGAGATAATCTTCTTGGTCGAGGAGGCCCCGGAGGGCGGGTACACGGCACGCGCCCTCGGTCACTCCATATTCACTGAAGGCGAGGATCTGGACGAAATAAGGAGCAACGTCCGGGACGCCGTACGCTGCCATTTTGAGGATAAAGACATGCCGCGGGTGATCCGGCTACACATCGTGAAAGACGAGGTTATGGCGGTGTGAGGCTACCCAGGGACGTGAGTGGAGCAGAATTGGCGAAACTCTTGACCAGGTATGGCTACCACATAAACCGAAATTTACCCTTGCACTAGTTTTCTATTGGGGCCCAAGGTTCGGATTTTTTCTGCCATAGCGGTAACGACTTCAGCAAATCTGGCGCCTTCTGAGCCAGAGATCCAATGTATTTGCAAGCGTTCGCGTTCCAGCCCCACATATTCAAACAGTCTCTTCATAAGAAGAAAACGGCGCCGGGTAAAGTAGTTGCCGCTGACATAATGGCAGTCACCGGGATGGCAACCTGCTACTAAAACCCCGTCAGCGCCCCACTGGAAAGCCCGTAATACGAACTGAGGATTAACGCGCCCCGAACAGGGAACCCGTATTATTCTGACATTAGCTGGGTACTGTATTCGGCTTAAGCCGGCAAAATCGGCACCTGCATAAGAGCACCAGTTGCAACAAAAAGCTATAATTTTCGGTTCCCAAGAACGAGCCTCCTGATTTACAGACATATTGCCTTCACCTCCGCCAAAATCTGCTCATTGGTAAAGCCTCGCAAATTCAGAGCGCTAGAACGACAGGCCACTGTACAAGCACCGCACCCTTGGCACAATCCGCTATTAACGGTGGCTACCTGGCGGGTAACTATTTTACCAGCCACCTTCTCAGTAATAGTCTTCATCTCTATAGCCTTGTAAGGACAGATAGACTGGCAGGTAGCGCAACCAGAGCAAAGGCGCTCATCTACCTCCGCAATCATGGGATCGGTGACCAGCTCGTCTCGTGCGAGGAGCTGGCAAGCTTTTGCAGCGGCAAAACCGGCCTGGGCCACAGTATCAGGAATATCCTTGGGCCCTTGGCAGGCCCCAGCCAGAAAAATTCCTGCCGTAAAAGTTTCCACCGGGCGCAATTTGGGATGGGCTTCCTGGAAGAAACCATCCTTGTCGGTACTGATACCCAACATCTTAGCAAGGTTTTCCCACCCCTGGCTGGGTACCATGGCCGTAGCTAATACCACTAGATCGGCGGCTACCATCACCTGCCGTCCCAAGAGCGTATCTTCGCCACTCACTATAAGTCTGTCCCCTTCCTGGTAAATACGGCTTACGCGGCCTCTTATGTATATAGTTCCCTCGTGGACTGTCCGCTGGTAGAATTCCTCATAACCTTTGCCCGGTGTACGCACATCCATGTAGAAGACAATAACCTGGGCATCGGGTATCTTCTCCAGAACTTGATGGGCATGCTTGGCGGTGTACATGCAACAAACTCGGGAACAATAGCTTTTGCCTTTTGCCTCATCTCGCGAGCCTATACATTTAATAAATACTACTACCTTAGGCTCTTTCCCATCTGAGGGCCTTAAAATTTTCCCTCCTGTAGGTCCGGAAGCATTGACCAACCGCTCAAAATGCATGCTGGTAATTACATCGGGATACAACCCGTACCCATATTCGCCGTATACCTTTTCCCAGGGGAAGAGTTCATAGCCGGTAGCTACTATTATGGCTCCAAATCGCTCGGTTACGATTTCATCTTGCTGCTCATAATCAATAGCCCGTCTGGGACACGCTTTCTGGCACACACCGCATTTTCCCCTGGTAAACCGAAGACAATGCTCGCGGTCGATCACCGGAACAGCGGGGACAGCTTGCGGAAACGGTACGTATATGGCTTTCCTTTTACCCAATCCGAGTTCGAATTCGTTATCCACCTTGGTGGGACATTTCTCCCAACAAGTGCCACATCCGGTACACTTGTTCTCATCTACTGAGCGGGCCTTCTTTCTGATGGTCACCTCAAAGTTGCCCACGAAACCTGCTACTTTCTCCACTTCAGAATAGGTCATTAGCTTGATTTTAGGGTGCTGGGCAGCAGCCACCATTTTGGGAGTACAAATGCAAGCAGAGCAGTCCAGGGTAGGGAAGGTTTTATCCAGCCGGACCATGTTTCCACCGATACTCGGCTGTCGGTCCAGCAGGACAACTTCATACCCAGTATCGGCAATATCTAAGGCCGCCTGAATACCGGCAATGCCGGCTCCAATAACCAGAGCCCGTTTAGTAATCTTAATGGCCGTGTTCGATTCTAAGGGAAAGTTGTGCACAGCTTTAGCCACGGCCATGCGGACCAGCTCAATAGCTTTGGTCGTAGCCCCTTCTTTATCCTGGATATGCACCCAGGAACACTGTTCTCGAATATTGACCATCTCCAAAAGATATGGGTTAAGCCCTGCGCTCTCTACAGTTTTACGAAACGTGGGTTCGTGCAAGCGGGGTGAACAAGAAGCTACTACCACCCGGTTTAAGCCTTGTTCCTTGATAGCCTTACGGATAAGTTCCTGACCGAGGTCAGAACACATATATTGATAGTCCGTAGAAAATACTACCGCTGGAAAACTTTCCGCTGCTTCTGCGACCCGTTTTACATCCACCACCCCTGCAATGTTGCTGCCACAATGGCAGACAAAGACTCCTACCTTTTTCATGCTATCTTACCCCTTGACTGATGAGGTTTTTCCTAAAAATATAACTTTTGCTTCTGTAAACTATAACAAATAGTTCTCCATAAGAAACCGAAATCCTTCTCCCTACAAAAAGAGTTTAGGAGGGAGACAAGAGTTCCAAAACTTTCCGCTTGCTTACGAACATACTACCGGTAAGCTTAACTCCTTTGGTGGTATCAAAAACTTGGGCAAGGACCTCCTGGCCTTCGGGCGGTGGTACTTGGAAACCTGCGGTGAGGAGCCGGAACCGGAGAAGACCATCAGCATAGACCTCCGGGAGTACCAGGGCTGGATGCGGAACGTGAAGGGGTTAAAGCCCAACACCGTCACCACCGCATGAAGGCCCTGAAGTCCTGGCTCTCTTGGTGCGTGAACGAGGGCCTGGCCCCCGGGCTGCCGTACTTTCCGAAGGGCGTCCCGGAGGCCAGGCAGGTACCCCAGGCTCTGAAGAGGGCCAAGGTCAACAGGCTCCTTCAGGAGGTCGAGAGGGAAGGCGACCCCAGGGACGCGGGCTTAATAATAAGGCTGATGCTCTCCTGCGGGCTGAGGGTATCGGAGGCCGTGTCGCTAAGGTTGGAGGACGTAGACATAGGCGAGAGGCGCGGGGTAATCGTGGTCCGGGGCGGCAAGGGCGGCAAGTACAGGGAGGTGCCCGTGCCGCCTGAGGCCATGGAGGGCCTCCGGGAGTGGCTGGCCGCGAGGAAGAAGAAGTACCCCCGCTCGCCCTGGCTCTTCCCTGAGGCCTAGGACGAAAAGCCCCTGACCACCAGCGCCGCGTGGCGGGTGGTGAAGAAGTACGCCTGGAGGGCCAGGATACCGGTTCTGCACTCCCACACCTTAAGGCACACCTGCGCCCACGAACATGCTCCGGTCCGGGGCCAATCTTATTGAAGTACCGTGCTCGGGCACGCTAGACTCGACAGTACGGCAGTATACACCAGGCCCTCGGCGGCCGACCTCGCCAGGGCGCTGGAGAAGGGGGAGGCAGATACATCGTTTTGCTGTCAAATTGCTGTCAAAGCAGCAAATTTTTAGGCCTCCCGATCCCGGGAGGCCTTGATTCTGTTGGTGCGCCAGGTAGGATTTGAACCCACGACCCGCTGATTAAGAGTCCGATAAAGTCTATCCGGCCTCATCCGGTTCGGTACGTCAAAGTATTATAAATTCTAGCTTCCGGTTATTTTTATATACGACATCATCCGTTGGAATCCTGCTATGGACTATGAATTTGGGCAACGGTTGGGCAACGGTCGGCAACGCTATTTACTGTGCTTTAAGGCCTCTTCGACTTTAGCAGCTGCCTCTTTTTGCAACGTGGGTAAAACGTGGCTATAAGTATCGAGCGTCAGAGTAATGCTCCGGTGCCCGAGGCGTTCCTGGACCACCTTTGGATGTACCCCCTGGGCCAGCAATAGGGTAGCATGAGTATGCCGCAGATCGTGGAAACGTAACTCGGGGAAGCCAGCCAGCTTAGCCAGCTTCTTGAAGCGGTGAGTAACAGTAAAAGGATCAAGAGGCAAGCCATTTTCGCGGCAGAATACAAGCCCATAGTCCTGATATGCCTGCCCTAAGCGTAGTCGATTTTCAGCCTGCTGCTTTTTTGCAGCCTTCAAAATGTCTATTACGGCAGGGGATAACACTACTTGTCGCTTCCCGGCCTGCGTTTTGGGTTCCTTGAACATTACCGGCTGGCCAGGAAGCTTCTGGAGTATTTGCCTCACATAGGCCACGCCAGCAGTCATGTCGATGTCCTGCCAGCGTAGCCCCAGAAGCTCGCCCTGGCGCATCCCCGTGTAAACTGCCGTGACTAGCAGGGCATAATCAGGATGATTAATCTCCTTAGCCTTGGCCAAGAGCTTATTTACTTCTTCAGGGGATAACGCTTTCACGTCAGGCCGTTTATAACGTGGGGCTTCTACGGCTTCGGCCACATTCCTATGTACTAGCTGCCACTTGAGCGCATGGCCCAAGGCCTCATGTAAAATGCGGTGATGGTACTGGACGGAGCGGAGAGAGAGGCCGCCTTTACCGTCCTTACGGCCTGACTGAAGGGCTTTACTGTAGTATTCTTGCAAATGGAGGGGCTGTAGCTTGTCAAGTTTTATGTGCCCCAAAGCCGGAATTAGATGCTGGTGGATGATGTAACTGTAGCTTTGCAGCGTCTTGGGTGCCAAGTTGGGCTTGCAATAGGCCTCCAGCCAGTGAAGCAGATACTCACCTACAGTCATTCCAGAAGGCTCCACGTATGTACCCCGTTCAAGCTCGTTTAGCATCCGGACCATTTCTTTTTCGGCTTCTTTTTTGGTACCTTTAACGCTTTTGGTGATACGCTTGCGTTTGCCGGTTACTGGGTCACGGTCGAGTTCTATAACTATGGTCCAGGAACTTTTGTAGCGCTTTTCGAGATGGCCGGTGGGCATCATAGGCACCTCTTGTAGTTGAGATGCTTTTTACTTTATTAATGCCTGATATACGATAGAAGCAATCCCAATAATAGCAGCCAAAGCTACCCCAATAGCACTAATTACCATGGCGATTATCCAGCGCCTAGTTTCTGCGTTATCGGTCCTGATGGCTTGAATATCGCTTCTAAGTGCCAAAATTTCAGCATGCCTTTGATTATCTCTGTCTCTCATTTCAGATAGAGTTTGATTAATCATATGGGCGATTCGGTCCTCAGTAGACTTCAAAGAGGCTTTTATATCTCCTATATCCTGGTTAAGCTTATCAAGGTATTTTTCTTGCCAGTCCATATCTATCATCTCCCTAGCCCTTACAATTCCACCAAAAACCTTCGCAGGGCTACTCTGGGCTTTCATACCTTTATTATAGTCTATTGGTTTTTCTTCCTCCAATATTGGCAAAGCAGAATGTACCACGGTGGGCACTGCGGAAGTAGGTCCAAATCCTTCCCACCAATCCCTACTAACATTTGCACGACCTCGCCTAATTTTGTTCAATGAGGCCATTCCCTTAGAGGCAAATCCGGAAGCTTGGGAAAGCGAAGGTGGTGTCTTCCTTGCAAATTGCGGGGCTATATTATTTTCGAGAACCGCCATCTTGAGCCCCCCTAATAGTGGCCGTTAACGTGGTTCCATCTTTTTATATTCTTCAACCTTAGACTGTAGCCACTCGATAATGCTAGGCAACACCTTGATCGGTATTATGACTCGCGCATGGCAGACACGGCGGATATTAATTTCCGATAGCTGGTTATAATCGGGGTCCTGTTCTTGTCTAGGCGGGGTATTAGGGTCCGTAGATGGAATAACCTTAATGCTGTTTGGTAAAGGGAAGACATCTTCACAAAGGTAAACCTCCAGCTCTCCCGCCGAAGATACTACACCCCACACGCTATCTACCCGAAATTCCGTATAGCGGGGACTTACTTCGTAATTGTAGATTACAGGTTTACCATTCATCAAGTTCCTCCTCCTTTGTTGTATTTTATCTATACACTAAAGCCACCATGACCAACGTCGGCCTTTCTGCTATACTATACCTAGGTCTTAAACTAACTAGCCAGCTTACCAGCCCTTCTAAGGCTTTCTCTGTATTCCTCCGCTGGTGGTTCTATTGTCCAACTAACAGGACCGCTATGAAGCTCGCTAACGGCTTTCTGAATTTCGCTTAGAGGTACCTTAAAAAATTCTTTTCGTGGGTTAAGTTTATTTAGTTCATATTCCCTGAAACGCTCATGTAGCGCTGCTTCTAAGGCTGGAGCATCTTCACTAAAGATAATTGCGTGTACGTCAAATTTGAAGGGTACTGAGGCATCTCCTAATTCATAAATTCTGTCTAACGGATCTAGCCGACGGGTCATACCTATTTTGTAAACATCTTCGCCAAATGCGCCTATATTGGATATGATATAAACAAAGCCAGCTCTCGTATTTTGTTCACGGTTAATAATGTCCTCTTTATCTTTAACGATCTGCTCTAATTTTTCTTCCAGCGATTTAATTTGCTCTATATAGAAGCTCTTTTCTACTTCAGTAGTTGCCTTTTGCATGTGGGCCATAAGCTTTTTAATTTCGTTCCTAAAGTGGGTCTCTTCTTTTTCTAGTCTCAATCGTTCTCTTTCGAGTTCTCTACGGGCTTTTTCCTCCTCTAGAAGTTGTTCACGAATAGCCTTTTGTAACTCCCGCTCTTGTTCTTTCTTAATGGCATATGCATATACAAGATTTAACTCTTCCAACTTGGCTTCCAAGTACTCTTTAGATATAGCAATGCCATCTGTAGCAAAAATCCTGTTGAGAGTTTCAAAAGACTTTATAATCTTACCCCTAGCTGTATCCACATTACGAGCATTTACCTGGGAAATGATGTTTTCGCATTCAGCATTAAAGCATCTAAGAATTTGCTTTGCATTATTCTCCACTATTTTCTTTTTATCTGTCGCTGTGATTATCAGGGCTTTATCTTTTTTTATCAGGTCCTGCTGATTGAGCCTTAACATCTGAAGCTTATTTTTTATTTCTTCTGAAGTAAATTGGTCATAGGCCGAAATATCAACAGTGGCCGTTATAACTTCTTTAGTAAGGCTTTTCAATTCATCCTGAAGTTGTGCATATTCTTTGTTCATTTCGGCTAAACGTTTCTCAAGAGATTCTTTTTCCCTGTTAAGTTGCTCAACTTGCTGGGTGGCTTCATTAATAAGGTTTTCTGCTTCCTGGGTAGCCTTATTTAGTATGTCTACTGCGGAGCCGTATACCTTTTGCTGCATTATTATCAGTATTAAGCCTATAATTGTCGGAATCCAACTTATAGGCCAAAGTGCTATCAAAATCGCTATAACCCATGTGCTCAGATACCACCGTTTTTGAACTATATTTTCCATCCTTAGAAACCCTCCCCCGCAATCAATGCTTGAGCTTTTATTCTAACAAGCATACCGAACTGTGACTAGGTCCGGCAACCGCAACCTGAAGTCTACCATCTCTTCAGTTACATCGAAGTACTCCGCCAACTCCCAGCGATAGGTCACCCCTTCCTTAAAGGCTCGTATCAGATCCGGTAGCGGAATAAGATGCTCCGCTGCCCACCTGCGGGCCCTATATTCGTAAATTCCTATGTTAGTACGCTGGTGATAGCGGGGTAGCGTCCGTGGAATATGTATCGCCCCAATGGTGGTATAGAAATGCCCTATTTCCTCGGCAAGAACACATCTGAAGTAGGAGCGGGGGGCGCTTTGTAAAGTATGCGATAAGCCTATAATAGGAGGAAGGCCCGGGCGGTACCAATAGACAGCCTCCAGCGGCGGTTTGAAGTCCCACCACTCAATTTTGATTCCCTCTTTTTCCGCTAAAGCGAATAGTTTCATGGGCATGTCCAACACCCCTGCGGATTATGTCGAAACGTGTCAAATGCCCATTATAAAACAAAAGCCTGCTACCTAGACAGAGCAGCAGGGAAATGATAGGCCTGCATATTATGTTCTACCTATGTTCTGTCCCATTCTTCCTTGCTTATGCCGGCCTGCTTTAAAATCCTTTGCAGTAAATCTTCACTAATATCTGTGCCGTGTTCATTGGGTATCCTTATTTTTAGACTTCCTCGTTTCATATATGAATGCTTACCACCGGGAAAGGGACCTTCAAAGCCAAAGTGCTTCAATTTCGCAATTAATTCTCTTCTTTTGAGAGGCTTCATCGTATATCAACCTGCCCAGGAGCGGTCTTCGGTCCATTCCCTATTCAAATCCACGCCACCTAATACAGGAAAATCCCTATCGCCCTCCCGGAGCTTGAACAATAACCATTCTTCAAGAACTTCCTGGAGGGTTTCTAAACATTCTTTCTTGGTTTTCCCATCTGCCCAAACTCCAGGACAGGAGGGTATTTCGGCGTAAAATGTACCATCGGACAATTTTTCTACTATGGCTTCTTTCATCGCCGCATCAATAAAGGAGGTAAAAACACCGCCTCCCATTTTGGCCCTCACTCCTTTTTTAGTTGAAGGCTCGAGGGAAGGAACATTAATAGTAGAGTTTTCAATATTAACATTGACGATTATCGTGCCAGGTACTATTTGGGGCATCTGTGTCTGTTGCCGTCTTTCTACTCCTAATATATCAAAAAGAGTTCTCCTGGTAATACCCGAGGAAGTAATAAACTCTTCACTCACTTTCTTCGGCCTCCCCTAAAGCAGAATTAACTGAGCGTATTACTTCCTGGCGATAGTGTTCAATAATACGAGTAAGTAAGTCCCTGATCCTGACCAAATGAGGCCAGCTAACGGCAATCTGAGCGATAACACGACCATCGATAACATTGCCAGTATTTATCGCTTCCGGTGGAGCATTGCCAGGTAAGTTTTGAATAAATGTTAGGACAACTCTTTCTGGGTTAACATTAGCTTGGACAAGGTCAGCGAACTGGATCTGTAACGCTGACGGTTCTGTAGCAATTAATCTGCTCTCTAGTTGAGGACTGCTCTTCGGGGTATTCGCAGGATTTTCCAAAGCAGGGCCCTCCTTCCGGTATTAATCTCGTTTCTTCCCATACTTTCGCAGCATAAATTCTTTGAACTCCTCTAAGCTACGTCGAGCCTCCTCGGGAAGCTCATCCGTGGAATCATCCGTGCGGTGGGCGGCTTCGTATTCAAGTATTGATGCCTGTTTGCCGGTCAACAAATAATCGGTAGAGACGTTTAATGCCTCTGCCAGTTTGACCAACATTTCGGGATCTGGGCTTCTTTGCCCCTTTTCGTATCTATTTATCGTAGCGTCGGATACATTTAATAGTGCTCCTAATTGAGCTTGGGTAAGTCCTTTTGCTTCTCGCGCTTTCCTCAGGCGTTCCCCAAGTTTCTTTGTAACGTTTTGCTCCTGCACGTCCATTTTGACACCACCGATTTACCATCTTGGTAATTGTATTTTACCACGACCCAAATGTTTTTAAAATATTTTCTACCAAACTGGCAAGTTACCCCTTGACACTACCACATTGGTAGTCTATAATCATAAGCGAAGGCTACCGAATTGGTAGGAAAGGAGGCTGAAAGCCATGAAGCGCTATATAGACCTCGCGAAGATCAAAGCTCTGCGGAAGCAAAAAGGATTAACCCAAGAAGACATGGCGCAAGCCTTGGGATATGAGACTGCTATTGGCTACCATTACTTAGAAACTGGGAAGCGTCGCATCACTGCCGAAAGGCTTGCAGATATTGCCGCTATCTTAGGTGTTACAGTTGATGAGTTATATGCAGATGAACCTACCAGTGTGGTAGCTAACCCTGCCATCAACCAATAAGGAGGTGACTTCCATGCCCACCCTTGTTGACCCACTTTACCAGACTGCCGTGAAGCACAAGAAATGCTGGGTTTGCGGCAACCCCAACTGCCCGTACCCCAGCGATGAAGACTACAGC
Organism: Thermanaeromonas toyohensis ToBE; assembly: GCF_900176005.1. Lineage (NCBI taxonomy): Bacteria > Bacillati > Bacillota > Clostridia > Neomoorellales > Neomoorellaceae > Thermanaeromonas > Thermanaeromonas toyohensis. Next base: position 2,019,717 of record NZ_LT838272.1, on the reverse strand, counting down.
AAGGCGCTCCAGGAGAAATGGAACGGTAACCCCGACAACAAGGAATGCTGGATGCCTATTGAGGAGGCTTCCTGATGTGGCACGCCGACCGGCTGAAGCCCCCCGAGACATAGAGTACGTCCCCATGTTTGAGCCCGACATGGAGCGCATGGTAAAAGCACTGCGGATCCTTCTAGAGTACCAACCCCCAAAAGAGGAGGAGGTGATAAAGATTGCGGACCCGCGAACAGGTAGAGAAACATCTTGCAGCAGTATTAGCCCAAATAGCCGAATGCAAGCAAATAATCAAGGCTGCCGAAGCAGCGGAGAAGAGACTCCGCAAGCTGCGGCAGGAGCTGGCTGAAATATCTCGGGAGTATGCTGAAGCCAGCGAAATGGCAGATGTGTTGAGGGTAGAGAGGGGATAGTTCCTCTACGACACTAGGTAGGCTTAGTTCCCCGGCACCGGGCCCTGATGCCGGGGTGGCAGGAGCTTCTAAGTAAATTACACCACAGAAGGTAGGTGCAAGCAATGTTTCGAGAGGCACGAAAACAAGCGGGCTTGAGCCGAGAAGAGGCAGCCGCAAGACTGCACATAGGCACCAGAACGCTCTTTGCCTATGAAAGTGGGCAATCGGTGGTGCCACCAGAGATAGTGCTAAAGATGGCCGAGGTATATAACAGGCCAGACCTTCCTGCAAATTACTGCGCAAAGATGTGCCCGATTGGGCAGCTAATTGCGCATCACTTTGAGAAGACCAACGTGGCCACTATGGTTTTAGGGTTGTTAAAGGAGCTAGAGGACGTTGAAAAGGTCAAATCCAGGCTTATATCGATTGCGGCTGATGGGCAAGTAGATGAGAACGAGCGGCCGGAATTTCAGCAAATCGTTAAGGAAGTGGTGGAGTTAGAACGGGAAATCGGAGAACTTAAGCAGTTTGCGGCGAGGATAGGCATAAGCCTAACGAGTTTAATGCCCAAACAAAAAGAAAAAGCGGCTTTGCGAGCCGCACTGTAAGAATAACAGCCAACTACCTGGCTCCATTCTAGCACGCCTAGATGGGGCTGTCAATGGAGGGAATGAGATGCCTACCTGTGCAAGATGCAATAGGAAGCTTACTAATCCGCACTCGATCGCCCGCCAGTTAGGGCCAAAATGCTACAAGCTGGCCGATGGCGGGATATTCGACAGCGACCTACAGGCAGATGAAAAAGAGTGGGCCCGCCGGGAAGAACACTTGCGTAGAGGCGGGGAAATCGACTTCGGCACGAACTGGAGATACCCTCTCGAAAATGGCTTTAGCGTTAATATGCGCATAAGCGTTCGGTATAGAGATGGTGCTTTTGAAGCTTATGGAGTTGTTTTTGACCCCCGTGGCGAGCGTGAAATTGTGTTCGCAAGGAGCGAAGACTTGAAGGCGATATATCGTGAGGCAATTGCCACGGGGCCAACCTATACAGCGATGGCCTACCAATCCATGAAAGAAGCCAAACGCCAGGCGCGGAAGGGGCGGATGGCCGTATGAGCGGGGCAAAGGTGTATGAAATAGTCCCCCAGGAGGTCCGGGACCTGGTGGACAGGTGGGTTAAAAATTTCGCCTGGGGACTAATACGGCATAACACCATGATGCGGGCCGTAGCAACGGTTTTAAAACTTCACGGAATAAAGCGGCTCCCACTAGGGCGTTACGAGGTAGTTTACACATGCGACTTCGGGGATCTTCCGATAATCCACATTCATGGTAGGGAAAGGGTTAGCGAGGCTTGCCCCGCCTGCGGTAGCAGTGCCTGGCGCTACATCCATACGGAAAGGGAGCTTCCCTTCAGCAGGTACGACATAATTACCGCCTTTTGCCTAGACTGTGGGTGCTTTTACCGCAAATTCGGCTGGAAGGTGGAGGAGCGAGATGCTGAGCAGGCCTAAGAAGCTTATAGCAGTTTATGTGGGACCTGTAAGCGGGTTTAGGGTTTACCTCAAAAGAATGAAAAGGGCGCTAAATTAAGGACTGGCTGCCCTGTCCGTGACGGTGCAAGGATAATTCCTCGCTAGACGGCAGGGCGGCAGACCCGCAAAAACTGAGGTGGGGAAGAGTGTTCTTCACAATTGTTCTTGACGAACCCTTGAAAGTTGCTGCATTTCCAGGTGGCAAAGAACACGTGGTAATCAGATTTGAGACTGGAAGAGGCGATATCCAAGCGGCTTACCTCACAAAAGAGAATGCGAGGCAACTTATTGACAAGATTTCCAAAGTATTGTTGAAGGAGGAAACTCTAGATGAAGTTACTGAGGCTAACCCTTAAAAACTTCAAGGGCATCCGCAGGTTCACCTTGGAACCTAACGGAGCAAATTGTACCGTGTACGGTGCTAATGAGGCTGGCAAGACTAGCTTAGTGGACGCTTACTTATGGTTACTGTTCGGTCGGGACAGCCAAAACAGAGCCGATTTCGCAATAAAGACGCTTGACCAAAACGGCCAGGTCATCCCTGGTCTGGAGCATGAAGTTGAAGGGGTATTTGACCTCGACGGCCGCAAACTCACCTTGCGGCGAGTGTTCCGCGAGAAATGGACAAAGAAGCGGGGGAGCGCTACTACAATCTTTTCCGGACACGAAACGCTCTATTACGTGGACGGTGTACCAGTAAAGGAGAAAGAGTACCAGGCCCGGGTTGCGGCCTTAGCGGATGAGACTGTATTTAGGTTGCTTACCGACCCCTATCATTTTAACCGTAACCTATCCTGGCAAGAAAGGCGCCGCATTCTAATGGAAATCTGCGGAGACATAACCGACCAGGAGGTTATTGTTTCCGATCCGTCCCTTTCTGAGCTTCCCTCCATTTTGGGCAACAGATCCATAGATGATCATCGCAAGATTGTTCAAGCCCGCATGTCAAAAATCAATCAGGAACTAAGAGAGATCCCCACACGTATTGATGAGGCAACCAGGGCACTACCTGACGTTCCCGACATTGACGAGGCCGAATTGCAGAGTCAAATTAAGGCATTGTATGACGTGCTAGCGGAAAAACAGGCTGCCTTAGCCCAGGTATCTTCCGGCGGAGCCATAGCCGAGGCCAAGGTGGCCTTGCGGGAATGCGAGGCCGAAATTCAGCGTCTGCGAAACGAGCAGGCTGCTAGGCAGGCCGAGCGAACGGGAGAACTGCGACGGAAATTAATCGAAGCAAAAGGCCAAGTGGATGTTCTGACCACAGAAATTGCAGTAGCTAAACGCCGCATGGTCCAGCTTCTGGACGATGCACAGGCCGTAGAACGGGAGATAAATAGCTTGCGGATACAATGGCATGAACGTAATAAGCAGGAGTTTGTCTTTGAGCAAGATACCATCTGCCCCACCTGCGGCCAACCGTTGCCGCAAGAAAAGCTAACTGAGGCTAGGGAAAAGGCCTTGGCCGAGTTTAACCTAGCCAAGGCTCGGGACCTTGAAGAGATTAGCAATCTTGGCAAGCGCCGCAGGGCCGAATACGAGGAGATAATGGGCGAATATAACTGGCTTTCCGCCAAACTAGCAGAAATGGAGGCCGAGCTCGTAAAAAGGCAAGCGGAAGTTGACCGTCTTAAAGCCGAACTGGAAGCGGCCAATAACGATACTGATATAGCCCTGGACAACGCAATAAAAGCCGCTATGGAGCGCAAGGCTGAACTGGAGGCCGAAATCGAACGGCTCCAGGCGGATAACCGGGAAGCTATAGAAAAGGTCCGCCGGGAAATTGACGCCATCAACGGTCAGATCAAGGACCTGAGCCAAACCCTGGCCCGTATCCAAGCCCGCAAGGCCGGCCTGGCAAGGATAGAAGAGCTTAAGGCCCAGGAGAAGGCTCTGGCAGCCGAATACGAGCGGCTGGAAAAGGAGTTGTACCTGTGCGAGCAGTTTGTCCGGACCAAAGTCAATTTATTGGAGGAGCGGATAAATTCCAAATTCCGCTATGCCCGGTTTAAGCTCTTCGAGCAGCAGGTTAACGGCGGCATAGCTGAAACCTGCGTGACCCTGTATAAAGGGGTCCCTTATCCCGACCTGAACGGGGCCGCAAAAATAAATATCGGCCTGGACATAATCAACACGCTAGCAGAGCATTACGGGTTCTACGCCCCGATTTTCATAGACGAGCGGGAGAGTGTGACCAACTTAATCCCCGTCAATAGCCAGGTAATCAGCCTGGTGGTGAGCCCGCGGGATAAGACCCTACGGGTAGAAATCGAGGAAGACACTTTACTAAAGGAGGCCATCTAATATGGCGATGACGGCGGAACAACAAACAAAAGGCTCGTTGGCCCTTTTGAAAAAAGATACCGTTGATTTAGTGGCTGCAAAGGTACAGGAGTATCTGCGGCGCGGAGAAATCAACCTGCCGCCCGACTACTCCCCGGTAAACGCCCTTAAGAGCGCCTGGCTGATACTCCAGAATACCGTTGACCGGGAAAAAAGGCCGGTACTGCAGACCTGCACGAAGGCATCAATAGTGAACGCCCTCATGGACATGGTCATTCAAGGGCTTAATCCAGCTAAACAGCAATGCTACTTTATTGCCTATGGAAATCAGCTTGTATGCCAGAGGAGCTATTTCGGCACCATGGCCGTAGCTAAGATGGTGAACCCGGACATAGCGGATATTGTGGCTGAAGTGGTTTATGAAGGGGACGTATTTACCTACAAGCTAGACCGGGGTAAAAAGATAGTGACCAACCACGAGCAGAAGTTGGAAAACATAAACCCCAAAAAGATCAAGGCGGCCTATGCCATGGTAATCAATCACAACGACGAGGTTATAGCTACCGAAATTATGACCATCGATCAGATTAAGCAGGCATGGAGGCAGAGCCCGATCCATCCGGTTGATGAGAAGGGCAATATCAAGCCTGGTACTACCCATGATAAGTTTACCGCAGAGATGTGTATCCGAACAGTTATCAATAAGGTCTGTAAGCCAATTATTAACTCCTCCAATGACGCCCAGCTTCTCCGGGCAGTAAGGCGGTCGGAGGAAATTGCGGCGGAGGTAGAAGCTGAACAGGAAATAGCTGAGAACGCAAACCAGCAGGTAATCGATATTGAACCAATCGAGGAACCCGAGGAAAATTACGTACCCGAGGAAGCCGAAAAGCCCGGCAACGGCAAACCGCAAACGACCAATTCACAAAGGCGTGAACCCCAAGAAGGGCAGCAGGTATTTTTCGGGGATGATCCGGGGTTCTAATATGGAAGTCCAGATATTCGGGTCCGGCTCAAAGGGGAACTGCTACCGGCTTATCGCCGGTGGCTCCCCCCTCCTCCTGGAGGCGGGAATACCCGCAAGAGAAATACAGCGGTTGTGTGGATTTCGCCTTAACGAACTGGTAGGGTGTTTGGTCAGCCATGAGCACCAGGACCACTCCCGGGCCGTTAAAGACCTCCTTAAGATGGGCGTGGACTGCTACATGAGCGAAGGCACGGCCCGAGCTTTAGGAGTTAGCGGGCATAGAGTACACATTATCCGGGCCCTTGAGCAATTGACAATAGGAGAATGGACCGTGAAGCCCTTCGATGCGGTGCATGACGCCGCCGAACCCCTTAACTTTCTGCTAGCCCACAAAAGCAGGGTTAAGGCGGTCTACATTAGCGATACCGCCTATTGCAAGTACAGGTTTAGGGGTTTAACTCATGTGCTAATAGAGGTTAACTACAGCCTGGATATTTTAAATGAGCAAATATCAGCGGGAACTGTATCGGTAGAGCAAAAAAAGAGGCTGTTAAAAACCCATATGAGCCTAGAAACAGCGAAAAACTTCCTTCTGGCTAACGACCTGAGCAAAGTTGAGTCAATATACCTTTTGCACATGAGCGACAACAATGCGGACGCAGAGCGCTTTAAACGGGAAATCCAGGCTCTAACGGGCAAGATGGTGTTTATTGCTTAACCGCCAGCCTCAAACTTAAAAATCCAAAGGAAAGGAGGCATCCTCCGAGTTATCGGGGGCTGGCTATCCACATTATCCACTGTCCGCCGCTCCAGTTGCGCCGGGCTGGGGCGGCGGTAAAAAGAAAGGGGAACACGTTATGTGGATACAGACTGAGACTATTCTGGTCAATCTTGACCATTGTGAGACGTTAGTTATAGAAGATGACCCGGGTATCGGAGGATGGTGGATAGTGGCTGTGGGGATGAAACAAAGATATAAAATTTACTATACTGCGTCGCATGATGAGGCCGAAAGTATTCTGAAGGAATTGGCCGATAAAATTGCAGTTGCAAGCACCGTTATAAAGAAACAGTCATAACTTCCCCGCTGGCTCCGGGCCGGAAGTGTGTGGAGGGACACTCCGGCGGTCGGATGCGTCCTAGACCGGGGAAAGGCGCGAAATAGCAGGAGACTGCTCTATCCACCTAGGGCGCGAGGGGGCAGCCGGAGACGGTGGGGAGCCCATTAATTAGGGAATGTTGACGGACGGATGCGGCCAATTGAAGATAAGTCGTTCCTAGAAGAAATTGGAACTGTAATGTACAGGTTTGGCAGAAAGTTGGCTGGCCGTGAACTAGACGGCCGGGAATGGAATGAATACCCAGCTGAAAGCACCTTTTAGGAGGCCCAAACATGCGGCGAAGGATACTGAACCCGGAATTTTTCGTAGACCCTGATATTATCGCTAATCTTGACTTTGGCGGCAGGCTCTTTTACCAGGGCCTGTGGTGCGTAGCCGAGGATAGCGGGGTATTTGATCCGAATCCACTCGGGCTTAAGATGAAGATCTTCCCGGGCGACAATATCGATATAGCCACTATTCAAGGTTACTATCAAACCCTGGTCAGACTTAACAAAGTGGTAGAATTTGAGGTCAATGGCCGCACCTACGCCTGGCTTAAGAACTTTCACAAGCACCAGAAGCTGGACAGGCCTTCGCCGCCTTCTCTTCCTCTTCCCCCGTGGGTCGTATGGCACGGGGAACAAGAGTACGGGAAGGAAAAACACAAGTGGCATTATGAAGTCCTGCCTGAGTACATACCTAATCGAGACCCCAAGTCATCACTAATTGCCGAACATTCGGAGAGTAGTAGTGTAACAGAGACATACCTATTCGACGAATATTCGACGAATAGTCGTCGAACAGACGACGAGCAGACCACGACAGAAGAGAATAGAAAAGAAGAGAAGTTAAAAGAAGAGAAAGAAAAAAGAACTGAAAGCGAAGGAGGGGGTGTGGGGGAGGAGGGGTCAAAAAACTTGTCAGGCTCGACGGCTTCGCCGTCTACGCCTTCGCTTATTGAAGGCTTGTTATCCAGATATTCTCCTGAACAACGGCAGCTAATTGAGGACTACTGGGAAACTATACGCTTTACCAGGAAGAATGCCAAGATAGCCGACAGCATTAAAATTCGCGAGCTGGAGTACTGGAGCAGGTATCCGCCGGAAATCGTGATGGAAGCTCTGAGAATACATCTGGCACGGTACCCCACAAAGGAAGAGGCGTATACCCGGGGGATTATGCGCCGGTTAAAACGTGAAGCGGAACGGGGTGAATTCAATGGCAGACCTGGAAAGAGCAGGACAAGTCCTGGAAAGACTGGGATTCAAGACTACGAATCTTTCGTCCTTAGGTGAAGAGATAGAGGCCAAAACTTATAAGTGTGAGTTCTGCGGAAAAGTTAATGAGCCGCACGTATTCAGGCATCCTTTTCAATCCGGTGTAATAGTTATCCCCAAAACATGCGAGTGCAGGTTTAAAAGCTGGGAGGAAGCAGAGCGACGGTTACGAGAGAATGAACGGAAGCGGCGGATTAAGCAGCTATTTGACGAAAGTATGCTGGGGCCGAGGTTCCAGCAATGCACTTTTGAAACGTGGGTTCCTATGCCCGGCACTGAAAGGGCTTATGAAGAAGCACGTAACTTTGTCTTGAACTTCCAAGAGAAATTGGAAACCGGGGAAGGTCTCTTAATCTACGGCAGGCCTGGGAATGGGAAAAGCCATCTGGCAGCTGCTGTAGTTAATGAGCTAATAAAGTGCGGCATCCCCGCTATATTCGCTAATGTGCCAAACCTTCTAGGCAGAATTAGAAAGACATACTCCGATAAACGCGGGGAAACGGAAGCGGATATTTTGCAGGCATTATCGCTGGCCGATCTGGTGGTGTTAGACGACGCAGGCGCAGAGAAATGGACGGAATGGGTTGAAACTACTCTTTACACCATAGTGGACGACCGATACAGGCAGCAAAAGCCTATGATTATTACTACCAACTGCAACTTAAGGGAGCTAGAGGAGGCTGTAGGGGAGAGGGCTTTCGACCGCATACTGGAGATGTGCGTGGTGGTAGAGAATACAGGCGCGAGCTTTCGGAGGAAGAGGGCTTTGGAAAGGATCCAGGAAAGAAAGACAAAGGAGGTAAAGGCCGGTGAATCTACTTAGTCTGGAAGATAGGGTTAGAGGAGGCCTCTACGGCGTGGCAGTCGGGGACGCCCTGGGTGCCACGGTAGAGTTTATAAACCGGGATGAAATCCGGCGGTATTACGGGGTTTTGCGGGACATCGTGGGTGGCGGGTGGCTTAACCTCCGCCCCGGCGAATGGACAGACGATACCGAAATGACCCTGGCCGTGGCCGAGGGAATTATAGCCGATCCAGAGGACCCGGTCCCACATATCGGACAGGCCTTCCTGCGGTGGAGGGCTACTAATCCGCCGGATATAGGGAACACAGTCAGTACAGTCTTTCGTATTTTGGACAGAGATAATTTGAACCAGTGGCACATAGCGGCCGAACGGGCTCACCGGGAATTGGGTGGTATGAGCGCCGGTAATGGGGCACTGATGAGGACGTTACCGGTGGGGATAGCCTACACGGAGCCCCGTAACGTTTACCGGTGGGCCATCATTATAGCCAGGATGACCCATTGGGATATCAGGGCTGGGTTGACCTGCGCAGTTTATTCCCTGGCGGTGCGGAACATTCTAGACGGGGCCTTGGACAAGTATATTGCCTTAGCTGAAGCTGCTAAAGCTGCAAGAGAGTTGACAAAGGAAGTTTACCAGGGAAGTTTGAGCGAGATCATAGATGCGCCTATCAATAGAGACGGTAGCAACCTTAAGCCAACGGGATATACGGTGGACAGTTTTCGCTGCGCAATATGGGCGTTTATAGAGGCTGAGGGCTTTGAGGATGCGGTGGTCAGGGCCGTAAACCTTGGTGGAGATGCGGACACCATCGGGGCCATTGCCGGTGGCCTAGCGGGAGTTTATTGGGGATTTGATGCTATACCCTCCAGGTGGCTGGAGAAGTTCACGTCGGAGCAGAAGGCCAGGCTGGACCGGGCGGCGGAGGGGCTATTAAAGGTCCGAAAAGGCTGTGAGGAGAGGGGCTAGTGAAATGGCTCAGCCGTATAGCTTCACCGTTCCCGGCCGCCCGGTGCCGGCTGTGCGAATGACGCAGCGGGGAAAGTGGGTAAAAACACGGGCCCAGCGCTACCTGGCTTATAAGAACTTGGTGAGCTGGACGGCATTTCAGGTCATATTAGAGCCGCTGGAGGGGCCGATAGGGATAGAGGTAGAGGTTTACGGTACCGGCAAGGGGCGGATAGGGGACCTAGACAACATAGTAAAGGCGGTAATGGATGGCCTGAACGGTGTGGCCTGGCACGATGATAGCCAGGTCGTGGAGATAAGAGCCCGGCGGAATAAGAGTGATCTGGAGCGGGTGGAAGTAAAGGTGTGGCGGGTGGAGGAAGTGTCCTAAGACCCGGCGGCGCTGGGGACGCACCTTCCCGGGCACAGGGAAAGGAGGCCGGGTTCAAATCCCGGCGCCGGGTCCAGATTAGGATGAAGGGGGATAAGCCAAATGGATACTCTGGAAAAATTCTTGCAACAAGAGATAGCTGCCAAGGTTGTAGCAGCTCTCCCAGAAGAGCAGAAGCAGGAGATTATTGCAAAAAGCCTCACACGGATGCTATTGACAGATTTACATCTGGATTGGGAAATAGGAAAACTGCTTACTGAACAGGCCATGACTTTGGCGGCAGAGTATGTTAAGCGGCCAGAAATACAGGAGGCCCTGCGAAGAAAAACATATGAGGCGATAGAGAAGATTTTGGACGGTGTGGTGGAAGCAATCGCTAAAAAGGCAGAGCACGCAATAAAAAGTAACTGCGTGCCATTATTCGACAAGTAGAGGTGGTTCTGATGAAAAAAGCATGGCGGGCCCGGGATGTGGGTTACGCCCGGGCAGCGTTTCTAGATGCTGAGAATTACCGCAGGCGGAAGCGCAAGGGTGTTACAAAAGAGCAGTTCCGCGCACTGGATTACTATTAGTCCACGGGGCGATGTACGGCTTTCTTCGCTGCTGGGAGCCAATTTCCAAGACGGGGAAAGAATAGAGCTCTTACTCAACAAAAAGGGAACGATCTTGGTGTTGCGCCCTGCTCCTACCGGTTTGCGATTTAGAATGGAACGACCGAAGGGGAAGAAGACACAAGCTAAAAGAGTATGCTGTAGAGCTCTGGCGGAAAAGCTTAAGGAGCTAGGTATTAGTCTTCCAACTAGGTTTAGAGCGGAGTGGAATGATGAACTTCAACTCTGGGTAGGGAGGCGGCAGTAATGCAGGAAAGGATATGCCAGGTATGCGGTTTTCTCATGTACTCGGCGGCGGCAGCTTCTACCTGGACATGCCCCAGGTGTGGGGCCGAGGTGCCTCCGCCGCCGGAGGCTAATAAGATTTGCACGGATTGCAAGAACCGGATCCCTTTCTTCTGGAAATTCTGCCCCGGCATAGAAGGGGTATACACCATACGCAAGTGTGAGGAGGCTCGTAGGAAGGCGCAGGCAAATTATGAGGAGTATGAAAGGGGGAAACGGGTGGCTATGGGGAAATGTTGAGATGCCCGCGCTGTAGCCAGGAGATGCATGAGGTATTTTTCGGTGATAAATTGCGTCGCTGGCGCTGTATGAACTGCGAGAGGATTTATGTGCTTTGGGAATACCGCACTTGGAGGCGAGAGCATGATATGCAGGTGCGGGAAAAAGATGGTGCGGGCCAGGTGGAAAGGGAAGTGGTGGGGTAGGCTCTGCACCAGCTGCGGCAGGTTGGTCAGGCTAGATTATAGAACGGGATGGCTATTAGAAATATGGCCTGGCCGTAGATATGGGAAGAAGGTGGCGAGTTGAACGGAATTATAACAGTGGCGGAATACGTCGAGTGGAAGCAACCTGAAGTGGCCGCTAGACTTCGGCAATGGATAGAGCGGGCAAAGATATTAGCTCTTCCATTCCGGCAGTGGAAGACGATTATGGAGGAAAGACCACTACCCGGAAGGGCGGGACTATTGCCGGGAGAGAGGGAGGCGATATAATGGGCGGAAAGAGCTATACCGAGCCACCTTGGTTCTCTAAAGTACTAGAGCCTTACGCGGAGTTTTATTGGAGAAGCCGTAATAAGGTGGCAGCATTGCAGGAAATAGAGCGGAGGTTGCAAGGGTTACCCCAAGTAGAACGGGATAGAGTTATTGCCGCGGCGCGGGAATGCTCGCCAACCAACTGCTGGTGGGCAACGTATGAGGTGGCAAAGTTTATTTTATCGCGGTTTGTTTAAAATGCGAAGGAGGTAATTATGGGTAGACATTTTAGAAAAAATCCAGCAGGCGATTATATAGCGTGTACATGGGTAGAAAGTCTTAAAGCAACCGCTGAAAATGGCTGGATTCCTTGGTGGAGAAGAGAAGAAGTATTAAAAGTGGCTGATGGGCTAACAGAAGAAGAGGCAAAGAAACTATGTAAAGAATTGGATAGAGAAATTCGCAGAAACATAGCAGAGTGGAGGATGTACCAGTAAGGACACATTTCAAAGAAGATGTGCCGCAAAAAGCATAAAAAAAACAACCCCCACCGGGGCTTAAGAAGCGGCTTTGCTATAGACATATTACCATACTCCGGTGGGGGTGGCAACTGGGTTGAAGCTGAAAAGGGCTACGTACAGGCATATTGAAGCGGAGATATATGCGTATGAGGAAACGGTAAAGCAGATAGAACAGCTGAGGCAGGACATTATTTTGGCCGGGAATGCGGAGATAAGGCCGACGGCTGTGAACGAGGGATGGAGGAGCTCAAGTGTAGAGAGAAGGGCCACTAAGCTGGCGGACTATATTCTTCTGCGGGAGATGGAGAGGATTACGGGGGCAATAAGAGACACTTACATTCGGTGTAAGGAAGAAGCCAGAAGGGTTATATGGGTGAAGTACGGTCTGGCTATACTTTGGGAGCCTCCAGATTGGCTTCAGGCTGCTATGGCAGGGAAAAGCAGGTTTGATATGAGGCCGGATGATATGGCAGCGATATTGAACATGGACAGGGCAACTTTTTACAGGTACAAGAACGGCTTTATCTACGGCATAGCCGAAAGGTTAGGGTGGTACTGAAAAAAGATGCGACTTTTTTGCGACTTCTACAAAGGCTACATGTGCTACAATGCTATTTGGAGTGGGGTTGGTAGATAATGTTTTGTCCTTTGTGTGGCAAGGAAGCAAAACACGTTATTAGATATTCTAGAGATGGCACCTTTATAAAATGTTCCGAGCACGGAATGATCGTGTTTCGTGGGGAAAGCGAAAGAAGAGTAAGAAATGCCTTGGTCGAAACATGTGTGAACATCGCATTGAAAGAAGAACTGGTGGAAGGACTAACGGATAGGGAGTTAGCTATAGTCTGTAAGTATTATGGTGAAGGCAAAACGATTTCAGAGATCGCTGGCGAATTAGGTGTTAATAGAACTCCTGTTGAGGTGTTGTTAGAGAGGGCTAAGAAGAAGTTGGTAGCCAATTATGCGGCTAAATATGACACTTAGCGAGGAGCCGTCCGCGAAGGGCGGCTTAATTTGTTCTGCGTAGGGGAATAGTTCAAGTGGGAGAGCGCGGGACTCCAAATCCCGGTCTGCTGCGGGTTCAAATCCCGCTTCCCCTGCCAGAGTGAATAGGTGGCCCACCGCGGGCGGGTCAGTACACCCCAGTATAGCGGCCAGGGGCGGGGGCCGGGGGTGTACAAGCTTGACAACCGTGTCAATGGCAACCTTGACGTTGACAACCTTGACAGGAGGTGGCCCGGATGCCGGTTGGGTACAGTGCCCGGTGTAAAGTCTGTAACTCACCGCACCGGGCCGAAATAGAAAAATGGATCAAAGAAGGAGGCGTAAGTGCTAGGGAAGTTGCTCGCCGGTTGGCCGAAATGGGAGAGAAAATCAGCCATGAGGCGATCCGGCGACATATGCTAGAGCATTTTGATGTTGCCGCTGAAGCTAGAGAGCAGTATCGGAAAAGCCAAAAGCAGTTTGATCTGGAGGTTAAGAAACGGCTGTCAGACATTGAAATGCTCGACGCCACTATAGCCGACAACTTTGAACTCAGCCAAGCTACCACGGCCTGGCTTAAAGAGCTTCTTGAAGAGCGTAAGAAACCGCCGCTAGCACTAGTGCAACTACGGGAAAAATTGCAGAGCGAAATGAGACAGGCGATGAAGACGAAGTTGGAACTACTGGGCGAGGACGGGGCGTCGAAAATGGCTGATGCGCTTTCGGCTCTAATGGAGGACTTAGCAAAGCATGTTGCCGGAGAAGGTGCGGGAGATATGGCTAGAAAAGGCGAGGAAGCATAGCGGTGATCCAGCAGGGTTCACCGCTTCTTTGTTTGGAGTAGAGCTTACACCTAAACAGCGGGAGATGTTTTCTCTTGCGCCACGCATTACAACGAAAGTGGCGGGAAGACGCGTCGGAAAATCACTGATAACCCTGCTAGAGGTATTCTGGCATTGTTTCCAGAAACCTCGCCAGAAGTGGTACGTGGTTGCACCTTCGATTGACCAGGCGAGGATATACTTTCAGGAGTTTGAACAACGTTTGGAAAACCCGTTGCTGGATGTATGGGTTAAGGATATCAAATGGTCTCCTTTCCCCGAGATATTGCTAGTAAACGGCAGCAAGATCATGGCCCGGTCTACTTCACGGGATGGTGTTTATTTGCGGGGCAAAGGTGCGGATGGCGTGGCAATTACGGAAGCAGCCTTTGTGAAAGATAAGGTTTATTATGACGTAATCCGAGCTATGGTGTTAGACCGTGGGGGTAAGGTGCGCATAGAAACCACGCCTAATGGTACCCAGGGTTACGTCTACCAGCTTTTTGGACAAGGGCTCAGAGATGAAAGCGGGTACTACAAAAGTTTTCACGCTACGATATATGACAACCCCCGGATACCAAGGGATGAAATAGAGCGCATAAGACGTGAGATACCAGAGGTGGCTTTCAGGATAGAATACTTAGCTGAATTCGTTGATGATGATACGGCGGTTTTCCCTTGGGCGGTACTACAGGATGTTTTTGAGGATTATACTCCCTTGGGAAAACCAGAGCCAGGCCACCGCTATTCCATTGGTGTTGATTTAGCAAAATACCAGGACTACACGGTTATAACCGTGCTTGATATCAGCGAGCCACCCTACAAAATAGCTGAATGGTACCGTTACCGGGGGAGGCTTTACGGGGATATAGTGGCCCACGTGAACGAGTTGCAGGCGAAGTATAGTGCTAAGGTATATCTTGATGCCACGGGCGTAGGCGACCCGGTAGCAGAGCAGGTAAGGAACTGCGAACCGTTCGTGTTTACTGTCCGGAGCAGGGAAGAGTTGATTTCTAACTTGGTGGTACAGGTGGAACAGAAAAAACTTCTCCTCCCAGCGGGTAATACGATGTTGCGTGACGAACTCCGGTGCTTTCAGAGGGTGCGGAGAGGAACAACAGTTAAAGCAGAGGCACCCGAGGGAAGACATGATGACTGTGTAATGAGCTTAGCCCTGGCATGTTGGGCGGTAAAGGCTACTAAACAACCCCAAATTTTCTGGCTTTAGGAGCTGGTACGAGTGTCGGTGTTAAGCCGCTTCATGGATAAAATCATAGCCAGATCCATAGGGCGTTTCGTCACCTGGACGTGGCAGAAGTTTTTACCTCCTGAGAAGAAGACTATAGACTTTCTCCGTGCTTATACCTACTGGACTTATGCCTGCGTCCGGGTGATAGCGGAAAACGTGGCTAGCGTTCCGTACAGGCTTTACCGTAAAACGAAGAATGGGGATTGGGAACCAGTTGAGCAACATCCGGTTTTGGATTTGCTTGGTCAGGTTAACCCCTGGATGACGGAATTTGAACTGCGGGAACTGACGCAGATCCACCTTGAGCTTGTGGGCGAGGCGTGGTGGGTACTGGAGAGAAACCGCTTGGGGCAACCGGCAGAGATCTGGCCGCTGGTCCCGGCGTGGGTGTACCTGCAGAAGGACCCAGAAAAGTTTTTGAGCTATGTCGAGTACAGGCCGCCTGGAGGAAGTATAGTGCGGTTTCCTCCCGAAGACGTGATAAGGCTACGCTGCACTCATCCTTACGATTACTACCGCGGCTGGTCGGCTACCAGAGCCGCTGCTTTGCCGCTGGATATACACCAGTATGCGCAGGAATGGGTGCGGAATTTCTTCTTCAATGATGCTACTCCGGCAGGGATACTCACTACGGATCAACCTATTGAGGAAAGTGACGCAAACAGGTTAAGAGCGCAGTGGGAGGCTGGACATAAGGGAGTTGCTAAGGCACACCGGATAGCAGTCTTGGGGGCAGGACTTAAGTTCCAGGAAATCCAGAGGAGCCTTAAAGAGCTTCAGTTTACGGAAGAATTACGGTTGTTGCGTGACGACATCCTGGCGATATACGGTGTACCGAAGCATATCCTAGGGATCACAGAAGATGTAAACCGGGCCAACGCCGAAGCCGCCGAATATACCTTTGCCAAGCGAGTTATACTCCCGAGGCTTAAGCGGCTTGAGCAGCAGTTAAACGAATTCCTGCTTCCGCAGTTTGAGCCGGATTTGGTGCTGGAATTTGACAATCCCGTGCCCGAGGATTGGGAGCGCAAGATAAAGGAAATTGAGGCTGGTGTCAAAAACGGCTGGCTTACGATAAACGAGGCGAGGCAGGAGATAGGGCTTGAGCCTTTGGGGAGCGATTTTGACGTGCCCTGGCTGCCAGGCAACCTATTCCCGGCAGGCAAGCCAGCGCAAGAAGAAAAGAAGCAGGTTAAGCGGAAGGCTTTGAGCGAAACAGAAAAAGAAGTGAAGTGGAAGGCCTGGGTGACCATGACGGAGCCACTTGAGAGGCGCATGGTCACGTCCCTTAAGAAATATTTTCAAAAACAGCAGGATGAAGTGATGAAAAGGCTAAAGCAGCTGGCCCCGGAAGAACTCGGGGCCTTTCACTTGCTAGCCAAGAAAAAGGCTATAGACGTGGATATCTTTCTGTGGGACGAAGATGAGTTTAAGCAGAAGCTGGAGGAATTAATAGAGCCGCTATTGCTGGAGATAGCGAAAAAAGCGGGCCAAAGCGTTTTATCCGAGCTGGACGTAGGTATAAGTTTTGACGTTAACCACCCAGCGGTAAGGAGGGGCTTAAAGGAACAGCTGCAGCGCATTAAGGGTATAGATGACACCACGCGGGAGGCCTTGCGGGAAGAACTGCTAGCTGGCTTGGAAGCCGGGGAGGGAATAGCTCAGCTGGCTGAGCGGGTAAGTAAGGTCTTTGCTGAGGCGAAAGGTTATAGAGCGCAAACGATAGCCCGGACGGAGACCAACGGAGCAGCCTCCCTAGGTGCGGTGGAGGCCTACCACCAGAGCGGGGTAGTAAGGGAACTGGAATGGGTGGCTGCACTAGACGAGAGGACGAGGCCAGCACACGCGGCAGCGGACGGGCAGAGGGTACCGCTGGGGAGCAAGTTTAAGGTAGGCGGTGAGATGCTGCGCTTCCCCGGGGATCCGATGGGCAGCGCTGGCAACGTTATAAACTGCCGATGTACAGTAGCTCCGATTACGGAGACGGAGGAGGAGTAAGCCAATGGGCAAGCTTGTGCGCAAGATCATGGAGGTAGCAGTGAAAGGGGTTGACGCCGAGAACGGCGTCATAACTTTTTTGGGCACTACGCCAACCCGTGATAGATGGGGTGAGATAGTAGATCCGCAGGGTGTGGTGCTGGACAACTATCGCAAGAACCCGGTTTTTCTGTGGGCGCACAACTACCAGGTGCTCCCTATAGGCAAGAGCTTGGCCGAGAGGGTTACGCCGCAGGGAATAGAGTTCGACATCAAATTCGACTTGGCGGACCCTTTTGCTCAGCAAGTCTACCGCAAATACAAGGACGGTTTTCTCCGGGCCACGTCCATAGGTTTTATTCCGTTAGAGTGGCAGGACTTTGAGGATAGCCAGGGCAGGGGCCGCATTTACAAGAAGTGGGAGTTACTGGAACTTTCTGCCGTGCCGGTCCCGGCCAATCCAGATGCTTTGCAGATGGCTTTGACGAAGGCTGCAGACCTGGGAGAATTCTACAGGTTGCTTGAGGAAGGAGGTGAAACTGGCATGGAGTGGCTGGACGTGGTAGAAAAAGGGGCAGTCAAATTTGAGGCTACCCCGAAGGCTCCGGAGGATAGGCCCTGGGATGGTGACGCCGCCGAGCAAAGGCTCCGCAAGTGGGCCAGCAAGGACGGTTCCGGTGAAAAAGAGACCATCGACTGGGGTAAGTATGCCAGGGGCTTCCTCTTTGTGGACACCAGTGACAAGGAGAACTTCGGAGCCTACTACTTCCCGCACCACGATATAGTTGACGGCCAGTTCTGTGTGGTGTGGAACGGCGTGCGGGCGGCGATGGCCTACCTGCTCAAGACTTACGATAGGGAGCCGGTATGGGCTAGCGCTAAGAAGGCCATGTACAATCACTTGGTTAAGCACTATGAGCAGTTCGATAAGGAGCCGCCGGAGTACAAGTCGGTGGAAGAAATCTTGTTTGAATTGGCAGTTGGCAAGCTAGTGCCAACAGGAAATGTTCAGTTCAATTCTGTTGATGATGTGATATGGGCTTATGTTTCTGGTGAATTGGTGTCAGCAGAGAAAGCAGAAAGGGAATTTGCTCTGATTATTGACAGGCGAAATCAGACAATAACGGTAGCTACACCCGATTTGAAACCGCTGGGCAAAGTGACAGTGAATGAGGGGTTCAAAGAGTGGTTCTTTGGAGGACTTGAGCAAAAAGCAGGAGCGGTGCTGAACCGCAGGAACAAGGAGAAGCTTACTCAGGCCCGGGACCTGATCCAGGAGGTTCTGGACAGTGCCGAGCCTGCACAAGAAAACGAAGAAGGGAAAGCCGCTTCAAACGAGGCGGCTTCTTCTATGCCTGCGCCAGAATCCAACACGGAGCAAAAGCCGAACCTAGCCGAAACAAAAGAATTGCAGCAAGCCATAGCTGAATACGCTGCCCAAGTTGCAATGGCCGAAGTAGAGAGGCTTCTGGGTAGGTTTTATAAACACTAAGACTTTGGAGGAGGGTGGAGTAGAATGAGCACTGTTTTGACCCCTGAAATAAAGGAGACCATTGAGGTTGCTGTGAAGGAAGCCGTAGAAAAGGCTGTTGCCCCGCTTAAAGAGGTTACCGAACGGCGAGTGTTGCGAGTATTTTCTTATGAAGACGAGCAGCCTATCAAGCCTGAGAAGGGTATCCGTTTGGCCCGTGCGGTGCGGGCTTTAGCCGCTGCTAAAGGCGATCCTCGCCAGGCTGCTTATATCGCCGAGAACGTCTACAAGGATTCCGTAGTAGCAAAAGCTCTTTCGGAGGGCACTGGCTCTAGCGGTGGCTACCTGGTGCCGCCGGAGTTTAGCCGGGAGATAATTGAACTCCTCTACGCACAAGCTGTGGTAAGGAAGGCCGGGGCCAGGGTGCTGCCCATGACCAGCAACGTGCTCAACGTGCCCAAGCTGGCGAGCGGTGCTCAGGCAAACTATATCGGTGAGAACACCAACATTCCGGCAACCCAGCCCAGCTTTGCCCAGCTCACTCTTACTGCTAAGAAGCTGGCAGCGCTGGTGCCCATCAGCAACGACTTAATCCGGGATTCCAACCCCAAGGCTGATGCAGTTGTCCGGGATGACTTGGTAAATGCCATGGCCCTACGGGAAGACCTGGCCTTCCTGCGGGATGACGGTACCAACAACAAGCCGAAGGGCATTCTCTACTGGACCGATGCGGCGAATAAGTTTAATGCTGGTACCGATCCTATTGCTGATCTTGGCAAGGCCGTGCGGTTGGTGCGTGCCTCTAACTCCCGTATGGTGCGCTGCGCCTGGGTCTTCTCACCTAGGACGGAGTACTACTTGATGACGCTGCGCGATAGCGCTGGCAAGTTTGTGTTCCGTGATGAAATGATCCAGGGCAAGGTCCTCGGATATCCGTACTTCGTAACTACGCAGATACCGGAGAACCTGGGCGTAAACGGGAACGAAACTGAGATTTACTTCGGTGACTTCATGGATGCAGTGATTGGTGAAAACGAAGAGCTTCTCATTGACGTTTCCACCGAGGCTGCTTACTTCGATGGCACCAACCTGGTATCTGCCTTCTCGACGGACCAGACCGTGATACGGGCTATCGCACGGCATGACTTTGCTTTGCGGCACGAGAAGAGCTTTGCGGTGATCCAGGCAGTCACTTGGGGCGCGTAGTCTGATTGATTAGAGGGGTCGGCATGAGTCCCGGCCCCTCCTGCTTACTCAATTAGTCGAAAGGAGGAGCTGAAATGCCTGGAGTGCTCGGTGAAGCTATTAAGACGGAAAAGGCCATAGCCCCGCAGGCAGCAGCAGCGGGTACGATAACTGGATTGACGGTAAATCGTGACGGCTATAACTATGCAGTGTTAGTGGTGGAAACCGGAGCTGCTGCAGGAGCTCCTACGGCTGTTGACGTGGATATAACGGTGCAAGAGTCTGCTGATGGCACTACCTGGGTTGATGTACCTGGAGGGCCGCATATCGCTAACCTAGCAAATGATTCTAGAGCGGAATACAATCTCCCGCTAATAAACCGAGCAAGGTATACCAGGTGCGTAGCCGCGGTTGCTTTTACTGGTGGTACAAGTCCCACGGTGGAGATAGGTGCCACTTGGATTCTGGGCGATGCAGTGAAGCAGCCGGTATAAAGGACGGTGAAATAGCTTGGTGGTTATAAGATTTTTACGCGGATACCCACCATACAACGCCGGAGAAGTAGCTGGATTTGACGATGAAGTTGCCAATGACCTTATACGTAAGGGTACTGCCGAACTTTATAAGCCGGAGGTATTGGCAGAAGCGGTGAAGGAACCGCCCCAGGACAGGGCGGTAAAGGAAGCGAAGGCAAAGAGGGGCAGGTAGATAGACCATGGCCCGTACTGTTACGCCAGCGCCTAATGCTGTGGTTACAGAGATTGAGGCCCAGCAATTTGTCTTCAAAGATACTTCTACCGGGGCCCACACCGACGAGGAGTTAGACGTTCTATGCCGAATAATTAACGGCGTCAGCAGTGCGATAGAAACCTATATCGGCGGGCCGGTGATTATCAAAGAGGTTGCGGAAAAACTTGACGGCGGGGAGGAAATCATTTTTCTGCGCTATAGGCCGGTAGTTGAAGTTGTCCAGCTGTTGGAAGAAGGTAGGACCTTAGCGCAGGATGTGGACTATTACCTTTATCCCCAGGAGGGGTATATCCGTAAGGCGTATGGCCGGTTTTCCAGCAAGCCACAGGGGGTCAGCATTACCTATAAGGCTGGGTATGCTGGAACGGTTGATGCTGTACCGTGGGATATCAAGCAGGCAGCCCTGCTCTGGTGCGATGCGGTATGGAATACTGGCCCAGCTAACCTGACTAATCTTCTTCTGGAGCGTGGCTACTGGGTAAGGCCTGAAGATATACCGGCCCAAGTCAAGGCGCTGCTGGAGAAATATAAAAAGGTGTGGGTGAGCGCGGTATGAATATCAGGGTCTTGGTCCAGGTAAACCCGGAAGAAATGTTTAAGGCTATGGTAGATGCCATTACGGAGCAGTTGGAGAAAGGTTTGGAAGACATAGGCGGGCAGATAGAGAGAAGGGCCAAGCGGAAAGCCCCAACGGATACAGGAGCATTAAGGCGCAGCATAACGGCGCAAAGGGAAGGCCTTACAGAAAAGGTCGGTAGCAATTTGCATTATGCTCCTTATGTCGAATTTGGTACCAGACCTCACTGGCCGCCTGTAGAGCCCATCCGGGAATGGGTATGGAGGAACAGGGGTAAGTTTGGCATCACTGGCCGGGGGAAGAAGGCAAACAAAGAGGTCGACCGGGTAACTTTTCTGGTACGAGCGAAGATTGCCAAGAG
The DNA here is from genome assembly GCF_900176005.1 of Thermanaeromonas toyohensis ToBE. Classification (NCBI taxonomy): domain Bacteria; kingdom Bacillati; phylum Bacillota; class Clostridia; order Neomoorellales; family Neomoorellaceae; genus Thermanaeromonas; species Thermanaeromonas toyohensis. Next base: position 1,998,531 of record NZ_LT838272.1, on the reverse strand, counting down.
GGGTACGGCCCCGCGCAGGTACTTGCGTGATGCCCTAGAAGAAGTGAAACCGAGGATAGCGAAGGTGCTGGCGTATTATGTTAGGCGGGCTGAACTGAAAAAGTAGGTGGCTACCATGATTCAGGAGATAGAAGGTGCATTGGCGCAGATCTTGGCCGGGGTAACGGGGATCAAGAGAGTGGTGAATTACCCCGTTAACGAAGTGGGCCGGGATCTGCCAGCGGTTTTTCTTGTGTATGATGGGTTCGACCAGCGGCTACTAAACAACGAAATTGGCAGGATAACGCTCAAGTGGAAGGCCACAGTGGTCTGGCCGCTGGACACAAAGACTGTGCAGAGATCGTGGGACCAGATGAAAAGTCTGGTCCCTTCTATTTTAGCGGCGTTACGGAATAAGGCTGACTTGGGAGGGCTCTGCCACGGGCTAGCGGTAGAAGCTGGGGAGCCCGTTATTTCTACCGGAGATATTCAGTACATCGGACACACGCTAAACATATCGGTATGGAAAGTTGGCGCTATCAATGTGTTGGCTACTAAATTGAGCCAGGCAGAGCCGCTGATTGCCGGTGTGCATACTACTGGAACGCTTGAGTAGGGGAGAGTGAACGGTGATGCCTAAGGCAACAGAAACTAATCCCAAATATTCCCGAGAGGAGTTAATATCTAACGCTGAAGTCCTCTTTGGCGTGAAACCGGAGGTCTTAGCGGGAGCCCTATATGGGAATGACCGGAAAGAGTTTACTATAGACGAAATGAGGCAGCTTATAAAGGCTTTCCTTGAAAGGAGGGTTAGCTAATGGCAGGAGGTACTTGGAGCCCTACTGAAGTACCCGTGCTTCCAGGGTTGTACATCAACTTTGTCTCGGCGGCTTTGGCTTCTATACGAGCCGGGGCACGAGGAGTAGTTATAGCTCCGGTTAAGGCGCATTGGGGCCCAGTGCGGCAATTCGTGGAGATAACAAGTGAAGCAGGTATAATTGATGTTTACACTGCAGATGAATCAGGCGGAGCTACTGCTTATACCACCCTACGCCTGGCACTCTTAGGTGGAGCAAAGAAGGTTCTGGCCTATCGCATAGCGGACGCTAACGCTGCGGCAGCTACTGTAACTCTGAACGATACCTCGGCCACTCCTGTAGCAGTACTGCGGCTTGATGCAAAATATCCCGGTGCCAGGGGCAACAACTTCAAGGTGACCGTGCGGGTCAACCCCGTAGACAGCACTAAGAAGGATATCCTGCTTTACGAAGGGACTACGCTCCTTAGAACCTTTACTTTTACCAGCGGTACCATTGATGCGGCAGTAAACGCAATCAACAACGATACTGGCAATAAGTGGATTGTAGCTACCAAGCTAGCTGATGGCAACGGTACTCTAGCTGATGTCTCCGGCGTGGCGATGGCCGGAGGTAACTCAGGAATTGCGGCCATTGCAGCGGCAGACTATACCAACGCTTTAACGGCTTTTGAAACTCAGGAATTTAATCTGCTTACGCTTGACGGTCTTACCGATGCCAGTATTCAATCCAGTGTTGTTTCCTGGGTCTCCAGGGTGAGGAGCGAGGGCAAGGGAATAATTGCAGTAATGGGCGGTTCCAACGCCGACGATACGGCCTCGGATGCGGTAAGTAGAGCTGTCAACAGGAGCGCCAGTTGGAACCATGAGGGAGTTGTAAACGTAGGTGTGGGAGCCGTTCTCGATGGAGTAAGCTATAGTTCAGCTCAAATAGCGGCTTACGTAGCTGGGCTTATCGCAGGGCAGAAGTTAAGCGAATCGCCTACGTATGTGGTAACTCCCTTCGATGATGTTACCAGGCGCTGGACTAAGTCAGAGATGGAAACTGCGGTAAAGAACGGCGTATTTTTACTCTTCCATGATGGCCGCCAGGTAAAGGCCTTACGAGGGATAAACAGCCTAGTTACTCTACGCCAGGGGCAGAGTGAAGTATGGAAGAAGATTCGAGCCATAAGGGTTATGGACGCTATTAATATGGATCTGGTCCGCACTGCCGAAGATGCCTATATTGGAAAGGTAAACAATACTGAAGAGGGCAGGCTGGCCCTGGTGGGTGCGTGTAAGCAATATATGCAGACGCTGGCGCAGGGTGGAGTGATAGAACCGACTGGCTGGGATGTTTACTTGGATCCGGACTACTACGGGCCAAACGCGATTTATACGCCTGCTCCGGACCAGGTCTACCTAAAGTGGCAGGCTAGGCTCACTGATGCCATGGAGATTATTCTCGGTACGTTTATTGTTAAGTGAGGGAGGGGTGGCTAGATGGCCGGAATAGATGCTAGCAGGGTTATTAACGGCACGTACGGTGCCGTATACCTTGACGGTAGGTGGCTTACTAACTTCACTAGGTGCGAAATAAGGGACGAGTATGACTTCGCCGAGCTGAAACTTTCCGGCGACAGGAGAACAAAGCATAAGATGGTAGGCGTTAAAGGTAGCGGCACGATAGCAGGATTTAAGGTTACCAGTGATTTGATAAAAGCCTTGCTGGACAATCCAACCCGAACCTTTGAGATAATAAGCAAGCTGGCCGACCCGGAAAGCTATGGGATGGAGCGCATACGAGTACCCCAGGTTAAATTTAACCGCAACCAGCTCGCTAACTGGAGGACCGGCGAAGTGGTGGAAGAAGAATGGGAATTTGTCTATGACGGTGAGCCGGAACTTCTAGACCCGATAGTGGCGCCGTAAAGGAGGTTTAACAAGGCATGACAGAAGAAGAAATCCTCCAGCGCCTGCTTAATGCTGATGTGGTACCAGAAAAGACAGTAAAGCTAGCTAGGCTGGGCATACCGGTTACCTTGCGAGGTCTTACTAGCAAGCAGGTATCGATGATACGTGAGCAATGTACGGAAAGGTATGTTCAGCGGGGCCAGGTAGTCACTGAACTGGATAATGAGAAGTTCTATTGCTCCCTTATAGCTGCGGCTACAGTTACACCCAACTGGGCAGATCCGAGGTTGCTAGCTAAGTATAAAGCGTCCGGCCCCGAGGAGGTCTTAAAGCGCATATTGCTGGCAGGAGAACTCTCGGCTTTAGCAGATGTAGTTCTGGATCTCAGCGGCTTTAACACGTCGCTTGAAGATGTAAAAAACTGATTAAGGGCGGCGGTTTTGCCGCCCTGCTATACCACCTTTTCGTTAGGCACGGAGTAAAGCCTTCGGACTTTAGTAATCTGTCAAGAATAGAACAGTTGTTTCTACTAGCGGCTGTCGAATTGGAATTAGAGCAAGAGGAGAAGATTAGGAAGAGCCTGGAAAGAGGGTGATAACCTAATGGCTGAACAAGCAGGAGAGGTCGTAGTAGTCATCAGGGCGGACGATGAGCAGTTAAGAAATGCGATGGCGGCTACTAAAAAGAGGGTAGACCAGGTAGTCCAGCAGATGGAGCGGCACAAAAACATCGTAATGACCGCTAAGCTGGTAGATAGGGTAAGCGGTCCATTAAGGACGATAGGGGATAAGCTCAATAGGCTCAGCGGAGTTCACACCATAATGTTTCGTGCAGTTGACCGGGTAATGGCCCCAGTTAAAAAGACTGTAGACTTGCTCACTTCGCCGCTGGCCCTACTAGGAGCTGGAGCCGGTTTTGCCGGTCTTATTGGATACCCTTTAAAGCTTGCTGGCGAGATAGAACAGGCTAATATTGCTATGGAAACCTTGCTCGGCAGCAGTGAGAAAGCCCAGGAGTTTATCGGGAACCTAGCAGATTTTGCTGCAAAAACTCCCTTTGAAATGCCTCAGCTTTTAGAAGCTTCCCGAAGATTGCTGGCCTTCGGTTTTGGTGCAGAGAAGATAATTCCGATGCTTAATGCAGCAGGTAATGCTGCTGCTGGGCTGGGACTTGGGGCTGAAGGGATTAACAGGATTATTATCGCTTTAGGGCAGATGAAGGCCAAGGCTAAAGTATCCGCTGAAGAAATGATGCAGCTTACAGAAGCAGGAGTTCCGGCTTGGGATATTCTGGCGAAAGCTATGGGCGTTACTACTGCCCAAGCTATGAAGCTGTCGGAAAAAGGGCTGATCCCCGCAGAACAGGCTATAGAAGCGCTAGTTAAAGGAATGGAAGAGCGGTTCCCTAACATGATGGAGAAGCAGTCGCGCTCACTTTTCGGACTGCTGTCCACCCTGAAAGATTACGCGAACCTAAAATTTTTCTGGGCCTTTGGAGAGGGTTTACGCCAAGCAGTAGTGCCAGCAATGCAGCGGTTCGTCGATATGCTAACGCAGAATGAAAGCGGGCTCAAGAGAGTGCAGGGGGCTCTTATGCAAGTAGGCACTACTCTTGGCAATTGGATTATCAATAGCTTTAGTAACTTCTATTCTTGGCTTGAACGACTGGCAAGTGATGAAACTTTTAGGCAGCTCGATTTTTGGGGCAAGCTCAAGTTTGTTTTGGATGAGGCCACAGCCAAGCTTAATGAGTGGTTGGCGGGCCCAGGTGGCCAGCTGTTGAGTACTGCCGGACAAATGATGGTGGAAATTATTGCTAGGGGCTTAGAAATAATGGCACCGCGTATTAGTGAGGCGGCAGTTAAGATAGGAAGTAAGATAGCTACTGGTATATTAGCCGAGTTCGGGAATAGGCTTAAAAGTAGTCCCTTTGGTGCGTTGATTATGGGAGCGCTGGGCGGGGCTGCTATAGGCAGTATAGTTCCTGGTATAGGTACTGGATTGGGAGGGCTTATTGGCGGTGGAGCCGGAATTTTAACGTATTTTGCCTCCAAGTTGTTTGGGGAGCCTCCTGAAGTTTTATATCCAGAAGCTGAATGGCCCGCAGGATATGCAAAGGGTGCACTTGTGCGTACGCCACATATAGCCGTTGTAGGGGAAGAAGGTCCAGAAGTTATCATTCCTCTCTCTGGACGACATCGAAGAAGGGCGCTAGCTTTATGGGAAGAAGCAGGGAGATTTTTAGGGGTCAAACCTTACGCTTATGGTGGGATCGTGGGTTTACCAGGGGTAGTTAGTGCAGGTAGCAATGTTAATGTATCGGTGGGCGGAATAACAGTTAATTTGACTAGTGCCGAGATTAATACCGATGAATTGGCTCTACAGATTGGTAGACAAATTGTAGCTAGAATAAAGAGGGTATTAGAAAATAGTGGGTAAGTAGCAGGATTTTGGGAAGGCTCATAGAAGTTTCCCTCTGTAATCTAAATTTAGAGGGGGCTTCTATATGGCAACTTGGTGGGGTATATGGCTTATCCTTTTTGCGATGTGTTTCGGGGCGTACATTTTTGCGGAAGGACGTGGCTGGCTAAAGATAAGAACAAAACGTGTTACTGAAGAAGAAAGGAGAAAAACATATTATGGGCTATTAGCTTTAGGATTAATAGGCCTGATGTTGATAGTTGCAGGACAGTCCCAAAAGAGCCAAGCTGCAAAATCTGGTAATATAGCATCACCGCAACAAGCTAGCGAGAGCGCTATATCGAATGGAAGCCAAGAGACAAGAGTTAACTCAGGCTCTCTAGAGCAACAAAGACAAAGCCTGGAAAATGTGCGAGGGAGTGTAACAGCAGACAAGGAAAGTACCGAGGCGCTAAAGCAGTATCTTTATGAAAACTTTGGCGGCAATGGCAATCCAAAGTATAAGACTTCCTGGTATGATTTGATATCCGATGTCCAGGTATACTCTGATGGGAAACAGCGATGGGCAGTTGTTAAAACGCCTATTTATCACGATGAAGAAGGAAAGAGACTAGCCGTTTTTATAGCTAGAGTGATTTTGTCAAACGATAAGGTTAAGTTATATAGGGCAGAAGTGGATGATAAAAATGGGCTGCCTTTGGCTATGGAGTTAAACCCCGATTAAACACGAGGCTGGTGATCTTATGGATTTTTTTTAATTGACCCAGCTGGGCCAGTATTACACTTACCGGTTAACCCTAGCGAAGTTACTATCCGTAGGGAAAAACAGTACGAAACAGTGAACATCATGAACCTCGGAGAAGTGGATTTTCCTACAGGAGAGAAGCTGAAAGAAATCAGCTTCTCTTCTTTTTTCCCCAAGCACTACGACCCAGGATACTGCCGTTACCCTGACTTGCCAGATCCACAAGAGGCCATGAATCAGCTCACGGCCTGGACTATGAGTAGAAAGCCAGTGCGTTTTCTTATAACCGATACCATTATCAACGTGCCAGTATTGGTAACGGCTCATGTTACCACATTTAAGGGCGGTGAACCCGGAGATGTTTACTTTGACCTGACCTTGAGAACCTGGCGTGAAGTGAAGGTAAGGACGGCGGCTGAAGTCACTACTCCAGCGGCTAGTTTTGCAATGGAGGTCAGACCGGATCTGAAGCCAGTACCCAAAGTGTACGAAGTCAGACCTGGCGACAGTCTCTGGAAGATAGCCAAGCTGGAGCTAGGCAGCGGGGCCAGGTGGAGGGAAATATATGAGGCCAACAAGGAGACGATAGGCCCGGATCCCAATTTGATTTATCCAGGCATGAAGCTGGTGATGCCAGTATGATTAATCCCGGGCTAAGCCGGTATGAGGTGGTACTTGACAACAAGTATTTTCTTCGGGACCTGGTAGAGAGCATAACGCTGGAGGAAAGCTTGGACGAAATAGCATACCGGGCAACGGTCAGGCTGGTAGTAACACCCGACTTCCCTGGGATAACACCAGGCCAGGAGATAAGAGTGTCCGGTATCCCATTTGGTGGTACTGAGATGGTATATCTTCTGCATCCGGGTGTGGTATGGGAAGTAGAAAGCGAAAGCCATGGTCAAAAACATATTACGGTAACGATTTACGATAAAACGATATACCTGGCAAAAAGTGAAGACGAATATATTCTCCCGGCAGGCCAGACGGCAAGCCAGCGGATTGAGCGTTACGCTGCGGACTGGAACATACCGCTTGGGAATATTGCGGATACTGGGATACCCTTAGTAAGGGCCGTTTACCGGGCGCAGTCAATTTACTCGATGATGATGGCTGATCTCAAAGAAACAGCCACCAAAGGGGGAGGCCTTTATCGGCCACGTATGACGCCTTACGGACTGGAACTGGTGCAGCTTGGTAGCAATGAGACGGTATGGGTGCTGGAGAGTGGTCAGAATGTGGAAAGTCTAGTACAACGACGGACACTGGAGGGAACAGTAACCGCAGTTAAGGTTTTGGGGACAGCAAAAAAGGCGAGAACGGAAATAGATACTAGCGGTATGACCCTAGAAGAGATAGGCCGATTGTACGGGAGTGAAGAGGATAGAGAAGATCTCCCGTCTCCAGTGCTGGCTATAGAGTACGGGGAAAATGATAAATACGGTACTCTGCAGAAGGTAATCCAGGACAGCAAAATAGAAACAGTAGCTCAAGCCATAGAAGCGGCCAGAAAAGCACTAACTGGTATGCAAGAAACGCTAACTGTTACTGCAATTGATATAAATACCATTCGAGCAGGGGATAAGGTAAGCTTAGATGGGTGGGAGTTATTAGTCACAAGCGTTAAACATGACTTGGGCTCTCCAGGGCACATGACTTTAGAACTTGCCAGCGAAGATTACGTTCGGAGGCGGTACTATTATGACTGACCCCTTTAAGCAACTGGCCTCCCTTATTGATATGCGCATATCTGAGCGTACAGCTAGGGTTATTTCCGGGCTACCCTGCGAACTCGGCACAATTACGGCTACCGGGTTGAAGCTGGATAATTTCAAGCATGAAATCCAGCATTATTACGTGGCAGATTGGTTGGTGCAGTTACATTTGCCAGCATTCTCGCTCATAGGAACAGCTACCAGCCCTGTCGACGAGCAGGGCAACCCATTAGCCGGGGCTTCTACGTCCCAGCTTACCAGGTACGACTTCCGGGCAGCTCAAATAAAGGATGTGCGGGTCAATCTTAAAGCCGGTCTTAAGCCTGGTGAGCGGGTATTAGTAGTCCCTATAAACAGGGGCCAAGAGGCAATAGTTATAGCGAGGGTGATGGCTGGTGCCTAATCTTTTCCCTACACAACAGTTAGAATCAACGCCAGATCCGCTTTTGAGCAGAGATAAAACTGCCGTGCGGTTTGGCCGCTCGTTTAAATTTGATTTCGAGGCTGGCGAATTTGTCCTTACTCCCAATGGTAAAGTGACAGAAACCCAGGATGTAGAGGCCTGGCTGGAGTGGTGCAGCAAGGCATTAAGGACGGCTCGTTATAAGTATTTAGTTTACAGCCGCAATTACGGTCAAGAATATGAGGAGCTTATAGGCAAGGGTCTAACACGGGCAGCGATTGAGAGCGAGATAAAAAGGATAACCGAGGAAACGCTCAAGGTAGACCCCAGAACAGCTGGGGTTAAAAATTTTACATTTACCTGGGACAATGGTGCAGTCTATTTTACCTGTGAAGTATCGAACGTGAGAGGAGAAATAGGACAGATTAGCGGAAGCGTGGTGATAGGCTGATGGCTACCTTGCCAGAGTACCTTACAGAGCAAACGGAGGAAAATATCCTCAAGCGGATGCTGGATAGTCTCCCGGCGGATCTGGACAAGGCAGAAGGATCTTACCTCTGGGATGCATTAGCTCCGGCTGCTATGGAGTTAGCTCAAGCAGCTATCTGGGCCCAGGAGGTTTTGCGGCGGGGTTTTGCTTCTACTACCTTCGGCCAGTACCTAGACTTGCGCTGTGAAGAACATGGGATTACACGGAAGCCAGCGGTAAAGGCCACCGGGCAAGTAAAGTTTACTGGCCTGGCGGGAACAGTGGTTCCGGCTGGAACTAGAGTAGCTACACCGGCAGATCCGACTACTGGAACTCCTTCGATAGAATTTGTCACCACGGCCTCAGTTACACTGGACAGTACTGGAACGGGATATGCGCCTATAGAGGCAGTAAAAGCTGGCGCTTCTGGCAACGTAGCAGCTGGCGCTATTAGCATTTTGGTCACACCAGTAAGCGGGGTTTCGGCAGTAACTAACCCTTCCGCTACCTCAGGAGGCTTAGACCAGGAGGATGATGCTTCACTCCTGGCTCGCTTTCTGCAGCGGGTGCGGTCTCCATCAGCTGGAGGAAATAAGGCCGATTACGTGAACTGGGCTATGGAGGTAACAGGAGTGGGAGGTGTTTCAGTAGTACCGGTACGGGACGGCCCTGGTACAGTGAGCATAGCGGTTATAAACACGAATAAAGAACCGGCCGACCAGGCCTTGGTGGACGCAGTCCAGAATTATATAGCCCCGCCCTGGGTGAACGAAATCGAAGCAGAAAACATGACCCTGGGCGGCTACGGTACCAGCATAGATACTACGCTGACCGACGACACCGGCGACAGCGTAAAAATGGTCTATGACGCTTCCGGGCCCGGGACTATTACGCACTCTAGTTTGCACACTCTCCTCCAACAGCCCGGCATCTGGCAGGCCCGGGTACGAATAAAGGTGGACAATAATGCTGGAACAGCGGATCTCCTTCAGGTGGGAATATGGAACGTCTCAGCAGCGGCCTGGGCGAAGACCAGACCAGGTGGAACAATAGACGCCGTGATAACTCTTAAGGCCAGTGACTTAGCTACTGCCTTCGATGACAAAATTGTAGAGTTCTACTGGAACGGCCAAGATCAATTAGAACTGCGAATAACCCGCCTTACCACGGATACCACGACAATAGTTTGGGTGGATCGAGCGGTTTACCGCAGTACTTTTTCTAAGGACACCGGCGAGGGTAAGGCTCCTATTGGGGCAAGAGTGACTGTAGAACCAGCCACGGCGGTACTGATAAACATTTCGGCTACGCTTACGATAGCTCCAGGCTATAATGCCGACAGCGTTAAGAGTGCAGTGGTGGAAAACCTGAAATCATATATCCGCAGTCTGGCTTTTGCAGATGATAACGACGTGCGCTATGCCAGGATAGGAACGGTAATCCTCGACACTCCTGGCGTATTAGACTACTCAAACTTACTCGTGAACGGCGGTACGTCCAACATAGCTATTGGCCCGCAGGAAGTGGCTGTTCTCGGAACTGTGACCCTGACGTAGGAGGATGATTAAATGGCAGATTATGAAATAACCAGCACGCGAGGCAAAGAAATGCTGACGTACCTTCCCCGATATTACGAAACAAGCCGAGTAATGAAAGCCATCCTACAGGCCCAGGGTAGTGAGTTCGACAAGTTAAGGCAGGCCTTAGACGAAGTTCTCAACCAGTTTTTCGTTAGCACTGCCACGTGGGGGCTAGAAAGGTGGGAAAAGGAGCTAGGCTTGCCTCCTGCGGAAGACCAACCTGAGTCCGAGCGGCGGGATAGAATTATCTCCAGGCTACGCGGGTACGGTACGGCTACTATTTACGTGGTCAAAAAAGTGGCAGAAAGCTATGACAAGGGAGCTGTTGATGTAATTGAAGACTTTGAGGGTTATACCGTAACGATTCGTTTCGTGGATACTACGGGAGTGCCGCCTAACCTGGAGGATTTGAAGGCAGCGGTACGGGCAGTGGTCCCGGCACACCTGGATTTGAAATACGAGTTCAACTACTTTATTTGGGACGAGTGGGATGCCAAGAACGAGACCTGGGACGCGTTCGATAGCCTTGCTCTCACTTGGGATCAATTGGAGGTGAGGTCGTAAATGCCTACTTATTCCCCAAGACTTAATATCCCCAAACCGCTGGGCAACGAAACGGTAAGCCGAGCGGCGTTTAACACCATCTACGACACCATCGACGCTAACGCTGCCACCCGCAAGGAGCCAGAGGTTCTAGCGCAGGATATTTTCGCCTCCGGCTTCGTTGTAAGCGGCATGGTGCCCTCCAAGAACGCCACCGTAGCAAACCAATTGGATGTGACCGCTGGGGCCTGCTACGTCCAGCAGCCTGATGGCGGCTTACGGCGCTTCACCCCGGCAGCGGCGAGCTTCACCACTTCTCTCGCCAGTACGACTTATTATCTTGACTTCCAGCCGGACGGTACCTATTCCTGGGGCACGGCTCACTCTACCCAAACGGGTTACCTACCCATTGCGGAGGTTACTACCGATTCGGCTGGCAATATTGCCACGGTGGCCGATAAAAGGCCCTTGGTGCCAGGAATAGGAAAAGTAAATGCGGATCTGCTCCGTGGCCGGAATCTGGTAGCGGAGCATGATGCGCATTTGGCCGAAAAAGCGTCATCTACGGTACTTGGGCACGTGAAGCAGGGTGATGGAGTAAATATAGATTCCAATGGTGTGTTGAGTGCGAATGTTCTTAGCGTAGCCGGTAAGACGGGTAACGTAGTCCTTACCAAAGCCGATGTTGGGCTGGATCAAGTTGATAATATGAGCGCAACTGCTATACGTACTGATACTACCAAGGAGCTAAGGGTGGAGGTAGTATCGGCTTACCCGACTGGTTACCAAGGGAGAATAATCTTCCATACTGGTGAGGGTAAGTTTAAAGGATACACAGGGAGTGGCTGGGTTTGACCTTTTAGGCGGGGCACAGATTAAATCTATACAACGAGTAAACGTTCAAATTACGTCGTCGGGAAGTTATACTGCATCCATTACTGCCGTCGATTTAGGAAAAACATTTTTAGTTATTCATCCATACCTTAAGGTGGCTTCGGAAGGATACTATGGCATAAGAGTATATTTAAGCAATTCAACTACTTTAGTATATGAAGGTTTCTCTTATCAATCAGCTTATGTATATATTCTAGAGTTCGCTAGCGGTATCAGTGTCCAAAGGGGTACTGGACAGATTCCGGCCGGTGCTACGTCTGCAAACATTGCGATAGCAGCTGTAGATCCTACTAAATCCTTCGTGACACTATCAGGTAAACTAGTTTATGCTGGCAGTTCTTATTATGGTTCACAATATATGGGTTACGCTTACCTTACTAGTAGCACAAACCTCCTCATTTCTAGAAGCGACTCAACTAATGCTTACGATTTTGCGTGGGAAGTAGTAACTCTTGTATAGGTAGACTTAAAGCGCAGCAAGGCCACCTCTACTAATAAGAGGATTGACAACCGCTGGAAGGGTAAAGTATAAATTTGCTAGAAGCCCTCAGGAGGTGGTCAAAGTGGAGCTCTTAGGCAAGCTCCTTATGAACCACCGCCGACCCGGCCGCGCTTAATAAATTGAGAGTACAGCGCCCCAAGAGCGTTGTGGTGCAAAGCGAAAAATGAGCCAACGGCGGTGCCAGACGGCCTATTTAGTGAGGGCCGAGCCTCACTTATGCATCTGGCTTAAACAGGGGTAAAGGGGCGATGGGGCTTGTGGCACCCCCACTCGGCAGAATTGCCACAGATACGGCGAGCAGCAACTGCTGCTCGTTATTGTTTATATTGCAGAATAACTAACGGGCTTCATTTGCCGCCGGTGAGCGGCTTTATTATTTTTGAAGGAGGAATGCCACATGTATAAAGACGTAACCCCCGACCGCTGGAGTCGAGTGAGCATCGAAGCCGTGAGCAAGGCGGGCTTAATGTCCGGCTACCCTGACGGCACTTTTCAACCAGAGAAGCCCCTCACCCGAGAGGAAATGGCTTCCATTCTTCATCGCTGGATGTTTCGCAATGGCCTTTTTGATGATATTCTTCCTGCCGTAATGCCTTCCATAGTAATGGTGCACACCGGAACCAACTTAGGCAGTGGGGCCTGTATCGCTAATGACCAAGAGGGAAGCTATATCATCACCAATAACCATGTAGTAGGACTGAATACCACGTTTACCCTTATGAAAGAAAATAGCGAGAACTTTCCTGGGGAGATAGTCGTCGCTGACCAGCATAATGATTTAGCCCTCATCAAAACTGCCAAAACCTTGCCTCCGCTGAAGCTGGCAGAACAAGACCCGGCCTTGGGTGAGCCTGTAGCTGTTATCGGTGCTCCTGCTGGCCTGATAGAGAGCGTAACCGTAGGGATAATAAGCAACCTAAGTCGCCAGGGAGGAAAGTGGCTGCAATTAGATGCCCCCATAAACCCCGGCAACAGTGGAGGCCCGGTGATAAACGAGCGTGGAGAAATAGTCGGCATTGCAGTAGCTAAAATCGTAGGAGAAGCTTTTGAGGGGCTGGGTTATGCCATCAAACTGCAAGTCGTAAAAGATTTCTTGGCACGTGTAGCAGATAAAATTCGATGAGAAGGAGGTAGCAGAAATGGAGAACATAGGGAGTTACGTTAAATGGACTATTGCAACAATAGGCGGCCTGCTCACGGGTCTGCTGGGGGGCTGGGACGTGGCATTAAAGGTGCTGGTACTTTTCGTTGTGCTGGACTACATTACCGGCCTGACGGCGGCCTGGTATGAGAAAAGGCTAAACTCCGACGTAGGCTTGAAGGGCATTGCGAAGAAAATACTCCTTTTTGTGCCGGTGGCTGTAGGTTACTGGCTGGATATTGCTTTGGGGACAGAAGTGCTCCGAAGTCTAGCCATTTTCTTCTATATCGCTAACGAAGGACTCTCAATATTAGAAAACCTCTCTAGGGCTGGAGTGGCTGTCCCTGCCCCCCTAAAGGCAGCCTTGGAGCAGCTAAAGGAAAAGCAGGGGGGTGCCGCCCAAGATGACGGTAGCACTGGGGCCTGAACCCGTAGCTATGGCCTCCCGCACTCCAGAGAGCATACGCTATATCGTATTGCACCATTCTGCTACCGAAGAGGGCAATGTTGAGATCTTCCGCCGAGAGCACGTTGAAGTAAACGGTTGGGCCGACATAGGGTACCATTTTGTAATCTGCAATGGGCGTGGTGGGGCAGATGGAGAAGTACAAACGGGGCGGGATATTCTCAAAACAGGTGCTCATGCTCCTGGTAGAAATCAGGATAGTGTAGGTATCTGCCTCGTGGGTGACTTTACTAAGACCAAGCCCACTTCTGCACAGATTCTCTCTTTGTACGGCTTGATAAAGTCTCTAATGCGGCAGTACCCTATCACGCCGGAACGGATATTAGGCCATAACGAAGTGAATGCCACTGCCTGCCCTGGGTGCTTGGATGTAGCGACCATACGTAGCACTATAGCGCAAGGGAAGTTCCCGAAGGACTATGAAGGGCATTGGGCGGAGGCAACAATCAAAAAAGTGCTAGAACTCGGCCTCATACACGGCTACCCGGATGGAAGTTTTCGCCCCGACCAGCCCGCTACCAGGGCAGAGTTGGCGGCGGCCTTGCTCAATCTATACCAAAAGCTGAAAGGATGAGCTAAATGGGGTATGCCCGGTATGCTTATCGGAGTGGGAAGGGGAAGGGGCCTGTCTAGACTGCCTGCTAGACCAGGCCCTAGCGGAGGTGGCGGTAGGTGCTAGTGCGGATGAAGGTTAGCCGCGACCTCTATTATGCCGGCGAGCTCGTCACCGTGGATGAGAACACCGCCCAGGAGTGGAACTCTGTCGGCCTGGCCGAGCCAGCCAGGTGCGAAGAGTGCGGCGGCCAGCTGGAGGATGCGGGGTGCGCGGTGTATTGTCCAGAGTGCGGGTTGCGGCGTTGGAAGTAGACAAAGCCCCTGGCCTGCGGGTTGACCGCGGGTCCGGGGGCTTTGGTGTTTTATAATACTAACAATCTACTTTTCTTGAGTTTTAGGCTGCATTTTCCCTAATATATCTTCATATTTAAAACCAACTGAAATGGGTTCACGTCCTTCACTAATAGCTCGTTCATATTCTTCATTTGTACATATAAGGACACAATCTTTTTTTAGTGCTACAACACGGCGTATTAATTCTTTGTTACCAAAAACCCGGACTAAAACAAAATCTCCTGGCTGCATTGTATCACCTCCAACCATATTTTATCTACGGCAAACGCATTTACAAAAAATAGTCTCAAACAATCCGAGAGTATCGCATACCGTATTGACAAAATACGGTTCGATGCCTTATACTGTAACCAAAGCAAGAAAATAATAGCATTGATGCTATAGTTATGGGGAGGTGAATACTAATGAAGCATGACGAACAAATTACAGTACCTTATGTTCCCTTCCGAACCTTTCTAACTGCAATTGAAAGTCTTGAACAAGGCTTACCTAGTAGAATTGACCGTTCTGTATGGCCTAGCTTTTCCGGAGCTACTCAGAATCAGCTTTTGCATGCCTTTAGATTCCTGGGACTAATCGACAAAGACGGTTATACTCAACCTATTCTTGAAAAACTCGTGGAAGATAAAGAAAACAGAAAAACTATTTTAAAGGAATTGCTTATGAATTCTTATTCGGAAGTTCTTAAAGCAATTGACTTGATGAAAGTATCACCTATGCAACTAGAGGAGACTATTCGGAAATATGGCGTCAAGGGTTCTACCCTTCAAAAAGCAATTAGCTTCCTATTGCAAGCTTGCCAGTATTCTGGAATAGCGCTTGGCCCGTTACTCAATAACAAAACACGTTCAATTAGCAGTAGTTCTCGGCGCAAGAAAACGTTTAAGGTTCGTGAGAATATATCAAATTCGGACGTGGTTATTTCGGATAAGAGCATGAAAAGCTACCAAATCGCTAACGACGAAGTATTCGGACAAGGTACTTCTAAAACCATTGAACTAAAAAGTGGAGGCAAGTTAACCTTAATAGCTTCTTTGAATGTTTTTGAGATGACAAAAGAAGACAGAGAGTTTGTTTTTAGCCTAATCGATAAATTACAGGAATATGAAAGGAAGCTAACTGCAGAGCCAGAGCAGCAGCAAATGAGCCAGTTTAGTAAAAACACTATGTTCTGAAGGGAGGCAGATATCCATGTTTAGGGCGGGCAAAAAATTACCAGGCACTTAAAATGCCTGGCCGCTTTGCCCTAGGAGGCCTAGGGGTGGCCTCAAAGGCAGCTAACATCGTGTGTCGGCTATGGTACTCGGAGAAAGAAGACAACCTACCACGAGTATCATAACACGTTGTTGGCGCCTTTGGCAAGGTGGTAAAACCCCTGAAGGGGGGTAATTCCGCCATGCCAAAAGGCAAAAATGGGGCTTACGCCAAGTACTACATTATTTTTCGCGCTTGGATTACCGTAAATGGGCGAAAAATCTGGGCGCACGATTACGGGTACAAGGCGTGGCCAATTAAAATTCCCATTAATTAGTTTAACCCGCTAAATGAGAAGATATACCCCGCATTGTGCCGACCAATGCGGGGTATAGTTTTCGGAAGAATGTTGTGGTGCTTGATTAGGTGTTATGTTGCGGGTTCTATTTTGGGTAGCAGGAATATTTAATTAGCCGTCGAATATAACCACCGTCCACATTATCCACTAGCTGCCCGGCTCGTCGCTGGGCTTTTTGCTTTATCTGTTTGTGTACTATGGATTTAGGCAACGATTGGGCAACGGTTTTCCCTGATAGGACCACGGCAATAAAAAACTAGGAGCCGCAAACTCTTGCGACTCCTAGTTTTCTTGGTGCGCCAGGTAGGATTCGAACCCACGACCAACTGATTAAGAGTCAGCTGCTCTACCAGCTGAGCTACTGGCGCACGTAAAACGTGGCGCGCCCGGCAGGATTCGAACCTGCGACCTCCGGACTCGGATTCCGTTACTCTATCCGCCTGAGCTACGGGCGCTCCTTCAACGCATTAAAGATTATATCTGAATAATTTTTGAGAGTCAAGCTTGAAATGGCTCTATGTCAATAGTTGTGGGATCAGATTTTGGGGGCAACATCCTAGGAAGATTTTTTTGATGAAATGAATGCGATTTCTGAAGCCGAAACTTAAGCGTTTAAGCATTTTGCTTAAGGTATTTTTACCTTCTATATAGCCATTAGTGTACCGGCGACCTTGCTGGGTATATCTTACCAGGTTTAATATTTCTGACCTCCAAGACTTGATAGTACGGGCCCATATCCGTCCCTCTGCATTTTCAGCGCATTCTGCATTTATAAACCAACGGCTCAAAGCAGCTTTTGCCTCTTCTACCCGGTCCATCCTTAGAATTTGCCTTAAGTCTTCCTTTAGCTGGTATAATTCATAGAGGGACGGGTATTTATCTTTAATTTTTTCTAATGCCTCTTGCTGTCTGGGAGTAAGTCTCTCTTTAGCTTTAATCAAAGGAAACCGGGGTATCTTCTCTTTGCTCGCTTCTTGCTCTATCCTTCTTGCCTCATCTAAACGACGGTTAGCATCCTGGATCACATGAAAAGGGTCTACTATTATCTTGGCTGAAGGAAATATTGCTTTGATTAACTTACGCCAAGAGTCTTTCATGTCAATTACTACCGCCTCTACTTTGACCCCAGCTTTCTTGAGCTCTTCTAGGTAAGCCTTTATAGTTGCCGTCCTCACATCCTCTAAAATAGTCAAAGGCCTCTTGTCCGGTTCCAACCTCCCTACCATGCATACAAAATCGTTCCCAGTAAAGGATAGCTCATCTAAGGTTAACACTATAGGTTCTTGAGTATCATCAAAAGGAAGATTAGGCTGGACATACTTGTCCACTAATCTTATAACCCTAGTGGGGGTAAGGTTTAACATTTGAGCCGCATAAGTAAAGCTCATCCTCTGGGCATAATAAACTACTGTCTGCACCCCTAATTTTGTAAATCTGGCCCAGGGGTTGGTACCCGGAGGACGAAGGGTATAAGTCTTACCACAACGGTAACACTTATACCGTACGGGAACCCAGGACAGAATAACCCATCTCCCATATAAGAAAGCATGATGAATTCTTCTTTCTTTTGGCTTCTGGTTTTCCTTTAAGAAGCCATGCCTGTGTAATTTGCCTTCGTTGCATACAGGACATACCTCTGGAGGGTCTACGGTTACCTTTAACACAATATCTCCTGGGTCTTGGGGTTCTTCTAAAATGGGCTGTAGTATTTTCTCAAAATTCTCTTGCTCTTCGAGGGTGAACGTGTTAATCTTGTGCATGGGGGCACTCCTTTCTTGAAGGGGTTTGTGTTTGCTAACATTCAATTTGGATGTGCCCCCGTCCTTTTCCTCCTACAACCAAAATCTACCTTCCCACTCGCTTAATCCCATCTACCCCTATCCCACACTTTTTATTATAGAGCCGCTTGAAATCTGCCCTTACTCCGTGGTATTCTATATGTAGAATAGTGTATACAAAATTCAGGGGGCGAGCCCGGTGGAATACCTGCTAACCTGGATCGAAGGGGAAGAGGTTGGATACCGTATCCTCCAGGAAGAGGAGCTGCCGGTATTACTAGAGGAAGAAGTAGAAAAACATTGTATAACTGTTCCTTTAGCGTAAAATAGGCCAGCTTAGGAGCTGGCTTTTTTCGTAGGTGATATCATGAAAGGACTACCCTATAATCTGAACGTTCCCTTAAAACTTGCCAGGGACAAGCTTAAAGCTGCCTCCCCAGCAAATATAGCCCAGAAGAAAAGGGTGGGCTGGGATAAGGAAAGTAGCCAGTTTTTTTGCCCCTTTCTAAGCCAAGTTTATCGGATCAGCTACCCTTCTGGAGAGATCCATGGTGAAAAAGAAGAAGAAATAGACCCGCATCTTAAGATTCTATTCCTCCATTATCTAACTAGCCCAGGATCTTCCCTACACGGCCAATGGATTACTTTTAAAGAACTGCCTGGAGGAATGCTTTATTCAACACCCTTTTATTACCGCGCCATTTTACCCTTAATCCGCACCTTTACCCCCCACCTGGATAGCCTAATTTTAGCAGGGAGTTCCCTGGGAGGGGAGAGGACTAAAATAGGCCACGCTAGCATTATCCTGTATCCCTTCCCTTTGGTCCCTGTATGCTTAAGTTTATGGGCAGGAGATGAAGAAGTGCCTTCGGGAGGCACTATTCTTTTTGATGCCTCTGTTCCTGAGCATTTATCCACTGAAGATTGCGCAGTGCTGGCCGAATACTTAGTTCGTCGGTTAAAATTGGCTTTAAGCTTAAAGGAATAACGAAGCAAGACACTTGGAGTTGGATACATGAGCCTTAAGGAAAAGCAAAAGCAAAAGTTTAGATAAGCTTTAAGGCCCTGGTAAGGCGAATGAAAGATAGGGGGGTAAGAAGAAGCCCCACGGTAATGCTTCGAGTGGTAAGTGTAAGTTTAGGGACTACCCGGCGCGACTTCCAGGAGGAATTAGAGCTTCCCTTAGGTAAGGTCGTTGTGGAGCGTGTGGGTTGCCATGGCAGTTTTACCCGGGCAGCACAAGTTTTAAGTTCCCTCGACGGCAAGGTAGCAGCCTTAGGGTTAGCAGGAGCTAATCTAGATTATTACATAGGAGACCACCGTATCCCCTGCCCGGCTGGAAGGCGCCTGGCTTCCCAGGTTTTAAAGACACCCCTAGTGGATGGCTCCGGTTGGAAACAAGCTGTAGAACCCTTAGCAGTAGAAGTGCTTCAAAACCAGGGTATAACTCTTGCTGGAAAAACAGCCTTGGTGGTATCTGTCCTGGACCGCTATTGGCTAGCCGAAGCCCTTTCCCGTGCAGGATGTAAAGTTTTAGCCGGGGATCCGCTCTTCGGCCTTAAATTGCCCCTCGTTTTGCCTTTATCTCTATTTGCCAGGATAGCCCGTTGGACCATGCCCGCGTTGTCTCATCTCCCTTTAAGTTTCCTTTACCCTTTAGGCCCTGCCCAGGAAAAAGCTGGCCGGACCTGGAATTCCTTCGCCCGCCATGTAGACATTATTGCAGGAAATTGGCATTTTATCCGCCGTTACCTTCTACCTTGTCTTTCTAAAGATAAGATCCTCATCACCAGCGGAACCAATGGGGAAGACCTCCGCTTTTTAAAGCAGCAAGGTATTAAGTGGGTAGTAAGTACCACGCCCCTTTGGAAAGTAGGCTGTCCGTCTGCCAACGCAGTGGAGGCAGCCCTGGTAGCTTTAGGCGCAGGAAAGGGGGATCTTAGTACCTATATGAGCTTGGCCCAGGAGCTAAAATGGCTCCCACGATTAATTGAGGGATATTGATAAGGAATTTTCTCCCTTTCTCGTCCATAAAATAACTTAGGACGGGAGGGGAAGAAAAAATGAAGGTTAAAATAGGGGAGGTATTCTTTGAACAGAAGTTCTTAGAGGATGAAGCAAACTTTCTAGCCTACTTGCGGCGGGTTAGATGCAACCCTTATGATCTAGAAGCCCATCTGGCTCTAGGTGTTATCCATGAGTACAGGGGACAACCAGCCCAAGCTATAGGCTACTATTGGTCTGCCTATCAGCTAGATCCCCATGATGAATATATACAACAACGTCTTAGGGAATTGCTAAGCCTCCTTTCCCAATCCCTTCCTGGCAAGCTCCTTTAGGCTGGGCAGGAAAATCTTGCTCCAGCCTTTTTATTATGGCAATATTTATTTAAGACAAGCAGGAAAGTAGAAACTTAATTAATATGGAAGGGGTTTTTTGTCCTTGTATATAACAGAATTAGGGGAATTCGGGCTTATTGAGCGGATACAGGAAGGCTGTTTAGTAGAGCCAAAAAGGGTGATCAAGGGTATAGGTGATGATGCTGCAGTCCTCCCTTACCATCCTGGGTATCTCCTCCTCGTCTCCACCGATATGCTCGTAGAAAATATACATTTTACCTGTGAAACCGCGACCCCTTGGGAAATAGGGTATAAGGCAGTGGCAGTGAATGTAAGCGATATCGCGGCCATGGCTGGAGTACCCGGAGAAATTGTGATATCTATAGGGCTTCCTCCTCAGGCGAAAGTAGAATTTGTAGATGAGCTTTACCAGGGGATAAAAGAATGCTGCCGCAGCTTTGGTATCAATATCATCGGAGGGGACACGGTGGCCTCCCCGAAAGCTATAGTTATCAATATCACCATCCTAGGTAAAGTAGAAACCGAAAAAGTTCTGTATCGTTCCACCGCCCGTCCAGGGGATCTCCTCCTGGTTACCGGTGATCTAGGAGGTTCAGCAGCCGGCCTTGACTTGCTCCTAGATCCGCGCCCCCTGAATGCTGAGCTGGCCAACCAACTAAAGAAGAGACACCTTAGGCCCCTACCTCGCGTTAAAGAGGCTAGAGTAGCCACAGAAATCCCAGGGTTAACGGCTGCCGACGATATAAGCGACGGCCTAGCCACCGAGATAAGGGAAGTGGCTAAGGCCTCCAATGTGGGAGCCCTCATATATGCCGAAAGAATACCCCTCTCTCCTGGTCTTAAGGAAGTAGCCGAAGTTTATGGAAAATCCCCTTTGGACTATGCCCTCTTCGGAGGTGAAGATTTTGAGCTCCTCTGGACCTGCCGACCCGAAGCTGCTGAAAGGATAAGCCAGGAAGTAAAAAGGGTCTGCGGTACCCCAGTTACTGTGATAGGGGAAATAGTCCCTCCTGAGGAAGGGCTAAAGCTTTTATATCAAGGACAAAAAATACCCTTGCCTGCAGGGGGTTATAACCATTTTAAACCCTAAAAATTAAAACCTACTTGGTGATACCTAATGTTAAATAACCCCTATGTGGTGGTGGATCTAGAAACCACCGGTCTTGATCCTTCACAGGACACTATCCTGGAAATGGCAGCCCTTCGTTTCGAGGAAGGCCGCCTGGTACAGCAATTCAGTACCCTAGTAAATCCAAGAAAACCTATCCCGCCCCATATCCAGCGCCTCACCGGTATTAAGGAGGATATGGTAAGTGAGGCTCCTTTTTTAGAAGAAGTTTTACCAAATTTTCTATCTTTGCTCCAAGGGGCTACTGTAATCGCCCATAACGCTCCTTTTGACATGGCCTTCCTCGCTAAAGCCTCAGGTTCTCTATGGGAGGGGCCTATCTTAGACACTTTAGAATTAAGCCGTATTCTATTCCCTTGGTTTCCTTCCCACAAACTCCACGTTTTAGCCCGCCACTTTAATATAGATCTAGCGGAACAACATCGTGCCTTATCGGATGCCAAAGCTACGGCTCAACTTTTAGAAATCCTCTGGAAGGAAACCTTAAAACTAAATCCCACCCTCCTTAAGCGTTTTAAGGAGCTCGTCCCCTCCCGGTTAACCTTATGGTTTGCTACAGCCCTTTCTGCACACCCACCCAGCTCCTTCGCTGAAGTAGCTGCTTCCGGGGAAATTAAGTTTCCGGAAAGGGAAGAAAAAGTTCCGGAAGAAGAGGGAGCATTTTCCCCGGAAGCTATAGTTGAGCTTTTAAAACCTGGAGGTGTACTGGCCCAAGCCTTACCCGGATATGAATATCGCCCCCAACAGGAACAAGTCTTAAGAGTTATATCCCAGGCCTTGGAAGAAAGCAAACACGCTCTAGTGGAAGCAGGTACAGGTACTGGCAAATCCCTGGCTTATCTTCTTCCCGCTATATTCTGGGCCTGTAAGAAGGGATGCCGGGTAGCCATTGCTACCCATACCATAAGCTTGCAGGAACAGCTTTGGTATAAAGATATACCCTTGTTGCAAAGGTCTTTGCCTTTCCCTTTTCGAGCCGCTTTACTCAAAGGGCGCTCTAATTATATCTGTAGACGAAGGCTGTTAGAATGGGAAGAGAGCCTACCTTCCCATGACACCCCGGAAAGAATTTTCACTCTGCGGATCTGGCGTTGGCTAGCTTTCACTTTGACTGGCGATTGGAGCGAATTTAAAACCTTACCTGAAGAGGAAGGATGGAAAAGCCTCCTTTCCTCCGATAACGAAACTTGCCTCGGTTCCCATTGCCCCTTCCACACTGCAGGCTGCTTTGTTACCGCCGCCCGGCGCCGGGCAGAAGAAGCTGATATCTTTATTATCAATCACTCCTTGCTTCTTAGCGACCTCCGGTGGGGGAATCAGGTACTGCCTCCTTTCTCTTACCTTATCGTCGATGAAGCCCATCATCTGGAGGATACAGCTACGGAGCATCTAGCCATCTCTTTAAGCCAGAGTACCCTCCATTATTTCTTTCATCGCTTACAAGCAAAGCCTCGCCTCCTGGGATATCTACCTAACCTCAGCTCCTTGGCCGAGAAATTGCCTCCTCCTAATCAAGCCTTTTTCCTTTCCCAGGTAGAAAAAAGCCTTCTAGCTTTAGCTAAAGCAGAAGAGGCTACGGATAGCTTTTTTGCAGCCCTTAAGTCTTTATGGGAAGCAAGCGAAAAAAATAACCGTCAAGATTTCGCTTTACGCCTGGCCGGTAAAGTCAAGGAACTGCCCGCCTGGGAACTTGTATTGGAGACTGCCGGTGTTCTAGAAGAAACTTGGGAAAGGTTAAGGGACGAGTTAGAGAAGCTGGTTCCTTTACTTGAGGATATGGGGGCCACCCTTCAGGCCCGGGAAGCCGAAAGGATGGCCGCCGCTCTCAAGTTTTATTTAAATAGTCTACAACAGATTTTGGATAGCGACGAGGATAAAGAAGTGGCCTGGATGGAAAGGGGCCCTAACGGGTGGTTTACTCTATATAGTGCACCTCTGGAAGTAGGGCCTTGGCTTATGGACATGCTTTTTCAAACTAAAGAATGTATAGTTTTTACTTCGGCCACCTTACAGGTAAATAAGAGTTTTTCTTTCTTCTGCCGTCGTACTGGCCTGGAGCTACTACCTGGGGAGCGGGTCATTACTTGTTCGGTAGAAGCACCCTTTGATTACTCTACCCAAGCTAAGCTTTTGATTGCCACTGACCTGCCTAATCCTAGCCATCTAAGTGATGAGGAATACGCTAAGGCCACAGCAAAAGCTATATTAGACATCTCCCGCGCCGCGGGAGGACGCACCTTAGTCCTTTGTAACTCTCATCGGTTCCTCCGCGCCATATACGAAAGTTTAAGCTCCCTTTCACCTACAGAAGTACTATTAGGGCAAGGTATAGACGGCCACCGTTTTCAATTAATAGAAGAATTCTGCCGTTACCCTCAAGCCATCCTGCTGGGAACCGGTACCTTTTGGGAAGGAATAGATCTGCCCGGTGACTTATTGCGTTGTCTTATAATTCCCCGGTTGCCCTTCCCTTCTCCTAACGTCCCGGTCCTAGCCGCACGCTTAGAAAGTTTAGCTGAGCAGGGTCAAGATCCCTTTATGAACTTAAGCTTGCCCTTAGCTATCATCCGTTTCCGGCAGGGCTTTGGTCGCCTAATCCGCCGTTCTACTGATAGGGGGGCAGTTGTAATTTTAGACTGCCGGCTAACCTCAAAGCGTTACGGTTCCTATTTTCTGGCCTCCTTACCAGAGGTAAATTTTACATCTAACCCTGTAAAGGATATACTCTCCCAGCTTAAGTTTTGGTTTTCTTTTTAATCACTTACCTTAGGAGGGATTAATAGTATATATAGCAAGGGAAATGGGGGCGCCCCGGGGAGCGAGGTGGAAAAATGCGGGTTTATTTTATCCCTTTACCTTTATTCTTAAAACGGCTCTTAAAAAAAATACTCCACCAATAATAGCATAAATCCCTACCTCCGCCCCTTAAGAATTAAATAGAAAGGGGCGGTGGTACATGCGGCCGGCCGTGCATATCCTTATAGGTATCTTGGTGGGTTGGCTTTTATCCCATTTATGGGGTTATGTAAAAGGGAATGACAGGGATTTCATAGTTTCTCCAGCTCTGCCGGCTTTATCCCCCATTACTTCTACTTCACCTTCGCCTTTTGATACCATATATTATTTCTATAAAGCTGTAGAGGAGGGAAATGAAGAAAAAGTAAGGGAGCTGGTGACTCCTGAACTATGGTCCCATCTTAAGGAAGAAGGTTTCTTACAGCAATGGCAGGCTAGAAAAAATATGGAGCCTGGCCTGCGCTTTGTCCTTTTCCTGGTTGCGGAACAAAACGTAGATGAAGAAGCCGGGCGAGCATGGGCCCGGGGACAAGCCGAATGGGATTCCCCGCGAAAGGGTATAATCTCTTCAGAAGAAACTATAAGGCTTCTACGGTTCGGAAATACATGGAAGATAGCTGCTATCGAAAGCGAATCCCCGGTATATACAGCTGATGAATTCTATAGGGCCATCCAGCGGGGGGATTGGAATCGCGTCCGTTCCCTGGTGGACCCGGATTACTGGAGGCGCCTCAGTTCTGCTGGTATCATTTCTGCTTTAAAAAAAGATCGCCAGGCGAGTTCAGCCGGCGTTTACTTGGTTTTCTATATTAACGATTATGGGCTCGTAGACAAGGATACAGCCTGGGTCCAGGGCGATGTAATATGGCATCCCTTGACCACAAAAAGCTTTGAAACACCCGCCACTTTAAGCCTCCGCAAGACGCGTAAAGGCTGGATTATCACCCATATCGCTGGCCACTGGGAAATTAGAAAATAGTCTTAGCGCCCGGTCACGCCAGCGATACCACCCATAGCACCGGCCAAAAGAGAGAGCCCCAATTTTTGAGCTAATGCTTTAACAGTTAAGGTGCCGCCTGTCCAGCTTAAGGCTACAAGGACTAAAATAAAAAGGAGAGCCACTCCTAAGCCTTGGAAAAGTCCCCGGGAACCAGCTAGGCGAGCAGCCTGTAAGGCGCCCCAGAAAATCGCCAAAGCAAGAACCACCATAGCCAGAAGGGGCAACCAAGCTTCGGATAGAGGAGTGGCGTAGAAGAGCACACCGAGAATGGCTGCTTGGATTAAAGCCGCCATTAAAGTATGGAGCAGCCCTAACAAAAGGGGACGGATCATGCCTCCTCCCTCCTTGAAAATTTATGGGAAGTTTTTTATTCTAACCTTATGCAACCGTTAAAGATAAAAGAACCAAGGAGATTAGGAGGTTTTTTATTGCCCATGTCGAATTTAAAGCGGGTAAGGTTAAGAGCATAAGCCTTAAAAAGGGGTGAAATCCGGTTGCGGGAGAGCACCTTCTCCTTCTGGCAGGATGCCGAGTTTAACGCCCTAATCGATAAACCTTTGACTGTAGAAGATGATGCTTATCACCCGCCCCGGGAGGGGGAAACCCTGGAGGAAAGCTGGCTTTTCGAAATTTTAACTCCTGACCACCTTTATTTCCGCGTTGCCTTTACCCTAAGCAATATGTCATCCAGCCCGCCAGCATACCATAAGCTTGCCTGGTGGGTAGGGGGTGAAAAAAACACCGAAAGTATAGAGGTGGGTCCCCAAGATTTTACTGCTTCTACCGAGCGATGCCAATTAAAGATTGGACCGAGCAGGGCCGAATATACGGGGAATAAGTATTCCCTTTATCTGGAAAGCACCAGAGTTACAGGAGAGCTAGAATTTTTCCCGCTTCTTGCTGGCTGGCAGCCAGGTATAGGCCGAGTGGCTTACGGTGATCAAGGTTTGCGCTATATCTACTGGCAGGTCCCCGTTCCCCGGGCTAGTGTCCAAGGCGAGGTAAGTCTAGAAGGGAAAAGGTATAAGATTGAAGGTATCGGTTACCACGACCACCGCCGGTGCAACTTCCCCCTTCCGGAAGCCCTGGAAGGTGCGCGCATAATTCGTTTCTATACCGACGAATACACCCTTTTAGCTGCCGATTTTTGGGGCAACCTACTATATAGCCGACGTCATATTCAAGCTCTCTATCTGGCTAAAGGTTCAGAAATGAAGCTTAGTACTTCTAAGGTAGAAAGCAATCTGGTCGATACACAAGGTTCTTCTTCCCTTGAACTCCGAACTGGTACAGACCCTATGGTAACTTTTAAACTTAATACCACCCACCTCCTAGGGGAAAAAGGTTCCTTCCGGGTAGAGCGCGGCTCAGGATTCCTTCGGCTAGCTACAACCCCGGAAGAAGAAAGTCAAGGATGGGGCGTACTAGAAACCTTCATTATAGGGTGAGGAAACATGGAAAACCAGCTAGAGGAAATCTATAAAAAGCTCCATGAACAAGATTATAAAATAACCCCCCAGCGCCAAGTGATACTTAAGGCTTTTTTAAACAACGCTAAAGAACATTTGAGCGCAGAAGAAGTGTACAACATTGTTAAGGGGCAGTACCCTGACATAGGCCTGGCCACTGTATATCGCACTTTAGACCTCCTAGTAGATTTAGATATACTCCAACGGATAAATTTTGGGGATGGCCGGGCAAGGTATGAGTTCAGCTCCCGCGCGGAACACCACCATCATCACCTTATTTGTCTTGCTTGCGGAAAAGTACTGGAGTTTGACCATGATTTATTAGAATCCCTAGAAAACTTTATTACGAAAAAGACGGATTTCCAGATCACAGATCACCAACTAAAATTCTTCGGTTATTGTCGAGAATGTAGGGAAAAAGGGCAGGAAAAGCCTTAAAGGCTTGTATTTTGACGGAAATTTCTTGGCATATGTGGTAGGAATTAACATATGAAGGAGAGAAAAATTAGAGGCAGGAATAGGAAACCGGATAAAGGAGAGATGAAGCATGCCTGTTCCTGCCTCGCGGTATTCTTTAGACAAACCTTGGGCGGTTAGCCAAGATAAACATCTTAAGGAAAGGGCTAAAGAATACTTGCAAAGGGAACTTTATTTAGAGGCAGCCGCCTGCTATCAAGAGTATTTAAAGCTTAAGCCCCGGGATGCTGCTGCCTGGCATGATCTCGGTTATTGTTACCTTAAGCTTGGATATAATAAGGAAGCCTTGAGTGCTTACCGGCAGGCTTTACGGCTTTGTCCCCGGGACCCGGCTGTGGCTTTCAATGCAGGTGTAGCGGCCCAGCGGTTAAATCAGTGGTCGGAAGCTTATACCTACTTTGCCCGCGCCCTCCGTTATGGTGAAAACGATGCCTGCCTTTGGAATAATCTGGGGGTATGCCTATTCCATTTAGGAAAGCGGGAAGAAGCTATACAATGCTACCGCCAGGCTTTAACCTTAGAACCCCAAGAAGTGGAATTCTGGCTTAACCTAGGACAAACCCTAGCTGTTACCAATAGCTGGTTAGAAGCTGTATCCTGTTATGAACAGGCCTTGCGCCTTCGTCCCCAGGATCCCTTCTGTTTGCAGGGAGTAGCTCAGTTCCTTATGAAGCTAGGTAAGGAAGCCTTAGCCCTAGTTTACTGGGAGAAGGCTATTAGTCTTGCTCCCCATGATGAGGAAGCTTCCCTAGCCTACGCCCATTCTTTAGCCCGGCTAGGACGTTACGAGGAGGCTCTCCTATTCCTGGAAAAATTCCTCGAGCGCTTCCCCCAAAGTAGCCGGGCTTGGGAGATAAAAGGAGATATTTATGCTAAATTAAACCTAGAGGAGGTAGCCGTTTACTGTTATAATAAAGCTCTGGGGTTACCTCAAACTCTAAGTATAAAATCACCATGAGGTGTAATTTACTTTGCTTTTCTTATTAACCAACGATGATGGTATTGCTGCTGAAGGATTACGAGTTCTCGGCCGTAAGCTAGCTTCCCGGGGACAGGTGTTCATTGTCGCTCCGGAAAGAGAAAGAAGCGCCATAGGTCATGGTATTACTATGCATAAACCTTTACGTGTTACTGAAGTGGAACTCGCCCCTGATCTTAAAGGGTTTGCTGTTAACGGGACGCCAGCAGATTGTGTTAAACTGGCCTTGGAAGCTCTTCTACCTCAGCCTCCTGATGTAGTAGTCTCTGGGATTAATCGGGGAGAAAATTTAGGAACCGATGTCCTGTACTCGGGGACTGTTTCTGGAGCTATAGAAGGGTGTATTAATGGTATTCCTTCCCTCGCCGTCTCCCTAGCAGGTGAAAAGGAATCTGATTATAGTTTCGCGGCCGCTTTTACTGCTTCCCTCTGCCAATATATAGCCCAGCGGGGGCTACCCCCGGGGACCTTTTTAAACGTGAACATTCCTAATTTACCCCCCGAAGACATAAGTGGTATCGCCCTAACCCGTCTAGGCCAGAGGCGCTACATTAATACTATCGAAAGGCGCATCGATCCCCGGGGAAAGGCCTACTTCTGGTTAGCTGGTGAAGTAAAGGATCTAGATGCAGATCCGGATACGGACATAGGGGCTCTCCTCCGTAAGTTTATCTCCATCACCCCTTTGCACCTGGACTTAACTGATCACCGCTTCCTTGAGCAACTGCGGGGCGAGTTCCCTTTGCTCCAAGGTCTAAATCCTTTTCCAAAACACCAGGAGGCGGGAGGGGAGGGCCCGAGTCAAGAGGAGGGTGACCATATAGATCATACCTCCCATAAGGAGTAGCCCGGTTAGTTCCCTCCATCCTATACCCCAGGTTATCTTTTGTAACAGTTTAATGCTTAAGCCCATCATGAGGGCAGCCAGGCAGGGTCGTCCGAATAGCTCGAGAAGATTAAAACGTAGATTGATCAAGCGGTTGATGGCCTTCAAATTTAAAGAAGTACTTAGTAAAGCTCCTAAATTCACTCCCCAAGCTGCCCCCTTTATACCCCATAAGGGGGTTAAAAAGTATATCACCAGTAGGTCCACAGCACCATCCACCAGGGTGGTATAAAGGGCAGTTTTCATGGCCCCTAAACCCTGTAAAATACCGCTAGTAGTTTGTTGCAAGTATAAGAAAAGGCAGCCCCAGGCTAAAACCTTAAGAGGGACGCCGGCTTCCGGCGTCCTAAATATTATGTCAGATATTTCCGTGGCCAGAAAAAGAAAGGAAATAGCAAAGGGTAGCCCGCTTAAGACTGTGATCCGCAGGGCTTGGAAGGAACGCCTTTGGAGGAGGCTGTAGTTCTCTAAAGCTTGGGCCTCTGCCATACCTGGTACCATGGCCATGGCCACAGCTACTGTAATGGTCATAGGGAGGTAAACCAGGGTTAAGGCTATCCCCGAGTACTGGCCGTACAAAGCTGTGGCTTCCCGTAGGCTGGCCCCCCAAGCCTGAAGCCTATGAGGTATTAAAAGGGCTTCCAAGGTAAGAGTAAAGCCAGTAGCAGCCCGGGCTAAGGTGGCCGGAATGGCCAAGCGGGCAAGGGTTAAAAAATCCTTTAAAAAAAGAGGGTGTGCCTCTCCCGCTAGATAGTAAGGGCTAGCCTGGCGGAAAATCAAAAGGCTTATTATTAACCCTACCCCTTCGCCCAAAACCATACCCCAAGCTAGGCCTGCCGCAGCCCATTCTATACCCCTTGGTAAAAAATAAAGGGCCAAACTTAAACCGCTGGTTACCCTGATTACCTGCTCTACCACCTGGGCCAGGGCCAAGGGGCCCATTAGTTTTAATCCTTGAAAATACCCCCGGAAGGCGGAACAAGTACACACCAGAGGCAAAGCTACCAGCATAACCATAAAGGCAGGGTATACGCGGCTATCAGCAAAGAGACGGCCTAAGAAGGGAGCTCCGAAGTAGAGGATAACGGTGAAGACTAGACCGCTTATTATGAGGAAAATCAAGGATAGATGAAAGATATTACGTACTAGCCCCCATTCTCCCCGGGCTGCACGCTCGGCAACAAGTTTAGCCAAGGCCACTGGAAGGCCGGCAGTAGCCACGACTAGAACAAAAGTATAAAAAGGAAAGACCATCTCGTAAAGCCCCATGCTTTCCGGTCCGATAAGGCGTATAATCAGAATACGGTAGACAAAGCTTAAAATTTTATTTAAAAAATTGGCCAGGGTGAGGATAGCCGCCCCCTGCCAAAGGCTCGTCCCTAGCATTAGCCCTTCACCTCTATTTCCCATCCTTATGCTCACCTCCTAAAGTTTATCCCAGCAAAAAATCTTGTTT
The DNA here is from genome assembly GCF_900176005.1 of Thermanaeromonas toyohensis ToBE. Lineage (NCBI taxonomy): Bacteria > Bacillati > Bacillota > Clostridia > Neomoorellales > Neomoorellaceae > Thermanaeromonas > Thermanaeromonas toyohensis. Next base: position 1,968,170 of record NZ_LT838272.1, on the reverse strand, counting down.
GCGAAAAAGGATTTTTTTTAAATGAAAGCCAATTATATTCTTTAGAAGGTTATTCTCAAAGGAACTGCGGGGAGGTCTTAACTTAATGAAAGTTTATCCTACAGAAAGCCTTCGCAACGTAGCCCTCGTAGCTCACGGGGGGGCAGGAAAGACCAGCCTGACGGAAGCGATGCTTTTCCAGGCTGGAGCCACAAAACGCCTAGGCCGGGTAGAGGAAGGCAACACAGTAACCGATTTCCATCCTGAAGAAATCAAGAGGAAGGTAAGTATCAATACTTCCTTAGCCTTCTGCGAATGGGCAGGTCACAAGATAAATCTGTTAGATACGCCCGGCTATGCCGACTTTTTTGGGGATGTAGTGGCTGCCCTACGCGTAGCTGATGGTTTAGTTGTGGTCATAAGCGCTGTAGCAGGAGTAGAAGTGCAAACCGAGATCATATGGGAACAAGCCGACAAATTTAGCTTGCCTCGCTTAGCCTTTATTAATAAAATGGACCGTGAAAACGCTAACTTCCAGCGGGCTTTAGAGTCCATGAAAAAGCTTTTAAGCGGTAATATAGTACCCGTAGAGCTTCCTATAGGAGCCGCCGAAACCTTTAGCGGGATAATAGACCTGCTGGAATTTAAAGCATATTCCTATCAGAACGGCCAGCGTAAGGAGATACCCATACCAGAAGAGTATAGGGCAGAAGCCGAAAGCTTCCGGGAGCTTCTTGTGGAAGCAGCTGCTGAAGGCGATGATGAACTCCTTATGAAATACTTAGAAGGGGGGAAACTTGCGCCAGAAGAAATACGTCAAGGCTTAAAGCAAGCGGTAGCTACCAGCAAAGTTATCCCTGTCCTTTGTGGTTCAGCCTTAAAGAATATGGGCGTGGAAGAGCTTCTCCATTATCTTGTAGACTTTCTACCTTCACCAGCAGACAGGATAGGCAAGCCCGGTGTAGAACTAGAAAAGGAACCCTTGGCCACGCTTATCTTTAAAACTTTAGCCGATCCCTATGTGGGTAAGATCAGTCTTTTTAAGGTGTACTCCGGGAATTTAAGACCTGATATAACCGTGTATAACGCCAATAAAGAAACAGAAGAAAAAATAAGTGGGCTGTTTACCCTCCAGGGAAAAACTCAAATACCAGTAACTGAGCTTAAACCCGGGGATATAGGAGCGGTAACCAAGCTTACCGTATCCGGTACCGGGGACACCCTGACTACCAAGACTAACCCTAAGCAATTACCGGGTATAAACTTCCCTGAGCCCACTTTGCCCGTGGCCATAAGACCTAAAAGCAAGGGCGATGAAGATAAACTCAGCAACGCCCTGGCCCGCCTATTAGAAGAAGATCCTACTCTACGCCTTAGTAAGAATACCGAAACCCGGGAGACCATTTTGACCGGTATGGGGGAACTGCACCTGGATATTACCCTGGAACGCCTCCATTCTAAGTTCGGGGTAGAGGTAGAGATGTCCACCCCGAAGGTACCCTACCGGGAAACCATACGGGCTTCGGTCACCAGGGTCGAGGGCAAGTACAAAAAACAGACCGGCGGGCGCGGCCAGTATGGGCATGTGTTTATCGATATGTCTCCCCTCCCGGATAAGGAATTCGAGTTTACAGAAACCATCTTCGGTGGAGCGGTCCCCAGGCAATACATTCCAGCAGTTGAAAAGGGTATCCGTGAGGCCATGCAGGAGGGTATCTTGGCGGGGTATCCGGTAACCAATATTAAAGTGAACCTGGCCGATGGATCCTACCATACGGTGGATTCCTCCGAGTTGGCCTTCAAAATCGCCGCGGGCATGGCCTTCCGGAAGGCCATGGAACAGGCTAAGCCTGTGCTCCTGGAACCCATCATGAATGTAGAGATCACCGTCCCCGAACAGTTTATGGGCGATATCATAGGCGATCTCAACGGGAGAAGAGGCCGGATCTTGGGTATGGAAGCTGAAGGCAAAAACCAGATAATCCGGGCCCAGGTGCCCTTAGCTGAAATGTACCGTTACGCTATCGATCTTAAATCCTTAACCCAAGGCCGCGGCCACTTCCGCATGGAATTCGCTCAGTACGAGGAAGTACCGGCTAACCTGGCCGAAAAAATCATCCAGGAGGCTAGACAAGCTAAGCAAGAATGAGTTTACACTTTATTCTTGGCCGGGCAGGTAGTGGAAAAACACGGTATTGCCTACAAGAGATACGTAAGGAATTGTTGGCCGCTCCCCAAGGGCCTGCCATAATCTTACTCGTTCCCGAACAGGCCACTTTTCAAATGGAAAAGGCCCTGGTGAACTTACCAGGCTTGCAGGGCTCTATACGCTGCCAAGTTTTAAGTTTTCAGCGCCTAGCCTGGCGGGTAAGCCAAGAAGTTGGGGGAGCGGCCCGGCCTTCCTTAAGTGACCTAGCTAAGCATATGCTCTTGCGCCGCCTGCTTAAACGCCGGGCAAAGCATCTAAAGATCCTGCACCTGGGAGCCTGGCACCAGCCCGGCTTTATACACGAACTTGCTTCCACCCTCAAAGAGTTTAAATATTACTGCCTTAGCCCCTCTAAACTCCGGGAGGCAGCCGCCTCCCTTGATTTAAAAGGCACTCATGAACTCCTGGCGGTTAAACTACATGATCTTGCCCTTATTTGGGAAGATATGGAGAAAACTTTAGAAGGGAATACCCATTTTGCGGAAGATTACTTGGAAATATTAGCCTCTAATCTCCTTAAAGCCCCCAGCCTTAAGGAAGCTGAAATTTGGCTAGATGGCTTTAGCAGTTTTACTCCCCAAGAATATAAAGTATTAGAAGGATTACTTAAAGCCGCCCGGCGGGTACATATAACCCTTTGTATGAACGCTCAAGATTTGGAAGCTTCCTTGTCGGAAGGAGATCCCTTCTATCCCCCCAAGGAAACCTTTAAAAAGCTTCAAAACCTAGCGGTCCGCTTAAATGTGCCTGTAGAACCGATGACTGTTTTAGATCAAGGAATACCCCCGCGGTTTGCGGAAGTTCCTATTCTTGCCTGGGTAGAAAAGAATTTTTTTACTCCTTTTGCTTCCCCTTGGCCCCAAGAAGTAGTCAATTTAAAAATCTTTAGTTCTTCGAATCGCCGAGCAGAAGTAGAAACGGTAGCCCGGGAGATCCTTTATCTTTCCCGGACGAAAGGCTACCGCTGGCGGGATATAGCCATAATGGTTCGTAACTTAGAACTATACCAGAGCCTCTTGGTTAACGTGTTAAGGGATTATGAAATTCCTTTTTTTCTAGATGTTAAACGCCCTATAACCCATCATCCCCTCGTAAAACTGATATGTACCGCCTTGGAAACTGTAAGCCAAAACTGGGCCTATGAGCCCCTCTTTCGGCTATTGAAGACCGATCTTCTACCCCTTTCCCGGGAAGAAGTAGATGTCCTTGAAAATTATGTACTTGCTTGCGGCATACAGGGTTCCCGATGGTTAGATAGCCAGCCCTGGACCTATCAGCCACGCTGGGCCTTGGAGAACGAAAAGGAGACCCTGGAGATCAATCTCTTAAAAAACAAAGTCGTAGCTCTACTAGGGGATTTCCATAGGGCGTTACGCCAAGCCCAATCCGTGCAGGAGATTACTTTAGCCCTCTACGAACTTCTCCTTAAGCTTAAGGTACCGGAAAAGCTTGAGGAATGGCGCCTTAAAGCTATGGAAAATGGCCAGTGGGAAGAAGCTCAAGAACATGCCCAGATCTGGGAAACGATAATAGAAATCCTTGAGCAATTAGTGGACATTTTGGGAGAGGAAAGGATAGACCTCCAAGAATACCAGCAAATTATAATGGCTGCTCTGGAAGGAGAGCTCCTGGGCCTTATACCCCAAGGGCTAGACCAAGTATTGGTAATATCCCTTGACCGCTCGCGGCTGCCTGAAGTGCGGGCTGCCTTCCTTCTGGGAGTGAACGAAGGTATTTTCCCTGCCAGGCCTTTAGCCTTAGGCTTTCTAAAGGATGAGGAAAGGGAATACCTTTTGGAGAAAGGATGGGAAGTGGGGCCTAGTAGCCGCAGGCGTTTACTGGAGGAGCAACACTTAGTTTATCTTGCCCTTACCCGTTCACGTGAGTTTTTAGGGATAAGTTACGCCCTGGCTGATGAAGAAGGCAACGCTTTAAGACCTTCACCTATAATTGCCCGCTTAAAGGCTTTACTGCCGCAGTTAAAAGAGATTCCCTCTATCCCCGAGCCTATTACCCATCCCAGGCCGTTATTATCTCAACTTGCTATAAACTTAAGCAAACTTAAATCAGGTGCTGACCTAGAACCTGTATGGCTAGAGGTATACAACTGGGCAAGATCGCATCCCCTATATAAGGAAATCCTGGCCAAGATCATTAGGGGACTCTTTTATTCTAACCAGGAACCCCCTTTACCAAAGGATATAGCCTATGCCTTATATGGGGACCCCCTTAAGACTACTGTATCCCGTTTGGAGGAGTTTAAAAAATGTCCTTTCTCCCATTTCTTAAAGTATGGCTTAAAGCTTAAAGAACGCCAGCGCTACCAACTTCTACCTCCAGATCTAGGGGAATTTTTTCACACCGCCCTTAAAGAATTAGCCGTTGCCCTAAGGAAGCAACACAAAGACTGGAAAGATTTGGAGCTTGCCTCCTGCCAAAAGCTCTGCCAGGATGTAGTAGAAAAACTGCTACCTAAGTTTCAAAACGAAATATTCTTTAGCACCGCGCGCTACCGCTATTTAACCCATAAACTTATAGGGATAATCCAAAGGACCGCAGCGGTCTTGGTGGAGCAGGCCAAGTGGACTTCCTTCCGCACAGTCGGTAGTGAAGTAACCTTCGGTTCTGGAGAGACCTTACCCGGTCTTCGACTGGTCTTACCCCAGGGAGAGCTTTTAGAAATCTACGGGCGCATAGACCGCCTAGATGCAGTCCAGGAAGGAGATAATTTCTGGATACGGATTATAGATTATAAGTCCAGACCTGTTAATTTTAAGCTAGTCGATTTTTACTGGGGGCTAGAACTCCAGCTTCTGACCTATCTGGAGGTAGTATTAACCTATGGCCATCTCTTGCTGGGCGGTCCTTGCCTACCGGCAGCGGTTTTATATTTCCCAGTAATTAATCCCCTCATTAAACTCGATGAACCACCAACAACATGGGAAGGGAAGGAAGAAGTGGTGGCAGAATTAGAAGAAGAGCTTATAAAAAAGTTTAAAATGAAAGGGTTACTAGTGGCAGACCTTAAGGCCCTAAAACTTATGGATCACCATCTTCCAGGTCCTTCCCCTTTTTTGCCTGTTGCCTTTAATAAAGATGGCTCTTTCAATTCCCGTTCCCCGGTCCTTTCTTTAGAACAATTTACCTTGCTGCGCCAATACTTACGGAAACTTTTAGGGGAGATTGCCCAAGAAATTTTAGAAGGTAATATAGAGCTCTCCCCTTACCGCAAGGGAAGCTATATACCATGTAAGTACTGCCCTTATCAGCCCGTTTGTGGCTTTGACCCTTTGTTACCAGGGAATAGGTATCGCTTTTTACCCGAGCTAAAGATTCCAGAACTCTGGGAGGCCATCTCTTATCACCTTGAAAGTGATAAGGCCTTAAAAAGGTGAGATTGTATGAACAGCCGCTGGACTAAAGAACAACTAGAAGCGATCCATATAAAGGGCTGTAATCTTCTCATATCCGCTGCAGCAGGAACTGGAAAAACCTCTGTACTGATACAACGAATAATTAATCGCCTGTTAAACCCTGGAGAGAAAGTAGATATTGACCGGCTTCTAGTAGTCACCTTTACCCAGGCGGCCGCATCGGAAATGCGTGAGCGGCTCGCTCAGGCCCTAAGCCAAGCTTTAACTCAAAATCCTTCCTCTAGGCACTTGCGCCGCCAGCTATTTTTATTAGAAAAGGCTAACATCACCACCCTTCACTCTTTTTGTCTTGATCTTCTACGCCAGTATTTTTATCTTCTCCCGTTACCCCCTTCCTTCCGGGTAATGGGGGAGGCAGAAGCTTCCTTGTTCCGGCAGGAGATATTAGAACGGGTGCTGGAAAAAGAGTATGCACAAGTAGGAGAAGGAGCTGATATCTTCGCAGAGCTAGTAGATGACTTTGGAGGGGAAAAGGACGATTCCCTCCTCCAAGACTTAATCCTTAGGCTGTATATCTTCTCCCGTACCCATCCCTGGCCAGATCATTGGCTGGAGGAACTCTTGTCCAGTTTCACTGTAAACGAGCAAACCCAAAAGCTTGATGAACTCCCCTGGGTGCGTTCCTTAAAAGAAACCCTTGCCCAGGAGATAAAGGATCTAATCAGGATGGCCGAAGAAGCCTTGAATCTCGCATGTACCTCCCCAGGCTTAAGTTCCTACATAGAAACCTTAGAACAAGATTTAAACGAGTTAAACAGGTTGCTCCGCGCAAGCCAATGTTCCTGGGAGGAGTTTTGCCTTACAGGCCAAAAAATCTGCTTTCCCCAGCTAAGGCATTCTCCTAAAAAGGGCTCTAAAGAAAGCAAAGAAACGATCCTTTGGCTCCGCCAGGAATACCGAGAAAAATTTAAGCGCTGGCAGAAAAGCTACTTTAATCATAATACGTCCTTTACCTTAAGAGCTCTCCACCAGCTTAAGCCCTTGGTAGAAACACTAGTACACTTAGTACGAACCTTTGGAAAAGCTTATCAAGAAGCCAAGGAAACTCAAGGTCTGGTTGATTTCCAAGACCTGGAACATTATACCTTAAATCTTCTCTTAGCTCCTTCATCTACCCCCAAAAACCTCATACCTTCTACCCTGGCTTGGGAGCTTAAGGAAAACTTCGTGGAAGTATTGGTAGACGAATATCAAGATATTAATCCTTTACAAGAGATCATCTTACAGTTAGTTTCCCGCCAGGGTAGCGGCCACGGAAATCTTGTACTCATAGGTGATATTAAGCAAAGCATCTATCGCTTCCGGTGGGCAGAACCGGCCCTATTCGGGGAGAAGCTTTTGACCTACTCTACTGATCCTGGTTCTCCTAACCATAAGGTAAACCTAACCACCAACTTCCGGAGCAGGCCAGAGATCCTTCACGCTATTAACTTTCTTTTCCGCCAGATTATGACACAACCCTTAGGAGAGATCGAGTATGACGCTTCAGCCGAATTAAGGCCTGGGGCAAGCTACCCCCAAAGCCGAGGCTGCCTGGCTGGACCAGTAGAGTTACACCTTATAAAAGGCGAAAGTTCTCAAGAAGCGGAAGAAGAAATCGACCATCTCCAAGGTGAGGCCAGACTTATTGCGCAGCGCATAAAGGAGCTTATAAAAGATTCTTGGGTGTGGGACGAAAAAACTTGCACCTTCCGGCCTTTAAGTTACCGGGATATAGCCCTTCTTTTGCGCTCCCCCCAAGGGAAAAGCAATATTTTTCTTGAGGAACTAATGCTGGCGGGCATTCCAGTTCATACTGACACAGGGGAAGGGTATTTTTCTACCCCAGAGGTAGCCACCATACTTTCCCTCCTAAAACTAATAGATAACCCCCTTCAAGATATCCCTTTAGCTTCTGTCCTGCGCTCCCCTATAGTGGGCTTAAATGCTAAGGATCTAGCCCGTATCCGGCTCTTAAAGCCAAATGGCGACTTTGTCAGCGCAGTACTTACCATGATACATTCTGGACAGGATGAACTGGCCCGGCGCTTAACCGAGTTTTGGCATAAACTAGAACACTGGCGCACCCTGGCTAGACGTGGAAGACTTGCGGACCTTCTCTGGAGGGTCTTTCGCGAGACGGGCTATTACGACTTCGTAGGTGCGTTACCCGGGGGTGAAGAGCGGCAAGCCAACCTTCAAGCCTTGATAATTAGGGCCGAGCAATATGAAAAAACTTCCTGGCGAGGCCTTGGAGGGTTTCTACGCTTTGTAGAGCGTTTACAAGAAAAAGGGGAAGATATGGTTGAGGCTCAGCCTTTAAGTGAAAAAGAAAACGTGGTACGTCTAATGAGCATCCATAAAAGTAAAGGTTTGGAATTCCCGGTGGTTATAGTAGCGGGACTGGGGAGCCAATTTAATTTTAAAGACTTGTATCGAAATATCCTTATCCATAAGGACTTAGGAGTAGGTATCGAGATCGTTGAACCGGAAAAACGCCTAGTTTATCCTACTTTAATGTATTTAGCTACGCGCAACCGGCTACATAGAGAAGCCCTGGCCGAAGAGCTCCGGATACTTTATGTAGCCCTTACCCGCGCCAAAGAAAAGCTTATCCTGGTGGGTTCTGTACGCGGGTGGGAAGGAAAGATCCGTACCTGGTGCCGCTGGGCTACTTTTAGTGATATCCGGTTCCCCGGCACCATGCTTCTCGAAGCTAAGAACTATCTTGACTGGATAGTACCTGCCGTGGCCCGCCACCGAGACGGGGAACCTTTAAGGAAAGAAGCAGGAGGAATAAGTTTAGCCTCTTCTCCCTTGGCGAAAGATCCTTCTTCCTGGCAAATATCGATATGGTGTCCCCAGGATCTTACCAGATCTCTAGAACAAGAAACATATTCTAATTCCAACTCCATTCTCCTTACCTCCTTACAGAACCTTACGCCTATCCCTACGTCTTCATCCTGTAAGGAGGAGGTTGCCGGGGCGTTAAGTTGGGTATATCCCTACTATAAAGCCTGTAGCCTACCTTCTAAGGTGACAGTGAGCGACCTAAAAAAATTGCCTGAAGAACCCTTTCCGCGTCCTTTTGTAAAACGTAAGCCTCGATTTATCTCTCAAAGCAAAGACCTTTCTCCTTTAGAAGTAGGTAGCGCCTTCCACCTTGTAATGCAGCACCTGGATTTGCGGGGTGACCTTACCCCTTTAGGATTATCTAAACAGATACAAGCCATGGTAGAACGTGAAATCCTAACCCCTGAGCAGGCTGCCTCTGTCTCCTTAGAAAGTATAGCTAAATTCTTCCAAAGCCAGCTGGGTAAGCGCGTCTTGGCCGCCAAAATAATTGAGCGCGAGGTCCCCTTTACCTTGGGGTTGCCAGCTAATAAGCTTTACCCAGAACTGGGGGAAGAAGGTTTTAAAGAAAAAGTTGTGCTTCAAGGGATAATAGACTGCCTGGCTTATGAAGACGAGGGGTGGCTTCTTATCGATTATAAGGCAGAAAGGCTAGAAGGTGCTCCCATTGAAATAGCAGTAACCAAATATAAAAAGCAGCTTGAGTTCTATGCGTTAGCAGTGGAAGCAATTTATGGCCAGAAGGTCAAAGATAAATACCTTTACTTCTTTGAGGGAGGAATCGCTGTACGTTGCCCATAAAAAGCATAATAAAGCATAATCTATAGAGGAAAAATAACTTGTCGAGCTAGTAAATTTGTGTCAAACTATTCTACAAGGGAAAGATTAGGGAAAGGGGCTTTCGTAATTGCTTCCGCGAGAAAACAGTGGCTCCCTCGACTTCGACCGTAGGGCTGAAATCATTATCAAGATCTCGGAATTCGAAATACCACCAGTCCAAGATGTGCTCCTGGTAGGAAAAAAGGCTCCTGTAGGACCGGAAGCTGTAAGGCGCATGGTGGATGCTGTATCTCCGGAGCAATATGAAGTAGTAGAGGTAGAGGACGACATCTTCGAAGCCATAGTAATAAAAAAGTCTCTCCTAAAGCTTATCCCTAAGGAAAAACTCCTCCCCCTGATTATGGAGGAAGGTAGCCGTATAGCCGATGAACAGATGGTAATGAAGGCCCAGGTAAAAATCTCTATTCATGTCCGGAGGGCGGTGACCTTTTAGTGCTATCCATAAGGCACCTCCTCAGCGAAAAGCTCTACACTATCCCTTCTTCGGCCAGTGTCCGTTTGGCTGCTGCCATTATGGAGCAACATCATATTGGTTGCCTTCCTGTAGTAGATGAAGGTAAACTGGTCGGGATCATCACTTCCCGGGATATCCGGCGCTCCCACCCCAATAGGCTTGTGGCCGATGCTATGACTAAAAAAGTAATCACTATCCGGCCATCTGCCTCCCTGTGGGAGGCTTATAATCTTCTTCTGCAGCATCAAATCGAGCGACTAGTAGTGACTGATGGAAAAACTGTTCTAGGGGTCATCACTAAAGCCCAAGTGATGGGAGAAGTCGGAAAATATGTAGATCCTCTTACTACTCTATACAAAGCAGAAATATTTTACCAAAAGGCAGTGGAACTTTTAGAAGGCGGCTATGAGATAGCCATAATCTTCTTAGACATTGACAACTTCGGCCTAATAAATAAAGAATACGGCCATGTCTACGGTGACATTATACTCCGCCGTACAGCAGAAATTTTAAACACTGTAATCGATATTAAGCAAGATACACTATGCCGTTACGCGGGGGATGAGTTTGCTATCGTTACGACCCGCTCCTTGGCCAAAGCCAAAGAATTAGCGGAAACAATAATAAGCGCAGTAGCCCAGGAAAAATGGCCCTGCCCGGTGACCATTACTCTTTCAGCTGGAATTTCAGGAGGCCGGCGTTCCGGCCTACGTAACCTTACCGAAAATCCGGGATATATTATCAAGCATCTGGTCAACATGGCCAGCCTGGCCTCAGCTAAAGCCAAAAAACTTAACACGCCGATTTTTGTGGCTGACACCATTGAACTTAGGGCAACACCCTTTAATTGTTGTGAACGAATATTGGGGTAAAGGATAATAGTGTATGGAAATCGGCGAGTTTGGGCTGAGCTTTGTACTAGGTTTCCTAGTAGGAGGATTGTTCGCTCTTATTACTAGCCTTAAGAGGCTAGAAAAGGAACGGGTAGCACGGGTGCAGGCGGAAACTTTACTTGCCCAGACGCAAAAATTAGAAGAAAGGTTTACTGCTTACTTTAAATCCCTAGCCGCTGAAGCCTTAAAGAACAATAGTGAATCTTTTATAACCCTAGCTAAGCAAATCCTCGATAAAGAGATCCTTGCCGCCCAAGGGGAGCTTTCCCATCGCCAACAAGCCATAGAGGCTCTGCTCACCCCCTTACGGGAAACCTTGGAACGCTATCAAAAAGGACTTCAAGAATTAGAGAACGCCCGTCAACAGGCTTATGGGAACTTAAGCCGGCAGCTCGAAGAGCTGGGGAAAGCTCAAGAAGCGTTGCAAAAGGAAACCCAGCGGCTAGTAAGCGCTCTCCGCACTCCCAAGGTGCGGGGCCGCTGGGGAGAAATAACCTTGCAGCGCGTAATAGAGCTGGCCGGGTTATCTCCTTACTGCGATTTTGCTGTCCAGACCACATCAAATGATTCCCGGCTTAGGCCCGATCTGATAATTTATCTACCAAATAACCGCGTAATAATAGTCGATGCTAAGACTCCCCTCGATGCGTACTTAGAGGCTATAGAAGCCGAAGAGGAAAGTAGCCGGAAGGAGGCCTTAGCTCGCTACGCTCAAGCAGTAAAATCTTCTATCTCCCAGTTAAGCTCTAAAGAATATCAAAGCCAGTTCAATAGTCTAGATTTTGTAATTCTATTTTTACCGGGAGAATCGTATTTTGCGGCTGCGGTAGAACAGGTACCAGGGCTTATTGAAGAAGCCCTACAAAAACGTGTGTTAATGGCCACACCTATAACCCTGGTAGCCCTTCTTAAGGCTGTGGCTTTAGGATGGCAACAACGCCAGGCTACAGAAAACGCGGAGAAGGTGATCCAGACTGGCCAGGAGCTCTTCGAGCGCGCCTCTGCCTTTGCTGAACATTTGGAAGAAATCCACCGCGGCCTTAAGCTGGCAGTAAATGCATATAATGCGGCAGTAGGTTCCTGGCAGAGTAGACTACTCCCCAGCGCCCGTCGGTTAAAGGAATTGGGCCTAGCCCGTCTCCAGCGGGAGATAAAGGAATTAACCGAAGTAGATACCGTTCCCCGCGACCTGCCTAAAATGTATTAAACCAGAGGGACCGCTTGGGTCCGATGTATTTCTCTGATAGCCAACTCAAAGCTTTTTGGACAGAAGATACGTTTTCCGCTAAAACGCTTAAGACATCGCGCAAGCCCAATTCCGAGGCATACGGATGTTCACTGGCTAGGGTATAGTAATACCGGCCTACTTCCAGGTAATTTTCTAGGCTCCGCGGTATCTTCTTTGACCAGGGCACTGGCCGCCCGGCCTCTTTTATATATTCTGGAAACATGCCTGCTATAAATAAAGCCAGGTCACCTACGCGCCGGTTCAACTCAAAGCGGTATCTTTCGTCCACTATTCCCGCAAGAAAAATAAGATCGTCTAAGTCTATACTGCTTAAGGCCCGGCGATATAACTTAGGGCCTAGGCGATAAATTAAAGTAAAAGTTTGCGTACGGGTAAAAGAACTTAAAAGCTCAGCAAGATAGGAGAGGATAGAATCATCATCCAAAATTTTCTTTACCTTTGGGGCATCAAAAACTGGAAGCCGCATGTGGCCATGGCCTTCATACATATAAGTTATATTTTTTAAGTCGCGGCGTACCTGACGGAGGAGAATATTAAAAAGAAAGTAAGGGGAAATAAAAATCAGCTCCTCTTGTTTTTCCCAAAGCTTGCGGAACAGTTTAGGATCTTCTAGCATGATTTCAATAAAGTCTTCTTTATCCCGGATTATTTCTTTAACTTTTTCATGGTCGTTCCTTTTATCAACCACCGCGCGTACCAAAAAATCAAGGTCTTGCGGCTCCATTAAGGCCTTCCCCCTTAAAGAAAAGAAGGGTTTTTTACTTATAAGATACGAAAGGACTCCCACGGACGTAATACCTTAAGAGCCAATCTGTAGCTTCACGGATACCTATCCTGGGAGCTACAACTATATCAGCTCGGGGGTCCCCTGGTAGGGGAGGGTAAAAACGTATAGGACCTTCTATGGCGCTGGTCCCGTTAAGGTCGCGGGTAATCCCCATGGCTTGAGCCAACCTCCCCGGCCCCCGGCACAGCTCTTTAAGTTTATGGGTTCCCCGCCGGCGCTGCATAAGCTCAAGACCAGCCACAGGCTCAAGGGCCCTTATAAGTACCGCGGCAGGGATTTCTGGCTTATCTGTAGTTATATTAATACAGTAATGGACACCGTAAATCAAGTATACATAGACGAAACCTGCTGGACCGAACATAACAGCATTCCGTTCCGTCCGCCCGCGGGCCGAATGGCAGGCCGGATCAGAGGGTCCAAGATAAGCTTCCGTCTCCACAACCCTGCCGGCAGTAACCCCTTCCGGAGAAAAATGGACCATATAGGTACCCAAAAGCTCAAGGGCTACCTTTCGGGTGTCGCGGGCGAAGAAATCATAGCCTAAGGGAGCTTGCTCCCAAGGCTTTAGCCCCACATTGACTTCATCCTTCTTAAGCGGCATTTAGGGATTTTCCCTCCCTAGAAGGCCTTTCCTGAGTTATACTCACTGTTTAGCCTCTTGGTGAGGTTCTACAGCGTTGAAGTTCTCTTTAAGTATTACTATATCCACCCGCCGATTCCTGGCCATATTCTCTTCGCTATCGTTAGGTACCAAAGGGCGGAACTCACCATAGCTTGTAGCAGAAAGCCGCTCAGGACTGATACCACTCTCGTTGACTAGCACATGCAACACAGTCAGGGCTCGGGCAGCAGCCAGCTCCCAATTGGTTCTAAAATTAACGTTATAAATGGGGAGATTATCTGTGTGACCCTCTATACGCAAGTAATTAGGTAACGGTGCGAGCATTTTCCCTACCTTACTTATAAGTTCCCGCGCTTGGGGAGTAAGCTCGGCAGAACCTTTAGGAAACAGTACAGTCTCGGCCATCCTCACAATTACGCCCCGCTCCTCCTGAGTGATGGTGATCTGCTGGCCCAGTCCAGAAGCGCTCACCAATTTCCCCAAATCTTGGGCTACTTGGTCCAAACTGGGGGAAGCAGCCCCCTTCTCTCCTTCATTTGGAGCTGCCTCTGTAGAACCCTGGGCTGGGCCGATCTCCGGGATCCCAGGGACCACACTGGCACCTTCTCCCTGGAAGATCCCTGAAGCCTGTGTTCCTATCAAAGCTCGGGTTAAAGAATGGGCGAGGGCAGCAAGTTTCTTGGTATTAGTGTCGCTTATGGCGTACATCACCACAAAGAAGATCATAAGCAAGGTTATAAGATCTGAATAGGTCAGAAGCCATCTCTCTTTATTGTCGTGGCCTTCTTCTGTTGCCCTCTTATACCTCACCCATCTGAGCCTCCTTTACAGGCTGCCTTTGCATCTGTTGCTGCTTGCCAGGAGACAGGAAGGCTAACAATGCAGTTCGCAGAGCAGTGGGGCTCTTCCCGGCCTGGATGGCCAGTACACCCTCAACTACCAACTCTTGGTAAATCCTTTCTTTGTCAGACTTGGCCTTAAGCTTAGCTGCTATAGGCAACCATATAAGGTTGGCAGTAGAAACACCGTAAAGGGTGGCCACAAAAGCTAAAGCTATCGAAGGCCCGAGTTTGTCAGGAGTGCTGATATTGCTAAGCACGTGTATCAGCCCCATCACCGTACCTATGATCCCCATAGTAGGGGCATATCCGCCAGCGGCTTCAAATATTTTTACCCCTTTAGCGTGGCGTTCCGAGGTAGTGTATATGTACTGCTCTAATATGGCTCTAGTATATTCGGGATCCGTGCCGTCCACCACAAGCTGTAAAGCCGTGCGCAAAAAAGGCTCGGTTGTGTCCTCCAGTTGCTTCTCTAACCCTGGGAATCCTTCCCTACGGGCTATAACTGCATACTCTGCTAAGCGTTCAATGGTCTCCATGAGATCATATTTTTTATTGGCTAGGACGGCCTTGAGGAGCCCAGGAAGAGAACGTACTTCCTCTAACCCCAAACCTATAAGGGTGGCCCCGATGGTCCCTCCAAACACAATAAGAAAAGGGGAGACACCCACTAGGGAAGTTAAGTGCCCTCCCTCCAGGAGGAAAGCCATAAGCAACGAACCAAAGCCTATGAGCATACCGACTGGAACCAGAATGTCCAAGGCAAAACCTACCCCCTTACTTAAAATCCTTTAATTAAATGTTTTAGGCCATCTTTTTCGACATTTTGCCTCACACTTCCTGCACAAAAGGAAGGAACTTTATCGGAAACTCAATAACCAAAAAAACCAGGCATTAACGAAGCAATTTTTATTTAGGTAAGGAAAGGCGCCTTATCCTCTGGAGAACATGCCGCAGCTCCCTGACCAGAGACTGGGGGTAATTTTTTATTTCCTCTATAAACTCTCCAATCTCGGGCCGCTTCTCTATAAGAGCTACAAGCTCTTTTATCTCCGAAGGTATTACTTCCATTATTTCTTCTTCCTCTAAAAGCAAATAAGCTACCGGGATGTCATAGACCTTAGCCAAAGTGCGCAAAACTTTATACGAGGGTTCACGTATCCCACGTTCGTATCCAGAGATGGTAGTGGCATGCAATCCAGTTATCTCTTCTACATCCTTCAAAGTTAATCGCTTTTTTTGTCGATAAAACCGCAAACGCTTACCTATCATAATGATTATAAACCTCCTGTTATATTTTTTGTCGTTTTAGTTTGTAATAAATAGAAATTATGTCTAAAATGCCAAAATAAACACTTAAACTTCCCTTAATCCCCCTTTTTCTGCCCTTGACAGGGATTAGCGGAAGTAGTTACTATCGATAAGGGGAAATGGCTTATGTACCTCACATTATAAAAAAACGAGCAGGGCACCTAGGAACCTTAAATTCGATGCCTCCCCTTTTAGAACATTACCTGAAATAACAGTCTTTTCCTCCTTGGGCAATCATTTTTATGGCCTAGCTCGAGTTTCAAAGGCAGTAACTTTTCTGCTTCTCCTCTTCGATGGTTAGGGATGGTGTTAGGGATAAGAGAAGGAGAAAGGAAAGGCAGGTAACTAGGTAGGAGGCGAACGTGGAGGAGTAGCTGAAGGGAGCATATACCACTGGTAACTGGTCCTTGGGCTTAAGCTTCTAGCCTTACCTTAGCGGTTTTTCTAGTATGTCTTTCCACTATAAAGGTCAAAAACAAAAGAGCGATTGTAACAAGGCACAGGATTATTCTCAATCACTGAAAGCCTGCTCCCGTTTACAGTTATCTTTACTGTAGCGTTTCGCCGGGTTATGGCGGCAGAGAGTCCATCGATAAGCCTAAAAAAGCGGTACATAGGCAGAAGATGATTTGGAAAAGTTGAAGGCAAATCTTCTTCATTATGATGGTGATATTTTATTATCTCCACTATTTCTGGGCTCAAGCGATAGATTCCTTCTGCTAAAGCTGCCCCCCTAAAAGCATGGAGATATCCTTGTTCAAAGGTTTCCTGAGGGACAACCAAATCTCCTATTTTAAGCTCTGGCTGCACCTTGGCGAGATCATGGAATATAGCTGCGGTGACCAGGGTATTCTTTTCCATCCCAGGTAACTCCATTAACCCTTGCCGAAAGGTATCAGCAATGAGTCTCAATATGTTTATGACGTGCCGGTATACCCCTTGAGAAATTACACCTGTGATTTTGATTTTACCCGTCTGAGGATCATATGTATCTGTATATTCCACAATAGACTGGAGTCTTAAGGTGATGCGCTGGTCTGGTAACATCACAGCTAGGGCTAGTTCCGCTTCCTCTCTGGCACTCCTTAACTGTTCTACCAGATTATATTCTGTGGTAACGTCTGTAAAAATGACCAAGAAAGAGTAATCTTCTGGAGCCCTGGTGGGTTCCATTTTCATTTTACGGGTACCTATGCGGTAATGGCGATTATCTAATTTAACTATCTTGGATCTACCTGAAGAGGCTAACTCGCGCAGATCCTGGGGTACCATTCCTGCACCATTTATAACCCTTTGGGCTAAAGCATTAGCATAGAAAAGATGTCCTTCGCTATCTACTAAGGCTATCCCTAGAGGTACTTGCTCACCCAGTTCTTGATACGCCCTTTCTGCTGCTTGGCGTTTTTGGGTTTCTTGCTCCTTTAAGCCCAATAACTCAGCCATAATTTCACTGGCAAGAAGCAGGCCGCTTGTACTTTTATCTGGAGAGATAAAGTAAGGGAGAACACGGCCATCTCGTATAAGCCATTGGCTCAATTCTTCACCAGCAGTTTCTACATCTAAATGGTCGGAGGCCTCTATGGGTCTACAGATGTCCCTGGCTTTCAGACCCTCACGTTGAGGAATATCAACATAACTTCTAAGCAGATCTAAGACGTCGATCCATCCTATCGGCTCCCCCGTTTGGGTTTCTACTTGAACTATATAGCTTCCTGTGCTGATCATTATGTTCGCTATTTCGGATAGGAGGCTCTCCTCTTTAACTTTAGGCATGGGCACATATTTCCTTCTTTCCATAAATTTACTCCTATCACCCCAAACCCTAAAATAGTTTAGGTTAATGAAAAAAATACACCAGGCATAAATACCAACCCTGGTGGGGAGCCAGAACGAATATATTTAATATATTTAACTTAACAGCCTAACTTACTAGAAGCTTTAGTAAAAGTATAAACTCCTCCCCACCGGCAACCCGGCTGCCATAGCCCTTAAAAGCCTTAGGCCCGTGGCTTTGCGCCCCCGCCTTTCGGCGGGTTTGCCCTTAACAGAGGGGCGGTATTTAGGTTCATCTTTAACATATCATACAATCCACTGTATAGCAATAACCTTTCCTCCTAACAAATCCCTAGTTTTTCCTAGCGAAAGCCTAGTCGGGCCTAAAAGCAAACGGGTTTCAAGGCAATAACTTGAGGAGGAATAAAGAGTTTGGTGTAGAATTAAGTCTAAAATTGGTCTCCAAACATTTTTTTAATTTTTTATGATGACCTTGCTTAATATGGAGGGAAGAAAAAAATGGGTATGAATAAGGCCGAAGAACTAATTAAGAAACTCGCCAATACAGGTGACGTGGCACTATGGAGACAATTAGTAGAGATACCCCTTTCTAATTTAAAGGAAAAAGAAAAGGAAACTAGTCTCTCGCGAGCACTCCGGGAGTTGATAGAGGAATTAGGCGAAGAGCAGGTAACCGAAAAGCTTATACATATAACCCAAGAGATACCAGAATATCCTGTGCTTGAGGTAATGCAGCAGGCTATCAAAGTTTCAGCAAGCTTACGCCAGGAACAAAGAGAAACACTCTCCCAGTTAAGACAGATGCTTTCTGAACTCGCCACCCCCATAATCCGGATATGGACAGATATGCTGCTGGTAGCCATGATTGGGAACATCGATAGCCAGAGGGCCCAAGATATAGCGGAAAAATTGTTAAATCGAGTAAGCTCGGCTCGTGCTAAAGTTGTTATAGTAGATGTTACTGGTGTACCCATGATCGATACAGTAGTAGGTGGATTCTTAATAGAAATGTTTAATGCCATAAGACTACTGGGGGCAGAAGTGATACTTACCGGTATTAAGCCGGAGGTTGCTCATACCCTGGTCAAGCTAGGCGTCGATTTCCGGATGGTCTCTATCGCTCGTGACCTAGAGGATGCCCTACGGCGTGGTATTGCCATTACCATGGAAGAAGCTAGAAAACGACGCCACCTCGCTTTAACCTTGGCTGGAAGTAAGGTCTATGAGAATAGCGAGGAGGAGGTCTCCTAGCTTGGAAAAAGTAGTACCCGTCCTTAGAATAGCTGATTTCTTATTAGTGCCTATCCAGATAGATCTAGATGACCGGACAGTAGGGAAACTACAGCAGCAGCTCATGGATGAAATTGAGCGCACCAGGGCCAAAGCTATAATTCTTGATGTCCGTATGGTTGAAGTGATAGATAGTTATATTTCCTATACCCTCTCTGAGACCGCTGCCATGGCTAGACTTATGGGATGCCGCACCATCTTGTGCGGCATCCAGCCTCCAGTAGCCCTAACCCTAGCCCAAATGGGTATAGTATTGGAGGAGCTCACAGTAGCTCGAGATCTGGAACATGCTTTAGTGTTGGCTAGTTCCCTATAGGAGTGGATAAGAAGTGGCTTCAGATAAGGTAGACAAAATAGAAGCCATCCTGGATAATCCTGGACATGAATTTGATGTGGTGGTCCGTATAACCCGCGAAGAGGATATAGCGATAGCCAGGCAGATGGCAAAACAACTAGCCCAGGAAACGGGATTTTCGCTAGCTGATGTTACTAAAATCGCTACCGCTGTCTCCGAGCTGGCCCGCAATATATATCGCTACGCTAGCCAAGGACGAATAATGATAAGGAAAAAAGAAGAGAAGGAGGGCCCCTGCATAGAAGTCATCGCTGCTGATCGCGGCCCGGGCATCCCTGATGTGGAGGTAGTTCTTACCCGAGAATACACTACCTATGAGCGCAGCCTAGGCATAGGACTTTCAGGTGTAAAGCGCCTCATGGATTCCTTTACTATCTATTCTAAAGTGGGCAAGGGCACAGTAGTTATCACAGCAAAAAGGAGGCGCAAGTTTTGAAATTATCTTCCCAAGATCTGCACGCCCATGGATGGAGCTTATGGAGCTCTTGGAGACCAAAGGCAGGTTATAAAGTCGGGGGCGACCTCTGCTATATGTTTGCAGCGCAAAATACTCTTATTACCTCGGTTATAGATGTCCTCGGCCACGGGGAGGAAGCTCACCGATGTGCCCTCGAGCTTTTAAATGTGATGCGCAAACATGAGGAAAACTTAAGGATACTATTTGCAAAGTTAGAAACTACTGCAGCCCGCCACAGGGGCTGTGCTCTTTTTCTTGGCTCTTTTTCAGGTCCAGTGGTAACTTATATTATGGTAGGAAACATGCGCGGCTGGGTTTTCCAAGAACCAGGAAAAATAGAAGTATTATATGCCCAGCCAGGTGTCGTGGGAGCTCGAAAGCTTTTGCCGATAACCCGGGAAATAAGAGTGCGGCCTAATTCTACCCTTTGGATATGTTCGGATGGAATAAGGCGAAGCTTTGTTCCTTCGAAGGAACACCTGCTCATCTCTAACGAAGGAATGGAATTAGCTAAGGGTATCCTAAAAGATTACGGTATTGAGGAAGATGACGCCAGTATCCTTATTGGGAGGAGGTGGGGACAATCTTGATATCACAAGATTTTTATAACACCTATAAAAACTACTTAGAGCGGTATGTTTGTGAAGGAGGGACAGAAGGGGTCCTTCTGGAAGCCTACCAGGATCTTACCCACGAGCTCGACGATAATCATGTACAAGCAGCGAATATCCTAGATATTCACACTAGAGCCTTGCGCGAGATTATGGGTATCCGCCGGGATAGCGATTCTATCCAATGGATCTACATCGACAGGGCTACGGAATTTCTGGCTCAGATCCTTGTAGTCATAGATACATTTCTTCTCCAGCTTAAAGACCGTATTGAGCATGATCCCTTAACAGGGCTTTACAACCGGCTAGCGCTTTATCCATTACTCAATCAGCTACTAAAGGAATCTCAAGAAAAAAATACCCCTCTAGTAATAGCCATGGTAGATTTAGACAACTTTAAAGCATTAAATGATAGATACGGTCACTACGTAGGCGACGAAGCTCTGCGTACGGCAGCAAAAATTATAAAGAAAAGCTTGCGGGGCGGCGATAAAGTCATCCGCTACGGTGGAGAAGAATTCCTGGTTATTTTGCCAGGAACAAACCTAGACAAAGCCCAGATCGCTTTAGAAAGGATACGAACCCAGATCGCCACTACCGCCTTAGTCCCAGAGGTTGAGACTACCATAACTGTAAGTATAGGTGCAGTAGAATACCAGGGTAAAGGGGCTATATCTGTAAACGAGCTTATCGCCCGTGCTGACGAAGCTATGTACAGGGCTAAAAGGGAGGGTAAAAATAAAGTAGTTTGTGCCGATGAAAATAAACTTGAAGGTGGAAAGTGAGGTTTGTAGGTACAAATTTATGCTTTCTAAGAATTTCCTCGCTGAACTTTTAGGTATAATTCAAGGAAAATATGAAGGTACCCCTTTAAATCCCGAATTGAGTTCGAACCTCAGGGTTTTGCTTGAGAAAATCCACCAGTCCGTACGTGATATTTCCTGCTTTCTGGATGCCTGTCAACAGGCTGTAGACATTGGACGTCTCTTGTATACCCAGGAGATACCCAATGAGCAAGTATTGCGGGAATTGATAGCTTTAGCCGATACCTTTATTAACGACTATATTCGTACTCATCGTTCGTTAGGAAACGGGCAGGACATAAAGGACCTCCTTGTAGGGGCCATGCTAGAACTAGGATGTGTATCTTTAGGATATCACGATGAGGCGCTAAAGATGTTAAAAATCTTTTCCGAAACAGACCCCTTGACCGGCCTTCTAAGCCGCGAACACTTTCAAAGAGAATTGGATACGGCCCTAGAATACGCCAAACATCACAAAGAAAATCTCATTCTTATTTGGGCTGATGTAGATGACTTGAAGGTAATCAATGATCTTTATGGATATGCAGTAGGTGATGCTGTTCTACGAGTAGTAGCTGAGGTTTTGAAGGAAGTCTTTGCTCCTGTTGGGAGTATATTGGCAAGGACAGGGAGTAATTCTTTTGGAGTAATAGTCCTAGGCAGAGACACCCCTGAGATTCTATCTATGGCTGAAAGTTTTCGGCAAATTGTAGAGCAGCAACGACCTATCGAGGAAGAGTTTGGGGTCACGGTGAGCATCGGTATATCTTGCTACCCTCTACATGGGACGGCTGCCAACGACCTCTTAGCCGCTGCGGAGATGGCTACTCTAAAAGCTAAGCGCTTAGGAAAGAATCGGACGGTAATACTAGATGTAAATGCAGGAACAACAGATCTGACGTTGCTTCACGAAAAAAGCCTTATCTTAAGGGAAGCTATCCAGAAACCGGAAGGAGTAATCCCTTATTTTCAACCCATTGTGGATATAGAAACTGGAAATATCATAGGCTACGAGGTGCTAGCCAGAATCCAGTATCAAGGCCGCATATTCCCGGCAGCAGCCTTTGCGGAACTTGCCGAAGACATAAATATTATACACAGCCTCACGGAGAGGTGCTTAGAAAAAGCCCTTTGGAAAGTTACCCAGACAGATACCGAATATTTGATCTTTGTCAACTTTGCCCTGCAGGAGGTTGAGCGCGAAGACCTTGTACCTAAACTGTTATCCCTGCTTAAGTCTCATAAAATCAGACCAGACAGGCTAGTGGCTGAGTTAACCGAAAGACAGGCTATAAGGGATGTCAGCAGGGTGCACATATTTGCTACCCATTTGCAGAATGCAGGCATGAGGCTCGCTTTAGACGATTTTGGCAGCGGCTTTTCTTCCTTCCTCTACCTACGTCAGTTTGACTGTTACTTTGTAAAGATAGAAGGCTCCTTGATAAGAGATATTACACGGAGTGCCAGATGTAAATTGATAGTCGAACATATTGCAGCGCTTTTGCGTAGCCTAGCTATAGAACCCATTGCTGAATGGGTGGAGACAGGAGAAGCCTGTAATATACTCAAGAGATTCGGAGTAAACCTTTGCCAGGGATACTATTTTGGAAAGCCTTCTCCAGAGATTATCTGCTAGAGACGCCAATCCCTAAATAGCCTGACGATCCTAGAGGGAGCTTTACTCTAAGGTAGAATTATGCTTGATTAGCAAGCAATAACTATGCTATCTTCTAAATAGAAGAGCCTGTCGAGAGCTTACTTAAACATCATGGGGTCTTATAACCTACCGTTTAAGGGCAAACCCGCCGAAAGGCGGGGGCGCAAAGCCACGGGCCTAAGGCTTTTAAGGGCTATGGCAGCCGGGTTGCCGGTGGGGGCCTTAAAGCGACCACACCAGGTGCAAGGCGGGTGCTCCTGGTGTTTTGTTTTTGGCCCAGCCGGCTAAAGACGGCCAGGAGGGGTAAAAGATTCTATGAACACTTATTATGATAATCTTTCGGTATATGCGGCTTTGCAAGGGGGAAAGCTTCTAGTACACCATCCCCCTGACGGCCCTTATCCTGTTGTTGTCCTGGGGCCGGGAGTAAAACTACAAGTAAACGAGCGGGAATATCTCGAGATTAACCAGCCCATCCCTGTTACTGTCCACGACCATGTGGTGGTTACTACCTTGACAGAAGAGAGTGAAGGGAGCTGGTCTCTAGAAGTAACTCCGGATAACATGGTGGCGATATTAAAATTAAAACCCTATCGCCGTATCAGATATGTTCTTAAAGATTCCCCTCCGGCCCGAATCTTAAGGTTAGAAGGAATACCTATTGAGGAAGTTCTATCACCGGTAACGTTGGGTGAATTAACCGATAAACTGAGACAACTAGGTGTCGTACATGGTATCGATTGGGAAACTATAAGGAGCCTGTTTGTCAACCCAGAAGAGAAAGAAGTAATTATAGCTAGAGGTACCCCTCCAGAACCTGGTCAAGATGCCAAAATTGAACTCCTTTTCAGTTTAGAGGAAAAAATAAAGATAGAGGGCTCTACGGAAGAGAAAGTAGACTTGCTCCAGCGTTTTGTTTATACTTCTGCCGTACCAGGCCAGGTTCTCGCCCGCAAGCATCCTGCTCAACCTGGAAAACCTGGCCGGGATCTAAAAGGAAATATAATCCTTCCCCCCGAACCCCAAGATGTAGCCTTGAAAGCTGGGGAGGGCACTACATTAACAAAGGAAGGATTAGAAGTTGTAGCTGCCAAACCAGGTAGGCCGGTAGCCATCCATATACCTAGAGGAATGGAGATAAAGATCATTAATGTATTGCATCACGATGAAGACGTCGATAAGTCCTCTGGTCACATCATATTTGCAGGCGATATTATAGTCAAGGGTAATGTACTAGAGGGGATGCGGGTCGAAGCGGGAGAAAGCGCCGTCATAGAGGGCACGGTTTCTGGAGCCAGTATCAAAGCCCAGGATTCTGTAGTGATCAAGGGCAACGTCCACGCTTCAACTATAATCGCTGGAGAGAAGTTCGCTCTCCTAAGGAACGGTCTTCCCCTCCTAAAGAGGATATCATCTCAGATAGAAGAGCTATTTCTGGCCCTCAACCAGCTTAAAGAGAAGTACACAGGAAGCACCATCGGCCCTTTAGTCAAATTGTTGCTTGAACGGAAGTATCCTGGTATTCCAGCATCTATTCAGGTCCTTAGAGAGTACGTCAAGAAGCTCCCCTTTGAGTATCCTCCCCTCACCCGGTTTTTAAATAACATGGAGTATAAGTTAGTACGCCTACCCCTTGCCATAGTCAGCATCGAAGAGATAGAGGAACTGTACAATGAGGCTATGGAATTGCTAGGCCATATTCAAATCCAGGACAAAACAGAAAACGGCAACGTGACTGTGGGCTATGTGCTTAACTCCAAAATTATCGCCTCAGGAAGCGTAACTGTAAGCCGTATAGGTTGTGACAATTCTTATATCGAAGCAGGAAAAAAGGTTATAATCCATGGCGCCTTTAGAGGCGGGGAAATAAAGGCAGGAGAGGATGTGTACGTAAGGGAACTGGGCACCCGGGGCGGAGCCAAAAGTACAGTCACGGTACAGGAAAAAGGCGTAGTCACTATCGAACATGCCTATGAAAATAGTTTTGTAAAAATAGGTGTCCGAATCTATCCCTTCACCAGGGAAGAAAGAAAAATAAGGCTTCGCCTTAACGCGGAAGGTGAAATAGATGTTATACCTTGGAGGTAAAAGAGCTTGGATTCAGGGCGGCCAAAATACCTGCGGTTTTTCGACAAATTTCTCCTTGATCTTCAAACAATGCAAGGGATAATTTTAACTTAAAAAGAGGATTTTTAGACATAATGTCGAATAAAATAACAGCAAAATAAAATAAGAGATAAGGGCTGAGTAAGTTAGAAGGCTACAGGAAAGGTACGTTATCTGCACCGAGAAGGGCAAACCGTTCGAAAGGGCGGGGCGCAAAGTCATGGGCCTAAGGCGGGATCTAAGCTAAGGCTGCCAGGCTGCCGGTGCATCGAGGTAGGAGGGAGCAGAAACGTGCTCCCTTTTATTTTAAGCTTATTTTAAGCCTAATTTTAGATTTAAGTTTATTTAACTTAAAGCAAGATAAGTCATAACTACCAAAAATTAAGAAGGAGGCAACACCTATGGCTATTACCTCTACCAAAACATTAGAACCTTTACCTACGGGCAGCCGAGGGGTATATAGGGATACTTCTAAGACTGAACTAGTAAAGGAGGGAGATAAGAAAGAGATAGAAGCGCGCAGGAGGCAGGCTCGAACCTTTGCCAAGCAGCAACAGATAGCTGAGCGGATAGCTAGTGCAACAGAACAACTTTCTTCTGGAGTTGAACAGGCTTCAAGTGCTGTAGAAGAATTGCGCAGCGCTATGGAACAAATAGCCAGCGGAGCTCAGGAGGCTAGCAGTGCTACCGAGCAGTCTTTGGCTGCCATACAGGTTATTGGCGAGGCGGCGAAAATCTCTGTAAAGCAGGCACGGGAGTCGCTGTCCCGTTGTGAAGCCATAAGGGATTTAGTAAACCGCACATCTCAAGACATCGAAGAACTGATCCAAGGTGTAGACGATAGCGCTGCTAGAAGCGAAGAATCGGCCAGACTGGTGGCAAGGCTGGAAGAAGAAGCGGCCAAGATTGGTGAGATTGTTAGGACTGTCGTAAGGATCGCTGACCAAACTAACCTTTTGGCTCTAAATGCTGCGATTGAGGCCGCACGGGCTGGGGAACACGGCCGTGGTTTTGCCGTAGTAGCCGACGAAGTAAGGACCCTGGCAGAAACTTCCGAGAAAGCAGCCAGTGATATACGGAAGATAGTGGATAGCGTGCAAGAAGATGTACGGATAGTGGCGGAAGCTATTAATAAAGCAGCCGAGGTAGCTAGAGGTGAAACAGAAAAGGGCAAAGTTATAACTGATGAGCTTAAGAAGATAGCTAGCTCCGTAGTCAACGTAGTAGAGAGTGCAACTAGGATCGAACAGCTAATTACTGAAGTAGAAAAGGCAGTGGCTGAATTCCAAAAGGGAAGCGAGCAAATAGCAGCTACTGCTGAAGAGCAAGCCAGCGCAACTGAGCAAGCTTTACAAGGGGTTGAGCAGCAGGCCCATGCGCTGGCCGAGATAAGTGCTAGTACCAATAATTTAGCAGATCTAGCTGATACGCTTAAGCATTCAACTGATATCGTTAAATCAGCCGAGTCTCTTGCAGCAGCAGCGGAAGAATTATCCTCAGCAATTGAAGAGGCCAGCCGTTCAGCAGAAGAGATCAACGCAGCTCTAAATCAAATAGCGAAGTCGGCAGAGCAACAGGCTTCGGCTTCCGAAGAAGCCTCTAGTGCTATCAAACAAATAGAAAGATCCATGGGGGTAATTGCCAAGGAAGCAGAAGAGTCTAAAGTAGCAACACAGGAGCTTAATGACCTGCTGGCTGCTAATAAAGTAAGGGTGAATGAGCTTATTGAAGGCATAAGACGGGCGGCATCGACTAACCTTGAGAACGTACAGAAGGTCAACCAACTTGAGCGAAACGCCCGGATGATAGATAAAATAGTGGATACAATTGCCAGCGTAAGTATCCAGACCAACATGCTGGCTGTAAGCGGAGCTATAGAAGCGGCGAGGGCAGGAGAGTACGGTAAAGGGTTTGCCGTGGTGGCCTCAGATATCCGCAACCTTGCCCAAGAGAGTGCCCGTAACGCTGAACAGATTAAAGAAATGGTAAAAGGTATCCAGGAGCAGATAATGAATGTCCTCCGGGACATTACTACCATCGGAGAAGTTGTTCAGAAAGAAGCTGAAAAAGCCCAGAAAACAGTCGCTGACCTCGATGCCATTGAAGCTGACATGCGAGTAGTGCTTGAAGGAGTACAGATAGTCAAGAAGCAGGCCGACGAAAGCCTGTTAAGGGTGGAAGAAACAGCCAAAGGGGTAGAGCAGATAGCCACGTCTGCTCAAGAGGCCAGTAAAGCTGCCCAAGAAGCAGCCACAGCTAGCCGGCAGCAGGCGGAAGGTATGAAGGAACTCGCCCAGGCCATAGAAGAGATTGCGGCTTTGGCGGATGAGCTCCAGCAAGGTTAACGAAGGATAGGCGAGCGAGGAGGAAGGTATATGGCAGCGATCAGGGGGTCAGCCACAAGCCTTGACCAATATGTAATATTTCGTTTAGGCGAGGAAAGCTTCGGGATAGGTATAGAGTACCTTCAAGAGATCATCCGCGTTCCCCAAGTAGTAAAGGTACCTCTGACGCCCCCGTATATGCGGGGGCTCGCTAACCTAAGGGGCAATATTCTTCCAATTTATGACACCCGCTTGCGTTTAGGCATAAGCGGAAGAGATGATATGGAAACCAACCGTGTTATAGTGGTTAATATAGGTGGAAAGCAAGCAGGGTACATCGTTGATCGAGTAGACGGGGTAGTAGATATACCGAGGGAAGCTATAGAGGAATTTCGAGAAAAAGGAGATACTGCAGGATATGTTACCAGAGCAGCACGTATGGGCGAGGGTAAACTCGTCCTCCTCTTAGAGATGGACCAAATGCTAAAAGATATAGGCCTTGATGAAGAAGGAGTAGCGCTCCTTAACGAAGCTAAAGGACATAGGAACCAAAGCTCGAAGGAAGAAGGAAGTAAAAGCCAAGAAAAGGAGCAACAGTTTCTGACCTTCCGGGTAGGGAAAGAAGAATACGCCTTAGATATCGCTGATGTTCAAGAGATAGTACACCTATCAGAAACCTGGAACGTAATCCCTGATGCCCCTCCTTATGTACTTGGACTAGTATCCCTCCGGGACCGGGTCTTGCCCCTCATCAGTATGAGGCAGCTCTTTGGTCTTAAGAACGGTGAGGCTACAGGCGGGAGAATTGTAGTTGTATATGTAGGTAAGGGAAAAAGTGTGGCGGTTGGACTAGTAGTAGATAGTGTGGCTGAAGTCTTGAGGGTAACCGAAGAGCTATTGGAGCCTGTTCCTGATATAGTACGCCATGCTGGAGACGAGTTTACTGCTATATGTCGCCTATCCGACGACCGAATGCTGTTTGTGCTTGATGCCTCTAAATTGCTTCAGGATGCGTATTTCTTAAGGAGATGGGAAGAAGGGAAGAAAGAAGATATCCGGGCAGTTAACCGGAAACTACTGGAAGAGGAGAGACAGCTTGTTACCTTTGTATTGGGAGAGGAGGAGTTCGCTCTACCTATAGAGAGTGTGCGCGAGATAATCCGCGCGGGATATATAACTGCAGTCCCCAGGACACCAGATTTCGTAAAGGGAATATTAAACCTCCGGGGAAGCATAATCCCCATTATCGACCTTAGGCGTAAGTTTGACTATGCTGAAAGGGAAATAGATGAACAAGTTCGGATTCTCATCTGCGAAGGGGATGCCTCTCTAGTAGGTCTAATGGTCGATGGGGTAAAAGAAGTGGCTAAGATAAGCGCAAATAATATTGAAGCTACCCCTCAAGTTTTGACTAAAGACAGTATCCGTTCATTCGTAGCCGGAATAGCTAAGTTCAGCGACAAGCGAAATGTATTACTGTTAGACCCTGTACGGGTACTATCATGGGAAGAAGGCTATTCTTTAGAAGAACCTATGGAGGGGCAGAGGCTAGAAGATGGGCAATATACGGGTGCTGATAGTAGACGATTCTGCGTTCATGAGGAGGGCTCTGAAACAGATACTGGCGGAAGCGCCTGATATCGAGGTAGTGGATGTAGCACGTGATGGATTGGAGGGCGTAGAGAAGGCGGTAGTTCTCCAACCTGACGTAGTAACTTTGGATATCAATATGCCTCGCATGGACGGCCTTACCGCTCTTCACTATATAACCTCGAAAACACGCGCTAAAGTAGTGATGATCTCATCCCTTACCCAGGAGGATGCTCTGATAACCTTTGAGGCCCTGGAGCTGGGTGCAGTCGATTTTGTAGCTAAGCCAGATGGCACTATCTCCTTAGGCATAAGTAAGCTAGCAGAGGAGATCGTCCGTAAAGTGAGGGCAGCAGCCAGAGCCAGGGTACGGAAAAGGTCCCCTGTAAGAAGGAATCTCCAGAGAGAAAAACTGGCTCCAGCATCGGCTCAAGGCTTAGATTGGGTGGTAATGATAGGCGTATCCACAGGGGGACCGAGGACCCTGGAAGATATACTGCCCCATCTGCCTGGGGAACTGCCGGCTGGACTGGTAATAGTACAGCATATGCCCCCACGCTTCACATCGAGCCTCGCCCAACGCCTCAATCAGTATAGCAGGTTACACGTTTGTGAGGCTCAAGAAGGAATGAGATTGAGCAATGGCCTAGCCGTAATCGCCCCTGGTGGTTACCATCTGCTTTTCAGACGTCATGGAGGCGCTTTGGTCTGCCATCTTTCTTTAAAACCGGAAGACACCGACTTCCGACCCTCAGTAGATATAACCCTGCGCTCATTGATAGACATTTTTGACCCGCGGCGTACCATCGGTATCCTCCTTACCGGAATGGGGGATGATGGAGCAGATGCGATGGTAGAATTAAGAAAGCGTGGGGGATGGACTATAGCCGAAAGCGAGGAAACAGCAGTAGTCTGGGGCATGCCCCGGGCCGCCATAGAACGCGGAGGTGCCGATGTAGTAGCCCCAAGCTATAGAATACCAAACATTATATGCCAGAAGGTAGGAGGAAGGTAAAGGATGAATCAACTTGAGGCCATTGTGCAGGAGCTCAAAGAAGCTAAGGACCCAGCCTCAAGGCTTGATGTTGTGTGTAGAATCGGAACATCAGGAATCCCGGGTGCGGCCAAGGTGCTAGTCCAGGCATATACCAAAGAAAAGGATCCCATGGTGCGGGAAGCAATCATATGTTCGCTACTTATAGGTGACTCCCAGGAAGTGGTAAGAGAGATGGCCTGTCTTCTAAAGAGCCAGCAGGCAGATGAACGGAGCTTAGCTGTAGAAGTCCTCACCCAGAAATTGGACGACAAGGTTTCGAATGTTATCGAGGTCCTTCTTAAAGACCCTGACCGCGATGTAAGGGTGATGACAGTTCACATCTTGGGCCGGAGCAGGTGTCCTGAAAGTTTAAGCCTTTTGCGGAAGGTGATAGCCGAAGACGAGGACATAAATGTAGTTGGAGCTGCCATGGAATATATAGGTGAAATGGGAAGTACTGAGGATGTCCAGTTGATTGAGGGATGCGCAAGAAGATTTACCCATCCCTATATCCACTTTATAGTACAGAGGGCTACAACTCGGCTATGTGGAGAACCCACCGAAGCCGCAAGTTAAGGAGGCCAGAAAGAGTAAATGACTAAAGCAGAATTTGAACGCCTTCGAGAATATGTTTATCGTGAGGCGGGTATCTATTTTGAGGACACCAAAGTCTACTATGTACAAAAGCGCGTCGAAGAGCAAATGTATAAGTACGGCTTTAAAGATTTCACTGCCTACCTAGGGGCGCTGAGGTTTGATAGGAATGGTCAAATGCGCCAAGAATTGCTGAACAGTTTAACTGTCAACGAAACATATTTCTTCCGTGAGTACGACCAATTGAAATGTTTGGCTGAGGAGGTTGTTCCTCTCTGGTATAAGAATGGTAATAGACGTACAGGGATTAACATATGGTGTGCTGGATGTTCATCTGGCGAAGAAGCCTATACCCTAGCCATCATAATGCAAGAGATGGCCGGTGACATACCCTGGCAGATACACGCCACGGATATAAACACGGAGGTTCTGGAAAAGGCCCAGAGAGGAATCTACAGTTATTATGCCATCCGTTATGTTCCGGAAGCCTACCTCAAGCGTTATTTCACCCCTGTAGGTGAAAATTATGCTATCTCTTCCATATTAAAAAGGAGGATACGTTTTTATCCGTTAAACCTGGTAGATGATGGTGCCATGCGCACCATGCGTAACTTCCATGCCATATTCTGCCGTAACGTCTTAATATATTTTGACGATCTATCGCGGCGTCGCGTAGCTCTCCACTTTTACCAGGCCCTGGAACCTGGAGGATATGTATTTTTAGGACACTCGGAATCCATGAGCCGAATAACTACGTTATTCAAACCCGTAAAGTTCAAGAACGCCATTATATATCAAAAGTAACATAAAATAACATACTTCCAGCGAAAGGGGACCCCTATGGCCCGAGTACTAATTGTCGATGATTCGAGCGCCGTGCGAGCATACCATGCCAATATTCTCCTAAAAGCTGGGCATCAAGTCGACTTTGCAGA
Organism: Thermanaeromonas toyohensis ToBE; assembly: GCF_900176005.1. NCBI lineage: Bacteria > Bacillati > Bacillota > Clostridia > Neomoorellales > Neomoorellaceae > Thermanaeromonas > Thermanaeromonas toyohensis. Next base: position 1,937,169 of record NZ_LT838272.1, on the reverse strand, counting down.
TAACGGATATGAGGGCTTGGAAAAATTCTTTATGGCTGAGTATGATGTGGTGCTCGTAGATATAAATATGCCTAAGATGCATGGATACGACTTGATACGTGAAATTCGCAAGGCTGAGCAGGGCAAAAATGTAGCCGTGGTTGTTATTTCAACCGAGGCAGGGCAAAATGATATGGTCGAAGCATATAAAGCTGGTGCCGACCTTTACTTAGTTAAACCCGTGAAACCTGAAGACTTAGAGCGAGTATGTACAATGTTCGGTGGCCACGGAGCTAGATAAAGGTAACAACGGGGGAGCATCGCATGCAAAGGGAAGGTAAGACTTTAAGGATCGCTGCCCAGGAACTGGCTAGATACGACGTGTGGCCTCTACTTAAAGAGATGGAGGAAAGGGGATGGCTCGGCCAGGTAAATCTCCTGGATTATGGAGGGGAGTACGGCCTCGAAATCGAAGTAGGGGCAGAAGATTATATAGAGGCATGTGAACGGTTGGCTAGAGATTATCTGGAAGGTAAGGTGGCATTAGCTGAAGACTCCCGGATAGTGCGGGAAGTGGGACGAGAAATCAGTGACACGCAGACAATCAAAGTAGATCAGAGCAAGATAGACAGACTTCTAGCCTTAGCGGGCGAGCTTATAGTGAGCACAAACGGGCTTACTCATTTAATAAAACGTTTAGAAGAGCTTGGATTACCGATAGAAGTAATAAGGGAATTTAAGGAATACCAAGCATTACTTAGCCGGACGAGCTGGGGGATCCAGGACATAGTCATGGAAATGCGTCTTATGCCTGTAGGTTTTGTATTTGAACGGTTTCGCCGAGTGGTTCGCGATCTTGGGCAAGAGCTGGGAAAAAAGGTACAGTTTAGGATGTTTGGCGAAGAGGTTACCATAGACCGTAACATAGCAGCCTCCATATATGAACCTCTCCTTCATCTCATCCGTAATGCTATAGATCATGGTCTAGAAGCACCCGAAGAAAGAATTAGAGCAGGAAAGCCGGAAGAAGGGGAACTCATATTGCGAGCAGAGCGTAAAGGAGAGCGCGTGGTTATTGTAGTAAAGGACGACGGAGCAGGTATAGATGCCGAGGCGGTAAAGAGTAAGGCCGTCAGCCGAGGCTTAATAACAGAACAACAAGCGAAGGAGCTGAGTCTTGAGGAGGCTATAGAGTTAATCTTTTTACCTGGCTTCAGCACAAAGGATGAGGCAACTTCAGTGTCCGGTCGAGGTGTAGGCATGGATGTAGTACGGGAAACGGTAGAGCGGCTGGGGGGCAGAGTATTAGTATATAGCGAATATGGCCAAGGAACAGAGGTATCGTTAGAACTGCCCGTATCTATGAGTATAACCAAAGTAGTACTGGTAAGGTGTGGTGGTCTCTTCGGTATACCGGTGGGTCAAGTCAAGGAAATCGTAAGAATAGAAGCCCATAGGATACACTCTGTTAAGGATAGAGAAGTAGTAACCTTACGTGATACCATATACCCTGTTGTACGACTTTCTCGCACACTTAAAACCGAGATGGAAGCATGGGAAGGTGAAGAGTTAACCCTTATAGTGCTCTTGTCTGGAACCGCCATAGCTGTACCAAAGATACTAGGAGAACAGGATGTCGTGCTTAAAAATCTCCCTTCCCAGTTCTCTCATTTGAGAATGTTTGCCGGAGTAGCGATCCTAGGGAACGGTGATATCGCCTTAATTTTGGATGCTGAGGTGATAGGAAGGATGGCATAGAACAGTAATGAAAAACCCGAACAAGCAAATATAGGGATGAGTTCCAAATGAAACGGATATGGCCCAAAACAGGTAGGTAGTGATAATGAATGATAGATAGTTGAGGGAGGATGGTGTGATATCTTATGGCTCTTGACCTTATGCGTGAATTCTTAAATGAGGCTTACGAACAACTAGATATCCTGGAGCACCTTTTTTTGGAACTAGAAAAGAAAGATAGTAGGACCATTGATGCCATCTTTAGGGTTGCCCATACCCTAAAAGGCTCAGCCGCTTGTGTGGGGCTTAAGGATATAGCAGAATTCGCCCATAAGATGGAAACATTATTGGACAGTATCCGGAAGGGAGAAGTAGTAATAAGTGAAAGCGTATGTAACCTTTTACTTCAAGCTGGTGATGTATTGAGATCGCTGGTACGTGGAGTTGAGGAAGGAGTGGGTAGCTGTATCCCTTCTGTGTTTAGCAGTATCGCTAAAGAGCTTGAGAGCGCTTCTCTAGGGAATCTTATAGCTCCACAAAAGGGTGAAAAAAACAGTGAAAGTAAAAAAGTATTAATACGGGTTACCCTCGACGAAGCTTCAGATATGCGTGGCGCCCGGGCTTTCGTGATACTAAAACGTTTGGAGGAGATAGGTGAGCTAAAGTTTTCAAAGCCCACAGAAAACGAACTGCTCTCTGGTCGAGTACTTCCTACTGTTATAACGGCAGTTATGGAAGGTAACATTGATGAGCCCCATCTTTATGAGTGTATAGAAGGTTATCCTGACGTAAAGGGTGTGGACGTGGGATATATAGTAGAGGTTAGGGAGGATAATTGGTCAAAGTATCGAGAATATGGATATACCTTACAAGCCCAAGGGAAGCGCGTTGTCCTTGACTTTGCACCCGGAGTACTGAAGCTTGACAATGGCAGTTTAAGACTCTTGGGCGATGCTATGAGGCAAGGATGGATCCTGTATTCTGTCGACGACCTAACCTACAAAGTTTTGAGCCGTATAACCTTAAAGAAGCTACTCTAAGGAGGGTTTCGCTATGGCCGAAATAAGATATATAAGTCGTCTAGAGGATGATGGGACTATTCTGTTGCCTTCCCAAGTACTAGAGAGATTAAAGTGGGAACCTGAAAACTACTTTCATGGGATATTTGTCCAAAAAGTGGAGCAAAAGTGGAGATAATATGGAGATGAGTTTAATCCTCATGTTAAATATTAGTTAAATCAGCGTCCACACCACGTTTTTTTAAACGGGGTAAATCCGTAAAGCCTTTGATTCACAAGAATGGCAGGGGCGACAGGACTCGAACCTGCAACCAACGGATTTGGAGTCCGCTACTCTGCCAAATTGAGCTACGCCCCTGCAGCCCTTGAAAAATCAAGCTTTCCCGAGACCGGTTTAGGCGACCTCCCTCAGAGCCAACGGATTCAGTTATCCTCTATTCTCGCTCCCAATGCTTTTATAAACTTGTCCACCCTCCCGGCAGCCAGCTCTCTAATGGCTGGCTCATACCGGGCCAGGTCTTCGCCTATTCTTAATGCCGCAGCAAACATATTTGCTTCGTATTCCCACCGGGTGTAAAATAGGGAATGAGAGAGTACAAAGTAAACGCTAAATTCTGGGTGCAGTTCAAAATGAGCAAGCTCATGAGCGATGACTAGATTTTGCTCCTCTTCTTCGAGGTTGCTATTGACCGCTATGAGCTTGCAATCAGCCAAGTAAGCACCAACACCGTATATGCTTCGGAAGGGGAGATACAAGAGCTTAATTCCCCTCTCCTGGGCGATACGAGCAGGGTTCCTAGTGGCATATTCCCGGGCCAGTTCCCAGGCGGCACGGACGTAATAGGGTACTTCCATAACGGTTACTTCTTCCCGTGCTTGGTGGGGTCTACCTCCTTATATTTCAGGCCCGGCTCCGGGGTTGGTGGGAAAGGCTCACCCTCTACTACGGTTCTTTCACCATAAGGTGTTTTGCCGCCCCGTGGCCCAACAATTTCATACTGGCCGGACTCTGGAGCTTTTTCGCCAGGTTTAAACAGGTTTTGCTTCTTGCTCACGTCTATCACTCCCTCAGGAGGATAATGTTATGGAAATACCGCAAACCGTAAAAATTGGAGGCATCACTTATACAGTAAGGTTTGACCCCTTATTAGGCACGCAGCGCCGTAGCTTTGCCGAGCATCACCCCTTTACCCAGGAGATAGTTCTGGCCGAAGGACAGCCCCCGGAACAGGCCGGGGAAAGCCTCTTGCATGAAATCATTGAAGCTATCAATAATCACTGCCAGCTTGGACTGGAACACCAGCAAATCCAGGTGCTAGGGTTCATCCTGCACCAGGTGTTAAGGGATAATAAGCTGGTGTTTTAACTATGTGAGTTTAACGGGCTTTTGCGGCTTTCTAGCTTTTTCTGCTTCTTCTAATTCGCTTAGGGCTTGGAAGATTGTCGTGTAAGCCTTAGCCACTTCAGCTACCAAGCTAGCATTTAAAGCTTCACTGGTTGCCGTATTAGTTGGCCGTAAAGCATTATTTTGAATTAGCGCAATCACTAAATCCCTGGCAACCTCAAACTTATCAGCCATACTTAAGCTCCTTTCTATGGGAGGTGAAAAGCACATGCTCCAGTACAAAGACGAGGACTTAATCGAGTGTTACGATTTCACTAGAAAACTGTATGCTCTTGAAACGCTCAAGGTACTCACCGATGTTAATAAAGAGCTAGCTCGGTTCCCACTAGATAATGCAGAAAAGATAGCTCATATTTCGAATGCAATTGCTACTATACTCCAAATTGCTCCCAACTCCTAACGGTCATAGGCCACGGCGGGGATGTTCCCCTTACTCACTCCCTTCGCTGTGGTCTTGTGATATCCCCTCTCTCTTGGCCGCTTCGGCGGCCTTTTTCTTTCTCTCTTGCTTTATGTGTTCGTGTGCTGCTCGAAGGAAGAGGAGAATATCGTGTTTCGCATCCTCATCGAGCGGGTCGCCCATGAGCTTCAAGTTTGAATGTTTCTGCACGAACTCCCACAATTCTATGTCGCTCGGTGGCTCATCCCTCTCCCACCAGGGAGTGGGGGAATGGCCGTTTGGCCTAAAGTAGTCCAAAGAGACACCATAGAATTCTGCTAGCTTGGTTAGCATAGGCAAATCTGGCGTCCTGCGGCCTATTTCGTAGTTTCCCAAAGTGCTTTTAGCGATGTTTAGTGCCTTTGCAACTTCTTCCTGGGTTAGACCTTTTTCTTCCCTCAACTTTCTAAGCTTAGTGGCGATATATTGCATATCCTCCATTGCATATCCCTCCCTTCCTGGTAGTTTCTAGCTTCTATTATAGCCGTAGAATTGCAGAGCGAAAACTTTTGGCGTCAAAATGAAATTTTTTGCTTGACAGGTTGCGAAGTGCAATCTATAATAAGAGACAGAAAGGCCATACCGCAACCGAACAGGAGGTAAACAGATATGCCTAAGCCGCTAAAAGAAGTCCGGATAAGGAAGAAGTTAACCCAAGCAGAGCTTGCTCGGGCGGTTGGTCTGGCGCAAAGTACAATTGCCAACTATGAGATGGGAAGGCGGATCCCCCGCCTTCATATAGCCCAAAAAATAGCCAAGGTCTTAGGCACCCGTGTAGACAATATTATTTTTGGCCGTGAAGGTTGCGAAATGACAACAGACCCCACCCCCGACGAGCGGGCGGGGTAGGAAGGAGGTGAAGCGGTGGACGTGACAATTTACTGTGAGTGCCAAAACTGCATGTACAACTACTACGGCGAGTGCCAGAGAGTAACAATCAGCTTGAGCCCTAGCGGAAAATGTCGGTGCTACCATGAAAGGCTTAATAAGCAGGAGGAAAGCCAAAATGAAGCCTAGTCAGCAATTCGATGTGGACACCCGCATAAGCCTGACCCCAGAGGAACTGGAGCACCTATTCCACCACCCGGTCATGATACTAGCCGCTGAAGCTGCACTAAAAGACCCTTCCCTAGCAGAAGAAGCCTCCGAAGCATGTGAGACGATACTGGATGCACTAGACGGCTACAGCGTAGTGGCAAGCATATTCGGGTGCTTAGATGCTATCGGAATCCTGGTGGCTAATGTACACCGGAAAGCCGAACGGGAGGCAAAACGGCAAACATTTAAGGTGTTCAAAGGGGGAGCGAAGCAGTGATAAAGACCTGCTTTAACTGTAAATGGAGGTACGCCGACGACCACGAGGCTGCTCCCAGATGTTTTTGGTGCTGGGTGCACCCGGATAGGCCGGGGTGGGAGCCGGTGGAGGAGGTGAAATAAGTGAAGTGCCCATTGAGCTTTGATAGCGATCATGGTTTTGTCGATGTGTGTGATTGCCTGGAGGAAAACTGCGCCTGGTATCTCAAAATGGCGGAAGAATGCGCCATCCTTTGTTTAGCCCGTCTGGCATACGTGGATGTGTGCCGGAAAGAAGCGGGCAAATAAAAAGAGCTGCAAAGAAGCAGCCGATTAGAAAGTGGTCTAAGGAGAGTGTACATCAAATGAGCGAGAACGTCAAATTGTTTTTTCCAGGTTTATTCCTCTTTGCCCTCTTCGGCTCGGCCCTGGACAGTCAGGGCTGGGCCGGATGGGTGGCGGTGGTAGGGACGTTAATAGGGTTAGCGCTGATATGGACAGGAGGAAAAGCATGAGAAAAGAAAGCATCCGCCCCAAGTGCGGGCGCAAATGGAAGGTAAAGGTAGGGGAGTAGCATGATACGTATAAGCCAAGCTGGGGCATGTCCGAGAAGGATATGGCTTGAGGCCCAGGGGATAGAAGGGTTACCGCAGGCCGAATCTACCCTGCGGGCCTTTGAAGAGGGACACCTACATGAACCATCTATCCTAGCCTGGGCTGCCAATAACTTACCTAATGCCCCTTATACCCTGAGCAACCAGCAACTAGAAGTCAAAGCAACAGATTTCCTCGTAGGCCACGTTGACGCAATTGGGCTGAGCAGCATGGGCAATAAGCCCGTGCTACTTGAGGCCAAGTGCTTGAAGAGAAGGGCCTTCCAAGAGTTTCGCCAAAACGGCGTAAAGGAATCCCACCCCCAATACTACACCCAAGTCCAATTGTATCTCCATGGTCTCAAGCGGGCAGGATGGGATATTGGACGGGCCTACTTAGTAGCACGCAACAAAGAGACTCCACCTACGCAGTGGTGGGAACACCACTATGAGTACATCCCTTATAATCCAGAATTTGTTTGCTCCAAGATACAAGAGCTAGAAAAGCTTGCCGAGGCAATAGAGCAGAAAAAAGAAGTTCCGCCGCCGTACCATCCAGACCGGGACTGGCAATGTCGGTATCCTTGGTGCGTATATACTCAGCATTGTTGGCCGGGTTGGAAAAAGCAATCTTATGAAGTACAGGATAGAAGCGACTTGGCTACAGTGGTGGAAATGTACCAGGAAGTCTGCGAGGAAATCAAGGCATTAGAAGAACTCAAAGAAGAGCTAAAGGCCAAACTCCAGGAAGAAGCGGGAGAAACGCCAATCCAAGCTGGCAGGTGGCTAGTTCAGTGGATTGAAAGACGCCAGGAAAGATTTGACACCAAATTAGCTAGGAAGGAACTACCTGCGGAGGTGCTAGCTAAGCTATTAAAAGTTAGTACTTACAAGGTACTAGAGATTAAAGAAGCTGTTTAAGGAGGTGCTAGCATGGAAGAAAAGAAAAACGCTGCCCTTCCGAGCAGCGTAAATACCAGCCTCAGCATTATAGATAACATAAACGTCCAGTTAGTGCAACAGACGATGCAGAAAATCGCTTCATTCCAAGCCGTAGTTAAAAGCACGCTCCGGGAAGGACATGACTACGGGGTTATCCCCGGAACAGGCTCAAAGCCGACGCTCCTTAAACCCGGAGCGGAAAAGATACTAATGCTCCTTGGGCTAACGAGTGAATATGAACTGATTGAGAAGATAACCGACTACGAAAAAGGCTTCTTTGCCTTCACCGTTAAGTGCGTGATTTACCGCAACGGCCAGAAAATAACGGAGGGCATGGGCCACGCCAATACTAGAGAAAAGCGTTACACCAGCGGCAAACAACAAGACCCCTACACTCTGGCCAACACTGTTCTCAAAATGGCCAAAAAGAGGGCACAAGTAGATGCCGTTCTCACCGTAGCCAGCCTGAGCGAAATATTCACGCAAGATCTAGAAGACGAGCTAGAGGAACTAGAAGCCACGGGGTATGTGCAAACGCAGTCACAACCATCTATGGCGGCACCAAGAAACAGAGAAAAGTCGAACGGTCAGGGTGGTAGGCCAGACTGGACGGCTTTCTGGAAAGCCGTTAAGGGTGAGCTAAAGCTGAAAGAAAAAGATGTGGAGGAGTTAGCAAGCCAATACTTTGGGACAGAAGTTAAGGTGGCTAAGCTATCAACACGTATTAGGACGCAACAGGAACTAAACCAACTATTCGAGTTCTTGAAGGGTGCAAAAAGCGTTCTTGATATGGAACAGTCTAGTGAAACAGAAGCGGAACAAATGAGCCTAGCCAGCCAGCCACAATAAAAAATCCAAGGCAAGGAGGTGTAATCCTCCGGGTTATCTACGTGGGCTGGCGTCCACATTATCCACACCTCCGTGTCCTTCTAACCTAACCCCGCTGGCTCCGGGCCACGGAATAGGTGCCTTGCCGTTGCCCACCTACCCGTGTGCAGGTCGGATGCGTCGGGGAACGGCCTTGCGCCGGCGGCCGTGATGAACAGGCGCGAGGGGGCAGCCGGAGACGGCGGGGATAAGAAGGAGGAAAGATGTATGGGCAAATTTAAGGGCAAATTTACTCCAGGGCCATGGGAATGCTCGAATGACTTTGAAATTATCGATGCTCATGGTTTTCCGATAGCAAGCGTTCACTCAATTTGTATCAAAAGTGGTTGGCAACAATTAGGTATAACTCATTGGGCTGAAGCGCCAAACAGGGCTTATATAGAGCGAAGCGATGATGAGGTAAGGGCAAACCAAAAGCTAATTTCTGCAGCACCTGAAATGTATGAGGCACTAAAAAAAGTATTAGAAGTATATGATCCTGATCCGGCTGTTATACCTATCAGAAAGATCCTCCGTAAAGCTGGAGGGGAGTAGGTAGTAGTGTTAATAAGAATTGCTAATGGTTTTCTAGGGTGCTTTTACCTCTATAAGGCATTCGGGTATTTGGCAGGATGGTATCAATTAAACCGAGTGGAGATATTTACCGCAATGTTCCTTTTGGGTTTATGGTTTTTAGCATTTGCGATTGTTTCTTATCGCTAACTCCATTATGGAGGCGGCAGCATGGGAGACTATGGCGGGGCGCCTAGAAGAATACCGACCATAGCGGTGACATGCGCTGACATCGGAGCAGTTGGCCGCTGCTCGCTGTCAGAGACCCCGGTTCGATTCCGGGCCGCTTCCAATATGTTAAAGGAGGTACCTGAAATGGCCAAATGTAAACTGCCATTCCCAAATGGTTTAGAGCAACTGAAAACAGCTTTAAGCATATTGAACAGTGTATACATCAATGCTGACTTTGAACGACTAGGTTTTACGGAAAAAGATGTTGATGAACTTGTAGACATTCTCAGGAGACTTTATGACTTGCTTTTTGCCATTGTGAACCGTGGAACGGAAAACACATAGGGAGGTTTAGCCATGCCCCGGGAGCGAGCCCTTATGATAAAAACGCCCAGCGGCGAAAAAATTGCCGGAAAGCTTCTCACCATCAACGGCGAATGGTGCTTCTACCGTGAGGTAAGCAAGAGCCGTCACGCCTTTAAGACCTTCGACGCTTGGTCAATCCAGGCTAGCCTCTTACCAGTGTTAGAAGCGGACGGGGTGAAATGGATTTACCAATACGATAAACAGGCAGGGCAGATGTACCGGATAAAGCTGGAGGAGTTTAAGAAAAAGGCGGTGCTACGGAACTTCGGAGAGGGCGAGCAATACTACGTTAGTGCGAAATACTTTGAGCCAGTGCCCGGGATGGAACGGATAACAAAGTGGATTAACAGCGTAGAGCTAGTAGCCTAAGAGGGCTTCCCCGCAGCAGGCTCAGGAAGCAGCAGGCCGGGCACAGGCCGGGCGTCCGGGGTTCAACTCCCCGGCTGCTGCGGGTTATATCCAGCCGAAATAGGTGGTAATAAGCATGAATTATATCCACCAGCTCAACACGTTCTACGATTGGTTACAGTGCAACCGCTTGTCTTCATCCGCGCAGTTGCTTTACCACACCTTGCTAATGGTAAACAACAGGGCCGGATGGACTGAGTGGTTCCAGATAACCAATCAGGCCTTATGCGGCCTCATGGACGTGTCTGAGAATACGTTGAAACGGGCCAGAAACGAGCTAAAGCAGAAGGGGCTAATCGAATTTAAGCCGTCGTTTAAGCGCAACGAGAGGACTGCTTACAGGATTATACCCTTCGATAAGGTATCAAAATTTGATACCCAATCTGATACCAAACAATTTTCGGTATCAAAAATTGATACCGAAGTTGATACCAAAACAGAATTGGTATCAAAATTTGATACCCAAGTTGATACCCAACCTGATACCCAATCTGATACCGAAACTGATACCGAAAAGTCGGCAAACCGTTGCGGCGCAACGGCTCCAGCACCCCCTAAAACTAAAACAGAAACTAAAACTAAAACAAAAAAAGATGAAAATAATATAGTCTCTTCTACTTACGTAGAAGAGACGCCTAACGGCCAAGAGGGGCAGGAGAAAATTACCAATGCTGCCCTAATTGCTGAACTGGTCAGAGCTTACAGGGAAGTAATACCCCAAGACAAGCACCAAAAGGGCGATTATCCCTTCATTGGCCGTTTATACAACGAACACGGCTATGATGCTGTGCTGACCGCCATAAACGACCTGGGATACGCCATAGAAAGCGGTTTCAACCCCGAAAAACCCCTAATCTACCTTCGCTCGTTGCTCTTAAAGCCGAAGAAACAGCCGCACTATAACGGTAACTCCCCGCCGCAAAAGAATATACCCCGTGCTTTTGCCAGCCTACAGGAATGGGTAGAACGGAGAACTCGAAAGGAGGCTAGCCCCGGATGACAGAACAAGAAGCTGCTTACCTGGTAGCCCTTGCTGCGGCTAATTTTCCTGCGCTACAGGAGAAGGATTTAGGGCCGACCGTAGAGCTGTGGTACAGGTTGCTCCAAGACCTGCCGTACCAGGTGGTGGAGAAAGCCCTTCTGAAGGTACTTTCGGAGGTTCGGTATTTCCCAACTGTAGCCGAGATTCGCCAGGCAGCCGCTGAGATAATGCAGCCAGAGACCTTATCGCCTGGGGAAGCTTGGGCACTGGTGTTGCAAGCTGTGAAGCGGTACGGCTCCTACAGGGAGGCGGAGGCCCTTGCAGCATTGCCGGAAGACGTAGCCAGGGCAGTCAGGTATTTGGGCTGGAGAGAAATATGCCTTTCCGAGCAACCTGAGGTAGTCCGAGCGCAGTTCATGAAAGTGTACGAGCAGGTGATAGGCCGCCAGCGTGAGAGTGTAGTTACGCCCCGTGAGGTAAGAGAACTCACGGCCAAGATAGCCCAACAAAAGGCCCTGGGCGGCGGGAAAGTGGTGGCCCTACCAAAGGCGGGTGAGAAGTGATGCAGGCGGCGGCTGAGAAGCTGGAGGAGGTAGAAGGAATAGTCCTCTTTTTAGCCACTAGGGGCATAGACCTGCGGGGGTTTCCTCCGGAGGTGCTCCGCCAAAATGCAGTGCCAATTATCATACTGCACCGGAGCTTCGAGGCCTGCCAGAAGTGCCAGCGATTTGAAGACTGTGGCCTGTGGTCTAGGGGGTGGGTACCAGTTTACGACCCGGAGGCCTCACGGATATACGGCTGGCCGTACTTCCGGTGGCGGATGTGCTGCTACCGGAGGGAGTGGGAAGAAATCCAGGGAAAGAAACAGAAGGCAGGCACAGCCCAGAAAAAGGTGCGGTTGTCCGATTTAGGTACAGAAGTATCGCCGGAGGACATTCCAGAAGAATGGCTGTAAGGGGGAAAGCGCATGGCTAAGAAATATGCTCCCGCACCAATGCCGGAGTGGCCCTTCCAAGTAGGAGACCGGATAGAAGTGGCTGAGAGGGTGGGCCGGGATAGCAAAATTCAGCGGTACAAGGGAAAGATTACGGCAATAACCCCCGCCATGCTGGTAGTGGACACCGGAAAATACCGGGTAACGGTGCTAAAGGGAGCATGGTGGAGCGGGGCGGCGGTGGTGAAGCGGCTATGAAGCCATTGGGCAGGCCGGAGGAGGTTTTGAGGCTGGTACTAAAGCTTGCAGATAGAGCGCAGAAATATGGAATTCCTTGGGACGAAGCATTTACGGTGGTATTGGCATGGGCCAATAAATGCCAGCGGTATGGCTGCATCATAGAACTTGATAAATATGACAGGGTATACTACAGCGCTAGACGGGGCAAAGGCTTATGCGTGGACTGTGGCAAACCGGCACCCTTTGGAAGAGCGAGGTGCGAAGCATGTCTAGAAAGGATGCGCTACTACGCTCGCAAGTGGAGAGAGAGGCACAATGCTTAGTAATCCCTGGCAAGCCCGTACCCAAGGCCCGGCACCAGGTTAGGCTTTACCGGGGCGGGGTGATAACGTATACGCCTGCTAAAACGAGGGAGTTTGAGAAGGCCGTAAGGGTATATGCGCTCAAGCATCGGATAAAAAAGCAGGACGGCGAATTGGCAGTAATCGTTACTTTCTACACCAACGGCCCTGGGGATGTGGACAACTTGCTTAAGAGTTTGCTCGATGGCCTCAATGGGGTAGCTTGGGAGGACGATAGGCAGGTTAAAGCCGTGGTGGGTATAAAGTTGGAGTGCAAAAAGGGGGAGGAGAGGACAGAGGTAACAATAAGGCGCATGGAGGAGTTGGTCGACATATTATTAGGCTTAGCTAAAGCGGGGTGAAAACATGGACAAGAACAGTATGCTCTACTGGTGGCCGAGGGTGAAGGATACACGGGTGCCCAAACCTGAAACAATTATCGTCGAGACCGGCTATAGACCGCTACTGAAAATGCTAGACGGAGAACCCTTACCGGAAGATATAAAGGCAAGAATCATAGACGCAACCGAACAGCTTGGTTATCCCCTATTTGTCCGTACTGATATGGCCTCGGGTAAGCATGACTGGCAGAACTCCTGCTACGTGGCCTCGTCAGCCAAGCTTTGGAGTAATATTTACCGGGTGGTGGAGTTCAATGAGATTGCGGATATACTAGGCCTTCAGCCGGAAGCTCTAGTGTTTCGCAAATATATTCCTCTTGAAGCGGCCTTTAAAGCCTTCTACGGTAGAATGCCTGTGGCTAAAGAAAGAAGGTATTTCGTCCGGGATGGTAAGGTTGAATGTCATCACCCGTATTGGGTGGCGGAGGCGATAGGCGAATGGTGGTATAGAGTTAACGATCTGGCCGTGAAGTATCCAGACAAGATAGGCCTATTGCCGGAGAATTGGCCTAGTATTCTGGCTGAGTTGAACAGAGAGACACCGGAAGAGGTTGAGCTTTTGACTGCTTATGCCGAGGAGATTGGACGGGCAATAGGAGAAGGTTATTGGAGCGTGGACTTTGCAAAAGGCCAGGACGGCGTATGGTATTTCATCGATATGGCTGAAGGCGAGCAGTCTTGGCACCCAGACCATGAGCCTTAGGAGGGCATAGAAATGCAGAAACGGGTATGCGTAGTATACGGCCTGCCGTGGTATTCAGCCGCAGTGGGGCAAGTATGGACTTGCCCTCGCTGCGGAGCGAAAATTCCCGTGCAGGAGGGGGCAAGGAATAATGGCGCTGACGATGCTGAGGGAGAACTTGCGGGAGGCGCTGGCAAAGACGTACCCCGGCGTTCATGAGTTCTGCTGGGGTTGCAAGGCCAATCATCCATTCTTCGAGAGATTTTGCCCAGGCGTGACTGATACGGAGTGGACAATTCGGAAGTGCGAGCGGGCCCGTGCGGAAGCCCGGAAGAGGTGGGAGGAGTACGACCTCGGGAGGCGGAAAGAAGTGGGGAAACGCTAGGGATATGGCATAAAGCACGGGATGATGTGCCTAGAGAGAAGGTGAAGGCGTGATAACGATAGGCGAATATGTAAGCTGGAAACAGCCAGAGGTAGCGCAATTATTGTGGCGGTGGGTTGAAAGAATGAAGGTGCTCACGCTACCATTCTGGTATTGGAAGAAGATTATGGAGGAGCCACCCCGTCCCGGACGAGCCGGGCTGTTGCTGTGGGAGGTGGAAAGGATTGAGGCTCAAGCGGGCAACGTTTAGGCATATTGAGGCGGAGATATATGCTTATTGGGACACCTTGAAGCGGATAGAGGAGCTGCGGCGGGAGATTATTCTGTCTGGCGAATCACCAGTAGCGGTGGCTGCAGGGCAGGAAGGTTATGCCGAAAGTAGGGTAGAAAGGCGGGGAACACGGCTGGCGGATAGTATTCTCTTGAGGGAAATGGAGCGGATTACTAAAGCCATTGCCGATACCTACGCTAGGGCCAGAGAGGAAGGCCGTAAAGTAATTTGGATAAAGTACGGTCTTGCAATAGATTGGGAGCCACCACCGGAAATAAAGGCGCAGATGGAGGGCCGAAACCGCTTTGACCTTACTGCAGACCAGATGGCGGATATAGCCTCAATGGACAGGGCGACTTTTCACCGCTACCGGAGCGGGTTTGTCTACGGTATAGCGGAGCGGCTGGGGTGGTATTGAACAGTATGTTTAAAGTGTGATGAAAAGAGGGTGATACTAATGGCTTTTAGATTGGTAGATAGAAGGACAGGTAAGGTTTTAGCGGAGTATGAAGGCAACTATGTGGAGTTCCTTAATAACTCTTGGGGAGGTTATTATCCGTTTAAGTTACCTCACGATGATCGCCTTCGTACAGCCTGGAAAACAATAATCGGATGCGAAGACTATGACGCATATTGGGAAATAAGCCCACGAAGTTAGGTAATTGCGTATAACAAAGAAACTGCGACTTTTTTGCGACAACATGAGGAGATAGCTGATATATAATGCTAGTAAGGAGCCGTCCCAATGAGGGGCGGCTTTCGTGTTTGGTTATGGCGAGGTGGGAGGTGATGGCCCGGTACGATTGGGAGGCATTGAAACGGGAGTTTTTACTAGGGAACTACGAATCCCTCCGCCAGTTTGCGAAAGTAAAAGGATTGGGGTATGCACACTTACGTAGAAAAGCTAAGGGTTGGCTTGAAGAAAAGAGCCAACTGCGGGCGCAAAAGGAGCGCAAAATTGCGGAGGGTCTGCTCGAAAAGCAAATCAAGCAGGAAATTGACTGGAACCTAGCTCACCTCGAAGCATGGGGTGAGTTTTTAAATATAGTTCGCTGGGCATTGAAGGAGTTCCGGAAGCATTTTGTTAGCGAGAAAACCGGACGCCTTAACCCTTATGCCCTGGAGAAAGCGGCCAATGTGTTGAAAATGGCCCAGGAAGGCCAGCGGAAAGCATTGGGGCTGGACGAAAAAACCGAGAAAGACGACGGCAGCTTGAAGGAACTGGCCGAGGCGATCAGGGGAAGCCTCAAGGCCCTGGGTGATGGCGAATGAGCTTTGCCTGGGGCAAATTCAGCCGGAAGCAGCTTGACGTTATTGCCAACACCACGGCCCGCTTGAACATTCTCGATGGCTCGGTTCGCTCCGGCAAAACAATCGCTAGCTTGGTGGCGTGGATAATGTTCGTTGCGGAGGCCCCGCCGGGCGAACTGCTCATGGTGGGTAAGACGGAGCGCACCCTGAAGCGGAACGTGCTTGACCCGCTGGAGCAGATGGTGGGGAGCAAGTATTTCAAGCTCAACCGGGGTGCTGGCGAAGCGACGCTGTTTGGCCGCCGGATTTACCTAGCGGGAGCGAATGACGAACGGGCCGAGGGCAAAATCCGGGGCATGACGCTGGTCGGGGCCTACGGCGATGAAATCACGCTCTGGCCCGAAAGCTTTTTCACAATGCTGCTCTCCCGGCTGTCGGTGTCAGGAGCAAAGTTTATCGGCACAACGAACCCGGATAGCCCTTACCACTGGCTGATGAAAAACTACCTGAAGCGGGCCGGGGAGTTAAACCTGAAACGCTGGCAGTTTCAGCTTGATGATAACCTGAACCTTGACCCAGCTTACGTGGAGGCGCTGAAGAAGGAGTACACCGGCTTATGGTATCGGCGCTACATCCTCGGTGAATGGGTGCAGGCCGAGGGAGCCGTTTACGATATGTTTGACGACACGGTGCATGCGGTGGATGAAATACCGCAGCAATTTATCCGCTATTACGTAGGCGTGGACTACGGCACCAACAACCCGACGGTATTCTTGCTGATAGGCCAGCACGAAGACAAGCTCTACGTTATTGACGAGTATTACTGGGATAGCTCCGAGCGGGGGCGGCAGAAGACGGATGCGGAGTACAGCCGTGACCTGCAGGAGTTCATCAAAGGCCGCTACCCGCAAGCGATAGTCATAGATCCGTCCGCCACGAGCTTCATTACCCAGCTCCGGCGGGACGGGGTGAGGCTGATAAGGCAGGCCGATAATGCGGTGGTGGACGGTATCAGGACGGTAGCCGCTTTCTTATCGCAGAAGCGGCTTTTCGTTTACCGGAAGAAGTGCCCGAATTTATTGCGTGAGTTTACCACCTACGTTTGGGATACCCAGGCGCAGAAGCGTGGCGAGGATAGGCCCCTGAAGCAGAACGACCATGCGCTCGACAGTTTGCGCTATGTGCTACATACAATATTTGGCAGATTAGCACCTGGAGTGCTCCCCAAACCCAAAGGCTGGTGATTACGGTTGCTCACTTCGCTTGATTTTCTCAGCATAGGCAAAGCCTGGCCGCCACCCTCCGAGGTGGAACGGCTTACAAGATACAATCAGAACCGATTGCTCTTCGAGGGCAAGCACGAGCTGGTATTCGACCAGTGGATAAAGCTCCTTCGGGACGACCAGAAGGCCACACTAGAGATAATCCTGAACTGGCACAAGCGGCTTAGCACTTTGTGGGCTGATTTGCTCCTGGGCGAGCCGCCACGCATATCGGCGGGCAACAGGAATAGCCCGGAGCAGCAGGCTTTAGAACGGATTATCCGGGACAATAACCTCATCAATGTGGCCTATGAGGTGGCACTGGACGTGAGCAGGTATGGCACCGGGCTTTTCAAGGTGCGCTATGACAGGCGGGGCATCATCGAGGCCCAGCAGCCGGCGGTGTGGTTTCCAGTGGTGAAGCCGGATAACGTGAAAGAGATTGTGGCCCATGTGTTGGCTTATGACTACGAAGTGGAAGAGAAGGGGCTTTTTGGCACTAGGGAAAACCGCTATCTGAAGGCCGAAATCCACGAGCCGGGCAGGATAACCATCGTCACCTACCTACTCCGGGATGGGCTTATAGCCACCGAACAGAAGCGGGAGGAGCAGGTTACTGGCGTTGATGACTTCCTGATAATCCCGGTAAATAACATCCTGACTTCTGACCGTATTATCGGCCTTGACGACTACTCCGACCTTGATAGCATCATCCAGGAGCTAGAAATTCGCATAGCACAGATAAGCCGTATCCTGGACAAGCACGCCGACCCGAATATGTACGGGCCGGATAGCGCATTGGAACAAGACCCCAAAACTGGCGAGTGGACATTCCGGGGTGGGGGCAAGTACTTCCCGGTGGGCCCGGACGATAAGCCCCCCGGGTATGTGACGTGGGACGGCCAGCTTGAGGCGGCTTTTAAGCAGATTGAACTACTGATGGAGCAACTTTATGTGCTTAGCGAAACTTCGGCAGCGGCTTTCGGGCAGCTTAAGAGCGGCCTTGCCGAAAGCGGCACGGCTCTGCGGCGGCTTATGATGACACCTTTGGCGAAGGTAAACCGCATCAGGATGAGGTTCGACCCGGCCCTGAAAAAAGCCATCCGGCTTGCTTCTGCCCTTGAGGTAGCCCAGGGAATGCCGGGAGCGGTGAAGCTGGAGAATATCGAGATCACCTGGAATGACGGTCTGCCGCAGGACGATAAGGAGCAGGCCGAAATCTATAGCTTGCTGGTGCAGAACGGCCTGGTGAGCCGGGAAACGGCACTCAAACACCTGTTCCAGTTTGAAGCCGACACTTTGCGGGAAGAGTTGATGCGGATTACCGCCGAGGCCAATACCGAGATACCACTAATCTTCCGGCCTAACCTCCAGCAGCAGGGCGGTGAGGCCCAGGGCGGCGGTGGTAGCTGATGCCCTTCGACGAGGAAAAACACATCCAGCAGCTCATTGAGATGTACCGCCGGGGATTTGAGGAAATACTTCGCATCATCGTTGAGAAAGAAGCCAAGGGCCAGTGGACGCAATACTGGCGGGATTTGCTGCTGGAGGTTAGAGCGATACTCCAGCAGCTTGACCGGTACGCCGACCAGTGGATAGAGCAGACGATAGGTCAGGTTTACTCCCAGGCCGCCGCGCAGACGGCGGTTTTTCTTTCGCAGTTGGGCATAGAGAAGCAGACCCGGCCAGAGTTTGCCCAGGTGCACCAAAGGGCGATAGATGTGGTAGCCCAGAATATGGCAGATAACCTACGTGACGCTACGCAGTTCATCGGGCGGAGGATAAACGACGTTTTCCGTAGGGTGGGGCTAGAGCAGACGGGGAGGAAGCTGGCAGCCGGGCAGACCTGGTACGACATGAAGCAAAAGGTAGTGCAGCAGCTCCTTGATAAGGGCCAGACGGCTTTTGTGGATAGGCTGGGCCGCAAGTGGAGGCTGGACACCTATGCAGAGATGGTGGCCCGCACCACTACCAGGGAAGCTGCTACAGTGGCAACGATAAACACTTGCCGGGAATTTGGGCTGGATTTGGTGCGGGTGACTACGCATTACCCTACCTGCCATTTATGCGCTCCGCTCCAAGGGAAGGTGTTTAGCCTTAGCGGGAAAGATAAGCGGTACCCAAAATACGGAGAAAACGGGGCACGAATTCCCCGGCACCCTAATTGCAGGCATGTTTTAGTGCCTTATGTTCGAGAGCTTGATGACAACGCCGAGGAGACCGAGCGGTTCAGCAATCAGCCGTTGGACGTAGACCCCCGCAGCGAAGCCGAGAAGCAGACTTATGCGGAAATGCGGGATAAAGTTACCATAGCCACCACAAGGCAGCGAGCTAGAAGGTGTATTTGTCAATCGAAAAATTGACCACTTGATCTCTTGAAAGTTGACCACCTGTATAGTTTAGTTTCGCTAGGACTATGTTTACTTATTTTAGAATAGCAACCACCTCCTGGTTTTGCTTAATTAATATTTGTTACTCGCATAATGTTAATCAAGGTTGGCCGGACTGGCTCGGGAGGCCGTCTAGCTTACGTGAAATACTTTTAGCTACTATGCAGAGGCAGAACTAACCAATCCTTCCTCTTGGCGTCGCCTTAAACTCTGGCGGAAGCGATAGCTTTCCCCGTTCATGACCAGGATATGGGCATGATGGGTGAGCCTGTCCAGGAGGGCAGCAGTCATCCTTTCATCTCCAAATACTTGTACCCATTCGCTAAATTCGAGATTGGAAGTAATGAGCACACTCCCCCTTTCATACCGGCCAGCCAAGAAGCGGAAGAGAAGCTGGGCTCCTTCAGTGGTGTAGGGTACATAGCCCAGCTCGTCTACCACTACCAGGTCTTGCTTTAGCCACTGCTTTTCCAAGGAAAGTAATTTATGTTCCCGGGCAGCTGCTAAGAGTTCTGTAACCAGGCCAGGGGCAGTATAAAAGCGTACACGGTAACCCTGCCGGCAGGCACATAAAGCCAGGGCAATGGCCAAATGGGTTTTACCGGTTCCACTGTTACCAAGGAAGATGACATTTTCCTTGGCTTTGATGTATTCTCCCCGGCTTAAAGTTAACACCTTAGGTTTGCTCAAGCTTGGTAAGGCAGTAAAGTCGAATTCTTCTAGGGTTTTGAAGTAGGGGAAGTTGGCCCGGCGGATCCGGTTCTTAAGGGCGCTTTCTTCCCTGCTCAATACCTCTTGTTCCAAAAGAGCACATAGGTATTCTTCATAAGTGCGGTTGTTTTCTGCGGCTGTGCGGGCAAGACTTTTGTAGTGCCGGGCCACCGCTGGAAGTTTTAGTTTGTGTAAATACTCTTTAAGAAGAAGTTCTGTGCTCAATGGACTATCCTCCCGTTATTACAGCTTCCCAGGAGGTCGAACTGTTTTAGGTTCGGCCTAGATACCCGGTAAGCTGATAGGTCTTGGGTTCCTTGGGAAATGAGGCATTTACCGGTTAACTGCTCAAGGATACTTTTAACTCCAGGGGCATGGTAAACTCTTTCGTCTAAAGCTTTATTTAAGGCCGAGGTTAGAGCGTCCCATCCCACTTCCCGGTGGTACATAAGGATCTGGACAAATTCCTTTTCTGGTTGGGCATGATATTCTTTTAAGGCCGCCAAGTACCGGTGATATACTGGCGGAAGGTCTGCACGATGAAAGGGCTTAGCATCCTCTAAAGCCCTACTACGTAATGGAGCCTGCGGATCATCTCCTTGTCGACCACGTCGATCATCCTCTTTCCCCCTGTTGCCGAAGGTTTGTCCCCTTCAGCATAACAGGGAATTTGATCCGGGTGGTCAATTTTTCGCTGATCAACTGGTCAACTTTTAGAGTATCAAATACAGAAGGGAACTGCTAAGCCCAGTAGTGCCGCTAGATAAGAAGGTGGAAGCGGCAAAAAGGCTAAAGAGGTCGTATGAGCTAACTGGGCAAAAACCTAAGGGCGTTGATGCCAACTTGATAAAAGAGTACGAAGAATGGATTGAGCCAGGGAAGAAGCCGCCTCCGGAGCATTACGTTGAAGTAGCAGGGTTGCCTGATAAAGCTAAAGAGGGGTTAGCTCATGCCCTGAAAGAAGCAGTAGAATTTGGCAGGAATACCGGAAGAGAATGTTTGATACACATAGACGCTAGAACCGGGGAAAAAGTTTATGCTACAATAGAGGGCGAGAAAGACCAGGTAATTATATCGTCGACCCTTAGAGATTTTTTGAGCCGTGCTGAGGAAAGAAGCATAATACAAGTGCATAACCATCCCCGGAGTTCGAGCTTTTCGGATGCAGACATTATAGTTACTATGGCCCACGAATCTATTAGCCACATTGTAGTAATCGGGCATGACGGCACGAGGTATATTTTTAGCCGTGGAAATGGGCAGAAGCCTGACCAAAGGGAAATTTCGTTGCAGTGGCTGAAGCTAAGGGATAAATACTACAACCAGTTTGCCCAAGAAGTTATAGCAGGCCGGATGACAGAAGAGCAAGCATGGAAGGAGCATAGCCACCTGATAATGCAAGACCTGGCGGAAATGTATGGGTGGGAATACAGGAGAGTGATGCCTAATGAAATCTGAGGAGAATAGAAAGGTAAGAGTGCTTGGCGTAGATTTGGTAGATGGTATGCCGGACTACAAAAAAACGCCAGAAGAGAACTGGGAAGAGTACCGTAAGCGTTATTATGAAGTGTACGGAATATGGCTGCCAACTTACGAAGAAGCTAAGCAGGAAATGAATGCGTAAACCGCCTGAGCCGAATGGCAAGGGCGGTTTTCTTATGCCCTGGTGGTGGGAGCATGGGCTTCAAGAGTAAGAAGCAGTGGCGCTGGGCGTTTGCCAACAAGATGCCCTGGGCAAGAAAGTGTGCCCATGAGAGTATGCCCTATCGGTTACTGCCCACGAGAAAGCAAAAATCCAAGAGGAAGTGAGGTGAAACCGCATGGCCGAATTCAGCGACCGGCCCTGGAGCGACATTGATAAAACCGTTGAGGCTTACGGGAGCGTGGAGAAATTTTGCGCTGCCTGCCTTATCGACTTGAACCCGCCAGGAGAGGAAAAAGTGGCTTCTAAGTGCAAGCTGCCGGTGAAAGAACCGAACGGTAAGTATAACAAGAACGCTCTGCCGGCAGCAGCGGCAGCTTTAGCAGGGGCAAGAGGCGGAGTAGATGCACCAGCAGAAGAGAAGCGTAGGGCCGCCCGCAAGCTAGTCCGTCTCTACCGAATGGCTAAAATGGAGCCTCCTGAGAGCCTAAAACAACTGGCAGGCGAAAAGTAATGGCAAAAGTAGTGAGGTTTGGCGATATTGGCGAAATGATTGATTACTTGGCCCAAAAATTTGATGCTGGCGAGATAGAAGGCATTCTTATATGCGTAAAAAATCATGATAAAACTTTTGAGGTAGCCTGGACTGAAACACTTAGCTACATTGAGAGACTTGGTCTATTAGAAGCTGCAAAGGCTGACTGCCACTATAAAGCTATGTGTGCCTTTTGCCAATAAAACGGGCACGGGAATCCGGCAAAAACCCGGAAGGAGGATAACTCATGATATGGCTAAATTTTGGACGCTGGTCAAGTGCAGCAGGTAGGTTTATCTACGAGCGCATTTACATCAATGGGTGGCGTTGGACACCCTTTGTAAGAATAAAACGTCGCAAAACTACGGTAACGTGCGTCGGTTAAGCACGGGAGGAGGAGAACCGCTTATGGCAGACGATAACAAAAACCTGAACCCGACCAACCCTAATCCTGAACCGAACCCTGGCGACGGCGGCCAGGGCAATGACCAAGGCAATCCGCCGGCAAAAACGTTCACGCAGGAGGAGCTAGAGCGCATCTTAGCCGAGCGCCTGAAGCGTGAACGGGAGAAGTACAAGGACTACGAAGACTTGAAGAAGGCAGCGGAGGAGCTCAAAAAGCTGAAGGAGGCCCAGATGAGTGAAACAGAAAAGCTCCAGGCTAAGCTGGCCGAACTAGAGCGGGAACGTCTAGAGCTGGAACTCCAGCTCCAGGAGGCCCGGCTGGAAAGCCTGAAGCTGAAGGTGCTGGACGAGATGGGTCTTCCCAAGGCATGGGCCAGCCGCATCTTCGGTACAACGGAAGAGGAGATACGGCAGGACGCCGAGGAGCTAAAAAAGATGCTTGGTGCTGCCGGTAAGACGGTGGGGAGCGGGACTAACCCACCGGGCGGCGGAAACGTGCCCAAAGACATTGATACTCAAATTGCTGAAGCCGAAGCTAAAGGCGATTGGGCAACTGCAATCTATCTTAAAGGCAAGAAGTTTGGACAGACGATTTAAGGAGGGTGATTTCACATGGCAGGCATTACCGGACAGGGCACTACTTATAACCTACCTAACTTCGTAGGCGAGCTTTTCTCTATTACTCCAACTGAAACCCCTTTCTTGAGTGCAATTGGTGGTCTAACCGGCGGGGTAAAGACTAACGCGACCAAATTTGCTATCGAGACATATGACTTGCCGGCCCCCAGCCAGCCCGCACACCTGGAAGGCCAGACGGCACCTACTGCATCTGCCAGAGTGCGCAGCCAGGTCTACAACGTAGTGCAGATCTTCCATGAGACCATCGAAGTGAGCTACACCAAGCAGGCTGCTATTGGCAACATATCTGGCGTTTCTATCCTGGGTAACCAGCCCGTGAAAGACGAGCTTACATGGCAGACGGAGCGGGCACTAGAGAAAATTGCGCGGGATGTGGAGTATACTTTCCTCCAGGGGGTATTCAATGACCCAACCGATAACACCACGGCTCGCAAGACAAGGGGCATTTTGACTGCTATTACTACTAACGTGGTCAACGCAGCGGGTGCAGCCATCTCCAAGGCTCTGTTTGAGCAACTGCTCTGGACGATGTACCAGAACGGGGCACCTTTCAGCGATAAATGTGTTATCCTTCTCAACGGTAATCAGCTCAATAAGCTGGCTGAGATTTATGGCTATGCTCCTGCTGACCGCAACGTTGGAGGCCTGCAGTTAAAGCAGATTTTCACTAACTTCGGGGCCTTTCCGATTATGCTCAATCGTTACATGCCCACCGATGTCATTGCTATAGTGGATTTGAAGGTTTGCGCTCCCGTGATTCTGGAGATTCCTGGCAAGGGCTTCCTCTTCCGTGAAGAGCTTGCCAAGACCGGGGCCAGCACCAAGTACCAGATTTACGGCGAGATTGGCTTGCAGCACGGCCCGGAGATTTACCACGGCAAGATTATCGGCCTGGCGGCTTAAGGGGGCGGTAGCTGATGGCGCTTAAAGAGGTAGGTATCGGGCTGTCCCCGAAAGAACGGGAGATATTAAAGGAACTGCAAGATAAAGTGGCAGCTTTAGCTGCCCTGGCTAATGACCTCAAAGCGAAATACAACGCTGCTGTAACACTCCTCAACGAATTAAAAGCCGACCACAATGCCCATTTAGCAGCGGCGAATATGCATTATACGGGTACGGCTTCCACTACGGATACGGTTAATACTACTACCTCAGCGGATGCTGCACAATGCACCATATCTGACGTGACGATTTAAGAGGGGCGAGACTTTCTCTCGCTCCTCTTAACCCTAATGCGGAGGTGATGTAGATTGAAATTTCTTTGTGAGCGCTACCCATTTCTAAAGGTATGGGATGGTACGAAAATTGTAGCCGAGTTTAAAGAGGGCATTTTTGAAACGGAAGATGGGGGCGTAATTGAGATACTCAAGAGGATTCCGGAAGTAAAGGTAGAAGAGTCTAGTAAAACCAAGAAATAGGGGGCATAGATATGGCCCTCCAGGTGGGAGTTAATAGTTACGTTACGGTTTCCGAGGCTGATGCGTACTTTACGGAGAGGATTTATGCGGATGAATGGCAGGCCGCAAATACGCCAACTAAGGAAAAGGCCCTCATTCAGGCGTGCAAACGGATAAACCGTCTGGCATTTAAAGGAGTTAAAGCAGATGAAGCACAGCTTCTTGCTTTCCCCCGCATTATGCCTGTGTTTAATCGTGTCGGTGTGATTGGCTTTACCGAGGGGGCTATGGTACCGCAGGAGGTAAAAGATGCGCAATGTGAAGAAGCTCTGGCTTTGCTCAAGTATGGCAATTCGGCCCGCACCAAGGCCCAGGAGCAAAATGTTGTCCGGGTTAACTTTGGTGAGGTGAGCGAGGAGTACCGGGCCAGCTTGAAACTGCTTTCTAAGGAGGCCTTGGAGTTGCTTAAGCCCTATCTAGCGGGTGTGGTGAGCATTAAATGATTGCTGATTACCTCAATCAAACTGCTACCTGGAAGCGAACGGTAGGCCTCAATGAATACGGGGAGCCAATCACCACCAGCCAGACCATCAAAGTGCGCTGGGAAGGCAAGCGGAGGCTGGTGAGGGATAGACAGGGCCAGGAGGTAGTCTCCGAGGCCCGTTTCTTTTGCCTAGAGGAAGTGCAACCAGGAGATATAGTGGAGTATGGCGGCAGGGAGTGGCCCATTATCGCTGTAACTGAAATTCCCGACTTGGACGGCAATATAATCTACCGTGAGGTGGCCTGCTGATGGCGGAGCTAAGGTGGTACGGCAATAAAGCAGTATCAAGGGCGATGCAGGCTGCTATCCAGGCCATCCAGACCTGCGCCGCCGACCTACAGGGGAAATCGGCCATGCAGGCCCCGATTGATACCGGCGACCTGCGGGCTAATTGTTCGGTAAGCCCACTCCAGCGGGAAGGTAATCAGGTATGGGTGAAGGTGGGCTACGACCTGCCCTACTCAATAGTCCAGCATGAGCGGCTGGATTTCAATCATCCCAAAGGTGGGAAAGCCAAATATCTCGAAGACCCTTTCAACGACAATGCTCGCAAGTACGAGCGGTACATCGCTAACGAGGTAGGCAAGGCCCTCGAAAGGGGGTAGATAGATGCTGCTAAACGATATAGCAGCCTATCTCCAGGCAAACGGTGTCGGCACGGTTGGCACCGATATTTTTTTAGGGCAGTTACCTGCAACCCCCGATAATGTCGCTGCCCTATTTGAGTATGCTGGGGAGCCCCCGGATTTGCACAGTAATGTCGAGTATCCGGGGTTGCAAGTCCTGGTGCGAAACAAAAATTATGCTGCTGGAAGGCAGAAAATAGAGCAAATCCGAAATGTGTTGCACGGGCTAACCGAAACGATAGTCAACGGAAGAAGGTATTTACTTATTCGGGCTAGACAAAGCCCAGAAGCCTTGCCAAGAGATGAAAACGGCAGGGCTATTTTTGTGTGCAACTTTAGAGTGATTAAGGAGGTCGATTAACATGGCAATTGCAGGTAAGGGCGGAAGTGTCTATATTGGGGCCAACAAGGTAGCCGAAATTTCCCAATGGAGCATCGACTGCGAAGCCGACGACATCGATGTTACCAGCTTTGATTCTAACGGCTGGAAAGAGTTTATCGCAGGTTTGAAGGAGTGGAGCGGCAGTTTTGAAGGAAACCTCAACCCCAATGATACAAACGGCCAAGTAGCGCTAATCAATGCTTGGCTAAATGGTACCACTGTTAATTTAGAACTGCGTATTGATGCCACCAAAAAGCTATCTGGTAGTGCTCTTGTGAAGCCTAGTATTGAGATGCCTGTGGATGATAAGGGTAGCATAAGTTTCGACTTCCAGGGCACTGGGCAGCTCACCGTTACCCTCACTTAATGGGGTGATTTAATATGGCAATAGCTGGCAAGGTAGGGGCGGTTTATGTTAGCGATATAAATACCGCCCCTGTTTCTTTTACAGACCAGGCCACTACGCCTGATGCTACCAGAACACGCTACCAGGTAACCGACTCGGCCTACCGCTACTGGCCGCTGGATGCTGCCATCACGGTTAAAAAGAACGGCAGCGTTATTACTAGCGGCTTTACGCTTGAGAGGGCTGGCGGTTTTGTGGTATTTGATACCCCCCTGTTGGATACCGACACGGTAACCGTCTCCGGCCAGGCCTTAACTCTGGTGCAGTGCGGCGGCTTCTTCAATTGGAGTGTGGAAACCGATGCTGAGGACGTGGAAGCCACCACATTCGCCAGCGGAGGTTGGAAGGAGTTTGTACGAACGGTTAAAGGCTGGAGCGGTAGTGCCGAAGCTTACTGGGGCGACGATAGATTTTTCAAGAGCCTGGGCGAGATTATCGTGGTGAAACTTTTCGTTGACAGCGGGGCCTCCCAGAAGTGTCTTGAGGGCTTTGCCATCATAAATGGTGAAGGCATAGAGGCCGCCGTTGATGAGCTGGTGAAGGAAAGCATTGACTTTGAGGGCGTAGGCCCGCTCTACTTCAGGCTATAGAGGTGATTAGATGCGGAATAAGGTTGTATCGTTTGGCGGGAAAGAAATCCGGGTAGAAGAAAAGCGGATTGGCGACCTTGAGAAGCTGATAATCGAGCTTTTCCCGACCAGCAAGGGGAAGATAGCCAACATAGACCTGGCGAAAGAGCTGGGGGCTCTGGACTTCGATATTCTCTACAAGAAGCTTCCTGTCATCTTTCCGGAACTTACTAAAGACGACATAAAGAATGCCTACATGAGCGAAATAGAAGCGTTAATCGAGGCTTTCGTTGACGTAAATTTTCTCGGGCTGAAGAAGCTGTTCAAGCCGATGCTGACCTTGGCTCAGAGTGGCTTACCGCAGAGGTAGTAGTGCTGCTAGCTCGGGAGTTCGGCTGGACGCTGGACGAGATGCGGCAGCTCAAGCCCAGCGAGCTGGTGGCAATCCTACAGGAATTGCAACGGCAAAAAACTATTCAGGAATACCACGAGATGCGGAACAAATGGGCCTTCCTGGCCGCTGTGTTTACCAACGGGATAAGCGCCCTGGCTGGCATGTTCGGCAAGAAAAAGCCGAAGCAGGTGGAGCCTGATGCGTTTATCAGCAAGGAAATAAAGAAGGCGGTGGAGAGACTGACGGGAAAGGCCCAGCAGGAAGAAGACCGCTGGGCCGCTCTTATCCAGGAGGCGAAGGCGAAGGGATTAAAAGGGCCGTGGTAGTAAGTTACTCAACAGGCATCTCGAAGGTGGCGGTTACTGGGCCAAATAGGTCTTTGTAGAAATAAATCTTTACAACATCGCTCTTGTTATCGAGGCCAAATATCATTTGAGCATTACACGTAACACCTACAGGAATTCTTTGGGGGTAGTTCTTGGGCGCATTGGGATAAGTATATCCTACCTTCCCGGCCGAATCGACAACCTTAAAATGAATATCACTCAGAAAAACGTCCTCTTCGCTCGCTATATTGGTATACGTGTAATCAATCATGATGACCTGAGCTGGGTTTTTATCCGAATATGGATTGCGCTCGCTCATGCTGGTAACCTTGTTTATCCTAAAGCTGTAAAGAGCTTTGCCATTAGCATCCCTGACAACATATTCGTTGTTGCTAGTAGCAGGGCTTTGTGAAGAAGGTGGAACTGTGTTTGTTTTTATCATAACGGTATAAGTTTTCTCATCCCAACCAACCTGGGCACCTAATGCTTCGCTGACAAATCTTAACGGGACGTAGGTACGGCCCTCAATGATTATTGCCGGGCTAGAGGGTGTTACGATTTGGCCGTTTACCTGTATTCGGGCCACTGGGTAACCCATGTAGGTGCCCCACATGGAAGCCCAGACCGTACCAGCTAATAGCCCGAGCAAGAGAAAAACAGCAACGCTTACCAAGAGAGGTTTCCGCATAAGCCAATACCTCCTAACGGAAGTAGTTTTTGGAAAATTATTCGTCATGCGGTAGTAAAATCCTGCTAACAGAGGGATGAAAATGACTGTAGGCGAACTTTTAGTCAAGCTTGGGGCTGACTTCTCCCAGTACAATAAAGACTTGGCTCAAGCCGAAAAGCAGGCCAAGGCTGCTGGGCTAAGGATTGGCGATATATTCAGGAATGCACTTTCCTTCACCCTAGGCATAGGCTTATTTGAAGCCATACGCCGAGGCTTTCAATCCATAGTAGGCGAAGCGGTAAACTTCAACGCCATGATGGAGCAAGCCCAGATTGGCTTCACTACCATGCTTGGAAGTGCCGAGAAGGCCCAGGCATTTCTACAGGAAATGGCCGATTTTGCCGCCAAGACGCCGTTTGAGTACCCCGATTTGCTTGAAGCGGCCAAACGCATGATGGCTATGGGGTTTGCCGCTCATGAAGTGCTGCCAACTTTGCAGGCTGTTGGTGATGCTGCTGCCGGTCTTGGCCTAGGCAAAGAAGGCATTAACAGGATTACTATTGCCCTGGGCCAGATGCGGGCCAAGGCCAAGGTAAGCGCAGAAGAAATGATGCAACTGACTGAGGCGGGGATTCCTGCATGGGAAATTTTAGCTGAAGCTATGGGCAAATCCACCGCCGAAGTGATGAAGCTCTCCGAGAAAGGCTTTATCCCGGCAAGCCAGGCTATCCAGATACTCATTGAGGGCATGGAGAAACGCTTTCCCAAGATGATGGAGAATATGCAGGATACTTGGGAAGGCGTTACTTCCACCATCAAAGACGTTTGGCGCATGACTATTGGGGCCTTGACCAGCAATTTATTTAAAGGGATAGTCTCCTGGCTCCAGAAAGTGCGAGACTTCGCCACCGAGTTCTACAATACCTTCCGGCAGTTCGGCCTTCAGGCGGCCTTAGCAAAGTCATTCGGCCCGGAGTTTACGGCAACCGTGAACATGGCCGTAGCTGCCTTGCAAGGATTTTGGAATACGGCTAAAGCTGTCTTGGGCACAATTGCAAGATATTGGGCAGTAATTAAACCAATTGTCCTTGGTGCTTTAGCAGCTTTCCTCTCCTTCCGCCTAGTCAATTGGGTGTTCGGATTAGCAGCTAAAGCAGTGGCACAGTTTACCTTTATTACCGCCGTCATGCGTGGGGAAGCCGTAGCGACTTCCGGCATCTTAAACTTTCTTGCCAGAGCAGTACAGATATACCGTCTACAACTACACTTAGCATCTATGGCTGGAGTGCAGCATATAGGGATACTTCAGGCCCTACGGATTGCGTTGTATTCCGTCTGGTCGGCTTTAGGGCCTCTTGGATGGGCAATTTTAGGTATATCCGCTGTCGTAACCGCCGGGATAATCTTGTGGGGGAAATATGCTGCAAGTGTAGAAAGGGCCAATCTGCAGCGTATTTTAGCGGCGGTACAAGGGCAGCAAAATGAACTAGCCGATACCGGACAGCAGGTTGCTCAGAGTAGCGGGGAAGCTGCTGATGCGTTGAAAGACCAGGCAGATGCCACAAAAAAGGCTGGTAAAGAAGCGGGGAAAAACATCCAATCCTTTGATGAAGTTCACCAGATTATCGAAGATACCGCAGATGCGGCAAAGGATGTAGCTGCTGGACTTGGCGAGATGACCATGCCCACTTTGGAGACCCCTGGAGCTATGGCCTTGCCGGGGATAGACACCAGTGCTTTAGAACAGGTAAAACCTACGCTAGCAGGGTTCTGGGAGTGGATTAAGCAAGGCTTTTATAATGCTTGGGAAAGCATCAAAAATGCTGTAGTTGGAGCTTGGCAGTGGATTGTCAACAAAACAAGGCCCATATGGGAACCAGTGTCGAACTTTTTCAAAGGGCTATGGGATGGCATTAAAGCGGTAGCTATTCTAGCTTGGGAGGGGCTCAGCAGCGCACTTTCTGATATCTGGCAGGCTATAAAGAATGCTGCCATTGTAACGTGGAATAGTTTAGGTAATGTATTAAGTACCACGTGGCAAGCTATTGCAAATATTGGTATTGGGCTATGGCAAATATTCAGCGGAGCTTTGGGCCAGATATGGAACGCTATCCAAATTACGGCGCAAACAATATGGGAGGCTGTAAAAAACTACATCATTAGCACCTGGAATAACATCCAGCTAACAGCTATTACCATTTGGAATGCAATAGGAACATTCTTGAACACAATATGGAATAACACCCTAATGCTAGCTTCTATCATCTGGCAAGCCATAAGGGATTTAATTCTTGGCAAAATAGACCTGCGGACGGCGGTAAGCACAATATGGGTGGCTATTCAGGGCTTCTTGGCGGGCAATTGGAGTGCTCTTAAGACGCTTGCTACCACTATTTGGACGGCAATAGCGCAGTTTATCACTACACAATGGGCCCTTATAAGCCAACTAACTACTACTATATGGACGGCGATAACAACATTTTTGGCGGAAACATGGGCTACTATCCGAGAGGCTACAGCGCAAGCATGGGAACTAATCAAAGCCAATATCCTTATGGTGTGGGATATCTTAAAAGCCTCGGCTGTTGCGACTTGGGAGGCCATTAAGGCAGCTATATTGACCCCAATTAACTACCTCAAAGGTGCTTTAGATGCGGCATGGGCTTGGATACGAGATAAGCTGGTAGGCGTATGGGGAACGATTAGAACTGCGGCATGGGAGAAGTGGGAAGGCGTAAAGGACGTTATCAAGGGGGCTATCAATGGGATAATTGCGATTATTAACAAGTTCATTCGGGCCTTTAACCGCATCGAAATCCGTATACCTAGGATAGAAATACCTTTTATAGGTACTGTAGGCGGTTGGTCTATCCGAATGCCACAGATACCGGAAATACCATATTTGGCCGAAGGCGGCCTCGTGACCGCTCCTACGCTGACTATGTTAGGTGAACGTGGCCCAGAGGCGGTAATCCCTCTTAGCCGCAGCGGATTTGCGGATGATCTGGCGAGTGCGATATATCAAGCGGCGTATTCAGCGATAAGAGATGCTATGCGGGTTGTCCAGGCCGAAGGAGCCACGCAGCGAGAAATAATTCTTGAGATAGACGGCAAACGTTTGGGCAGAGCCATACTGCCCGGCATTATTGCCGAAGCTCAGCGTACTGGCATTCCTGTGGTACTGAGGAGTGTCTAGTATGGCGGTACTGATCAACGGAACCCAAATTAAGACCCCAACCGAGTTGAAGGTTGGGGTCTTTCGTTTAAGCAAGGCCGAACGCCTCGCCTCTGGCAAGATGGCTATGGAGATTATAGCTATCAAGCGGAGGCTGGACATGCGCTGGGAGATTATTGCCGATAGCGACCTGCGTACTATCCTGGACATCCTGGAGAGCAGGGTTTTCCACACCGTACAGTACCCCGACCCACAGAATGGTGAGACAGCTACCATTACCGCATACGTAGGGGATATAAATCAAGCGGCCTGGCAGAAGATAGCTGGAACTCGCTACTGGAAAGATGTATCGCTGGCGCTAATTGAGCAATGAGGTGGTGCTGGTGCACTTGTGATATGAAAGAGGTGAGAAGATGAGCAAGTTGTTAGAGCAAAGGATTGTTGCCTTAGAAAAAGAAGTGGCTGAACTTAAGAAAGTAGTCCAGCCAGCAAGGGCAAAAAAGGTAAAGGCAGAAGAGTTTATCGAGTTTCTTAAGCAGGGCATAGCACAAATAACAAATAAAGCATGGCTCAATGCAGAGACTTAAGCAAAGTCTCAATTTCTTTGCCGATGGTTTCGGGGTCGTAAGCTTCGTATGAAGTGAAAGCCAATGCCAAGAAAGTAGCAATTTTAAGGGTCTGGTAACATGCCATCGAGATCGTTTCAAGCATGGCAGCTTCGCTCGACATTCCCTGGCTTAAAAGGTGAGTATAGTAGTCTTTGGCTTTTTCACGGGTATCTTGCAGGTGTAATAGTAAAGCCTCTTTATCTAGCATCTCAAAAAACTTCATAAGCTGTTTTTCGGTCATCTTCATTAACCTACCCTCCCTTCTGTACGAATTTAGTGGAGTGAGCGACTCCAAACTTCTATAAGAAGGGATGTTTTACCTGCAAGGAGTGGGTGGTGCTAGTGTACCCCGTTACGCAGGACTTCCTCGATAAAATCCGTGCCGACGAGCGGCGTGTTTACGGCAGGGTAACGATAACCTATGCGGAGTTCTTCTTGGATAAATCCATACAAGTGTCCGCTAACGAACAAGCTAACGTGAGTTACCCTGAGCAAGTAGCTGACGGGATTGCCGAAGCCGCTTTCAAATATGCTGCTCTCGATGGCAGTTGGGTGCTGGGAGAAAACTATGCGCTCGCACCGGGGCCGGGTGATTTTCAGTACCAAATGGGGTGGTGGGGTAGCCAATTGGCCGATGTAAATGGGAACTTTGCTATCCCATACCCCACTCTAACAGTTACATTTTTTGAGAGACCTGTACACAGTTTAAAAGTAGTCGGGGATGCCAGGCGGGGAGAGTACCCTGTGGACTTTGAAATCAGACTGTATGATGCTAACAACACACTACTTTATACCGAAAGCGTGGCAGGGAATACCCTAATTAGCTGGGCGAAAGATATAGTTCCTGTTACTCAGGTCACTAAAGCTGTCCTAGAGGTGCGAAAGTGGAGCCACCCTGGGCGGCAGGTAAAGATACTAGAATTCTTTACTTCTATCCAGGAAACTTATGAAGGTGACGATGTAATCCTTATCCACCTACTCGAAGAGCGAGAAGTTAGCCAAGGTAGCTTACCAATAGGAAACATCTCGGCTAATGAAATAACGGTGCGGCTGAACAATTCCAGCCGCAAGTTTGATCCTGGGAATACTTCTAGCCCGCTGTACGGGTTACTTAAGCCTAATCGGCTTATTAGGGCCTGGCTTGGCGTGGATACGGCAGTGGGGCGAGAATGGGTACCGCTTGGTGTTTTTTGGAGTGGTGATTGGAATATACCAGAGACAAGGGTCTACGCCGAAACAACTGGGCGGGATATACTGGAGCATTTGCGAAAAAGCAATTATGCTATTAGCACCGTCCAGCAGAATAAGACCCTCTATGACCTGGCTATAGCCATACTCCAGGATGCCGGGCTAAAACCCGAAGAATACTGGGTCGATACAGAACTTCAGCAGTATACTGTGCCTTATGCCTACTTTGAACCAATGAGCCACCAGGAGGCTCTACGCCTTATCGCTGAGGCTTGTTTGGGACAGGTCTACGTTGATAGAAACGGCATAATTAGGGTAGAAGGCCCAAGCTTCCTTGCCAGCCAGACGCAGAGCGTGCTTACCTTGACTGCAGATGATTACTTTCAGAAGGATAATCCAGTGAAGTGGAACGAGATTGCCAATTACATCGAAGTCGAGACGCAGCCGCTACGGCCAGTTGCTACAGCTCAGGAAGTTTATCGGAGCAATGAGCCAGTTACCGTCCCGGCTGGCGGGCAGAAGTCGTTAACCGTTTACTACAACGAGGTGCCCTGTATAGAGGCTTCGGCCTACTTGGAAGGTGCAACCAACGCAACAATAAGCAGTGTATCATACTACGCCTGGGGAGCCGATCTTACCCTTTCAAACAGCGGCACCTCCGATGAAAGTGTGACGGTGGTCATAAACGCCAAGCCACTGAAGGTGCAGAACAAGGAGAGAGCCATCGCCAAAGACGACGCTAGCATCACCGACAACGGACTTATCCGCTATACTTTCCCCACCAACCCGCTAGTGCAGACTTTGAGCATGGCCCAGACCATAGCGGATAAGTTGCTGGCGAGCTTCAAGAACCCTCGCCGGGACGTGGAAGTAGAGTGGCGGGGCAATCCGGCCCTGCTTTTGGCTGACAGAATCACGGTTGTCGACCAGCTTGAGCGAAACGACTATTACGTAGTCAGGCAGGAATTGGAGTATGCTGGCGCACTCCGGGCTAAACTTTCGGGAAGGAGGGCGAGCTAATTGCCTTGGCAGACACCGAAGACTAACTGGGCCGCCGGAAATGTGCCCACGGCAGCTGACTTCAACCGGATAGAAGGAAACATAAATTACATTGAGCAGGAAAGCCGTACCCCTGACCAGACGGCCACGCCAGCAGCTTCGGGGCCGCTACAAGCCATTTTGAACTTTTTTGCGGCCCTTTTAAAAGCTATAACGGGCAAGACCAACTGGTATGATGCGCCGGATATAACCCTTGCAAGCCTGGCCCAACATAAAAGCCGCCATGCCATCGGCGGCGCAGATGCCCTGACCCCTGCCGATATAGGAGCAGCTAGCCAGAGCGCATTAGATGCGCATTTGGCCGAAAAAGCGTCATCTACGGTACTTGGGCACGTGAAGCAGGGTGATGGAGTAAATATAGATTCCAATGGTGTGTTGAGTGCGAATGTTCTTAGCGTAGCCGGTAAGACGGGTAACGTAGTCCTTACCAAAGCCGATGTTGGGCTGGATCAAGTTGATAATATGAGCGCAACTGCTATACGTACTGATACTACCAAGGAGCTAAGGGTGGAGGTAGTATCGGCTTACCCGACTGGTTACCAAGGGAGAATAATCTTCCATACTGGTGAGGGTAAGTTTAAAGGATACACAGGGAGTGGCTGGGTTTGACCTTTTAGGCGGGGCACAGATTAAATCTATACAACGAGTAAACGTTCAAATTACGTCGTCGGGAAGTTATACTGCATCCATTACTGCCGTCGATTTAGGAAAAACATTTTTAGTTATTCATCCATACCTTAAGGTGGCTTCGGAAGGATACTATGGCATAAGAGTATATTTAAGCAATTCAACTACTTTAGTATATGAAGGTTTCTCTTATCAATCAGCTTATGTATATATTCTAGAGTTCGCTAGCGGTATCAGTGTCCAAAGGGGTACTGGACAGATTCCGGCCGGTGCTACGTCTGCAAACATTGCGATAGCAGCTGTAGATCCTACTAAATCCTTCGTGACACTATCAGGTAAACTAGTTTATGCTGGCAGTTCTTATTATGGTTCACAATATATGGGTTACGCTTACCTTACTAGTAGCACAAACCTCCTCATTTCTAGAAGCGACTCAACTAATGCTTACGATTTTGCGTGGGAAGTAGTAACTCTTGTATAGGTAGACTTAAAGCGCAGCAAGGCCACTCTACTAAATTGTTTATATTGCAGAATAACTAACGGGCTTCATTTGCCGCCGGTGAGCGGCTTTATTATTTTTGAAGGAGGAATGCTACATGTATAAAGACGTAACCCCCGACCGCTGGAGTCGAGTGAGCATCGAAGCCGTGAGCAAGGCGGGCTTAATGTCCGGCTACCCTGACGGCACTTTTCAACCAGAGAAGCCCCTCACCCGTGAGGAAATGGCTTCCATTCTTCATCGCTGGATGTTTCGCAATGGCCTTTTTGATGATATTCTTCCTGCCGTAATGCCTTCCATAGTAATGGTGCACACCGGAACCAACTTAGGCAGTGGGGCCTGTATCGCTAATGACCAAGAGGGAAGCTATATCATCACCAATAACCATGTAGTAGGACTGAATACCACGTTTACCCTTATGAAAGAAAATAGCGAGAACTTTCCTGGGGAGATAGTCGTCGCTGACCAGCATAATGATTTAGCCCTCATCAAAACTGCCAAAACCTTGCCTCCGCTGAAGCTGGCAGAACAAGACCCGGCCTTGGGTGAGCCTGTAGCTGTTATCGGTGCCCCTGCTGGCCTGATAGAGAGCGTAACCGTAGGGATAATAAGCAACCTAAGTCGCCAGGGAGGAAAGTGGCTGCAATTAGATGCCCCCATAAACCCCGGCAACAGTGGAGGCCCGGTGATAAACGAGCGTGGAGAAATAGTCGGCATTGCAGTAGCTAAAATCGTAGGAGAAGCTTTTGAGGGGCTGGGTTATGCCATCAAACTGCAGGTCGTAAAAGATTTCTTGGCACGTGTATCAGATAAAATTCGATGAGAAGGAGGTAGCAGAAATGGAGAACATAGGGAGTTACGTTAAATGGACTATTGCAACAATAGGCGGCCTGCTCACGGGTCTGCTGGGGGGCTGGGACGTGGCATTGAAGGTGCTAGTGCTATTTGTTGTGCTGGACTACATTACCGGCCTCACGGCAGCCTGGGTGGAGAAGAAGTTGAACTCGGACGTAGGGTTAAAAGGGATTGCGAAAAAGATACTTCTTTTTGTGCCGGTGGCTGTGGGCTACTGGCTGGATATAGCCCTGGGAACCGAAGTGCTCCGAAGTTTAGCGATATTCTTCTACATTAGCAATGAAGCTTTGTCATGCTTGGAAAATGTAAGTCGAGCAGGAGTGCCCATACCTAAACCCCTTAAAGACGCACTGGAACAATTGAAGGATAAGGTAGAAAAGGGTGGTGGAGATGCCAGTGCCGCTTCCGAAGGAGATTAGGGACATGGCTATTTCTTTGTACCAAAATGGTTATACACTAACCGAAGTCGGGGATGCTTTGGGTATTGATCGGATTACTGTCTATCGGTGGTTGGTTAAATACGGTATTAAAAGACGGCCTAACCATGCTCGCCCTGGCGTAATGGCTAGAGAAAGAAATCCTCAGTGGAAGGGCGGCAGATCCAGAAAAGATGGTTATATAGTAGTTAACGTGCCAAATTCTAAACGCTATCTGCCAGAGCACCGGATTATAATTGAACAACATCTTGGACGTAAATTGCAATCTGATGAAATTGTCCACCACGTGAACGAAAGGCGTGATGATAATCGGCTAGAAAATCTGGTTGTCATTAAAAGAGCAGATCATATGCGGCTCCACCAGACCAAATACAGTAAAGCAGACTTGCTTATTCTTTTAGCACAGCTAGCAGTTAAGTTAGGTAGATTGCCTAGGACATATGACATAAGAGCTCACAAAGGTGAATTACCATCACTAGTTACTTACTATAGACGTTTTGGTTCATTTATTAATGCAATAAAAGAATTAGAAAACCTCTCCCGGGCTGGAGTACCCGTTCCTGCACCCCTTAAGGCAGCCCTAGAGCAGCTAAAACAAAAGGGAGAAGGTGGTGAAAATGCCGAGGATAGGGCTTGATGCGGGCCATGGTGGCTCTGACCCTGGGGCTATCGGGCCAAACGGTTTGAGGGAAAAAGATGTAGTGCTAGCCATAGCACGAGACTTGGCATATCGGCTCCAAAATAGCGGTTTCGAGGTGGTCATGACCAGGGATGCTGATACAGACGTGGAGCTAGAGGAACGAGCCGCTAGGCTAAATAAAGCCCAGGCGGATTTAGTGCTAAGCCTCCATATTAACTCTGCTAGTAGCCCTTCCGCTAACTACGTCAGTACCTGGATATGGAAACGAGGCGGCAGGGCAGAGGTGGCAGCACAATATATTCAGCAGGCTTTAGTAAACACCTTGGGTTGGCCTGATGGAGGAATAAGGAAGGCCAATTTCTATATCCTTCGTGAGACTATCGCTCCAGCGGTGCTTGCAGAAATAGGTTTCATCTCTAACCCTGCCCAGGCGGATGCGTTAGCGCAAGAGCAAACACGGAAGAGTATATCGCTGGCCCTGTTGATTGGCCTCAAGCGATACTTCGCAAAGAACGATATAACGGGCCACTGGGCCGAGGAGGCCATAAAAGAGATACTAGACTTAGGCTTCATGCACGGCTATCCGGATGGAAGTTTTCGCCCCGACCAGCCCGCTACCAGGGCAGAGTTGGCGGCGGCCTTGCTCAATCTATACCAAAAGCTGAAAGGATGACCTAAATGGGGTGTGCCCGGTATGCTTCTCGGAATGGGAAGGGGAAGGGCCCTGCCTGGACTGCCTGCTAGACATAGCCCTTGCAGAGGTGGCTGCCGATGTTTGTGCGGATGAGAAGGGGAAAGACCTATACTATGCGGGAGAAGTGGGAGAACTGGATGAAGAAAGCGCTAGGATGCTTATAAAAGAAAGCATTGCCGAGCCAGTAACCTGTCCTGATTGCGGAAAAGAGCTCCGGGAAACGTGTTGCGCTTTCCACTGCCGAGATTGCGGAACAAGGTATTGGAAAGAATAAAGCCCTTGGCCGAGGAGAAAAGGCCAAGGGCTATTTTTTATTTTTATTCACCAAACAGTTATTCCAGCTTCCTCCTAGCTCGCCGGGGCATAGAAAGCTTGTAGACGGGAGAAGCCTTTTCGTGAGCTTCCTTAATATCCTCCTGGGATAACTTTATATACCGGCGGGTCATATCCAGGGTAGAATGCCCCAGAATGCGCTGCACCGCAAATGCATCAGCACCGTTCCGCAAAAGCTCTATGGCAGCGGTATGGCGCAGGGAATAAGGAGTAGCGTCAATACCTGCCATATCCCTGTATTTTTGGAACCGCTTGCACCACCACCACGAGCTTAGCTTGCGGCCATTTTCGCTGGCAAACAACGGCACTTCTTTACTCCACCATGAAGGCCTAAGCTTTAGAAACTGGGCTATGACCTGAGCAGTAAAAGGAGAAATAGGCAGGGTTCTAGCTATTCTTGCCTTAGCTGTCTCAGGCCGGATGTAAATTTCCCTAGCTTCTAGATTTACATCGCCGGGCAGCAACTCCACCATTTCGCTTGGGCGGATGCCGGTGTCCAGCTGAAGTAGCATCATGCAGTAATCCCGCATTCCGGTATAAGTTTTCCTATTAGGTTGTTTTAACAGTCTTTCTACGTCTTCTAGCGATATATGCCTAATCCTACCGTCATCCCTGATTTTCTTTATTCCTGTAGCAGGGTTCTCGGGCAAGTAGCCTTCCTTTACACACCAAGCGAAAAAAGCTTTCAAGTAGGTTATTCGCAGATTTTTAGTGGCAGGAGCGATGGGTTCTCCAAGGTAAGATAGTAGACACCGGCGCAAAGAAGAGTAATCGTTCTGGGCTTCGGGAAAGCGAGAAAAGAAAAGATTTATGTGGGCAGAGTAATCATGTAACGTTCTGGGGGACGCGCCTTGGGCACTTTTCCACAGCAAAAATTCTTGAAGAAGGCTTTCCCAGGAAATATTTTGGGTGGATGAACGAGTGTTGGAGTGGCATTTTCTAGGCATAAAATTAACCTCCTCAGAGCCAACGGACTCTGGGGAGGCCTTCCTAAACTGCAATGCATTGATTCTCTTGGCTTGGCAGGGGCGACAGGACTCGAACCTGCAACCAACGGATTTGGAGTCCGCTACTCTGCCAAATTGAGCTACGCCCCTGCGCTAGGTTTATTATAAACCTTACTCGTTATTATAGTCAAGGCTCCGCTCTAAACCATTGAAATTTTATAGCTCTAAGCAGGTTTCCTTCGAGGGAAAATGGAATATAGATTGTAGTAAAAATCCTCTTTAAGTATTATAGGTATTATAAATCCATTTTAGTACCATAGAACGAAGGAGGACTTAAACCCGGTTATGAAAATAGCAGTCCTCATGGGCGGTCCATCCAGCGAAAGGGAGGTCTCCTTAAAAAGCGGTGAAGCGGTTTATCAAGCTCTGCTAAGTAAAGGGCATGAGGTATATAAACTTGATCTTTCTCCTAGCACCCCTCTGGATCTTTTAAGTTCTCGGCCGGACTTGGTGTTTATCGCCCTTCATGGTAAGCCTGGAGAGGATGGTTCTGTACAGGGTATGTTAGAACTTCTAGGTATCCCGTACACTGGTAGCGGTGTCTTGGCCAGCGCCATTACTATAGATAAAATAGTTACTAAACAGTTATTACAACAAGCCGGGCTGCCGACAGCACCTTTTTTAATGTTTCCTCGCCACCAGTGTCAGGGAGAGAAACTTCCCCAAACCTTAGAAGAAATCCAGCAAAAATTGGGATTACCCGTTATAGTCAAGGCACCAACCCAGGGCTCTACCATAGGTACTTACGTCGTCCGCTCACCGGAAGAAATTGCCCCAGCCCTTTTCAAGGCCTTACAATACGACAACCGAGTCCTGGTGGAAAAATTTCTGGAGGGTCCAGAAATCACTGCGGCCATCTTAGGTAACGGGGAACCCGAAGTACTGCCACTTATTGAAATCGTCTCTCATACTGGTTTCTACGATTATAAAGCTAAATATACACCAGGATTAAGCGAACACCTCATTCCGCCCCGATTGCCCCAGGATGTCCAGGACGAAGTCCGGCGCATAGCTAAGGAAGCTTACACTTTTATAGGCTGCCGAGGTTTTGGACGGGTAGATTTTATAGTAGCTGGTGGTTGCGAACCTTATGTTCTGGAAATAAACAGCATACCGGGCCTAACCTCCACTAGTCTCTTGCCTGATGCGGCCCAAGCGGCCGGCTATAGTTTCCCCGACTTGGTTCAAAAAATAGTAGACCTGGCCCTGGAAACATAGAAGGAATGCAAGTACTTGTACCGAAAATATAAAATGAAATATGAACCAGTTTGTGAAGGTTGGAGCATAAAACCAAACTAGGGGGCGGGCCAGGTGGAAGATTTCCGCTGCCAGTGTAAAAAAATAGTATGCCAGATAGAAGGGAATACTATCATAATAAAATGTCGGCATTGCAAGCGTTATATCCATATTCACACCAAGGGGCTGATCAGTATAGAATATAAATTAACACCGGATCCAGCCGAAATAACTCCCCCGGCTGCCCGGATAGAGCTACCAGGTTAGAGAGCCTGGCTTTAATTTTGCTTTGAGGGATGGGTAAATGAAGAGCAAAGAGCAACTTCTACGGGTACTTAATTCTATAGACGGTAAGGGTTATAAAGCATATAAAGAGCTCTACGGTGCTTACCGGCTAGACTATTTTACCCTGTATTGCGATTATATTCAGGGGGATCCTTTTGCCAGCCCTTCTCGGGTGAGGATACGGGTAGAACACAAGAAAGCTGCTTGGCCCGCTGAACTTTGGTCTGTAAAGGTACGCCGGATAGCCCTAGAAGATTTCCTTGCTCGTCGGGTAGCTAGGGCTATACGTGCTTTGGGTCCCCGACACCGGGGTACCGGAAAAAGCGGTTTGCTCTACATCGATAGCGGTGGTCAGGAGATACTCCCGCGTACGGCTATGGTTATCTCCCCTGAATATATTGAGATTCGCTTGTCTCTAGGGTTACCCGCTAGGGGACGGACTATCCTAGGCCGCGAAGCAGCTGAGATGTTCCTCAGTGATGTTCCCCGGATTATAGAGGAAGGCCTCCTCTGCCGCCATGCTCGAGATCTAGAGGAAGCGCGGCACCATGTGGCTGTAGCTGAAGACCAGGAAGCCCTGCGGGAGCAGCTAAGACCAGCAGGCCTGGTGGCCTTTGTGGGCAATGGTTCTATTTTACCTCGTAGAAGTGGCATCAGCCAACTACCGCTTCCAGCGGACAAAGCTATCCCTTTTGTTTCTCCACCCACCCTGGAAGTGGAACTTCAAGCGCCTAATGCCGGACGTGTCAGGGGAATGGGGATTCCTCAGGGCATCACCCTCATCGTGGGTGGGGGGTTTCACGGTAAATCTACCTTGCTCAGGGCTCTGGAGCGAGGAGTCTACAATCATATCCCTGGAGATGGCCGCGAATTAGTGGTAACGGTGCCCGATGCGGTGAAAATCCGAGCCGAAGACGGTCGCCGAGTGGAAAAAGTAGATATTAGCCCTTTTATTAACAATCTACCCTATGGGCAAAACACAGAAGCCTTTTCCACTGAAGAAGCCAGTGGGAGCACCTCGCAGGCAGCCAATATCATGGAGGCTTTAGAGATAGGTACCAGTCTCCTTCTTCTGGATGAAGATACCAGTGCCACTAATTTCATGATCCGAGACCATAGAATGCAGCAGCTGGTAGCTAAGGAAAAGGAGCCCATAACCCCTTTCATCGATCGGGTTAAACAGTTGAAAGAACTGGGTATTTCTACTATTATGGTAGTAGGTGGTTCCGGGGACTACTTCGATGTAGCCGATACTGTTATAATGATGGATGCTTATGTCCCACGAGATGTGACAGCCCAGGCCAAAGAGATTGCAGTTAAATTTGTAACCCACCGACAGCAAGAGGGTGGCCCCTTTGGACGCTTACGACCCCGCATTCCTCTAAAAGAAAGCTTCGACCCCAGGCGGCGAGGAAAAACTAAAATCCGAGCTCATGGGGTGGAGGAGATTACTTTCGGCTATGAGGACATCGACCTCTCCTATGTCGAGCAATTGGTTGATCCTTCCCAGACCAGGGCCATTGGCGATATCATCCGCTACTTAGCGGAGCGCTACTGCGATAACCGTCGGACCTTGCGGGAGCTCATACAACTTGTGCTAGAAGATATCAACCAAAAAGGCCTAGATATAATCTCCCCCTTCTATGGCCAGCATCCTGGGGATTATGCCCTACCCCGACCCCAGGAGATAGCCGCTGCCATCAACCGATTGCGAACTCTTAAAGTGGTTCAGAGATAATTCAAGTTTTTTGAAGGAAAATCTTGTTGGCCGTGGAAGATATTAAAAAGAGGTGATCGCCATGGCCGAGACCTTTGAACTAGATGAAAAACTTTATTTAAGGGAAAAACTGGCTATAGTAGGTGAACTAGCTGCGGGGATGGCCCATGAGATCCGGAATCCCTTAACTTCTATCCGAGGATTTCTCCAGCTTCTTCAACATAGGTACAATCCAGAAGGTCCGGAGCGGGAATACTTCCAGATAATGCTAGAAGAGCTTGACCGGATCAACAATATAATCAAAGAGTTTTTATCTTTAGCTAAACCATCTCAACCGCAGCTTAAGATAACCGATATAAATGAGTTGATATGTGAAGCTCTTCTTTTAGCCGAACAAGAAGCTTTAATGAACGAAGTTATGTTAGAATTTATTAAAGGAGAGAATTTGCCCCTCGTTTTCCTAGATCCAGCTCAGATCAAGCAGGTGATCCTTAACATAATATCCAACGCTATTCAAGCAACCGGCCCAGGTGGCCGAGTCCAAGTGATAAGTCATGTAGATCCAGAGGAAAGGATGTTAGTAGTGAGCATCAAGGATAATGGCCCTGGTATCCCACCAGAGCAGTTACCTAAAATTTTTGATCCCTTTTATACCACAAAGGAACATGGTACCGGTCTGGGCCTTACTTTGAGCCAACGCATAATAGAAGGACATGGAGGGAAGATCAAGGTTTCGAGCCGAGTAGGAGAAGGAAGTTGCTTCGGTATTTATTTACCATTGCCCTGACAGTTAGTGGATAATGTGGATAAATTTGTAGATAACTCGGAGGGAGACCATGAAGCTAACTCGAAACGCGAGGTTAATTTTAGAAAAAAGATACCTCCGGAAAGAAAACGGCGTCCCTGTAGAAAC
Organism: Thermanaeromonas toyohensis ToBE; assembly: GCF_900176005.1. Classification (NCBI taxonomy): domain Bacteria; kingdom Bacillati; phylum Bacillota; class Clostridia; order Neomoorellales; family Neomoorellaceae; genus Thermanaeromonas; species Thermanaeromonas toyohensis. The sequence continues at coordinate 1,893,719 of NZ_LT838272.1, read as the reverse complement.
GCCGGAAGAAATGTTCATGAGGGTAGCTAGGGCAGTAGCTTTTGCAGAAAAAAAGCTTAATCCTAATCTATCAGAGGACAAGCTAGAAGAATATATAGAGCGTTTCTATACCCTCATGACCAGTCTAGATTTCTTACCTAACAGCCCTACTTTAATGAATGCGGGCCGCGAGTTGGGGCAACTTTCGGCCTGTTTTGTTCTACCTGTAGAAGACAGTATGGAAGCTATCTTTACTGCTCTCAAAGATGCTGCCCTTATCCACAAGAGCGGCGGTGGCACCGGTTTTTCTTTTTCTCGCTTGCGCCCCAAAAATAGCCCTGTACGTTCTACCGGCGGTATAGCCTCAGGTCCTGTTTCCTTTATGAAGGTATTTAACGCCGCCACCGAAGCCATAAAACAGGGTGGTACCCGTCGAGGCGCCAATATGGGGATCTTGAGGGTAGATCATCCTGATATATTGGAATTTATACGTTGCAAGGAGGACAACAACGAGCTCACCAACTTTAACATTTCAGTAGCCTTGACCAAGGAATTTATGGAAGCTTTGGCTCGGGATGATTACTACGAACTCAAGTTTGGGGGTAAAGTATATCAGAAACTTAAGGCCCGGGAAGTTTTCGATGAAATTGTAAGCCATGCCTGGGCCAACGGTGAGCCGGGTATAATTTTCCTGGACCGTTTAAATGAAGGCAATCCTACCCCTGAGCTTGGAGAGATCGAAGCCACTAACCCTTGCGGTGAGCAACCTCTCCTACCTTACGAAGCCTGTAACTTAGGCTCCATTAACCTCTCCCACATGGTGGAGGATGGGAGAATTTTATGGGACAAGCTGGCCGATACCGTTTACTGGTCGGTCCGCTTTTTAGACAACGTAATCGAGGTGAACCAGTTCCCCATCGAAAAAATCACCGAGATGGTGCGGGGCAACCGCAAGATAGGCTTAGGAGTCATGGGTTGGGCGGACATGCTCTTTAAACTTAAGGTCCCCTACGACTCCGAAGAAGCGGTGGATCTAGGGTATAAATTGATGTCTTTCATTCAAAAGGAAGCGGTCAAGGCTTCGGAAAGCTTAGCTGAAGAGCGAGGGAGCTTCCCTAACATTGAAAAAAGTATCTACCGGGGCAAAAAACGGCGAAATGCCACCTGTACAACTATAGCCCCTACAGGTACTATAAGTATGATTGCCGGAACCACTTCGGGCATTGAACCTGTGTTCGCTTTAGCCTACACTAAGAACGTACTAGATGGTACAAGCTTAACCGAGGTGAACCCGGTCTTTGAAGAATATGTCCGCTCAAATTTCTCCCCTAAAGAGGCGGAGCAAATCATCGCCCGGGTGGCTATCACAGGTAATGTTCGGGATATAGCCGAAATCCCTCCGGAAGTAAAGCGGGTTTTCGTAACCGCCCTGGAGATTGCACCGGAATGGCATATCCGAATGCAAGCAGCTTTCCAGCGGGCCACAGATAACGCCGTATCTAAAACCGTCAATTTCCCGCCTACTGCTACTAAAGAAGACGTGCGTCGAGTTTTTGAACTAGCTTATGAGCTGGGATGCAAAGGGGTTACAGTATACCGTTCGGGTAGCCGGGAAAGCCAGGTATATGTCACGGGTACCCAATCCCAGGAAAACCACCCGAAGCAGCCTTCTAAAACTTATCCACGACCCCGTCCCAAGCGTACTATAGGGGTGACGGAACAGGTTAAAACCGGCTGCGGTAAGATGTATATTACTGTAAACTACGACCAGGAGGGGCTCATCGAAACCTTTATCACTACCGGTTCTTCGGGCGGGTGTAGCGGCTTTACCGAGGGAGTAAGCCGGCTCATCTCCTTAGCCCTCCGGGCTAACATAGCTCCCGAGGCTATTATCGACCAGCTTACTTCTGTAAGCTGTCCCAATTACATGCGCCGACGGGCTACTGATAAAGACATAATTGGCAAATCCTGCCCTGACATCATCGGCCGGGTCCTGGCCCAAGAACTTAAAAATTGGCAAGAATATGGACCCCATCTCGCAAGCAGTATCGCAGCAGCTCTAGAAGAGGTTAGCGCTACTAAAGAGAATTGTGATAAGGAGAATAGGGGACAAAATAGGGAAGAAGAACTAATTAAGAAGGGTATTTGTCCGGAATGTGGCTCGCCCCTACGGTACCAAGAGGGGTGCGTTACCTGTACCTGCGGTTTTAGTAAGTGTGGATAGTGGAGGCTCTGTAAATTTGCATATAGCTATTTTCTCCGATAGTTATCGGCCCTATCGTAGCGGGGTTGTCCGTTCCATCGATACTTTCGCCCAAGAACTTAGAGAAGCTGGCCATAAGATCTATATTTTTGCCCCAAGTTACGGGGAAAAAGAGACGGAGGAATATATCTTTCGTTTTCCCTCCTTCCGGGCTCCCAATTTTAAGGAATTCGCTATAGCCCTTCCCTGGGCACCTGGGTTAAAAAATACTCTAAGGCGTCTAGGAGTGGAACTAGTGCACGTTCATTCTCCTTTTCTTCTGGGCCAGCTAGGGGCGCGGGCCGCTTTAAGATTAGGATTACCACTAGTATGTACTTATCACACCCTTTATGACCAATATATCCATTACTTTCCTTTAGCCCCGGCCTCTGCGCGCTCTTTAGTACGCCGCTACACCATATGGTTTTGTAATCGCTGCCATCTAGTTATTGCTCCCTCCAGGGAGATCGCCTCTTTTTTGCAGAGTTCCGGCGTCCGTACCCGGGTAGAGGTCCTTCCCACAGGCGTTGATTTATCTGCTTTTGAGAAGGCAGACCCTACGTGGTTACGTAGATATACGAGGCTGGGGGAAGAAGCTATAATCCTTCTTCATGTAGGACGTTTGGGTAAGGAAAAAAACTTGGAATTCCTTTTGCGAAGTTTCGCCCTCGTATGGCAATCCATTCCCCAGGCCCATTTGGTCTTAGTAGGAAGCGGGCCTTGGGAAAAGGTATTACGTTTGGAAGTGGCGAGACTTGGTATAGAAAAAGCAGTTCATTTTCTAGGAGCTTTTCCCTTTGAAGAAATGCCCAATATCTACCGGGGCGCCGATCTTTTTGTATTTTCTTCTATGACCGAAACCCAAGGCTTAGCAATCGCAGAAGCCAAAGCGGCCGGGCTGCCCGTAGTTGCTATATCCGCCTATGGTGTAAAAGATATGGTACAGGACGGCGTAGATGGGTTCTTAGTTCCCCCAAGGGAAGAAGTCTTTGCTAAGGCCGTTAAGGATATAATCTGTAATGAGCCCTTGCGCCAAAGCATGGGCGTCCGAGCCCGGGAAAATGTCTGCCAGTTTTCTTCTGCAGTGATGGCCCAACGATTGTTGGGCTTTTATAAAGAGTTAATAAGCAGAAGTAAAACTGACTAAGTATGAGGTTTTCGTCACCTTGAGCGCACTTCGAGAGGAGTGAATGTAGATTGAGCGTACGTGTACGGTTTGCTCCCAGCCCTACCGGGAGCCTCCATATTGGGGGTGCCCGTACAGCCCTCTTTAACTGGCTCTTTGCCCGCAAACATGGCGGAAGTTTCATCCTGCGCATTGATGATACCGACCTGGAACGGTCGTCAGAAGAATCCTACCGGGAAATCTTAAGCTCATTACAGTGGCTGGGATTGGAATGGGATGAAGGGCCCTACCTCCAATCAGAACGTCTAGAGCTATACCGCGAGGCAGCGGAAACCTTGCTAGCAGAAGGTAAGGCCTACTTGTGCTATTGTACCCCAGAAGAGCTAGCCGCCCGCCGTCAACAAGCCCAAGCAGAAGGTCGGGCACCAGCATATGATGGTCGTTGCCGTGACCTTACCCCTGAGGAACGTTGTCGTTTAGAAGATGAGGGTAGACGACCCGCTATACGGCTTAAGGTACCTACCGTAGGGACCACGGTAGTACGAGATGTGGTCAGGGGAGAGGTAGTATTTGATAATTCGACTCTGGATGATTTTATCATTATTAAATCTAACGGTATACCCACCTATAATTTCGCTACGGTGGTAGATGATCACGACCTGAGTATTACCCATGTTATTAGAGCCGAAGAACACCTTTCCAATACTCCTAAGCAGATCCTGGTGGCCCAGGCCTTGGGATACGATTTGCCGGTATACGCCCATGTGCCTATGATTTTAGCTCCCGACCGTACAAAGCTTAGTAAACGACATGGTGCTACTTCCGTAGAAGAATACCGAACAGCTGGATACCTCCCGGAAGCCCTAATTAACTATCTCTCTCTTTTAGGATGGTCACCGGAAGGGGACCAGGAAATCCTCCCCTTAGAAGAGATTATACGGCAGTTCTCATTAGAGAAGGTGTCTAAAAACGCTGCCATTTATGATACAAAAAAACTCACCTGGATAAACGGTCATTACTTACGTACCCTAGACCTAGATAAAATAACCCGTTTGGCCATTCCTTTCTTGCAAGCTAAAGGGTTTATACCCGATCCTTTACCCGAGGGCAACTATCCTTATGTTCGCGCGGTGGTAGCTGCCGTCCGCGACCGGGTGAAAACTTTAGCCGAAGTAGCTGATGCGGCCTCTTACTTCTTTGCCAACATTACGGAGTACGAAGAAAAAGGGGTGCGTAAGTTCTTCGCTGCTCCTGGTACGGCAGATCTTCTGGAACGGGCCAAGGAACGGCTTAAGGCTCTTGAGCCCTTTACCAAGGAAACCACAGAAAAGGCGTACCGCGATCTAGCAGAGGAATTAGGCATCCCCGCGGGCCAACTTATCCATCCTACTCGTCTGGCTGTATCGGGCCGTACCATGGGACCAGGGCTCTTCGATATTCTAGAGCTTCTGGGGAAAGATAAGGTGATCGCTCGCCTTGAACAGGCCATCGCCTGGATAAGATATAATTTACAATCAGCTTAACAACCCCACCGATTATCCGGGTATATTCATTAACCTGACCAACAACCCAGCCCGTAGTAGTCTTCTGCTACGGGCTGGTCGTCCCTGGTTACCCAAGCTTTAAGTCATAGCTGTACTTTCGCGAAAGAGACCTTAGCCTTTCTCTCAGTATTTGCAAGTACCTGTGGGGGTCAGAAAGATACTGTTCCAAATATTTTAACGCCCAGGGGAGCCTTTTTTGATAGGCGGCTCTGAGACGTTCTATCGATACCGGGTACGGGTTCAAAGGATCTAGAAAAACCTCCTTAATTCCAGTATCTTTAAGCGTAGCTATAAGATCTTCCAGAGCCCCTGGGGCATCGCTCACCCCGGGAAGTATGGGTGCTATAAAAGCCCATACGTTTATACCTTGAGCAACAAGGCGTCCCGCGGCCCTAAGGCGCGCCGATGGTAGAGCGGCGCCAGGCTCCAGCACACACGCAGCGGTATCGTCAGAAGTGGTTACCGTAAAGCCGACAGAACAATTTTTTAGCTTCCTAAGCAAATCCACGTCCCGTACCACAAGGTCGGACTTAGTGAGGAGGTCAATTTCTATATCCGGTTGTCTCTCCGCAAAAACTTCCAAGGAGGCCCTGGTAAGGCCGAACTCCGCTTCCGCAGGCTGGTAGGCATCGGTAACGGTACCTAAGATAATCTTACCCAGGGGCCTCCGCCTCCGCCGTAGCTCGCTCCTCAGGACTTCCGGGAAGTTCACTTTAGCGGCTACAAATTCACCCCATTTCTCCGCATGAGCAGAGAAATGAAGCACCGTGTCCGCATAGCAATAACGGCAACTATGGGAACAACCAAAATAGGGGTTAAGGCAATAACAGTAACCTGGGATACCGGTCCTGTTTAGGGCCGTTCGACAATAAGTTGTGCGTAGTGCCACCTTGGACATCTTTCAGTTACCCCGATCCTTTGTCTCTTTAAGTGATTTTACTTGCCATTCTTATTGTTATACCAAGTCCAAAATTTAAGGGCTCAGTATATAATAAAATTAGCCTCCCTTACTCCAGTGCCCCCTGAATTCTTGGGCACCCTTCGGAGGCTAGAAGCTTTGATTCTAAGATTGGCTGCGGGACCTGGATTCGAACCAGGACAACATGATCCAGAGTTGTAAGCTAGCCTTTCCACCACGTCTCACTACCTCCCGGAACGGTTCATTTTATTAGGTTTCCGGCCTTTCGACTTTCCAATTAGTACCCGTTAATTTCGGGTTTTTCCAGCCGGGTTGCAGCACGGTTGCAGCAGCCTCTTTTAACCCCCTATCCCTCGGGCTGGACAGTCTCAAATATACCCTATGGCGAACCTTCCTTGCGGAAGAGCCTGAGCAGGGCGTTAAGAATGGGTTCGAATACTGCTTCTTCCAGAGTACCAAGGTAAGCCCGTACCCGCCGGACATCGACTGCCCGCACCTGGTCAATTAAGACTATGGAAGCCTTGGGGATCCCCCCAACACCAGCGGGCAAGGGGAAATACAGGGTTGGGTTTTCCCTGGCCCAAATACCGCTCTGCGTTGTGAGAGGTACCACAATAACCACGGGGTAGCGGACAGGCCCCCAGGGAATACCTACCACAATAGCAGGTCTGAGCCCTTCTTGCTCATGTCCTCTCGGTTCATGGGAGGGAAGGGCAACTAATAACACATCCCCTGGTACTACCGCCTCGCCCGTCACTGCTTGCCCCCCTCAACTATCAAGCCAACCCCTGGCTTATACTGCACGGGTTTTCCTTTGGGCGGCCCCTCTGGTCCCCAATCATACGGAGGCAGTTCCCCTAGATCGGCCTCCAGCCAGGCCCTATCTTCGGCCTGGGCTCTGCTCAGTATAAACTCCAGGAATCTCTTTACGACACGGGTTTCCTGTTCGGGCAGGGCCTCTACTAAGCGGTGTAGCTCATCTTTGGGTACGCTCAAGGTTAAGTACCTCCTTCTGGTTATCGGCAACCCTGCCGTATGCTTATAGTATTATTCTACGAAGATTGTCTTTAATCCTCTTCAGGCGGTCATATTCCTGCCGAGCGACCTCCACTCCCTTTTCCCGGCATATTTGTTTCAGCCTCTCTGCCTTCTCCGGGCCTATGTTGCCTCGTTTTTTGGCCTGATTCACCGTGTTGAAAAAGCGACCTTGGGGGTGATATACCTTTTGCGCTGCCGTTCCTTCTCCCGCCTCCGCTCCTTACTTTTCTGTCGGCATTGAGGGCAAATCCTCTCCTGCTTCTCACCCGGCCAGAAGAGTGCCTCACACCACCTGGATATGCTTGCCTCTCGGGGTTACCATGTTATCACCCTGAAACAGCTGCTCGATTTTCTGGAAGGAAGCCCCATACCCGACAACGCCGTACTCATTACCTTTGATGATGGGTATGAGAGTGTCCACCAGTATGCCTTCCCGGAATTAGCCAAAAGACATATGCCGGCCGTAGCCTTCGCCATTGTTAAATACGTGGGCCAGAAATTGGGCAACCTCCAGCACTATAGCTGGGACGGGGCTAAGGAGATGGCCTCCGCTGGCATTACTACCCAATCCCACACTTACAATCTCCATAGCTTCGGTCTCTTGGCCAACGGTAAAAACGGTCCCCTCCTCGAGAGCCCTCTGAAGGGTCAAAGTATAACCAATTATAGAAATATGGTCTACCAAGACCTGAAGCGTTCCCGAGAAGAAATAGAAAACCATTTACAGCAGCCGGTGTATGCCCTGGCCCTTCCCTTTGGTTCCGGCGGACAGACAGCCATCCAAGCTGCTGCCGACGCTGGTTTTAAACTTATCTTTACTACCCATTATGGGGTCGTTACCCGCAAGAGCAACCCCCATGCCCTGCCCAGGGTTAACGCAGGTTCCCCAGCAATTACGCCAGCTGAGTTAGACGCCCTCATTCGAGCTGCAGCCGGGACAAGCGCTTCCCTGAAGGAGCAGCCAACATCGCCCCAACCCCATACCTCCGTAGCGACGGACACCAGAAAGGCAAAACGCCTCTAGTACCGTTCCAATTTCCTGCTATTCCTATCGGCCCTTGACAGAATCACTACCTTGTGCGTCAGCGCTAGCCACCCTTTCTTTATCTGTAGCTGTGTCTATTTCACTAGCAAGATTTGAGGCAGCCTTTTTAAATTCACTGATGGCTCTACCCAAAGAACGCGCTATCTCTGGCAGTTTACCGGGACCGTAAAATATTAAAACCAAAGTGAGGATAAGCATCAATTCAGGAAACCCTATATCAAACATTTTTAACTCCCACCTTTCCTTTTCGGGTTTTAGTTTAAAAAAAGCTTGAGTTTCCCTCCTAAAAAGTATAACTCCTACAAAAAGCAAAGGGAACATAACATAAAAGATGAAATTAAGGGAAAGAGCAGGATCAGATTAGGTTGACCATACTCCATTTAAAGTGTTAACTAAAAGGTGGAAAAGGGAAAAATTAGGGTAGGGATGATAAATTTAATAATGGGGATCGAGCGTTTAAAAAAACTAATAATTGCTCTTATAGCAGCTAGTATCGTAAGTGTAGGCGCGGGATTCTTCCTGGCCGCAAAAACTTTCTTCCAGCCCCCCAATCCACCCAATGAGGAAATAGGAGCTAAAGCGGGGAATTCAGGAGAGAACAAGTCTCTTTATTTTAATATCTTGCTTTTGGGAAGTGATGCCCGCCCAGGTGAAACAGGGGGAAATACGGATACTATAATCGTAGCTCATATGGAAGGGAACAGATTAGCTCTCTTATCGATCCCGCGCGATACTTTAGTTACTATCCCTGGACATGGAAAGGACAAGATTAACGCCGCTTTGAGCTTCGGTGGCCCTGAATTAACAGCTAGAATAGTGTCTGAGCTTATAGGCGTGCCGGTATCTAAATATGTACTGGTGCGGTGGACAGGCTTTATCAATATTATCGACCTGTTGGGTGGAGTAACTATAAACATACCCCGCGATATGTATTATTATGACCCCACCGATGGGCCGGAGTACAAAATTGGACTTTCCAAAGGGGTCCACCACCTAAATGGCCACCAAGCCCTAGCCTTTGTCCGCTTCCGGGAGGAAGCACTGGGCGATATTGACCGTACTAGGCAACAGCAAGAACTTCTTAAGGCGCTGGTCCAGCAAGCCATGCAACCGGCAACTTTACTTAAATTACCCTGGCTCTTGCCTGAAATCTATAAAAACGTAGAGACCAATATAAGCCTTCAGGAATTATTGGCTATAGCCAAGACAATGATAGATCTTAAAAACATAACTGTAGTTAGCCAAACCTTACCGGGCTATTTTTTGACTATAAACGGTATAAGTTATTGGGGAGTCAAGCCCGAACTAGCCCGCCAAGTAGCCCACGCTTTATTCGAGTACGGGGAAACAACGAAGGAAATTGTGCTGGCTGCTCCGGCACCTGCTAACCAGCCTCTAACCCCAGCTTATAAAGGTACCTTAAAAACCAAGGTAGCCCAGAAAGCACCTGCCGTTACTCCAGTTAGTACCGGAGAAGCCAATAAACCTCTTAAAGAAAATCTATCCCAGCTAGAAGCGCCTATTAACAAAAAGGCAGTTTCCAAGCCGCAAGTTTCTCCTCCCCAAAACAGCAGTAGTAGCACAACTAGTAAACCTAATAATGGCAATAGCCCGAAACAGGTTGAAGAAGATAAAGGTAAGGCGACCCCGATTTTAGAGAAACATAATTAATCATCTCTAGAGGTACTTTGGGAAGCTAAGATCGTCTTGAAGATTACCACGGTAAGGGGGCCCAGGGCTAGGCCCACTACTCCTAGTAGTTTTAATCCAGTATAAAGGGCGATCAAAGTAGTAAGAGGGTATAGGCCCAGGTTAACAGCTACAAGCTTGGGCTGCAATATCTGGCGCAGGGTAATTACAGAACCATATAGCACTAGCAGGGCTATTCCTAAACTATAATGTCCTGTGATCAATTCTATAGCAATCCAAGGTATAAACACGGCCCCGGGCCCTATTATAGGCAAGAAATCTGATAAGCCAATAAGGAAAGCAAAGACAAGGGCATAGTTAACTCTAAGCAGCAACAGCCCAATGATGCATTGGGCTGTCTGGAGGCTTATTAAAAATATTTCTGCCCTAAGAAATCCTATAACAGCACGGCTAAAGGTCTCTAGTATTTTTAGTGCGCGTTCCCGATAGCGGCGTGGGATAATTAGATAGAAGTTCTCCAATACCAGATTTTTATCCCGGCTGAAAAAGAAGGCAGATACTAAAGTTATGAGCAGCATAATAAACATTTCGGGTAAGGAACTTAAGAAAACGGAAAGAGCCTTTAAAGCTCTTACTAAAACTTCCCTAGCAGTTAATGCTGTGTTGTTAAGAGCAGATTGGAAAGTCTCATAGAAGCCAGGGGGCGAGCTATCTTTAAAAGGGTATAGCTGCTGCAAGCGATTTAAAAACTCCTGAAAGATAAAGGCAAAGTTTTGTGCCTGTAAGGGCAAGTTCGATACTAGCGACTGGATTTCAGCAACCAAACTGGATATAAGAATAAAGATTCCCCAGGTTACCAAAAAAAGAAGGAGCAAAAGGGTTGCTAGGGTAGCCAAGGTGCGAGGAAAATGGAAGCGCAGCTGCAAAAAATTAACTATAGGGTCAATTATAGCTGCTAACAAGGCACCCCCAACAAAAGGCAATAAGACAGAAACTAAGCTTTTTACTATTGTGGCTACAGCAGGAAAAAGGTAGTAAAAGGTTAAGATAAATACTACTGCTGTTATTAAAATTACTAAAAGCATGTATAAGAGGCGAGTATAATGATTTGATGGCCCTGACACTTTTCACCATGGCCTCCTTAAGGCAAAAGGTTGGGGTTCGTCTCAGGTTGACTTGCGTTTTTCCCACCAGGCTTTGGCGTAGCTCAATAGACTACCTCCCGCGTTAGCTGTAACCACGGCCAGGGCGATTTTGGGTAGCAGCAGGTGGTGGGGATATACAAGGTAGCGCGGCTCCCAGCGGGGAGCAAATTTCTCTTTAAAGCGGCGTAGTCCCTTGAAGGCGTAAAGTTTATTAAAGTGCTGGTAGAAAAAGTGGGCGGTTCTTTCCTGCAGGCTGGCCCCAGGGGCCTCGCCTACGCCGGCCAAAGGACAGAGACCCAAGTTGAAGGTGTCGTACCCCTGTTTTTTAAAGTGCTCGATTAAGCGCACAAACATCAAATCCATCAGGCCATTTTCTCCATCCTTGCGGCGCATGAGGTCAATGGTTCCCTCCCTTTTTTGATACTCCGGGATGATGTTGGCAAAAGCCAGAATGTGACCCTCGGCATCCCTAACCACCATGACCTGGCACCCCCTTAGGTAAGACGGGTCAAACCAACCCAGAGAGAACCTTTTTTCCCCACCCTTTTGCCTCCTTAGCCACTGGTCGGAGACCTCTTTTAGCTGCCTTAAAATCTCGTCACTCAAAGGAGGAAGAATAAGTTCTGTAGTATAACCCTTGCGCACCATGCGGTTCACCGCCTGACGAAGGCTTTTTTGCCTGTTACCGCTCAAAGTAAAGTGGTGCAGGTCTACCACTGCTTCTTCCCCAATTTTGAGGACTTTATAGCCACAAGCTTCGTAAGCAGGTAGGTAATCCGGAAGGACCTGGTAAAAGGCCGGGTACCAATCGTTCCTGCCGCAGTAAGCGGTGAATTCAGCAATAATCTGGGGTATCTCTTCCTCCGGCCCGATGGGGTCACCCAGCACCAGGGCCACGTTGCCCACCAGGGCATAAGCTACAAAGCTGTTTCCGGAACGGCTGAAGTAGTATACCTTATCAGGTAATAGAGTTAAGTGAGCCAGGGAAGAGCGGCCGTATTTTTGCACAATCTCGGCCGCCCTTTCCCTTTCCGCCGGCAGCACGGTATGGCGGTAGATTACCGGGCGCAGGACCATGGTCAATCCATAGATTATGCCCAGTGCCTGAATGGCGGCCAGGGAATCCAGAAACCAGCGGGCCAGCCGGTTGGGCCTTTCCAGGGCCGGTGTGCTTGACCAGGTCAAAAAAGCCACGGTCTGGCGGGAGGCTTCGGTAAGGTCAAAGCGCTGATGAAAGTGCCTATCCAGCAGGTAAAAGCCGAAGAGCCCGTAAAGGTAAGTGAAAAGTACGGTGCCGGCCAGGACGGCCAGGCCGTAGCGCACCGAAGGCGGGTCACTGGCCGCGGTAAACTCGGACTTGAGAGCAAGCAGGATCGCCAGGATAGCAGAGTTAACCCCTGCCTGGACGTAGTTTAGCCCGCGCAGGAGACTGGTTATAGCGGATATCAGGAGCATGAACACGGCAATGCGCCAGGCCTGGGTCTTGCGGCGTACCAGGCTCCAGGAAAGGAAAAGCTCTGCACTGCCCGCAAAAACGTTACCTAGCCAGCTCACCCGCAGGACCGTCCAGGGGAGGTGTTGCTTGAGCCAGAAAAGGCGAGCCGGGTGATGTACAAGCCAGGCGGAAAGAATGTTACCCAGCCCTAACAAGCCCACCAGGAAAGCAGCCAGGTGGGGTCTGGAAACCTTAGGAAAGCTGTCGCTCATTCCCTTACCACCACCTTTTTCAAGAACATAAAGCCCAGAAGGACGGGTAGCCAAAAGCTAAGCGCCCGGTAACTAAAGGTGACCAGGACGGCTTGCTCGGGCGGGACCCCTAGCGAGATGTAAACCGTGGTCATGGCTCCCTCCACAACACCCACCCCCTGCGGGGTGATGGAGACGATCATGAACAGGACTCCGATGGCGTAGCCGGCAATGAGACGACCCAGGCCCGGAGCCTGGCCAAAGGCAAGGAATAGGGCTTGTACCTGTAATAGCGAGATACCATCCATCAAGAGAGCATGAAACACCGCTTGAAATAGAGCCGGCCGGCTATAACCGGCAGCTTTCAAGGCCTTGGATAACTGCCCAACGAACTCCTCCGCCTTACTTTCCCAAGGCGGGAGATGCTGGTCAACTTTGGGAAAGAGGCGGCTGACCAGACGACTCAACCGTCGGATCAGGTTTAAAACAGTTGCTGGTCGGGCACCAGTAAAAAAGAGTACCGCAAATAACCCGCCCACTAGGGCTAAAAGGAAAGCAGTAGCCATGATTTCGTATTGTTGTAAACTGCCCCGCCAGAAAAGATAAAGTAAAGCCGCCACCAACAGGGCCAGGAAGGCCGAATAGTCAAAGAGGTAGAAGATGAAATTGGCCATCAGTATCCGGGAAACCTCCCAGCCTTGACGTAGGCCGTCGTAAATCATCAGGCTTGCTCCGGAAATGGTACCTCCCGGAACGACCGCAGAAACAAAGGCAGCGGATGTCACTAAAAGGAAAAGTTCTTTAAAGTTAAGTGGTAATTGAACCATTCGATAAGCACTTTTATACAGATCGGTTTGGTTTACTAATAGTGCTATTTGCAAGAGAGCGGCAACAGCAATCCAAGCCCAATTGGCGCGCTGGAACACCCGCCAGATCTCTTGCGCCTGGCCTAAGCGAATAGCTATAAGAACAGCGGCAAGAAAGAGGATGACTATGTATAATAGTCTAAACCGAGAAATGACAAAGATAGGCTCTTTACCCTGCATCATAGATGGAATACCTCTTACGGTTCAATGATGTAAACCATGATATAAACCATAATCATTTTGCTCTAGCTTTTTGATTTATCCACTCCTTATGTTATACCATAGTAGAAAGGGGCTCGCTACCTTTGATTTCCATACCAAACCAATGAACCTGTACAATTTCTTTCCTCTCCTTTTCCATCGCCTTGATCAGTTGCCTAATGTTGTGCACTGCCAGGGCAAGCAAAGCCTGGATGTGGCCGCTATAGAGACTACCGTGTACACCCAGGGCTACCCGCTCGAATTAGACCGGCTGATAAGTGCACTTATAGGGTCAGCCCCGGGCTTATCCGAATAAATAGCTCAGACAAAAGCAGGAGGTACTATAATCCCGAGAAATTGTTTCCCACTATCTATGATGGTGTGTTAGGGATATTATGGGGGAACTAATGAATGGGACTAGCTCTGCGCTGGCAAGATGTAGACCTGAAAGAGGGCATGATCCATGTGAGACGGACCCTGGTGCGGGTGACAAATGACAGTGGCTCTGGTAAAACAACTTTGAGATACCATGAGCCGAAGTCCAAGCAAAGTAGGCGAATCGTTCCCATTCCTGAGGCCCTGCTACCAGCGTTAAAAGCCCATAAAGCTCGGCAGAATGAAGAAAAACTACTCCTAGGCCAGGCTTACGAAGATAGTGGCCTAGTATTCTGTGCTGAGGATGGCCGCCCTCTTGACCCTTCTAGTTTCAGTAAGCGCTTCACTGAGCTAGCGGCAAACCTCGGTTTGAACGGAGTTACTCTCCATTCTCTGCGTCATACCTATGCAACAAGGTTACTGGAGGCTAATGAGCATCCGAAAGCCGTAGCAAAGCTGAATACCCTATTCGTTAAAAAGAAAATCCCCTCCGCTCCGGGAGGGAAGTAACACATCCACCACCATGACCGGCAGGGTCTTCCCTGGCGGTCATTTTATTATCACCAGAACCCCGGAGGCGGTTGCAGCAACACAACCTTTTAAGCTACCCCCTGAGCCCCGGAGAGCTTGTCATTGTTGGCTGCGGGACCTGGATTCGAACCAGGACAACATGATCCAGAGTCATGTGTGCTACCGTTACACCATCCCGCAGCAAAACTGCATTATTTATAATAGCACGTGTATTTGCGAGCGTCAAGCAGGTTAAGTTTAATTTCGCTACCGTCAAAGGAAACCAGGCAATCCCGGGTAACTTTACGTAGAGGGCAGTAACATAAAGTTTTTTGCGGTAATAGTAAAAAGCTCAGAGATAAACGTGAATCTCCCAAAATACGGTGGCACATCCACTACGGGCACGCAATATTATATACCAGACAACAAGTAAAAATCTTGTCAGGAGGGGGTAGTAATTAATTATGTCGGAAGAAGCTGTAACCCAACAGCAACAGGTAATCAGACCAGGCCAGTGCCCGCCAGAAGGATGTCCACCACCTACACGCATTGAATGCATTGTAGTAGATAAAGTTTACGATAGTTGCTTCCAAGTGGAAAGCCGGACCCGGGATACCACAGTAACTACTGGGATCGGCGGTGAATTTGCCACAGGTACTTTTACCGTGGGCCAGGCCATACCTTGTAGCCTTACGCCCAATCAATCTATCTCCTGTAACGTCATAAATAAGCAACCTACTACAGGCGGGTTCGCAAATCTTACTCTGGTAGTTTCTGTACCTATTACCCTGACTAATCCCAACGCACCTACCGAAACCGCCAATAGAGTATTTACCTTTACGAAGATTGTTACCCTCTGCGCACCCGATGGGGTCACGGTAGACTGCAGCGAAAGCACCTTGCTCTTTTGCAATTGCGTAGTATCCGCCGTGGGTGTTGGCACCATAACTGTAACTTGTGACTTCCAAGTTTGTGTAGTAATTAAAACCTTGCTCACTGTACAACTCCTGGTCCCTAGCTATGGTTTCTGTGTACCGGCACCTTGTGTGGTGGCTCCTGGCGTGTGCCCGCCTTCTCCACCACCCCAATGCTTCTAAGACTAAAAAAGCACCGTCTCCTTGACGGTGCTTTTTTAGTCTCTATTTGGGTTTTTCATTCCTGGTTACACGCTTAAGGCTCAACGCAAGCTCCTTTAAGCTACTTAAAGGATCAGGTACACGAAGGGCAGGGAAAGTATTGCTAGATAGAATAGAGGGGGGTAATTCTGCCGGGCTATAAGGCTCGAAATAATAGATGGGCCCGTCACCTGGAGGAGCTAAAGGATTGCTACCCCAATGCCTAGGCCGGCGCTTAAGTTTAGCTTCGGTTAAAGGCAACTCCAGCCTAGGCGTTTCCTTATCAAGTTGTTTTTCTCCGTTATGGCTAACTTCTTTCACCTCCTCTTCCTGGGGCTCTTTTTCGTTAGATTTCATTTCTGCTGCATATTCTTGACCTTCCTCCTGCACCTCCTCAAAATCCTGGCTTTTTTGCCTTTCCAAAGGAGATGCCCTCTCTCCCGTTTCTAACGCTAACGATACTATGGCTTCTTGGTTATTTTCTACCATACCATTTATGTCCTGGTTAACTTCAGTAGGCTCTTCCTTCCTGCTAGGTAATAACTGTCCTACACCTTCTCTTCTAGCCGAACAGCTACATATGGAATCATCTCCAGCTCCTTGGTATAAACCCTTGAAGTAACGAGTTATCCCTTCGACAATCCTGTTTTCCAGGCCATTGCCTACAACCTCCAAAATCCGAGAGCCATGTAATTCTAGCAATATAGCAGGTACATCGCTATCCTGTAAAAGCCTAAAGTAGGTAGGCCGGATTATATGTTCCCATTTCCTGGCCAGGGAATAATTAATCCTATCTCTATTTAGGAGCATTTCTTGAACGATAGCGGCGATAATCCCCAGGCTCTCCTCTGCTTTTTTAAAAGAATGGAAAAACCTTAAAGTGGGTTCCAGATATGTTTTATCTAAAGAACGATCCGCTATGATTAAAAGTAAATTAGCCTGCCATAGACGGAAAAGCTTACCATCGCTGGACTTAGGAGGCAATCCTAGTACCCGGAAGCTACGCTTATCTAAAGCTACACCTAACCTTTCTAGAAAACCTTGGAGAGATGGATCAGGTGCGCCTAGCGCTCTAAGAATAATAGTCATGTTCAATTCTTTTCCCTCCTAGCTATGAAGATTGACCATTAATAGCATATTGAACAGGGGAAGGGGAATGTGAACAAATAACGGCATAAAATAAAGAGAGCAAATCCATCCGGAGGTGACGGGTTCGTGAGCTTTTATATAAACGAGATTAAGGCTTTGATGGGTTCTGGGAAGTGGGGTAGCCAGGAGGCTACTGTTACCCTTATCATTACCAACATGAAAAGTGACGAAGATACCCGAAAATTAGTAAATACTTTGCAAACCCTTCCGGGTGTAAGTAGCGTGGTACCTTTCCTCAGCCACCGGCGCCTTATGATTACCTATAATTCCTCGCAAATAACCCTAGAAACTATAGGTTACCATATCACCAAGCTAGGTTACCACTACATTCATAAGATATGAAAGACTTGTTAGCGGAAGGGCCCGGGGGGCCCTTCTTCTTAAAAAAATTGACAGGATAGCTAAAGTAATGTAAGGTAAAGTTGAAAATTTGACCTTAGGAGGCTGACATGCGTTTAGGAGCTCACTTATCTATTGCGCAGGGGCTACCTCAAGCTGTATTGATGGCTAAACGGATCGGTGCCAACACCTTCCAGTACTTCACCCGTAATCCCCGGGGTGGCCGTGCTCGACAAATAGGGGAAACAGAAATAAAGGAATGGCTGGAAGAAAGAGCCAGAAACGATATATACCCAGTAGTAGCCCATCTTCCTTATACAGTTAACTTGGCTGCCCCTCCTGGAAAACTGCGGGACTTTGCAGCTTCGGTTCTCCAGGAAGACCTAGAACGAGTAAAACTAATAGGCGGAGAGTATATCGTAACCCACCCGGGTAGGCATAAGGGAGATGCAGCAGAAGCCTTAACACGTTTGGCGGCCATTATACAGGAAAATGTCCTGGAAGGCCAGGAGCATGGTCCCATGTTGCTTTTGGAAACCATGGCCGGGCAAACAGGTGAATTGGGAAGCCTCGACGAACTCCGTCAGGTTTTGGATCTCCTGGATTGGCCTCCTCAAGTAGGGATATGCCTGGATTCTGCACATCTCTTCGCCGCTGGCTGGAATTTGAAAAGCTCTGCAGGCTGTGATGACCTAGTAGCTGCCCTGGAGGATAAATTTGGGCTAGAACGGATCAAAGTGTTCCACCTAAACGACTCCTTAGCCCCTTTAGGGAGTAACCGCGACCGTCATGCCTGTATCGGTGAAGGAGAATTGGGAGAAGAGGGCATCAGCGCCATCATAAATCATCCTTTCCTGGGCTCCCTCCCTATGATTTTAGAGACTACAGTAGAAAAATACGAGGACTATGGAAAGGAAATAGCTAGGGTTCTCAGTCTTTGTAGGCAAAGGGCCGAAGAGATATAAGCCTTCAAGGGCAGCAAAGGAATCCTATTGACAGCGGCTTTTGAAAGAGGCTCACCGGCCCTGGCGTGAGAGCCCTTGGTACTTTAAAGAAGACCAGCGGCATTGCTAGTTCCCACTTGGAGTTGACACTACCCAATCAACCTAAACTCTACTTGACAGCATCAGCGACTCGGGGTAAATCTTTGCCAGGGTTATTATTTCGGACTGCCGTCAACGATATTTAAGACTGGTAGTCGCGACTTTTAAGGGCCGGAGGGATTGATTTTGGGAGAAGACGCCAAGTATGTTATCGTCCGGTACGAGACACTCCTTAAGGAGATGTGGTCGGAGTCGGCAAAATACCTGGGAATACTTTCCACTAATCTACTGGTAGAACGAGTAGTTTGGGAACTGTCTCAAGAGTACCCGGCTGTCCAACTTCTCAAGTACGGTCCAGATGGTATATCTTGCGCTCAAATATTGACAAGCGTAGAGAAGGACTTTAATGATGTTGAGGAGATGTTTATGAGGTTTATTACCAGATATGTTTCCATCCTGGCAAAGTTATTGGGTCACGAGAGGGCAGAGGAGATCAGGAAAAAGATAGTCACAGTGTCCGGTGGTACTTGCTGATTTAGGGAGGGGCGAAAAAATTATGGTCAGGCTGGTCACGGGGATAAAAAATCTCGACCATATCCTTGAGGGAGGAATCCCGGCCTATTCTATAAATATTGTTTCCGGTGCCCCCGGTAGCGGTAAAACGATTTTCGTCCAAAACATTATATTCAACTGTGCCAGGCAGGGAATGAAGACCCTGTATTTAACTACTATATCGGAATCTCAATTTAAGATGGTGCGGAACCTGGAAAACTTTCGTTTCTTCCAAGACGAATTACTGGGTGATAAGATCGTATACGACGATCTGGGCATGATACTACGCACACAAGGTGCCAGTCAGGCTCTCCAGTATTTAGGCGACTTGATTAAAAAATACCTACCAAATATAGTCGTCATCGATAGTATAAAGGTTATTAGGGATTTATTTCCGGATGAGAAGAATTTTCGCATGTTCCTATTTGACTTGGCCGCTACCCTATCCGTATGGGAGATAACCTCTTTCCTCATTGGAGAATACGAAGAGCAGGAGCTTACGCGTCTTAGCGAGTTTGCTATCGCTGATGGGATTTTTCACTTGTATGGCCAGGAAGAAAAACGTTTCCAGAAACGGTATATGCGTATCTTAAAAATGAGGGGCACTAGTTACCAACAAGGCGAACACCTCTTTCAGATTAGTTCAAACGGGATAGAAGTTTTTCCCCGAATGAAACCGGAAGGAGAAGAGCTTCATTATGAAATCAAGCACGGGAGAAAAAAGTTTGGTATTCTACAGCTGGATGAAATGCTGGGGGGTGGCCTGCGAGAGGGTACAATTACCTTGGTTTCCGGCGCAACGGGCTCTGGCAAGACCCTTTTGGCCTTAAAGTTTTTGATAGAAGGGGCTTATCGCGGGGAACAAGGTGTATTTGTGTCCTTCGAGGAATCAGCGGGACAGTTACAAAGTACTGCTAGCCAACTGGGGTGGGATATAAGCAAGTTCTTACACAGTGGTCAATTAGATATCAGGTTTATTTCTCCGGTGGAGCTAGACGTAGATAAACACGCCTTCGAGATAATGGAAATGATAAAAGAAAAAAGCGTAGAAAGGTTTGTTATAGACAGCATTTCCTCTTTTGAGAACAGCGTCTCTGACTTAAAGAAGTATAAAGACTATCTCTGGGCAATCGGACAACTTCTGCGTAAGCAGCATGTTACTTCTATATTCACTTCGCTAAATGAGAACCCGTTTTCTTCTCTTATCGTGTCGAAATCTCAAATATCTCTTATCGCGGACAATATTATTTTCTTACGTTACGTAGAAGACCGCGCGGGCATAAGGAAAGTACTTGGAATATTAAAGGCTCGCGGTAGCAACCACGATAAGGACTTAAGAGAGTATGAAATAACGTCAAGCGGCATAAATATCCTGGGCAAGCTGGACAAACCTGATATGCTGAGGTAAGGTGGTAGTCCAATTGGCCAATAACCTGTTGCTCACTCTTTCAGTAAGATACTGGCAGGAATTTCAAGATACTCTGTCCAAAGTCATGGATGCTAATATTTATATCTTTGATGCCCAGGGTAACCCTTTTTCTCAATTTAGCCTGCCTATTAAGTTGTGCCGAGAGATAAACAAAGGGAAAACGGTTACAGACAGCACTTGTCTAGATTTTTATAGGACAACTTTTAATCAATTAAAGGACCGAGAACTTCTTACCTGCTCCCGAGGTATTAAGCTGTGCGTATACCGTCTGGGTAACTACATGCAACACCTGGGATACATGATCGTGACCCTTGACACGGGGACAGCACCTTTCGACCGGGAAAAGGAAATGATATTAAATGCCAAGGCCTATAACACTTACCGCGCCGTTAACGAAGTTCTTAGTGCCCTTTTAGAAAAGAATTTGTTAGGTTTGCAGCGTCTCGAGCTCAACAGCATTTATGAAATCAGCCGCTTGATGACCTCTATTACCGAACTAGATAAAGTATTAGACCTCATCACCAACTCCCTCGTGATAATCTATCAGGCGGACCTGTGCTTCGTGGGCCTAAGGATGGGGGACAAAATAAGGATTGCTCAAGCTAAGGGTGAGTCCGGACACCTATTGGGAGGAAAAGAGTGGACTTTACTCCACCCAGTTATCGAGCGCGTATTTTCTCAAATAGAGCCCTCCATGCTGACGGCAGATGAACTAAGAACACTAACTGGCGTCTCCCACTTGGAAGTTTCCTCGCACAGCGAAATTATCTTGTACCCTCTATGGACTGCTCTGGGAATAGTGGGGCTCCTGGGTATAGTGGTACCTATGTCGTTAGGGGAAAATGGGAAAAGAAACTTGCAAATCTACGCTAATTTTGCTGCTATAGCACTGGCTAATGCGACCCTTATTAGCCGGCTGGAAGAAGCGGCTAAGACTGATTTTCTAACCGGTTTCTTAAACAAGCGGGCCCTCGGGTTTGCCTTAGTTGAGGAACTTCAGCGAGCAGCTACATATGGCTATCCGGTGTCTGTCATATTTATAGATCTCGACGACTTCAAGTCTTACAATGATACCTTTGGTCACCTAGCGGGCGACGTTGTCCTCCAAAAGGTAGCAGAAATAATAAAGAGCTGTATAAGGGTTACAGATATCGCCTGTCGCCATGGTGGTGAAGAATTCGTGATTATTCTCCCGGGTACGGACAATGAAAACGCTTTGAAGGTAGCTAAAAGGATACTGAATTCCTTGCAAAACCATCCTTTCCCTCACCGGCGGATTACAGCAAGTATAGGTGTCGCCACCTTAAGAGAAGATGATACGATTGACTCTCTTCTACGAAGGTCCGATGAAGCTTGCTATATGGCTAAAAAGTTGGGCAAGAACCGGGTCTACAACAGTACGTGAAGTCCGGAAGAATAATTTTCCTGCTGGACAGGTCTCTCCTGGAGGGCCTAGACCTGCTTGTTGAAGCTACGAAAAAACTCAAAAATCATAAGAGAAAAATATGCGGCAGCGGTCTGGATATCCAATATAAAACCCCCTCCTCAGGGCCACCGCCCTCGCTAAGGGGGTTAGAACGGCTAAACCCTAGTATTTTTTAAAGGCTGGTAGCCCTACGGGGATTCGAACCCCGGTTTCCGCCGTGAGAGGGCGGCGTCCTAGTCCACTAGACGATAGGGCCCCATGCGGGGTTAATTATATCATGTTTACCCTATTTCGTCAATCCTCGGCGGGCCTGAGTGTCACCGGACTGTGATATTGTCAGGGTGAAATCCATCTGTGAAAATGCCAGTATGAGCAGGGAGAGGATTACTTTGTCACAGCCGGAACTAAATCGCATTCAAGTCTTAGAATAAACTTTGGGAGGGTTGATTACCACTTAGTTATGCGGCCTTAGTTCTTGGCCTAAGTGAGCGGCACCTCTATAGGCTCAAGGCCAGGTTGCGAGAGCACGGGCCCGCTTCCTTGGCCCACGGAAATCGAGTTCGTAAGCCGGCCCACACTATTCCAGAAGTTATCCGCCAACAAGTGGTCCCACTCGCTCAAACTAAATATTGGGGGTGGGTGTCAACTTCTCAGCTTTTAAGCCTTTGTAATTCATTTTTTCATCTTTTGGAGACAGCTAAAGCACCCTTGCAGTAGGGTAAAATCTGATCTACCCCCACAATTAAAGGCCAGTCAAGATGTAGTCCACCCACCCGAGTAAAGGCAACCTTATCTCGGTTCCAACCGTTCCAGCTAAGAAGCGGCCTTATGCTTGTAGGAAAGAAAAGATAATCTCCTTGAGGCCGGGTCCAAGAGCCCTCTTCCCCTTTAATGGAGAAAGTAAATTGGCCGTGCACTGTCCAGCAGAGGAGATGATTAGCCCTACTACTTAAGAGAAGGGGATAGCTATCTGGTATCCCTAAAGTATCCCCTACGACATGGGTTGTTACTTGAGACCTACTATTGGCTGTTATGTACCAGTATAGTTGGTATTCTTCTCCCTGGGGTTCCCAAACAAAAGAGTGAATCTCAAAACTGCTCTTGGAACTATTTGTAAAGTAAACATAACACTTAACTTCCTGGGGTCCCTCGAGCAAAAGGGCAGGGGAGGACCAATCTCCTCCCTGATAAAAGGCATAAAATATTTTCTTTACGTTTTGTTTTATCTCCTCCCAGCAGAGAAAGAGATATTCTTCTCCCCACAGTTGAATACGTAAAGGTTCCCCATACAATCTAAAAGGAAGGTTTTTCATAAACCATTGTTTATGGTAACGGATAAGGTGTACCACTTCCCCTAGTAAGCCCAATAAAATATGTCTCTTTCCAGTATTATCCACCACTAAACCGTATAAATTTCCGCAACCCTGAACAGGGAGAGGTAAGCTACACCAGCGTTGTCCCTCCCAATAAGAGTAAATGTACTGGTTACCTATTGATTTAAGCAATAAGTGCAAGTAGCCTTTCTTATCTATAGCCCCTAGAAAAGAGGAAATACCTTCCAAGGGACGACCTACTAGGGTATAAGTATAAGCAAGTGTCCCTCCCCAGGAATATATCTTCCATATATCACCATCTGGGGTCGTAAATAGAAACATGGGTTTATATTTAATATTCACCTGCCTAACCTAATAAAAAAATAATCAGGGAAACTAGAGTATATGCTAAAAGGATAATAAGTTTTAAGATATCAATTACAAAGAAGAGGCCTTCTACCTTTGAGTTTTTATATTCTTGCATAAGGACAGGAAAATATAGGAGATATATAACAGGAAAACATAAAATTGACGAAAAAAGGAGGGGCTTACCCCTGAGGGCTCGCCTGCTCCTTGGGTTGGAAGAAGAAACGGGCTAGCAGAGCACCGTGTAACAAGCCCATGGGGTAAGCTAACCATGCGAGCCAGCGCAACCAACCTCTCTGGGGTTTAGGAGTCATCATTGCTGCACGAGCTCGGAACACAGTTATCCCTCCCGCTTATAGTATTTGTCAACATAATTCCTTCTATTTAGGAATCAATTTCCAGGCTACAACAATTAAGGTTACAGCGATTAAATTTTTAAAAGATGCCCATACTATAACAAGGTAGTTGAACGTAAACACCAAACCTGGACAACTAAAAGAGCAAATTAGATAAAAAAGCCATATAACTTACAAGCTAAAGCATGCAATTATTATAAGCCAATGTATTGTATTATAAACCAACGCAAACTATAACAAAAGGAGCATAGTTTAACTTTATGAGAAAAAGATTCCGGTTAAGCCGTGAGGGACCAAATCAAGATAGGCGTAGTAAGATACATGCTCGGGAATGGCATAATATCCGCGGTAATCAAATTATAGTTGATCCAGAAAGGGGCCCAGAAAACAAATAAGGGGCTTTTATTTTTATCTTCCTTTGTTAACATAATACTTATTATCGGAAGTTATTAAAAAAGAGGAGAGGTCTTTTTTAGCACTTAAGAACCCCCTTCTTCCCCCTTTTTTAAAACCGCTTTAAAGGTGCGTTACCTCTTGCGCTGCTAAGAGAAGGCCTATCTTAGTATAAGGTAGGGATATACCACCCTGGAGAAACACAGTGTATGGCGGTCGGAGGGGAGCATCAGCACTTAATTCGAGGGAAGCTCCTTGTATAAAAGTTCCACCGGCCATAATTATAGGATCCTCATATCCTGGTAAAAGAGCGGGTTCAGGGATGTTATAGGTCTCCACAGGAGACCCTTTTTGCAATCCCCGGCAAAAGGCTAACAACGCCTGTTCATTACCTAAAGTGATGGCCTGAACTATATCATGGCGTTCCTCTTCTGGCAAAGGATCTACGGGATATCCAAGCCTCTGGAAAAAAAGGGCCGCCAAGACAGCACCTTTAAGGGCTTGCTCTACGGCTAGCGGGGCCAAGAAAAGGCCCTGGAAAAAAAGACGTTTTCCAGAAAAAGCCCCTATTTCCCGTCCCAGGCCAGGAGCTGTAAGATAATATGAAACCTCCTCCACAAGTTCCTTCCTTCCCACTATATACCCTCCGCCTGGTGCCAGAGTCCCACCTGGATTTTTTATAAGGGATCCCGCCACCAGGTCCGCACCTGCTGCACAAGGTTCCTCTACTTCCACCAATTCTCCATAGCAATTATCTACCAAACATAGGGTACGGGGGTAAGCTTCTTTGATAACCCTTATCACTTGCCTTATGGTATTCACACCCAGAGCAGGCCGATTATAATATCCCCGGGAACGCTGGATGAAACATATCCGTGGTTTCAGGCGTTCCACTTGTTGCGCCAGAGTTTCTAGATCTGGCTGGCCTTCAGGAGTTAACTGAACTTCAGCGTAACGTACCCCACGGTCCACCAGACTACCCCTTACAGGCCGGTTTAAGCCAATCACTGTAGCCAAAGTATCATAAGGTCTGCCACACGCCGCAAGCAGCGTATCCCCAGGACGTAAAAGGGCATGGAGGCAAAGGCTTAAGGCATGGGTACCTGACACAATCTGGGGTCTAACTAACGCTTCTTCTCCTTGAAAAATAATTGCAAAAAGCTTTTCTAGAACATCCCGCCCTAGATCTCCATATCCATAACCTGTAGAATCCTGGAAGTGAAAATCGCTAATACCTACCTCTTGAAAGGCTTTAAGAACCCTATAATGATTTAAAGCACTTATTTCTTCTATCCGGCGAAATAGCCCACGCTCCCTAGCTTCCCTTTCGGCCTTGAACATTTCCTCCACTAGCCAGGGCTCTACTGTAAAGTAAGCCAGGATATGTTCCCTTCCTTTCACCTACTCCCTTCACTCCCTTAACAATCACACAAGGATTACGAAGCATTATTATAGCAGATCTGGAAGCGCTCCTTAAGATGGGGTTTGTCTAAAGTCTCTAGCCAATCCAGGTTTCTGTAGTTACCTAGGACCCCTACCAGATCTTCCTTTGTGATAGTCATGAGTTCTTCCCGCGTAAGGTGCGTTTTCTGCAATAATCTTAAAGCTTGTTTGCGCATAGCCTTTTCCACAATATTCCTTACTAGCCGAGCATTACCGTTGTAGCGATGACCAAAAATAGCCTCCCGTCGTAAGATACGTTCTAATTCTAGCCTAGCCTCTACTGTTAGATAATACTGCCTATCCTGGAACATCAGCTCAGCTATGCTGATAAGTTCGGGCACTGAATAATCAGGAAATTCTAGGTGAATGGGGAAACGGGAACGTAGGCCTGGATTAGTCTCTAAAAAGTATTCCATCTCTTCTTTATAGCCGGCCAGAATCAAAATGAGATTATCTCGGTGATCCTCCATACCCTTTACGAGTACATCTATAGCCTCGCGGCCAAAATCCCTTTCCCCTCCCCTGGCCAAGGAATAAGCCTCATCGATGAAAAGTATACCTCCTAAGGCCTTGCGCATTTGTTCTCGGGTCTTATGGGCAGTGTGGCCAATATATTCGCCCACCAAGTCAGCACGTTCTACCTCCACCAAGTGCCCCTGGGATAAGATCCCCATTTCTTTAAAAATGCGACCTAAAAGACGCGCTACTGTACTTTTGCCCGTCCCTGGGTTACCCTTGAAAATCATATGCAGGGCCATAGGAGAAGAGACAAGCCCTTCCTCCTGCCTCCTCTTTTGTATCTCTACATATGCTCCTATTTCTTTGATCAATTCCTTAACAGGTAATAGCCCCACTAGTCTGTCTAGCTCTTGTAAAAGAGCCTCTAGTTTTTGTGACGAAGTTCCTGTGGCACGCAAGCCTCCTCGATTACCTACCTTGCCTGGTGCAAACCCTATCTTAACCTGCATCCTGCCCACCCCCATACAAAAAATATATGCTGGGGGTACCCCAGGCTAACGTCGACCTTAACCTTTTAGCTTAAAGGTATAGCAATTGGTGTCCTGGCACTCATCGGCATTCATCCCCACGATATCAATTTTTTCTGCTGAACATTTATTGCCTTCTTTCCAATATTGACAACTATTTACTATACAGGTTACTGAAGGATAAGGTTCTGTCCCTGGCAAAAAGGTGTTGGCCAAAACGCCCCCCCAGTTCACATTATCCAGGGATCCTAAGGTATTCGCTAATCCCCGTCGCTGATGAAAAGTTTTGCATTGGGTGTGCTCAACATTCTGGGCCATTCTCCCTTCTTCTTCATGGGTAATATCGATATTTTGGGCTCCACATAGATCGCCCTTAAGCCAATGGGTACAAGTGTTTACCACACATTTCACTTGGGGACCAGCCATACTTCCCTACCCTACCTCCTTAAAATGTACTTCCAAAAAGTCTTTATGCTAGTGTGGTCCTTTGAGCGCTAGCTTATGCTCCCTGTCAGGTCTATAAAAAATTTTAAGCCCCCCTTGTTGGGGAGCCATTTTACTTTAAAAGTTTTTAGGTATTCGCCGACTCACTTTCCGTTCTAAACGTTAAGCTCACTGGCCGGTGGGGCATTATAGTGGAGATGGCGTGCTTATACACCATCTGCTGTTTGCCTTCAGAATCTAGTAGAACAGTAAAATTATCGAAACCCCGTACTGTCCCCCGCAGCTGGAACCCGTTAACAAGGTAGACAGTCACGGGTACATTTTCCTTCCTAATCTGGTTTAAAAAAACATCCTGCAAGTTTCCTTGGGTTTTGCTCATTTTTTTCCCTCCAGATTTTAGTATTTTATCTCTAACATAAAGCTTATTCTACGTCAGTACCCAATTGTCCTGCCATCCATGTACTTATGGAGCTAGAAATTTCCTCAAGCTTCCCTGGTTCAACCTCCCACCACTTTATACGCGGGTCCCGCCTAAACCAGGTAAGTTGCCTTTTCGCATATCGCCGGGTATTGCGCTTTAAAAGATATATAGCCTCCTCTAAGGGTATTTCCCCTTGAAGGTAAGCTATTATCTCCTTGTAACCCAAAGCCTGTAAGGCAGGAAGATCGGGACTATAACCTTTAAGCAATAGTCCCCTTACTTCCTCCACTAGCCCAGCTTCCAACATTTGATCTACCCTTCGGTTTATGCGCTCATAAAGTAGCTCCCGGTCCATCTTCAAGCCTGCCAAAGCCAACCTATAAGGGGATTCCTGCTTTCCCCTTTTCCAAGTAATAGATAAAGGCTGTCCAGTTAACTCATAAAATTCCAAAGCACGGATAATCCGGCGTTGGTCATGGGGGTGGATACGCTGCGCTGCCTCTTTATCTACCTCTTGTAAAAGACGGTAGAGGTAACCAAGACCGCGCTCTTTAGCCTCCTCTTTTAACCTAGCCCGCAAAGAACTATCCCTAGCACCGGGAATAAACACATAAGGATCAATTACAGCCTGAAAATAAAGGCCCGTGCCTCCCACTAAAAGGGGTAACCGACCCCGGGCATGAATGTCTGCAATTACCTTTCTAGCTAATTTCTGGTAATCAGCCACGCTAAAGGGTTCATCGGGATCTACTATATCTATAAGGTGATGAGGGATAGAAACCCCTGTTTTACTTATACGCTGATGTGGAAGAAGTTTAGCTGTACCAATATCGAGGCCCCTGTAAACCTGGGTAGAATCCACAGAAACTATCTCTGCTTTGAGCCTTGCGGCTACTTCTAAAGCTATTTCTGATTTACCTACAGCGGTAGGACCTACTATAGCGCCTACAGGTGGCCTCTTATCCACCCCTTTTTCCAAAGATAATAGCTCCTCCTTGTCCTATGGTAGCCGACCGACTAAAATACTTATCTAGCTCTTCAGCTTTAATTTTTACAATAGCTGGACGACCATGGGGGCAGGTGTAAGGATGAAAGCTTTGGGCTAGCTCCTTTATCAAGTTTTCCATTTCTTGTTTTGATAAGCCCTGGCCAGCCTTTATAGCTCCATGGCAGGCTATAACTTTAAGCAAGGTCTCCTCCATCTCGGGGGAAGCCTCGCTCCATCCTTTACTTAAAAGCTCCTCTAGTACCTCTACTTCTTTACCCGGTGGAGTACCGTAGGGAACCTCCCTCAATAAAAAAGTATTAGTACCGAAGGGTTCTATCTTAAAGCCTAAGTGTTCCCATATAGAACGCCCAGATAGTAATTCTAAAGCAATAGAGGCATTGAACCTTAAGATGCGGGGTGGCTCTAGAATCTGGCCCGGCCTTTCCAACTTACTCCATCGCTCTTTTAGCTTTTGAAACCTTATCCTTTCATGGGCAGCATGCTGATCTATTATGTATAACCCATCTGGCCCCTCAGCCAGTATATAGGTATTAAACACCTGGCCGACAAGATGCAAAGGAGGTAAAGTTTCTGCTGGCTCCTTTCTATGCTCTTCTATTATATCCTCCTGGGGTTTACATCCCTGAACTTCCTGAGATTCTAACTTATATGGATAAAAACCGAGGCTTTCCTGCTCCGCTATCTGCCAAATATCGGCAATAATACGGGAACGGCTAGAATCAGTAGATAAATTGGTATGTACAGCCGGCGCCACGGCTTGAGGATTGTCCAAAGCTTGGCGCAAAGATTGCCCCAAGTTCCTGGCCAATATCTCTTCCTCCTTTATGCGTATGATCAACTTGGCTGGATGTACGTTTACATCTAGCCAACTGGGGGGCAAAGATAAGTGTAAGATAAAAATCGGGTACCGATCAGTCGGGATAAGGCTGGTATAGATCCCTTCAATTTCACGTGTTAGAACTTTGCTCATTATATACCGGCCATTTACAATCAATATCTGATAATGCCGGCTGGAGCGGTGCAACCAAGGAGGCGAAAGGAAACCTTGGTAAGAAGCTCCTTCTAATTGTCCCTGAACAAATAGCAAGTTCTGGCCCAGTTCCAGGCCCCAGACAGCAGTTATTGTAGAACGCAGGTCGTTATTACCAGGGGTGGCTAGGACACGGCGTCCATCTACTAAAAGCTGGAAAGCAACCTCTGGATGAGCCAAGGCTAGACGTTCCACTACCGCCACTACCTTGGCTGCCTCCCTGGCCGGCCCCTTTAAAAAACGCCTCCTAGCAGGGGTATTAAAAAATAGATCAGTGACAGTAACTGTGGTACCTTCGGGGCAACCGGCTTCCTCTATTCCCTGCTCATGACCGCCTTCTATCCGGATTTTACTTCCCCAGGGCAATCCCCGAGCCCGGGTTACCATTTCTACCCGGGCTACAGCCGCAATACTAGGAAGGGCCTCGCCCCGAAAGCCTAAGGTCTTTAAGGAAAATAGGTCTTCTACATGCCGTATTTTGCTCGTGGCATGACGGGCAAAGGCTAGCCTGGCTTCCTCCGCCTCCATCCCCCACCCATCATCTTGGACTCGAATGTATTTTTTCCCTCCCTCTTTAATTTCTACCACTATACGTTTAGCCTGGGCATCCAGAGCATTTTCTATTAACTCTTTAACTACAGAAGACGGGCTCTCTACTACTTCTCCCGCCGCAATCTTCGAGGCAGTCTCTGGATCTAAAATAGCAATACGTGGCCGGGACATGAGCTAGCCTTCACCCCCACCACCTTAGTTGTTGCTCATCGCGAACCACTTTCTTCCGGGCGGCAAGCTTCTTTTGCCAGTTAAAAATAGCCTGCATAGCTTCTAAGGGTGTTTTGTTAAAGAGATTGTAATTTTCCAGTTCCTTTAATACCTCTGCCTCGATAGCCGTCCTCCTGGACTTAGGAGGCTGCTCTTCTGGGCTCCGGGTCACCGGCTCCGGTTCCAACACTTCTCCTTGAGCCCTAAGCAAAATCCTATAGTCCTCTTGCAGACCTTCCTGAACCTTCTTCCCACTCCCCTTTTCTCCTTCTTGATAAATACCTTTAAGGAGTTCTTCTGCCCGCCGGATTAGATCTTCGGGCAACCCGGCTAGCCTAGCCACATGGATCCCGTAGCTTTTATCCGTTCCCCCGGGTATTATGGTGTGGAGAAATAGGATATCTTTCCCCTGCTCTCGAACAGCCACACTATAGTTCTTAACCCCAGGTAGGTACTGTTCTAGTTCTACCAACTCATGGTAATGAGTAGCAAAAAGAGTACGGGCACCTATACGGTCATGGATAT
Organism: Thermanaeromonas toyohensis ToBE; assembly: GCF_900176005.1. NCBI lineage: Bacteria > Bacillati > Bacillota > Clostridia > Neomoorellales > Neomoorellaceae > Thermanaeromonas > Thermanaeromonas toyohensis. Next base: position 1,863,292 of record NZ_LT838272.1, on the reverse strand, counting down.
ATTCTACTACAGCCCGGGCTATGCTCAAACCGTCGGTGGTGCTAGTCCCCCGTCCTACTTCATCTAGTATAATGAGGCTACGGCGGGTGGCCCGGCTCAAGATATAGGCCACCTCCCGCATCTCCACCATGAAGGTACTCTGGCCGGCAAAAAGATCATCAGCAGCACCCACCCGGGTAAAAATCCCGTCTACTAAACCTATCCGGGCCCAGCTAGCTGGTACAAAACTCCCCACCTGAGCGAGCAACACTATCAAGGCTACCTGGCGGATATAAGTGGATTTGCCGGCCATGTTAGGCCCAGTAATAATGTGCAGACGCTGCCTTCCGCAATCTAGAAAAGTATCGTTGGGGACGAAGTTTCCCCCCTCCCCTACCCTTTCTAACATCGGGTGGCGGCCCTGGCGAATTTCGATCACTTCCCCCTCATCTACCACTGGACAAGTATAGTTGTACTCGGCGGCTACAGAGGCTAAGGAGTAAAGGGCATCTAGGACTCCTAGGGCTTTGGCTGTAGCCTGAATCCGAGGTAATACAGCCAACACCTGGGAACGGAGTTCCTGAAACAGTTCATATTCCAGTTCTACCAGCCTTTCCTCGGCTCCCAGGACCTGCTGTTCGAGTTCCTTTAAACGAGGGGTAATAAAACGCTCGGCATTAGCTAGGGTTTGTTTCCTTTCGTAATCTGCCGGGACTAAGGATAAATTAGGGCGAGTAACCTCTATGTAATACCCGAAGACCCGATTAAAACCTACTTTCAGGGATTTGATACCCGTACGCTCCCTTTCCTCGTTTTCCAGTTCAGCTATCCACTCCCGGCCATGGGTAATCGCTTCCCGTAGGCGGTCTACCTCGGGATGGTAGCCAGGCCGGATGAGCCCCCCTTCCTTTACACCCGCTGGCGGTTCCTCCACCAAAGCCCGGGCTATAAGATCGGTGATTTCAGGTATGGCATCTAGCTCTTTAGTTACATCCTTAAGGAGGGGCGCCTTCGCTTCCTTTAGAGCTTCCTTAAGGGGGGTAACAACCTCCAGGGAATGGCGCAGGGCCTGTAATTCCCTACCTCCTGCCGTACCATAGGCCACGCGTCCGGCAAGCCTTTCCAGATCCTTTACCTTCTTAAGAAAACCTTCCACCTTCTGGCGTAGGATAAAATTATCTACCAACTCCTTAACTGCTTCCTGCCTTTCCCGGATGGCCTCCAGTTTAACTAAGGGCCGTTCCAGCCATCGCTTTAAGGTCCGGCCGCCCATGGCCGTAGCCGTCCGATCCAGTACCCAAAGAAGGGAGCCCCGGCGGCCCGCCTCCCGGCCAGCTAAAAAAAGCTCCAAATTCCTCCGCGTGGCCTGATCAAGGGCCATATAAGCTATATCTTCCACCAAAGAAGGGGGCTTTAAATGGGGGAGGGTATTTTTCTGGGTGGCCAAAAGGTAGCTCAAAAGTAGGCTACAGGCAGCCAAAGCTTCCCCCTTAGCTTCTAGTTGCCATTGGGAGCCGAAACGTTCCCTTAAAAGTTGTAACCCTACGTCAGGCTCTAAACCCTCATCCCAGGGTGTAAAAACACCAGAATACCAGGTTTGAAGTCTTTTAACTATATCAGTTTTCCCTAACCAATAGGAAGGCAAAAGGCACTCTGCTGGATTAAGGCGCGCTAGTTCGTCAGCTAACTCTAAAAAAGAAGCGCAATATTTCACATGAAATTCGCCGGTAGAGACATCAGCCCAGGCTAAGCCATAACATTCCCCTTGGGGTACCACTGCAGCCAAGAAGTTGTTACCCTTCTCCGGTAACACTTTATCATCTGTAATGGTACCGGGGGTTATTATCCGTACCACTTCCCGCCTTACTAGGCCTTTAGCCAAGCGGGGATCCTCCATCTGCTCACAGATGGCCACCTTGTACCCTTTGGCCACCAACCTGGCAATGTAACCATCGGCAGCGTGGTAGGGTACCCCGCACATGGGCGGCGCATTTTCCCCGGATTCCCTGGAAGTTAGAACCAAGCCCAGCTCTTGGGAGGCTACTATGGCATCCTCAAAAAACATCTCATAAAAATCGCCTAAGCGAAAAAACAAAATGGCCTCTTTATGCTGTTCTTTAAGCTCTCTATATTGCTGCATCATAGGGGTAAGGGATTGTCCCTCATTTCGCTTCATGACGCAACTTCCCCTTTAAGGAGGAAGGTTTGGGCTTGGGTGATTTTTACCTTGACGAGTTTCCCCACCAGATCTTCTGGCCCTGGAAAAATCACCAACTTGTTAGTCCGGGTACGCCCGCTTAACTTCTCGGGATCCGTTTCGCTGGGGCCTTCCACTAAAACTTCCAACTCTTGGCCTACCAAAGCTTCATTTTTGACCCGGCTTATCCTGTTCTGGACCTCCATCAGCCTATAGAGGCGCTCCTTCTTTACTTCTAGGGGCAACTGCCCAGGTAAAGTAGCAGCTACTGTTCCCTTCCGGGGAGAAAACATAAAGGTAAAGGCGTTATCAAACTGTACTTGTTCCACCAGGTCTAAGGTGTCCTGAAAATCGTCTTCTGTTTCCCCAGGGAAGCCTACGATGAGATCCGTGGTTATGCTTATTCCAGGTATATACTGGCGTAAGGTCTTTACCAATTCCAGGTAATACTCCCGGGTATACCCGCGATTCATAAGTTCCAAGACTCGATTGCTCCCGGCTTGGACAGGGAGATGAACATGTTCACAAACCTTGTCCAGCCGGCTAATGGTTTCCACCAACTTAAGGGTAAAATCGCGGGGATGAGAAGTCATATAACGTATCCTCTGGAGGCCTGGAATAGCATTGACTCTTTCTAAAAGATTACCGAAGTCAACACCGTCTTCCAGATCCTTACCATAGGAGTTAACGTTCTGGCCCAGGAGCATTACCTCCAAGACCCCGTCGGCTACCAAGGCTTTAATCTCTTCTATTATATCTTCTGGCCTCCGGCTACGCTCCCGCCCCCGCACATAAGGCACAATACAATAAGTGCAAAAATTGTTACAGCCGTAACTAATGGTCACCAGGGCCTTGGCCCCGTGAGCGCGACGAAGGGGTAACCCTTCTACTACAGGCCCTTCTTTTTCCCATATAACGGCCACAGGCCTTCGCTCTTCTTCTACTTTCTTAAGAAGCTGGGGTAGCTCATGGAGGTTATGGGTACCATATATTAAATCTACATGGGGTGCCTTTTCCCTCATTTTTTCAGCGGCACCGGGTTGCTGGGTCATACACCCTCCTACCGCAATAACCAAATCTGGCTTTTTACTTTTAAGGCGGGCCAGCTGCCCCAAGCGACCATATACCTTGTTTTCGGCCTTCTCGCGTACACAGCATGTATGCAAAACAATAACATCAGCCTCTTCCATGGCCGGTGCCTTGTAGTAGCCAGCCTCTTCCAAAAGGCCAGCGATAATCTCGCCATCCCTCTCATTCATTTGACAACCGTAGACCTTAATCCAGTAGCTTTTCACTGGAGAGTTTCCTCCTACTAGATTTTTTAAATTTACCATACCATAATTATAACGTGCTTTTTCCTCCTGCCAAAGAAAAAGGCTTCTTCAATTTGGAAGAAGCCTTATATCTCCAAGTCCTTAACCGAACTAGCTATCCTAGTTTGATGGCTACCCTTTAGGTTAAGGCAAGATTTTTAATGTAAGGATTTCTTGTCTATATCCGGCTTGGGCTGGAACAGGTCTTGCATACCTTCACTTTGTTCGTCCCCCATGAGGTCTTCTATAGATAAAGTATAAGCAGCTACCTTTTCAGTAATGTATAACGGTGCGTTTGTCCGGAGAGCCAGGGCAATGGCATCGCTAGGCCGGGCATCTACCACTACTTCTTTACCCTGGTGGTTTAGGTAGAGCTCAGCATAATAAGTCCCATCCCTTATGTCCTGGACTAGCACACGTTCCACCTTGGCTCCCAGGCTCTCGCAGAGGGACCGCAGCAGGTCGTGGGTCATGGGCCGTGGGGTTAGGATCCCCTGCAAGGCCATGGCAATAGCCTGGGCCTCAAAGGGACCTACCCAGATGGGGAGGACTTGGGATTCCTCCTGGTCCACCAGTAACACCACTGGGCTCATGCTTTGGTCCAGGACAATCTGCTTTACCTTGACAGGTATAAGCATACAACCCACCTCCCTGCCCCTTCACCTTACACCCAAAGGGATAGGCCCGTAACCTCATCATACACCCTCTCGGGCGGTGCCGGTAAAAGCAACTCCTGGATGAACACTTCACCGGCGAAGACCACCGTACCCTCTACCAGGTGGCCTCCCCACGCTTTCCCCTCTTTATCCATAAAAGTTACATGCGCATGAACAAAAGGTTTACCATCACGCAAACTTATATTACCCGATCCAGATAAGATCTCCATAGGTTCCTCTAAACTCAGAGTAACAAATTCTTTACGATCCTGCAAGTAGTAAGCTACCCTGGCTTTCTGGACACCCCCTAGGAAATGTAACCATCCAAAGCGGATATCATTTTCTTCTACCATCGCCTGCAAAGCCTTTAGCAGATCACACCCATACGCTAAACGGAAGGCCAAAACACGTCCCGGCTTAGCTTCCCACTTCTTAACATATAGATTCTCCATTTCTCTCTAACCTCCTGCTTACCTCACATTTAAACACGGGTTAAATTATATTTCTTGCTCCCCATTCCTATCTCCTCTGCATAAGCAAGCAACCTCGTCCCATCATATCCAGTGAGGGCCAAAAACTTGTCCCCTGCTTTTCCCTTCTCTTCTAGGATGCTTCCTGGTAAAACCGGCTGGGCGTTCACCAGGTCTAGGCTAGCTTGATCTAAAGCTACAGGATCGTAGGAAGCTAAAATCCCTACATCAGGCACTATAGGGGCATCGTTCCAGGAATTACAGTCACAATCAGGTGATACATGCATTACGAAATTAAAGAAAGCTACTTTATTAATTTTATTCTTAAGGGCACCGTAAGCGTACTCCACCATCTTCTCTTGCAAAACTTCCGGCTCGGACTTAAAGTTTGGTTTTATGGCCTTGCGGGGACAAGTTACTGTACATTCTCCGCAACCTATACACTTTTCCGGATCAATTGAAGCCTTATGCTGTACAGTAATCGCCCCGGCAGGGCACCATTCCTGGCAACGTCCACAGCCCGTGCACTTTTCTTCCGTTACCACAGGGAGGACATCCGAATGCATCATCTGCTTGCCGCTGGGGCTTGCACACCCCATAGCTAAATTTTTTAATGTCCCCCCAAAGCTAGCCAGCTCATGGCCCTTAAAATGGGTTAAAACCACGAGAGCATCGGCATGATATATAGCGCTAGCGATCTTTACTTCTTTAAACCGCTTGAGGTTTATAGGTACATTTATATAATCTTTTCCCCTTAGTCCATCGGCAATAATGACCGGTGCGCCTACCACGGCATAAACGAAACCGTGTTCTATAGCTGTCTCTAAATGATCAACTGCGTTGGAACGTGAACCCACATATAGGGTATTAGTATCGGTTAAAAAGGGCTTGCCCCCCTGCTGGCGTATTAATTCCACTACCCTGCGGACCAAGGCAGGATGGATATAGGCTAGATTGCCCCTCTCCCCAAAATGGATCTTTATGGCTACCAGATCTCCGTTGGATATAATTTTATCAAAACCCGCCCTACGCCAAAGCCTCTCCACTTTATCTGCTAGGTTCTTGCCCTTTTCAGTACGCATATCCGCCCAGAAAACTTCAGCTACCATCTCTCCCTCTCCTTCTCCTCTCTTCTTAAAAGCTGCCCTATTTCCGGTTTCTATATCCGGTAGTTAGGGGCTTCTTTAGTAATTATAACATCATGTGGATGGCTTTCCCTAAGCCCAGCTTGGGTTATACGGATAAAACGCGCCTTTTCCTGCAGTTCAGGGATGGAGCGGGTCCCTAAATACCCCATACCCGCTTTAAGTCCCCCAACAAGCTGGAAAAGAGTTTCAGCTACCGGGCCCTTATAGGGAACCCGGCCCTCGATACCTTCCGGCACCAGTTTATCCGCTTCCTCTTGGAAATACCGATCCTTACTACCCTCCTTCATAGCTCCTAGAGAACCCATGCCACGGTAGGTTTTAAAACTCCTGCCTTGGTAAATTTCGATCTCGCCAGGGCTTTCTTCGGTACCAGCCAAAAGGCTACCGATCATTACTGTGCTTGCCCCAGCAGCTAAGGCTTTAGTAATATCACCCGAGTACTTAATCCCACCATCGGCGATAATGGGTACCCCTTTCTTCCGCGCCACCTGGGCGCAATCTAAAATGGCTGTAAGCTGGGGAACACCTATACCCGCTATAACTCTGGTAGTACATATGGAACCAGGCCCTACGCCCACCTTCACGGCGTCCACCCCAGCTTCAATGAGGGCCAAAGCCCCTTCTTTTGTAGCCACATTTCCCCCTACCACTTGTAAGTCAGGGTATTTTTGCTTTATGGCTGCCACCGTACGTAGCACATTCTCGGAATGACCATGGGCTGTATCCACCACTATCACATCTACACCGGCGGCCACCAAAGCTTCTACCCGTTCCATGGTTTCTTTACTTACCCCTACGGCCGCAGCTACCAGAAGCCTACCCTTGCTATCCTTGGCCGAATTGGGGTATTTGCGGGCCTTCTCAATATCCTTTATGGTAATAAGCCCCTTGAGATTGAAGTTTTCATCCACCAGGGGCAATTTTTCGATCTTATAACGTCGCAAAATCTCTTTAGCCTGTTCTAAGGTTGTCCCCACTGGTGCCGTAACCAGATTCTCTTTGGTCATCACTTCCCTTATAGGCCGGCTATAATCCTCTTCAAACCGGATATCGCGATTAGTGATAATACCTACTAATTTACCCTTTTCAGTAATAGGAACACCAGATATATGATAATGCTCCATAATCTTTACTGCTTCGCCAATGGTATGGTCTGGGCTTAAGGAAATAGGGTCAGTTATAACCCCATGTTCGGATCTCTTAACCCGGTCCACTTCTTTGGCCTGGCGTTCAATGGACATGTTCTTATGAATAACCCCGATCCCGCCTTCCCGGGCCATGGCAATAGCCATCCTGGCTTCCGTTACTGTATCCATGCCAGCGCTAGCGATGGGAATATTGAGTCTAACCCCGCGGGTGAAGTAAGAGCTCACATCCACTTCCCGCGGGAGTACAGCCGAAAAAGCTGGTACCAAAAGGACATCATCAAAGGTAAGGCCCTCTCCGATAATCTTATCTTCTGACAAACCATCCCCTCCTCCCCAAAGCCTAAAATAGTTATTGCCTATTATAGATCACTCTGGGAAGGAAGACAAGGCAACCTGTACCTCCACTTCATCTCTACTTCATCTCCACTTCATCTCCCTTTTTCGAACAAAATACCATAAACCCCCAATTAGTTTAATAACGCCTAAATAGCTCGCATACTCTACTCCAACCGCATCTCAAATCCTTTCTAGGGAATTCGCCTTGAAAAAGAAAAACTCCTGCCTCGAAGGGCTAATAAAAATCCTCGGGTAACCCGAGGACCTAGCTATTTGCTGTTCCTATGTCTGTTGTTCTTCCATCTTCCCCTCCCGTCCTACTAAACTCCTACAATCTTCCTAGTATTCTCTTCCACTTCCTTGGGGTCCCTCTTTACCCGTGCTACCCCGCTCTCCATGGCCGCGCGAGCCACCGCCGCAGCTACAGCAGGAGCTACCCTGGAATCAAATACATCCGTGATGATAAAATCAGGACCCAACCTCTCTTCGTCCACCAGGGCTGCCAGGGCATGGGCCGCAGCTATCTTCATCTTCTCATTTATGTCCCGTGCCCGTACATCTAGCGCCCCCCTTAAAACCCCAGGAAAAGCTAAAACGTTGTTTATCTGATTGGGAAAGTCCGAACGGCCAGTCCCCACTACCTTGGCCCCCGCTAACTTGGCTTCCTCAGGATATATCTCAGGAACAGGATTGGCCATGGCCAGCACTATAGCGTCTTTGGCCATGCTCCTTACCATATCCTGGGTTACCGCTCCACCTACCGATAATCCTATGAAAACATCGGCGCCCTTTAGGGCTTCAGGCAAAGTCTTGGCTCCTTCCCGGTTAGTCTTATGGGCTATCTCTTCTTTGTAAGGGTTCATCCCTTCTAGTCGGCCTCTATAAAGGGCCCCCTTGCTGTCGCAAAGAATTATATCCCCTGCTCCCATGTCTAAAAGAAGCTTGGTCACCGCAATGCCGGCTGCGCCGGCACCATTGATGACAACCTTTACCTCAGCCATCTTTTTTTCTACTACTTTAAGGGCATTGATTAAGGCAGCAGCTACTACTATGGCTGTACCGTGCTGGTCGTCGTGGAAGATGGGTATGTCCGTCTCTTTTTTAAGGCGCTCTTCTATGGCGAAACAGCGGGGGGCGGATATGTCTTCCAGGTTAACTCCACCTATGGTGGGGGAAATTAGCTTTACGGTCTCTACTATTTTGTCTACGTCTTTGGTGGCAAGACACAAGGGGAAGGCGTCTACGCCAGCAAAGGTTTTAAAGAGCACGCATTTTCCTTCCATGACAGGTAAAGCGGCTTCTGGGCCTATGTCTCCTAGGCCTAGTACAGCGCTTCCATCGGTGACTACGGCTATGAGGTTGCCCCGGGAGGTGTATTCCCATACGAGTTCTTTGTTCTGGTGGATCTCTTTGCAGGGTTCGGCCACTCCGGGGGTGTAGGCCAGGCTTAGGTCTTCCCGGTTTTTGACCGCTACTTTGCTCTGGATGGCGATTTTCCCTTTGTTTTCCTTGTGCAGGGTTAGGGCTTTAGTGCGAAGGTCCATTTATGTATTCCCTCCTAAAATCTCGAAAATAATTTTGAAGGAGCAATCCTTTCCCTTCCTTGTTTTTAGGTGTCTAGTCTGTATCGTGCCTTCCCCTCAAGATAAGCGTTGTTACCACGGCAGTCGATACCGACTATCAGGGGAAAATCTTCCACTTCTAGCCGGTAGATGGCTTCTGGGCCTAAGTCTTCGTAAGCCACTACCTCGGCTTTTTTAATTTTTTGCGCGAGAAGGGCTCCGGCACCCCCTATAGCTAAGAAATATACTGCCCCTTTTTCTTCCATGGCTTCAATAACTTCCTGGCTGCGGCTGCCCTTACCTATCATGCCCTTTAGGCCCAGTTCCCGGATTAAGAGAGGGGTATAGGGGTCCATCCGGCCGCTGGTGGTGGGACCCGCTGAACCGATCACTTTCCCCGGTTTAGCTGGGCAGGGTCCTACGTAGTAGATAATTTGGTTTTCTAAGTTTATAGGCAGCTTCTCTCCTGCCAGATAGGCCTCCACTAGTCTTTTGTGGGCCGCGTCCCGGGCTGTATAGATTACGCCACTTAGGCTTACCCTTTCCCCAGCTTTAAGTTCTTGTATAATCTCAGGGTTAAGAGGCGTGGTAATCCTTTTCATGCCAGGTTCACCTCGCTAAAGGATAGCTTCCGCATGCCGGGCAGCATGGCATTGGATGTTTACAGCTACCGGCAATCCCCCTATATGGGTAGGATAGGTCTCTATGTGTACATCTAAAGCAGTGATACGGCCGCCTAGCCCTTGGGGGCCAATGCCTGTAGCGTTGATGCGCTTTAGGAGTTCCTCTTCTAGTTCAGATATATGGGGAGCAGGATGTCTTTCCCCTAAAGGGCGTAATAAGGCCTTTTTAGCTAAGAGGGCTGCTTTTTCAAAGTTGCCTCCCAACCCTATCCCTACTATTATAGGCGGGCAAGGGTTAGGCCCTGCTTGTTCTACTACTTCTAGTACATAGCGGATAATACCTTCTTTGCCGTCGGCCGGCTTTAGCATTTTTAGGGCTGAGGTGTTTTCGGAGCCGATGCCCTTGGGGGCTACAGTTATTTTTAGATTAGAGCCAGGAACTATTTCTGTGTGGATTATGGCAGGGGTGTTGTCACCTGTATTTTGCCGGATTAAGGGGTCTTTCACCACTGACTTCCGGAGGTAGCCACGGGTGTACCCCTTACGTACTCCTTCGTTTATGGCTTCATATAGGCTTCCCCCGGTTATGTGTACATCTTGCCCTATCTCTAGAAAGACTACGGCTATACCCGTGTCCTGGCAAATGGCCTCACTAGTAGAAGCTGCCAGCCTAGCGTTCTCCTTAAGAAGCTCCAAAATCTCTCGGCCCAAAGGTGACTCTTCTTTAGCTATTGCCTTGTCCATAGCCTGCCACCAGTCTTCGCTTAAAACGGTGCAAGCTTCTATACAGAGGCGCTCTACTGTGTCGGCTATCTGGCTTACGTGTATCTCTTTCATTGATTATCACCCTCTTTAGTTAGTGGCTTTTTCTTTTAAAAGTTTGCCTTAGGGTTTTTCCTTATTTTAATCCCTTCTTTCTAATTCGTCTTCCTCTCGATTTTACCTTGTTTATCTTTAGGTTTTTACTTCTTTTTTACAGTCTTCTTTTTTACAGTGGGTTCTGGGGCTTTAGGTATACCGGGTTTAGTGGTTGCTTCCAGTGGAGCTTCTAATAGCCTGGTCTGCTCTTTTTTCTGACCGAAAATAGCCTGGCGTTTCATAAGTTGTATAGCTAGGGCAGGGTCTACTCCTTTGGGGCAAACTTCGGCGCAGGCGCCAGCCATATGGCAACGCCAGAGGCCATGTAGGGTATCCACTACGGAGATACGTTCCTTAAAGCCGTTATCCCTGTTGTCGGAGCTGTACCGGAAGGCTTGGGCCAGGGCTTGTGGCCCTAAAAATTCCTCGTCGGTGGCTACTGTTGGACAGGCAGAAAGGCATATACCGCATTTTAAGCAGTAGGCGAATTGTAAGTAGCTCTCAAGCTGGGCCGGAGATTGATAGTATTCCTTGGTAGGACGGTCGAGCTCCAAGGGATCAGAGGTAATGATCCACGGTTTTACTTTCTGGTGTTTATAGAATAAAGGTGTTAGGTCTACTACTAGGTCCTTTATAATCTCGTAGTTGGGCAGAGGTTTTATCTCTATGGTGTCTGTGTGTAAAGACCTAACTTGGGTTTCGCAGGCCAGCCTCGGTAGGCCGTTGATGTACATGGCGCATGAACCACAAATACCCATACGGCAGGAAGCTCGAAAGCTTAAAGTAGCATCAAGGTTTTCTTTAATGTAAAAAAGGCAGTCTAAAACGCTCATGCCAGGCTTTATAGGTACTTGATAGGTCTGCATGTAGGGTTTAGCGCCTTTTTCAGGATTGTACCTCTGGATTTTAAAGGTAGACATTATATTCCCTCCATAATGTAGGTGATAATGACGACGTAAGTTCCTAAGGTAAAGGCTATAAGGCCCAAGGCCGTTATAGTTAGAGTGAGCAGGTGGTCTATCCTAGGATATATAATCTCACTAAGTATAGAACGTAACCCGTAGAGACCATGATAGAGAGCTAAACCCAGCAGGGCTAGGTAACCTACTACCCAACCTAAGCTTTTCCCCCTAGCCATAACCGCGGTGTACTCCAGTGGATCCTGAGGAGCTAGGCCTAGGTAAGCTGCCAGGGTGTTAAGATGCATAAGGAAAAGGTGTAAGCCTAAAAGAATTAGAAGGCAGGCGGCAGCTATAAGGGAGAGTAGCCAGTAATGTGCTTCCCGCAAGGTTTTTTGCCTCCTACTCTCAATTTTGGGGCTTAAAGATTATCTTGGGGCTCGGTAAGAGTAGCTTCGTTAAATTATAAAGAAGTCGAGTCCGCTTATTAGTAGAAGGAGGATCGTGATAAGCATAAGTAAAATCATAAGAGGGCGTTGTCTTTTTATAGAAGAAACATAGGGATATTCCTGGCGCTGGGGTTTGCCTATACACATCCCTAGTTCGATGATAATAAGGCGCAGGCCATTGGCCGCATGGAATATGGCCCCTGCCATGAGTATATATTCGCCCAGTTTAAAGGCTGGCCCTGAAAGGAGAGCCATGGTCTTCTCCCAGGCACTGGCTCCATAAAGACGTGCCGCAGTTACGTAGATATGCAAAAAGAGGTAGAGGATGAGGCCTAGGCCGGTTATACGGTGCAGGGTGTAAAGGTAACGTTCTAGGCTATAGCGGCCTCCATAAATCCATCCTTTTATCCCCAGACGGTTATGGTAACGTTGCATAATCTTCACCTTCTCGTTTACGTTTTGTGGGCTTTTTTCTGTTTTGGAACTTTACTCATTTTCATGAGCTTAGGGCTCCTTGGGTTTTCTTTAGTATTTTCTCTCGGTAGGTTTCCAGATGGTTATGTTTACGGGGATGTATTCTAGTCTTGGACCTGAAGGGGTATGGTAAGCTAGGGTGTGTTTTAGCCAGTTCTGGTCATCCCTCTGGGGAAAGTCGCGCCTTGCATGGCCTCCCCGGGATTCTTCTCTGGCTAGGGCGCCTGCGACTATGACTTCAGCTAGTTCAACCATGTTTTCCATTTCGAGATAAGATACTAGATCAGTGTTGTATATTCTGCTCTGGTCTTTCAGACTGCACTTTTTTAGCCGTTCTTTTAGTTCTTTTATCTGTGTTAACGCCTTTTCTAATCCTTGTTTAGTGCGAAATACTCCTACATGCGTATCCATGGTTTCACGGAGTTCTTTCCTTATAGTGTAGAGGTCTTCGGTACCCTTGCGCTGGAATATTTCTTCCATGACCCGGTGTTCTTCAGTACGGGCTTTTTCTTTGGGTACTTCAGGTAAGGATGATACCTTCATAGCATGTAAAGCCGCTTTCTTACCAGTAATAGCTCCCCAGACCAGGCATTCGGCTGTAGAGTTAGTGCCTAGCCGGTTTGCTCCATGGATGGATACGCAGGCTACTTCACCTGCTGCCCAGATACCTTCTATTGGTGTGGCGCCTTCCTTATTTACGTGGATGCCCCCCATGGAATAGTGGGCTACTGGCCTTACAGGAATAGGTTTGTCTACAGGGTCTAGCCCAGCAAATTTTATGGCTACTTCCCTTATGAGGGGAAGCCTTTCGTTTATTTTCTCTCGACCCAAGTGCCTTAAATCTAAGTGTACGTAGTCTAATCCTTGGGGTCCTGGAAAGCCCCTGCCCGCCTCGATCTCTAACATCTCTGAACGGGACACAATATCCCGTGGGGCAAGCTCCATCATCTTCTCGGCATACCTTTGCATAAACCGTTCACCTAGGTTGTTGATGAGGTATCCTCCTTCCCCACGGGCCGCTTCTGTAATGAGAATGCCCGAAGGGACAAGCCCCGTAGGGTGAAATTGAACAAATTCCATGTCTTTTAAGGGTAGTCCCGCTCGGTAGGCTATGGCCATGCCGTCCCCAGTTACGGTGTGGCTGTAAGTGGTAAAGCCATATATCCGGCAGGCCCCGCCTGTGGCAATGATTAGGGCTTTAGAACGAAAGGCTAAAAACTCTCCGCTCTTTAGATCTATGGCGGTAAGACCACAGTACTTGCCTTCCTCCACTAGTAGTGAGGTGGCCATGCATTCTTCATATTTGGTAACCCTAGGGTATTTAAGTAATGTGTCATAGAGGGTGTGGACTTCAAAGAAACCTGTCTTATCTGCGGCGAAAACCGCCCGCGGGAAGCTATGGCCGCCAAAGGGGCGCTGGTCGATCCTTCCATCCTTTCGCCTAGACCAGGGTATACCCCAGTGTTCAAGCTGCAGGATTTCTTGGGGAATGGTCTGGACAAACAACTCTACAGCATCCTGGTCGGCTAAGAAATCACTCCCCTTTACTGTATCCCAGGCGTGAAGTTCTGGGCTATCTCCCTCCTCGGGCCTTATTACTGCTCCTGTACCACCTTCGGCGCAGACAGAATGGGGCCGTACAAGCTGAGTCTTAGCTACTATTGCTATGTCGAGTTGGCCCTGGCTTACCCTGGCTGCTTCAATGGCTGCCCTAAGCCCAGCAAGTCCTGCGCCAAGGATGATGAGATCGTGGGTAAGAATTTCCATAAGATGTGTTGGCGACCTCCTCTTAACTTAAGCTTAACCCACCCTTCTAGCGTTCTTACTGTAAATAAAAAACCTGGCATACAGGACCATGAACTAATCAGATCCTCTACGCCAGGCTTTACCTGTTTTACTAGAGGATAAAGCCCATTTATCCTCTCACAAGTAAAGTGGCTTCTTCCTTTTTGCCATCCTAATCAAGATTTGGATATATATTATTCGCCTTATTAGTGCAAAATCCTCCTATGTTTACCCAAAAAAATTCTAAAAATCATGTTATCCTATTCACTAAAACGAATTAGAAACTATAGTCTATGCGATAACAAGAGACAACTCCTGCCTCAAGCTAGCAGTGTTCCTTTTAGGTGTTCCTTTTAGAAAGGTAGGATATACGGTGTATTACATAACCACAGCTAATAATAAGAAAGCTTACTAATACCCCCAAGAAAAGGGGATCTAAATCAACCCGTAAAAAGAATTTCCCTGCCAACATAGATAGGGGGGCCAAAACCATAGATATAACTGCTGCTTTCCTATCCACTTTGCCCTTAGCAAAAAGTGCCACACATAGGGGTAGAAAAACTGTTACCCCTCTTAATCCCATGGACATGAAGCTCCATTTAAGTACCAGCGATTTGATATTGCCAGTGATAAATAAAAGTGTAAGGGCCAAGATAACCAAAATCATAAATCTACAAGCCTTTAAAAGGGTAACATCGCTGGCTTTTTTATCTAAGTAAAGCTTATAGATATCCTTTACCAGAATGGTACTGATACCCAGCGTCAGACCAGCTCCTGTACCTACTACCGCTATCAAGAGCGTAGCCAGAATAACCCCACCTAGCCACGGATTTATATGGGTTAAGATGAAAAGAGGAAAAGCCGCTGCAGAATCGATAGCGGGAAAATGTATTCTCATATATAGACCAACAAAAATACCTGCTAAACCAATAGGTGGGATAAGCATCGCACTTAGTATCGCCCCTAACCTAGCGTGGTTTAGGCTCTTTCCTGCAACCACAGCCTGAATATAGGTTTGGGTAGACAAAACGCCGATGATCAGGGAAAAACCGCTGGCAAAATCCTGCCAGAAACCCCGGCCGAAAAAGCTAAAATATGGATAAGCTGGAAACGAGGCCTGGTATCCGGCCCAACCTCCGCCCCACATCCAAGCCATAAGCCCCGCACTGAGCATGGCTATATATATAAGAAATAGCTTAACTATACCTACCAGGCCTGTTCCCCATATACCCCCAAAAGCAACATAGAAGGCCATAAGTAAAAGAGACAAAAAAGCAGCAGGTAAGGGCGAGATTTTAAACATGGTGGTTAACAGGGCAATAGCCGAAAGGACCTGGGCTACAATATTCAAAAATATGCCCAAAGAAACAAATATGGTAGATACAGTACCAGAAACGGGGCCAAATTCAGCCATCAATATCTCTGGTACTGTGTCTTTCTGGCCTTGATAGAGCGGTTTTACAAAAAAAAGAGCCAAAAATAGACAACCGATGCCTGCCCCTAGAGTAAACCACCAGGCGGCAAAACCGTAAAGGTAAGCCATCTGGGCAGTACCAATAGTGGAGGCACCTCCCACTAGGGTGCCCACAATGGTACCAGCCACAATAAGGGCGTTTGCTTTATGTCCCCCTACCAAAAAGTCCGCCGAGCCCCGGATGTGTCTTCCTGCATACTTTCCTACCAAGGCAACACCGATCAAAGTCAAAACAGCAGCAACCACATGCTTTGCTGTAAGATCGTATCCCATGGCCAGAAGAGTATCTCCATATTCTTATGTAAGAATAAACCTTTGGCTTTGTTCTTTGAGTTTTTCCATAAGCTTAACTAAATCCTTTGTCCTAGCACTTATATTTTGAGCTGCAGCGCTCATCTGCTGAGCTGAAGCCGCTATTTCTTCTGTGGAGGCTGCGCTTTCTTCAGACGTGGCTACGATATCATTTATGGCCGAACTTACTTTCTGGGCTTGTTCCATTACGGTCTTGGCCTGGCCTTCCACTTCCTGTAACAGCTCGGCTACCTCCTGTGACCCCCTTGCGATACTTTCAAAATAACGTAGCGCCTCTTCAGCTATACACGCTTGTTCCTTCACCAGGCGAGTAGCTTCCTGCGTTGCCTGGACAGCTCTTTCCACATCCCCAGTTACTTCTACCACAACCCTGGCTATTTCCGCAGCCTGTTGGCTAGAGGCTTCAGCTAACTTTCTTACTTCTTCGGCTACCACAGCAAAGCCTCGGCCAGCCTCGCCGGCTCTGGCTGCCTCAATAGCCGCATTTAAAGCTAGCAAATTAGTTTGTTCTGCTATACCAGTGATAATATCCGTTATGCCTCTTATTCTTTGGGCTTGGTCTGCTAGGCGCGCCATGGCTTCCTGAACCATACCCGCTTTTCTTAGGGTCTCCTCATTCTTCTGGTCCAGGGCCTGCATTATATTTTTGCCCTCCTCAGTACGTTGAAGGGTTTGCCCTGTCTGCCCAGCTATCCGTTCCACATTTCTTGCCAGAGCAGCTATCTGTTCGGCTGTTTCTTCTGCTGCACTGCTTATATGGCTGGTGCTCTTAACCATTTCCTGGGCACCTGCTGAAATTTGATTTATATTTTCTGTTACCTGCTCCGTTGCCCTAGCTGTATCGGTAGCAGCCTGAGAAATTTCCTGGATGGCTACCTCTAGGTCCTCTGCAGCTTGGTTAATATAAGTCAAGATAGTTTTACTATTATCGATCATCTTCTTTAGTGCACGGCCTAAAATACCGAGTTCCCCAGAAAAGCTAGTAGCAATAGCCACCCTCAAGTCGCCTGTGGCCAGTGTATTGGCCTGCTCGGCTATCTTCAAGATAGGCCCAGAGAACTGCCGACTCACCGCGAAGGCTAACAATACAGCTAGGAGGGCCATAAGAAGAGCAGCACGTTGACTAAAATGCACCATGTTGTACACCGGCCCATAAACCTCGCTGGTCTCGGCTGCCAGGGCTATAGACCAACCGCTTATCTTCACCGGCGCATAGGCCACTAGTTTCTCTACACCTTCCCAGGTGTACTCACCTATCCCTTCTTCACCCTGCACCATCTTCTCAGCAATAGATTTTAGGCTTTCGGAATTGCTCTGGGTCAAGTTCTCGTTCATGACCATCTTCTCATCAGGATGGGCCATGACCACACCGGTTCGATCGATCATATAGGCGTATCCCTTGTTCCCATACTTAGTGCGGGCTACCATATCAGTTAAGACATCAGTCCTAATTGACATAGCCAGCACCGAATTACCACCAGGTACTCTAACTGGTATCGCTATTATAATGATCTTGTTACCTGTTGTTTTGGCAATTAAAAGGTTAGATACGCTTATCTTACCTTGAATGGCCTCCTGAAAGTATTCGCGATCTTTTATACTAGGAGTGGCACCCATAGAATTAACCGATTGTCCATCGCTACCGGCCCATAAAATGAGTTCTGCTTCAGGGACAGCCTGTTTCATGCTTTTTAAAAAAGCCATAATCTGTTCTTTATCGCCTGATTGGAAGACTGGATTTTTACCTAACTCTTGTAAGCAGACAATTTTCTCATTTAACCAAGCTTCGATTGCTCCTGAAGTCAAGGTAACACTATGTATCATATTCTGTTTACATTGGGCAACAATTTGACTGCGGGTAATATAATAATTAATAAAGCTAACCCCTACGAGGGGTACAAAGGATACAACTAAAAACCATATCAGCAAGCGCCCGAACATGGTCTGGGTAAATCTTAGCTTCACCCGTGTTATAAACCTCCTTTACGCCACCTATTTCCCTCACCCTGTTTACCTCAAACAAAGACCCCAAAGTTATACTTCTAGTACTCGATACCTGGTTGAGAGGGTATCCCTTGTCGGTAGTGGTGTTTAATATCTTTAACTTCGCTAACCATATCCGCTTTTTCCATAATTTTATCCGAGGCATAACGGCCAGTGAGGACTAAGGTAACTCCTTCAGGCTTAATCTCTATTAATTCTAAAACATCCTCCGCTTTTAATAGTCCATAATCAACCGCCACATTAACTTCATCAAGAATAACAAGTTCATGCTCTCCGGCCTGGATCACCTGCCTGGCCAATTCTAACCCTTCCCTGGCCAGTCTCAAATCTTCCCGGCCAGGGTCTCCTTTTTTCACAAAAGTAGGAAGGCCCTTTTGCACCAGGGTAAAATGAGGGAGATATTGGGCCGCTTGAATTTCTCCATATTCTGCGCTCCCTTTCATAAATTGAATCATAAAAACCCTTTGCCCATGCCCTATAGCCCTCAAGGCCAACCCCAAAGCGGCTGTAGTTTTCCCTTTACCATTGCCAGTATAGACTAAAGTCAATCCCTTCCTCATCTGAGTTCCCCCTCCTATACCTTAAGTATTTGATGCAGTCCCGTGGTATCTAACCCATTAACAAAACAACCGAGACCTTAAGTACTCCAAATACCCCCTAAGGCTATTCTCTAAGAAATATCTTTCCCTCTGCTGAATAGCGGGATCTAACCGATAAAAGCTCTCCAATAAGGGATCTCTTGTCGTCAATTCATCCATAAGAACAACTAATAGCTCCTTCTCTTCTTGACGCTGGAAGCCCCTACAAGCAGCGGTGATAATTTCTCTCCAGCGGTATAACTGCTGGCGAGCGAGCTTAAGAATCCTCTTGGCTCCCGGTGCCCAACCAAAGTGACCAAAACAAATGCTAGTCCCATCGTCCACTAACTTCAAAAGAGCATCCAAAGAGCCGATTGCAGTTTCTAGGAAAAATTTAGGAGGGGTAGCCGGTCGTAGATAAAAACCTTGTCCTAAATCTAAATAAACCCCTGCTGCCTCCCCTACAAACAAAAAATTTCGCCAGAGGAAGCTTAAATGGTGGGGAGCATGGCCAGGGGTTTCTATAGTATTTATTTGAGGTACTTGGTCGACAAAGTTTTGGGTAGGTACCGGTTTAATCGGCCCATAGAAGTATGCCAAATCACCTAAAACCCTAACACTGGCCTCCCATAGACTAGTAGGATT
This sequence comes from Thermanaeromonas toyohensis ToBE, assembly GCF_900176005.1. Classification (NCBI taxonomy): domain Bacteria; kingdom Bacillati; phylum Bacillota; class Clostridia; order Neomoorellales; family Neomoorellaceae; genus Thermanaeromonas; species Thermanaeromonas toyohensis. Next base: position 1,844,382 of record NZ_LT838272.1, on the reverse strand, counting down.
TTGCAAGTGCTGCCGGGCCTTGGGATGGGTAAGCACAAGGGCCTCAGGGAAATACTGCAATAACTCCCCTACACCACCAGCATGGTCCAGATGAATATGAGTCAGAAGAATATAATCTAATTGGGAAACGCTCAAATCCTGGAGGGCAGCTAGTAGTTGTGGCAAAGCAACGGCTGGTCCCACATCTATTAGAAATTGCCCATCCTCGCTCTTTAGCAGCCAAGAGCCAATGAATTTCCGGAAACCCTCCCGCTTTAGGGGCAATTCAATAAGGTAGAGCTCGCCGTCGGAAAAAGTGCTCACCAACTCCGCCATAACCGTTCATCCTGTCGTTGATTCTTTACTGCTCTCCCATTAAGGGTGCTCGAGAAATAAATTAACGCCACGCGGTCTCCTGCGGCAAAAATCTAACCTCAGACCTCTTGACGCGCAGCCTTCAAGAGCTGCAGTTGTCTTACAATGTTCCTTCCCAACGTACGGCACTCATGTAGGGCCAGAGAATCTTCTTCTACATCTTTTTTCCATATTACCCTGCCATCTTCCAGCCGTTCAAATAGAGTGCCCATGGGCCCATGGTTATAGATCCTACCCTCTTGGTCTCGGCTATCTACTACTATCATGCCATGGCTGGCCAAATAACGTTCCATTATTATTTGGGTTAATTCCTGTCCACCATTTCTTAGCCCCGCATGGGTAACTGCTGCACCCACCTTACCATGAAGAGTGTTGCGGCACATATGCAACCAACGGGTCCGGTCCATGAAATTTTTCATTAGTCCCGTTACATTAGAAATATATACCGGAGAACCCAATACAATGGCATCGGCTGCTAACATCTTATCCGTGATCAGTTTAATGTCATCATCCTGGATAGAACACTCTATTACCCGTAAGCAATGGTTGCAGGCACGGCAAGGTTTTATATTATAATCGCTCAACTCCAAGAGCTCTGTCTCCGCTCCCAGGCTACGTGCCTCTTCCAAAACCGTCTCTAACATCTTAGCGGTATTACGTCCTCTGCGATGGCTACCATTGATAGCCAAAATCTTCATACCCCACTACTCCTTTTTAATATTGTTGCTCCTGGTCAGTACCTTCTGGCCATACCACCTACAGCCGCCGGCTTCTTACTCTGTCAAACTTTCCGGTAGTTTATACTATGGTTATATTTTTTTATGATTTTATGGCCGCCCGTATGTGCTTTAGCCTATTAAACTTGGCCTTAAGTGCTGATTCCACCACGGGAGGAACCAGCCCCTTAACACATCCTCCTACAGAAGCTACCTGTCGTACCACCCGGGAACTTAAGAAGCAATATTCTGTAGCCGCCATAAGAAATATAGTTTCTAATTCTCCTGCCAGTTTCTTGTTCATCATCGACATTTGAAACTCCTGTTCAAAGTCCGAAACCACTCGCAACCCGCGAACAATAGCACAGGCCCCTTGCTGCCGTGCAAATTCAACCAACATTCCATCAAAGGTTTTGACCTCTACCCGGGGAAGATCTTTAATGGAGGTTCGCACTAATTCGACCCGTTCACCTAGGGTGAAAAGGCGTTCTTTGGAAGGATCCTGAGCCACGGCTACGATTACTTTATCAAATAATTTGCATGACCGTTGAATTACATCTAAATGACCTAGGGTTATGGGATCAAAAACCCCCGGGTATATCGCTATCCGCATTGTCCTCCAGCTCCCCAGGGCTTTTTGGATAAGTATAGCCGGAGGAAGCCTTCCTCTTTAGACTTCCTCCCAGCTATCTTATCCCGAAGCTAGATACTCTAACCACAACAGCCAAGATTTATTCATTATTTCTTCTGATTTTTTTACTTCTCTTTTTTACTTCTCCGGCTCTTCTCTCGCAGGGAAAAGCCGAGTTAGCAAATTGATTAAAGCTATGAAGATGAGGATAACCCCAAACATAGTAGGCAGAGCTATACCCATAAGTTCCAGTGCAAGTGCCACAGTTCCCATTTATGTCGCTCCCCCCTAGTTCCATCCCTAAAGCGTGTACAAATTGCCAGTGCCCTTTAATTCTATCCCAGCAGTGCAGGCACTAAGGCCAAAACCAATCCACCAGCTATAATGGACCCAATCTGCCCAGATGTGTTAGCTCCTATAGCATGCATGATAACAAAATTATGAGGATCATCCTTTAATACTAGCTTAGATATTACTCTAGCAGACATAGGAAAAGCAGAAATACCACACGCACCTATAGCGGGATTGATCTTCTCTTTTAAGAAAAGGTTAAGAAACTTGGCTAAAAGCACTCCACCAGCAGTATCAAAAATAAAGGCTACTAACCCTAAACCCATAACCATGAGGGTTTTTAGGTTTAAGAAAGCGCTAGCTTCCATAGTAGAGCCAATAGTTATACCTAAGAGCAAGGTCACTAGGTTGGCTAACTCGTTTTCAGCTGCTTTAGCCAGCCGCTCCACTACCCCAGCTTCCCGTAAAAGATTACCAAACATGAGGGAGCCAATAAGGGCTACTGAGATGGGAGCGATGATCCCAGCCACAACGGTAACAACAATGGGAAATAAAATCCGGACTGTTTTAGACACCGGTTTCCCTTCTCGATAGGGCATACGGATCATACGTTCTTTCTTGGTAGTTAAAAGCTTTATCACCGGCGGCTGAATGATGGGCACCAGGGACATGTAGGAATAGGCAGCTACAGAAAGGGGACCCAAGAGGTGCTGAGCAAATTTGGTGGCCACATAAATAGTGGTAGGCCCGTCCGCCGCTCCTATAATACCTATGGAAGCTGCCTCCTTTAGGTCAAATCCTAAAAGAGCTGCTATTACTATCGTAGCAAAAATACCAAATTGGGCTGCCGCCCCAAAGACCATCATGAGGGGATTACGCAAAAGAGGGGTAAAATCGCACATGGCTCCTACAGCTATGAAGATTAAAATAGGAAACAGCTCGTTTAGAATACCTCCATGAAGTAGAACGGTCAGAAACCCTTCCTCACCTACTGCTGAAGAAAAAGGAATGTTGGTTAGAATGGCGCCAAAGCCTATGGGTAACAGCAGCAAGGGTTCATAGTCTTTAGCTATAGCAAGGTAGATCAGTATACCGCCAATCACAAACATGATAACTTGCTGGGGCGTAAGTCCAGTTATGCCCATCAAAAGCTCTTGCATAGTATCACCTCAATCTCTTTAGATGAACTGCTATATTTTTAAGTCTTGCGGGGCGGTCCGCCCGCCCCGTCTAACTCCTTCTTTTTCTAAGCTATAGACCTAAAATACCAAAGAATAACAGGCAGACAATACCGCCCACTACTGACATGGACAAACCCCAAATCAGAAGATTACGGAACAATTTAGCCTTATTTTCGTGTTCACCAGCACAGGCTATACAAAGAGCCCCTAAAGTAGATAACGGTGAGGTATCTACTAGATGAGCACCAACGTTAACGCTAGAAATCAAGGCTACTGCATGGTGTACCTGCTCAGGTATACCCATCAAACCAAGCTTTTGCAGCAAACCAGGAACAAGGGGTAAGAACATGGGCATGACAACACCAGAAGAGCTAGAATAAGCAGAAATAACTCCATCTATCAAAGCAACCCAGAAATGCACAGTAAGAGGCGTAGAAATAGCACCAATTAAATTAACTAGTACGTTTAAGCCTCCTGTTTTGTCCATAACCTCAATAAGGACTGTAACCCCGCATACTAGAAGTAGGACGAACCATGGGACGCGTTTCACTGCTTCCTTAACACTAGCTACGTTGCACAGGATCAAAATACCCGACAGTATAAAAGCTATAGCGCCAACATCTGAGAACATGTTGAGGGCCCATTTGGGTAAAACAGCTTTGGCCCCTGGAAACCCAGGTGCTAAAACTAGAACAATGAAGAGAATAATAGCAATAAGTGTAATCCACTGCTGACGGTTAAAAGGTTCGGGTCGTGGAGCAATCTCATCGATGTTTAAAGAAGCGCCCCGCTGCCTTCGCATCCAGGCAAGCCCGCCTAGAAGCAGGAAACCTCCGATATTGGTGATGCCCTGGGCTACCATGGAGTTCCAGTAAACCTTCCACTCTATTCCTAGTATATCCTGGGGATTGATACCTAGCTGGGGAGCCATTTTGGAAATAAGCCCCATGGAAATAATACCAGTCGGGGCAAAGGGTGAAAAGCAAGCAGCGTTAGCTGCACCGACTACCAGAAGCGTCATTAAAAACGCACTTATTCCGATGCGACCAGCAATGGCCATAGCTAAAGGAGCCACTAAGGCCGTCGCAGCGATATTGCCAGGACCGATGGTGGTAAGAATAACCACTATCACAAAGATAATCCACGGAATCAAAGCAGTGTTACCTCTAGCCAGGCGTACGGCGTAGGCAGTCAGCTTCTCTAAGGTTCCATTTTCCTGCGCCAAACTAAACATGAAGGTTACGCCTAACAGTATCATGAACAAAGATGTAGGCCAGTATTTTAATATATCACCGCCCTTTAATCCACCCCAACCTGCACCTACAATAAGGGCAGCGGCAATAGCAAGCAGCCCCGGATTCCACTCCTCCCGAAAACAACTGACAATAATAACTATCGCTAGGGCTACCAAAGATAACAAAGCTGCTATGGTCACCTAAAACACCCTCCTTTTTGAAATATCTGGTATCTTATCTTGCTATGAATATCCTGTTAATCGTAAATTATTTAGATTTCTTCTGTGCTGGCGTGATCACCCCTTGCGCCTCTAGTTCTTGAAGTTCAGCTTCGCTATAGCCAATCTCCTGGAGTACCTCGTATGTGTGCTGCCCTAATGTAGGAGCCGGCTTAGTTATATTTCCTGGTGTTCTGGAAAGCTTAAGGGGTGTGCCAGCCATCCATACGACCCCCGCCACTGGGTGTTCTACCGGGACTATCATATCTCGGTGACGTATTTGGGGATCGTGGAAGACCTGGCTTATATCCTGTAACGGACCACAGGGTACTCCAGCAGCTTCAATAATAGCTAGCGCCTCAGCAGTGGTATACTGGCTGAATACAGAACGTAAAATAGCATAGAGTTCTTCCCAGTTTTGCGTGCGTAAAGGATTGGTTTTAAACCGTGGATCGTCAATAAGATCTTCACGTTTGATAGCCTGGCAGAACCTACGCCACAAGTTATCATTTCCTACAGCGATGATCACATATCCATCCTGGGTTCTTAAAGCTGTAAAGGGTGTAATGGACGGATGTCGGTTTCCTATAGGTTTCGGTACTTCACCTCCTGTGCTGTAACGTACAATGGCATTTTCTAGAATCGCTACTTGACAATCTAACATGCTTATGTCTATATATTGCCCTCTTCCACTCCGTTCCCGCTCCGCTAAAGCAGCTAAAATTCCAATAACAGTAAAAAGAGCTGCTGTTATATCCGCTATGGATGCCCCTACCCTCGTGGGCTCTCCCCCTGGATGGCCAGTTATGCTCATGATCCCCCCCATCGCTTGTATGATAATATCGTAAGCCGGACGCAGCCGGTAGGGACCGGTCTGGCCAAAACCAGAACAGGAAGCATAGATTAGCCGTGGATTAAGCGGCTGAAGGTCTTCATAGCTAATGCCAAGTTTAGCTGTGGTGCCTGGCCGAAAGTTCTCTACCAGTACGTCCGCCTTCTGAACTAGCTTCTTGAATATCTCTACTCCTTTAGGTTCCTTAAGATTGAGTACCACGCTCCGCTTGTTGCGGTTGATACTCATAAAATAGGCGCTCTCACCCTTGACAAAGGGACCATAGTTCCTAGATTCGTCTCCCTCCGGCGCCTCAATCTTGATTACATCGGCTCCTAGATCCCCTAAAATCATAGTGCAGAAGGGCCCTGCAAGTACACGGGTGAGATCTATGACCCTTACACCAAGCAAGGCTTTTTCCATGAATCCTCTCTCCTTTTGAGGATCTAATTACCGCCCTTTATCCTTCGTTTCATTCGCCTGCGTCGTTAGGGGCAACGCCTAGTCTCTTTAACTTAAGGACAGCAGGGGTTCGCCCACGTTGACACTCGCACCTTCACTCACATAGACCTCTTGTACTGTACCATCAGCAGGAGCCACAATTTCGTTTTCCATCTTCATGGCCTCCAGTACCAATAGGACTTGTCCCTTCTTTACTGGGGTTCCCGCCTTTACCTTTACAGCCACTACTTTCCCGGGTAGAGGAGCAGTAATAACATTACCACTAGCCGCCGTAGGAGTAGAAGGAGATGAAGCTGCTGTACCAGAGACCGCCGGCGAAACAGGTACCGTAGGACTAGGGGTTGCCGAAGAAGAACTTCCAGTTACAACCGGAATTGTTACCGCCTGAAGGCCACCTCCTCCCTCCTTCTTTTCTTCTACAGTTACTTCGAAACGCTGGCCGTTTACATGGATGATGTACGTTTTCCTCATCTTACTGACCTCCATCTCAGGTTAAGTGGTAGAGTAGCTTGGAGTTCCTGGCGTCCGCTTAAGACCCAGGGGTTGGATGCAGTCACGGGGCGAGTCCAAACTGTAAAAGCGCTAGTTTCAGAAGCCGCTGTTACAGCAGCCGCTATTACAGCTGCAATTTGGGGATCTAAACTTGGAACCGTTCTGCTCCCTCCAACTGTACCCTCTCCAGCGGGTGCAAATTTTTGTTCTTCTTCTCCCCCTTCCACCTGCTCTCCTTTTTGGCGTTCCCGCCGCTGGCTCCACATTCCAACAAGGATGCCCATGACCACTAGAGCAGCCAAGGTAAGCAATCCTGCATAGGGCATGTTACCACCTCACAGGGGGATGTTCCCGTGCTTCTTCGCCGGCCGGCTCTCCCGTTTAGTTGTTAGAAGTTCCAGGGCTTGGATCAGATATCCTCTGGTCTGGCGAGGATCGATAACAGCATCAATGTAACCACGTTCGGCAGCTACATAGGGGTTGGCAAAGAGCCGACGGTATTCTTCTATTTTTTCCTGCCGAGCTTTTTGCGGATCTGCCGCCGCTTCAATTTCCTTACGGAAGATTATATTGGCCGCGCCTTCCGGCCCCATCACCGCTATCTCCGCGCACGGCCACGCATATACTATATCCGCCCCTAGGTCCCGGCTGCACATGGCTAAATAGGCCCCACCATATGCCTTGCGTATTATTAAGGTTATCTTGGGTACGGTAGCCTCAGAATAAGCATGGAGCATTTTGGCCCCATGTCGTATAATGCCTCCATACTCCTGGTTGGTCCCCGGCAAGAAACCTGGAACATCCACAAAGTTGACAATGGGTATATTAAAAGCATCGCAGAAGCGTATGAAGCGGGCCGCCTTGTCGGAACAGTTGATATCTAAGCAACCGGCCATGACCCTGGGCTGGTTGGCTATGATACCTATGGCTCGGCCATTTAAGCGAGCAAAGGCAGTAATGATATTGGGCGCATAAAGGGGCTGGACTTCAAAAAAGGTACCCTGGTCCACAGCCCGCACGATAATCTCCCGCATATCATAAGCTTTGTTAGGATCGGCCGGCACAATATTAAGCAGTTCTTCTTCTTCCCGGGCTGGATCATCCCCGGTATCTTGGATAGGTGGATCTTCCATGTTATTACTGGGAAGATAGCTTAAGAGGGTACGGATGAGCATAAAGCAATGTTCTTCGTCCTCAGCTGCGAAATGGGCTACCCCGCTCACCTGGTTATGAGTCAGAGCTCCACCCAATTGCTGACCGCTTACTTCTTCTCCAGTTACTGCTTTGATGACCTGCGGCCCAGTGATAAACATTTCGCTGGTACCTTGGACCATAAAGATAAAATCCATAAGCGCCGGCGAGTAGACCGCACCTCCAGCGCAGGGCCCCATTATGGCCGCGATCTGAGGTACTACACCCGAAGCTAAGGTATTACGGTAGAAAATCTGACCGTAACCGCTTAAAGCGTCTACCCCTTCTTGAATACGAGCCCCACCGGAGTCATTCAAACCGATTATGGGTATGCCTACTTTCATGGCGAGGTCCATAATTTTACATATCTTCTTGGCGTGCATTTCCCCTAAAGAGCCGCCCAGTACGGTGAAATCCTGGGCAAATATAGCTACTGGCCGGCCGTCGATAGTACCCACACCAGTAACCACGCCTTCACCAGGCGCCTCGGTCTTGTCCATACCAAAAAGGGTACAGCGGTGTGTCACAAAGGCGTCTACCTCGTGGAAACTACCTGGATCCAGAAGGGTCTCGATGCGCTCCCGGGCCGTCTTCTTGCCCTGCTCATGCTGTTTGGCGATGCGTTTTTCGCCACCACCAGCTTTAACCTTGGTTAAGCGTTGTTCTAGTTCTTGTAGAAGCTCCTCCATAGCCATGAATCTCCAACCTCACTTCTTTTCGCGCTGGGAAATCTCTAGTAACACCCCGTTAGTAGCTTTGGGATGTATAAAAGCTATTTTTGCTCCACCCGCACCATAGCGAGGTTTTTCATCGATCAACCGAATACCTTTTTCTTTCAGTTCAGCCAGGGCTTTTTCGATATCATCAACCCTTAAAGCTATATGCTGAATACCTGGCCCCCGGCTCTCTATGAATTTGGCCACTGGCCCCTCAGGATCAGTGGATTCCAGCAGTTCAATTTCGCTGTCCCCCACTGGCAAAAAGGCTACCCGTACCTTTTGCTCCGCTACTTCCTCTACTCCTTCGCACTTGAGGCCTAGCACCTCTTCGTAAAATTTTAGGGCTTCTTGTAGGTTAGGTACCGCTATGCCAATATGATCAACATTTAATACTTTCATTAGCACATACCCTCCCCTTTAGTATCACTTTTCTCTCTGCAGGTTCTCCCTGCGGAAGTATCTCTTCCACCAGCATCTCCGCCGCGCTACAAGGGTCCAATTGGCGGCTGTAAACCTGTTCTATCAATTCTTCCATCCTGACCTCTCTCTTTAACCGGGCTAAAATCAGCCTTTCCGCCCGCTCCATGACCTCCTCTTTTACCCGCAACTTGCGTAAAGGTTCCAGGCGGCCTGACTGCTCCAGAAATGAGCGATGTTGTTCAATGGCTTGCAACAACTCTTCTACTCCTTCTCCTCGCCAGGCTATGGTCTTTAAGACCGGCGGTAACCACCCTTCTGTTTTGGCTCCCTGCTCTAAGGCAGTCTGAAGATAACGCGCCACCTGGTCAGCATCACCACGGTCGGCCTTGTTCACCACAAAGATGTCGCCGATCTCCATAATGCCGGCCTTGGCCGCCTGAATATCGTCTCCCAATCCAGGAACGGTTACCAAAACGATGGTTTCCGCTACTCCTACTATATCCACCTGGGATTGTCCAGCTCCCACCGTCTCTACCAAAATATAGTCACAACCGAAGGCGTCCAGGACCACCACGGCATCCCGTACCGCCCAAGAAAGACCCCCCAGGTGACCTCTAGTGGCCATGCTCCGGATGAACACCCCCGGATCCAGGGCTAGGTCACTCATACGCACCCTGTCCCCTAGGAGGGCACCGCCGGTGAAGGGGCTGCTGGGGTCCACCGCCACCACCCCGACCTTGTACTCCCGACGCCGCATGAGCTTTACTAAAGAATCTGTTAGAGTGCTCTTGCCGCTGCCGGCTGGCCCAGTTATGCCTACGATGTAGCTCTTGCCGCTCTGCTTGTAAAGTATTTTTAGAAGTTCTCTACCTGTCGGATCTTCATTTTCTATAAGGCTGATGATCCTGGCGACTGCCCTTTTGCTTCCCTGCCCGAATTCCTGCAGCAGTTCCTCAATCACTACTATCCATCTCCTTTGTTAACTGCGCCAGCGGTCTTGATAGACTCCTTTACCTCTCCCCACCAGCCAACAAACTACATCAATCTTAAGCCTTTTCTATCTCTTCCTCCGCCCTAGCCCCCACCTTTCCCTTGATGAAATCCACGATAACGTTGGTAGGTGTACCTGGGCCAAAGATGGCTGCTACACCCTGTTCTTGTAATACTGGAATATCTTCCTCGGGTATGATCCCACCTCCGATCACTAACACCTTATCTCCTACTTGTTCGCGTAAGAGTTTGACTACTTTAGGGAATAGATGCAGATGGGCCCCTGAGAGAAGGCTCAATCCTACTACATCTACGTCTTCTTGGATGGCTGCCGCTACTATTTGTTCTGGTGTTTGCCGTATGCCTGTATAGATTACTTCCATGCCGGCATCCCGCAGTGCCCGAGCTATAACCTTGGCCCCGCGGTCATGGCCGTCTAGCCCCGGTTTGGCAATGAGTACTCGTATTTTCTTCATTATATCTTCCCCCCTTGTGTCGCAGGCTTTAAACAATGTCCGGCGGTCGGTATTCACCAAAGACGTCCCGCAAAACATCGCAGATCTCGCCTAAAGTAGCATAGGCTTTGACTGCTTCATATATGGCGGGTATAACATTTTCCTTGCTAGAGGCCACCCGTCGCAGTTCTTCCAGGCAGCGGGTCACCTGGCGGTTATCCCGCTGGGCTTTGAGCTCTTTAAGCCTCTTTTTCTGAGCTTCACCTACTGCAGGATCCACCTTCAGGAGGTTTTTAGGCGGTTCTTCTTCCATCTGGAATTTGTTGACGCCTACTACAGTCCGCCTACCGCTTTCTATTTCTTTCTGATAACGGTAGGCACTGTCCTGGATTTCACGCTGGATGTAACCCTGTTCGATGGCTTTTACCGCTCCTCCCATAGCGTCGATTTTAGCGATGTAATCTTGGGCTTCTTTCTCTAGGCGGTTAGTGAGGGCCTCAATATAATAGGAGCCCCCCAGGGGATCTATAGTATCGGCTACGCCGCTCTCATAGGCGATAATCTGCTGTGTGCGCAGGGCTATACGTACCGCCTCTTCACAAGGTAGGGCCAAGGCCTCGTCGTATGAATTGGTGTGCAGGGACTGGGTGCCGCCCAGTACGGCCGCCAGAGCCTGAATGGCCACTCGCACAATGTTATTCATAGGTTGCTGTGCTGTTAAGGTGCAGCCAGCTGTCTGGGTGTGGAAACGTAGCATCATGGAGCGCGGGTCTTTGGCCCCAAAACGTTCTTTCATAATCTTTGCCCACAGGCGGCGAGCAGCGCGGAATTTGGCTATCTCCTCGAAGAAGTCATTATGGGCATTGAAGAAGAAAGAGAGCCGTGGGGCAAATTCGTCTACCTGTAAGCCTGCTCTAAGGGCGGCTTCTACATAAGCGATACCGTCAGCCAAAGTGAAGGCTATCTCCTGTGCTGCAGTAGAACCTGCTTCCCGAATATGATAGCCGCTAATGCTGATAGTGTTCCATTCAGGAAGTTCTTTGGAGCAGAAAGCGAAAATATCTGTGATCAACCTCATGGAGGGTTCAGGCGGAAAGATGTAGGTACCCCGGGCAGCATATTCCTTTAGAATGTCGTTTTGAATAGTGCCGCGCAGTTTATTGAAGGGTACCCCTTGTTTTTCGGCTACAGCCATGTACATGCATAATAGAATGGCTGCCGGAGCGTTGATGGTCATGGAGGTGCTTACTTTGTCTAGGGGTATCTCGTTAAAGAGAACCTCCATATCGGCCAAGGAGTCAATGGCTACCCCTACTTTCCCCACTTCCCCTTCAGCCATAGGGTGATCCGAGTCGTAACCTATCTGGGTGGGAAGATCAAAAGCGACACTCAACCCTGTCTGACCTTGAGAAAGCAAAAACTTGTAGCGTTGATTAGATTCTTCTGCTGTACCAAAACCCGCATACTGGCGCATGGTCCATAGGCGGCCCCGGTACATAGTAGGCTGGACCCCACGGGTAAAAGGATATTCACCCGGAAAGCCCAAATCCCTCAGGTAATCGAAATCCTCTATCTCTACCGGCGTATACAGGCGCTCTACTGGATACCCGGAGCCGGTGATAAACTCCTCGTGTCGTTCAGGCTGCTTAGCTAAAGTCTTCTGCACCTTTTGCCTTTCCCAGGCTTCCTTGGCCGCACGTATAGCTTGTATGGCTTCTTCCTTTAGCATGTTTAACCCACCCTTTCCTCCTTCATCAATGCTGCTTCCTCCTTGAGTGTCGGTATCATATGACCGCTTGTTTCAAATCGGATATGCCAGGACAAAGCCTCCGGTAAATAATGAGGCGTATGTCCACCTTTTTTAAGAGCCTTATCGAGATACTCCTTAAGCCAAGGTCTGTAGTTGGGATGGGCACACTTGTTAATTATTTCCTGGGCCCGCTCTACCGGACACTTGTTGCGCAGATCTGCCACTCCCCATTCTGTAACAATTACATGGACCTCATGCTCAGTATGATCAACATGGGAAACCATAGGTACGATGCAGGAAATGGCTCCATTCTTCGCTGTAGAAGGTGTCGCAAAAATGGATAAATAAGCAGAGCGGGAAAAATCGCCCGAACCCCCAATGCCGTTCATCATGCGGGTACCCATAATATGGGTGGAATTAACATTACCATAGATGTCCACTTCAATAGCCGTGTTCATGGCAATAATCCCTAAACGGCGAATTACTTCTGGATTATTGCTAATCTCCTGAGGCCGTAGGATGATTTTCTGGCGGTAACTCTTTATGTTTTCATAGAAACGCTTCAACCCAGTTTCAGAAGGAGTGATGGAAGTGCCGGAAACAAAACGCATTTTACCCAAATCAAGGAGATCGAACACAGAATCTTGGATAACCTCAGAATAGAATTCGAGATTAGTAAAGTCTGATTGGGCTAAACCTGCCAGAACTGCATTAGCTACACTACCTACACCTGACTGTAGAGGTAAGAGGTTACTAGGTAAGCGCCCGGCTCTAATTTCTTGTTTAAAAAACTCAATAAGGTTCTCCGCCATCTGCTTGCTGATGGCATCCACGGGGGCCAAAGGGCGAACGTTATCCTGAATATCAGTGAAGACAATAGCCACAATTTTATCCGGGTCACATGGAATATACGGAGTGCCAATACGGTCGTCAACTCTCGTCAAGGGAATAGGTTGGCGTTTGGGAGGGTCGGCAGGAATATAGATGTCGTGCATACCTTCCAGTTCCAGAGGCTGGCTAGTATTAATCTCCACAATAACTTTTTCTGCTAGTTTTACAAAGGTGGGGGTATTGCCTACAGAAGTGCTAGGGATTAAGTGACCTTCTGGCGTTATAGCTACCGCTTCTACTATAGCCATATCTAAGTACCCTAAAAAACCGTAGCGAGCCTGTTGAGCTACCTGGCTTAAATGTATATCGATATATTCTACTTCCCGTTTATTGATGGCATCACGTATAGAGTTATTGGTCTGATACGGCAATCTCTTAGCCACCACTCCTGCCCGAGTTAAAGCGCCATCTAATTCGTCTCCCACAGAGGCTCCAGTCCAAAGAGTAATCTTTATCTTTTCTTTCTTACCCCTCTCTGCCAAAGCCAAAGGTACAGCTTTCGGATAGCCCGCAGGAGTAAAACCGCTGGTCCCGATGGTCATACCATCTTTGACTAATTCTGCTGCTTCAGCCGCTGACATGACTTTTTTGAGTAGTTCCGGCCGTCGAATGCGATTCTCCTCCATGTACCTCCCCCCAGTCCTTTCCTATACAAAACAAAAACCTGGCTCACGAACTCATATCAATTCCCTGAGCCAGGTCTTGCTTGCGCTTTTGTGAGTAAGGTCAGCTTACTCACTTGCAAACAAAATGGCCTTTTTATATTTTTTAATCGGTTTCTTACTCTCTCTGTTTTTATTTTTTTTCTGTTTGTTCAAAGGACCTTCCCTGTTTGTAGGCTACAAATTTTTCATAAATAACTTTAAAAGCCATAATAATTGCCTTACGTGCACTACCCCAATAACGCCGTTCGATCCTTTGTACTAATTCTTCGATACCGTCACTTAGCTTATAACCCCATGCTATTTCTCTTACAATTTTTCTTGCTACACTGGTAGCTAAAGTACAATCTACATCCACTATTTTTCCATCTCTGGGGTTAACTTCCACGGCTATTGCTACGACTTCGTAAAGTCTATAAGCTGTAATAGTAGAAGGCAACTTAGCATAACCTGTTATTAGGAGGGTTTCCTCTTGATTCTCACTCGTGGGTGCCACCCCCCTCTAAACTAATTAATTACACTATAATACTCAATACTCACCTCACCTCTCTATATTTGCTATATTTGCTTCTCCTCACTGTATACGAATACTCTGATACTCTAATAACACAAAAGACCTGTACTTAGAGCAATAACCTTACTCTCTAAGCCAGGTCTTGCTTGCGCTTTGTGAGTAAGACCCTCCTTACTCACCTGCAAACAAAATGGCTTTCTTTTTTCTTTTGGCACTCTTAAAGTTCTCGCGTTAGCTTTCCTTAAATTTTTAAAATATCATCTGCTACCATCTTCACATTTCAATTATAGAATAGCATTGTCCAATTTCGTTGTCAAGTATAATTTGGCTCTATAATAAAAAGTGTGGGATAGGGGTAGATGGGATTAAGCGAGTGGGAAGGTAGATTTTGGTTGTAGGAGGAAAAGGACGGGGGCACATCCAAATGAATATTAGCAATCCAAAACCCTTTCAAGAGAGGAGTGCCCCCATGCACAAGATTAGCACGTTCACCCTCGAAGAGCAAGAGAATTTTGAGAAAATACTACAGCCCATTTTAGAAGAACCCCAAGACCCAGGAGATATTGTGTTAAAGGTAACCGTAGACCCTCCAGAGGTATGTCCTGTATGCAACGAAGGCAAATTACACAGGCATGGCTTCTTAAAGGAGAACCAGAAGCCGAAAGAAAGAAGAATTCGCCATGCCTTCTTATACAGTAGATGGGTCATTCTATTGTGGGTTCCCGTACGGTATAAGTGTTACCGTTGTGGCAAGACTTATACCCTTCGTCCTCCGGGTACCAGCCCCTGGGCCAGATTTACAAAATTAGGGGTGCAGACAGTAGTTTATTATGCCCAGAGGATGAGCTTTACTTATGCGGCTCAAATGTTAAACCTTACCCCCACTAGGGTTATAAGATTAGTGGACAAGTATGTCCAGCCTAATCTTCCTTTTGATGATACTCAAGAACCTATAGTGTTAACCTTAGATGAGCTATCCTTTACTGGGAACGATTTTGTATGCATGGTAGGGAGGTTGGAACCGGACAAGAGGCCTTTGACTATTTTAGAGGATGTGAGAACGGCAACTATAAAGGCTTACCTAGAAGAGCTCAAGAAAGCTGGGGTCAAAGTAGAGGCGGTAGTAATTGACATGAAAGACTCTTGGCGTAAGTTAATCAAAGCAATATTTCCTTCAGCCAAGATAATAGTAGACCCTTTTCATGTGATCCAGGATGCTAACCGTCGTTTAGATGAGGCAAGAAGGATAGAGCAAGAAGCGAGCAAAGAGAAGATACCCCGGTTTCCTCTGATTAAAGCTAAAGAGAGACTTACTCCCAGACAGCAAGAGGCATTAGAAAAAATTAAAGATAAATACCCGTCCCTCTATGAATTATACCAGCTAAAGGAAGACTTAAGGCAAATTCTAAGGATGGACCGGGTAGAAGAGGCAGAAGCTGCTTTGAGCCGTTGGTTTATAAATGCAGAATGCGCTGAAAATGCAGAGGGACGGATATGGGCCCGTACTATCAAGTCTTGGAGGTCAGAAATATTAAACCTGGTAAGATATACCCAGCAAGGTCGCCGGTACACTAATGGCTATATAGAAGGTAAAAATACCTTAAGCAAAATGCTTAAACGCTTAAGTTTCGGCTTCAGAAATCGCATTCATTTCATCAAAAAAATCTTCCTAGGATGTTGCCCCCAAAATCTGATCCCACAACTATTGACATAGAGCCGTATAATTTGGCTCCATGTTGTAGATAGGCCAGAGTTTCGTTCACAGTACTTTAGTAAAGTAAAACAGGTATTGAAAAGGGTGGGTATCCCAGGGTTATTATTATGGGTATTTATGTATGGTATGTTAGTAATTGGTATAGCAGAAGCATACAGCATTTGGTAAAAACACCCTCTGTTAAAACAGCTGCCTGTAGCTCATCAGACTCACCACTTCGGCTAGTTTTTGAGCTAATTCGCTATCCCCAGGAGCTAAAGAGACAGAAGCCCGACACCAATTACCAGGTTCTTTGTAAGGCAAACCTTCCGCCTCTTTCCTCGCGCGACTTTTTAATCCCCACCTGGTTTGACTCCTACTCGTTCCCAAAAGTCCCACGAGTAGGACTTTTGCTCAGGACCTAACAAGCTACCGATAGGCTCCTTAGTAGACACTAAGCACCTTGCTTCGATTGCCGACTTTTATTTTCCCCCTTAAGTTATATTGGTGGATAACTTAAAAAGTTGTAGTTTACTTTTTACTAGTTCTTTAACTTTTTGCCGGGCCAAACCCATGTATTGCCGGGGATCGCTCTCCTGAGGACTACTACAAAGAGCTTCTCGCAAGGCTTGAGTAAAGGCTAGTTTTAGTTCTGTAGCAATATTGATTTTACTTATCCCTAGCCTTATACACTGAAAAATAGCTTCCTCTGGAACGCCAGAAGCACCATGCAGCACCAGAGGAATATCTACTTTTTGGGCAATGGCTTTCAGACGTGCAAAATCTAAACGCGGCTCTCCACGGTAAACACCATGTACTGTACCAATAGCTATAGCTAGAAAGTCCACCTTGGTGACAGCGACAAAATGAGCTGCCTCGTCGGGATCCGTAAAACTTTCTTCCCTAACCCTCATTTCCTCTTCTCCTCCTATTCGACCCAGCTCTGCCTCAACTGCCACACCATAGGAATGGGCTATTTCCACTACCTGGCGAGTTAAGTTAAGATTCAATTCCCCTGGCAGAAGTGACCCATCAAACATAACAGAAGTAAAGCCAGCTCCAATACACTCTTTAATAATATCTATCTCTGAAGCATGGTCTAAATGTAAAGCTACGGGTATACTAACTTTTCTAGCTGCTGCTTGGGCTAGAGTCACTAGAAAATCTATACCTAGATGTTTTATAGTATTAGGAGTAGCTTGTAGAATCACCGGTGTCCCAACTTCCTGGGCTGCCTCTACCACCGCTTGGATAGTCTCTACGTTATGGATATTAAAGGCGCCCAACGCATATCCCCTGCGCCTGGCATCTTGTAATAATTCTCGTGGATTTACCAGACCCACTCTAAACTACTTCTCCCTTCTATAAACTGCATTTTAGCAAGCATTGCACCACCTATGGCTCCTGCCCATTCACCCAACTTCGCGGGTACTATTTCTACTTCCCGGTTTAGAGGAAGGGCTCGAGAATAAACGACTTCTCGAGTAGGCTCTAAAAGGAGTTCACCTGCCTGCATAACTCCTCCGCCTAATATAATGCGCTGGGGATTTAAGAGATTAGCCACATTGGCTAACCCTATACCTAAATATAGAGCTGTCTCTTTAATAACTTTTAAGGCTAATTCGTCACCTTGCTTAGCTGCTGTGCAGACTGTAGCAGCTGTAATTTGGTTAATATCTCCGTTTACTAGTTTCAAAATTAAACTTGAAGTATGGTTAGCCAAGGCTTCTTTTGCCCTGCGGGCAATGCCTCGCCCTGAAGCATATAATTCCAAACATCCATAATTGCCACAGTTACAGCGTAGTCCGTCCTTCTCTACTGTCATATGGCCTATTTCTCCTGCGCTTTCCTTTCTTCCTTTAAACATTTTTCCCTGGATAAAAATACCAGACCCAATACCCGTACCAAGGGTAAGGCAAACTATATCTTCTTTATCTTGTCCAGCACCTAATAACTTCTCTCCCCAAGCAGCCATGCGCACATCATTTTCTATAAATACCGGAGCATTAATTTCTTCGTGTATCTTCTGAGCTACTGCAATATCTTTCCAACCAGGTAAATTATGAGATATTATAGACCTACCTTCCCGAGTATTTACCAAACCTGGTACTCCTACACCTACCCCTTGCAATTGATTGAGAGTAAAACCATTCTCCTCCAACAAAGTCCTGATTAATTCTATTATCCTCCGAAGTATATGCTCTGGACCATATTCTGCTTCTGTTGGCCAAACCTTTGAACCTTTAAGCTCGCCTTTCTCATCTATTAGGACACCTGCTATGTTAGTGCCACCCAGGTCTACTCCAACAACAATTTTGCTCATATCTAGCTTACCCCCATTTCTTTTTTGAGCTTTAAGGTTTTAAGCCACCGCCTTTCCCGATTCCTTATCAAAGAAATGGGCACGGTTTAAGTTGAATACCAGCGCCACTTCCTCCCCTACCTTAGGCAGGCTAGAACCCGAAAGCCTGGCCACTACTTGCTGCCCCCCTAGGCTAAAGTATACTAGCCCCTCCGCCCCTAAAGGCTCCACTACTTCCACCTTCACCCTGTATACCCACTCAGGATGTGCTTCCCTTAACCTGTGCTCCACCGTTATATCCTCTGGCCGTAAGCCCAAAACTACTTCCTTCCTAGGAGCCTTAAGCCTCCTCCCCATATCTTCCGCAAGCGGAAAGCTAAAACCCTCTCCCTTAACTCTTAAAACCCCCTGCTCCTCCTCCAGCATAACCGGCAAAAAATTCATGGGCGGTGAGCCTATAAACCCCGCTACAAATAAATTGGCCGGCCTCTCATATAACCCTAATGGTGTGTCTATCTGTTGAATAATACCGTCCCTCATTACTACTATCCGGTGACCCATGGTCATGGCCTCTACTTGGTCGTGAGTGACATAAATGGTCGTTACCCCTAGTTTCTGCTGTAGTTTCGTTAGCTCCGCCCGCATCTGTACCCGAAGCTTTGCGTCTAGGTTGGATAGAGGTTCGTCCATTAAAAATACTTTGGGTTCCCGCACTATGGCCCTCCCCAAGGCTACCCGCTGCCTCTGCCCACCAGATAGCTCCTTGGGTTTCCTGGTAAGTAAATGTTCTATCCCTAAAAGTTTAGCCGCTTCCTCTACTCTTCTTTTTATCTCTTGTTTGGGCACTTTCCTCATTTTTAGCCCAAAGGCCATGTTGTCATATACGTTCATGTGGGGGTAAAGTGCGTAGTTCTGAAAGACCATGGCTATGTCCCGGTCTTTGGGCGGTACGTCGTTTACTAGCCGGTCGCCAATGTATATCTCTCCTTGGGTGATATCTTCTAATCCTGCTACCATGCGTAAAGTGGTGGTCTTGCCGCAGCCTGAAGGCCCTACTAAGACTATAAATTCGCCGTCCTTTATTTCTAGGTTAAAGTCCCTTACGGCTATCACTTGCCCAAATTTCTTCCAGACGTTCCTTAGAGTTACAGAAGCCATTAATATCCTTCCTCCTACTGCGCATGTTGTAATTTTACTACTTGAGTTAAGTATCTTGGGTTGTCAGGATCTAGACCTCTTGCCATGGCTCTCTTATAAGCCAGCAACTGAAGTGGCACCATTACTAAGGGAAGCCGTACTGTTTCTTCAAGCTCTTTAACAGGAATACCCAGGCTAAAATCAGCTCTAGGCCATAGCTTACCAACAGTTATTATCTTGGCTCCCAACTCTTTTAACTCGCTAAGGAGTATTTCTTCCTCCTCCTCGGCCGCATCTGAAGGGATACAGATTATCGCAGTCTTAGGATCAGTAATAGCCCGGGGGCCGTGTCTAAACTCTAAGAGATGATAGGCTTGAGATAGTTCTAAAACCATCTCTGTCATTTTCAAGGCTGCTTCGCAGGCAACTCCATAAGCAGGACCATTTCCTAAGATAATAATTCTTGTTATATCCCCATTTCTAGCTAAATATTCGACTAGCTCGGTATTACCCTTTAAAACACTTCTTAAAAGATCAGGTAAGCGTTTGAGTTGGTCTACCATATTAGAGTTTTCGCCTAGTATACCCCCCATAAGCTCTAGCGCCAGAAGCATAGAGGTAAAAGATCTAGTCATAACTACGCTTTTTTCGTCACTAAAGGGTAAACCTAGGTAATAATCAGCGACCCTCTCTATTTCTGAAGAAGCTTTACAGGTTACAGCCATGGTTCGAGCGTTATAATCTCCTTTAGCTCTCTTAAGAGCCATCCAGGTTTCTGTTGTAGATCCCGAACGCGAAATACCTATAACTATAATATTTCCTCCCCTTAGTCGACTTCTAGAGAAAAATAAGTGAGGATAATAGATAAGCTCTGAAGCAGGAATCCCTCTACACGGTATACCTAATACATGGCTTAAAGTATGCGCAGCTGATAAACTTAAGTAATAAGAAGAACCGCAACCGGTAAGGATTATTTCGCTTACAGGGCTCTCCTTAAAAAAAGCAGTAATGTCAAAAGAGCAGTCTAATACTTGGGCAATAGTTTTTTCCCAGATCTCAGGCTGGCTTAATATTTCCTTTAATGTATTTGTTCCTGGAAGCAAGGTTTTTACCCTCCTTAAGCTTCTTCTAGGATTTAAATTCAAGTAAGGCTTCCCAAAAACTTAGCCGCCTCTTTATCTACAATTACCACTAGCCCTGGATGGAGCTGGAGTATAGAGGCAGGTACACTTTTATCTACCGGACCTTTTAAAGCCCTAGCTATTATGTTAGCTTTGCTCTCCCCATAGGCTAAAAGAAGTATCCGGTTAGCCCTCATTATGGTCTTTATGCCCATGGTAAGGGCAAATCCCGGTATACCTTCCCCTCCTTCTTCTTCGTTGTCTTTTATGGTCTCCGGGGTAAGCTGGGCCAGATGGGTTAGGCTCCCCCATTCGGTACCCGGTTCGTTAAAACCTATGTGGCCGTTACTACCTATCCCTAAAACTTGCAGGTCTATACCCCCTGCTTCCCTTATGGCTTCTTCGTATCTTCGGCATTCTTCCTCTATGTCTTGGGCTCCCCCATCAGGAAGATGTATGTTTCCCCGGGGTATGTTTAGGTGTTTAAAAAGGTTTTCCCACATGTAGTAGTGAAAGCTCCGCTTGTCTTCGGAAGAAATACCATAGTATTCGTCTAGGTTGAAGGTTTTTACCCGGGAAAAATCAAGCCCTTCTTCTTGGTGTAGCCTTATTAGTTCGCGGTATAGCCCTAAGGGGGTTTTGCCTGTGGCTAGTCCTAGTACGGTGGTGGGTTTTTTCTTTATTTGTTCTGCTACTCTTAAGGCTGCCTTCCTACTTAGGTCTTGGTAGTCTTCTGCTATTATTAGCTCAGGATGCACTCTTTATCTTCCCTCCTTAGGCTTCTTTTCAGGTATGGTATATTATCTCCCCTTTTATCATGGTGAGTTTTACTTCCCAGTTGGGGTTCAAGATTATTAGGTCAGCATCAAAACCCGGCGCTAGTCTCCCTTTGTGCTGGCTAAGGTTTATTATGCTTGCGGGTGTGGTGGTGGCTAGGCTTAGGGCTTCATTAGGGGTTAGCCCTATCCTTTGGATCATGTTTTTTACTGCTTTCTCTAGGGTAAGAAGGCTACCGGCTAAGGTGCCATCGGCTAGCCGGGCCTCCCCTCCCCTTACCCTCACCTTCTGCCCCCCTAGGTCGTATTCCCCTTCGGGCAGACCCGCGGCCCGCATGGCGTCAGTGATTAGGGCTATCTTTTCTTCCCCCTTGGCCTTTAGCATTAGTTTCATTATGGCTGGGTGTACGTGTACCCCATCAGCTATGAGTTCGGCGCTTAAGGTATCTAAGGTTAGAGCTGCCCCCGCTGCCCCGGGTTCGCGGTGGTGTAGGCCTCGCATGGCGTTGAAGGTGTGGGTTATGTGTTTTAGTCCCCTTTGGGCTGCTTCTTCTATTTCTTTAAAGCTTGCTTCTGTGTGGCCTGCAGCAGGTGTTATGCTTTCCCTGGCTAGCAGTTCTATAAGCTTTAGGGCTCCTTTTAGTTCAGGCGCTAGGGTCATTATTTTTATAAAGCCCTTGCCACAAGTTATAAGTTCCCGCAAAAGCCCCGCGTCAGGTAAACGTAACCCGTCTTCTCTTTGGGCCCCTCTTTGCCGGGGGTTTAGAAAGGGACCTTCTAGGTTAAGGCCCAAAACTTTAGCCCCTCTTATCCCTCGTTCTAGGGCACTTAGAGCAGCTTCTATGGCTTTTAGCATCTTGAGGGGTGGGGCAGCTAGTATGGTGGGAAGAAATCCTGTGGTGCCATGCCGGGCTAAAAAGAGGGCTAGTTTTTCTAGGGCTTCAGGGGTGCTGTCCATTACTTCCGCTCCCCCTCCGCCATGTATGTGTAGGTCTATGAACCCCGGCGCTACTATGTCTTCTCTTGCTTCTATTTCTTCTGCTCCCTCTTTTATTTCTGGGGGCAGCTCTTTTACTTCCCCTACGGCTTTTATTTTCTCGCCTTCTATTAATACCGCCCCTTCTTCTATAGTTTGGTGGGGTGTGTATACCCGGCCCGCTGTTATTAGTACCTTTTTCATCTTCCCTCTCCCTTTTTTAGGCTAAAGCTAGAGTTGCCATATGCGCCCTTTGTATCTTTGGATTAGCTTAAGGTTATGTTCTTTAGAGCCGTCCAGGTTCCCGCTTAAAAATATGGGCGGCGTTATCCCCTTCTGGTGAAGCTCTTGAGCTGCTTCGACTATTATGGCATTTATTATGGCTGCCCCTAAGATAGTGGATAAGGGCCCAATTTTGATCTCGCTACCAGGCAAACTTAGGCTTGCGTCTCCTATTTCCCCGCAGTTATCTATGACTAGATCAGCTACCTCGGCTAGGTGCTTACCGCTAGAATGGCGGGATTTTATGTGCTGGTGGTAATAAGCTAAAGCCGTAATGGCTATTACTTTGAGGCCCAGCCCTTTGGCCTCTAAGGCTACTTCTATAGGGACTGGGTTTCTGCCGGAATGGGAGACGACTATGATGATTTCCCCAGGCTGCAAATGGTAGCGGGAAAGCACTATCTTGCCGTAACCTTTGAGCCTTTCTAGTTGTGAAGCTTTTACGGCACCTTCGTGTAACATAATTCCGCTGTCCAGTATAGGGTTGACGCAGGCTAGCCCGCCTGCCCGGTAAAATATTTCTTCAGCTAGTATATGGGAGTGGCCGCACCCAAATATGTGCAATATCCCACCGCTAGCAATACATTCGGCTACCATCCTGCCTGCGGCTTTAAGTTTTTCAGCTTGAGTACCTTTTATTTGCTTTAAACCATTGATGGCTCTTCCAAGATATTCCTCTGCTCCTACCACTCATTCTCCCCCTTTTCCTTTTAGGTGACGAAAAATGGCTGCTTTGGAATTTTTATATAATCCCCATTACGGCCTGGGCAATACTTACATTATGAAAGTTAAGGCGTAAAAATTGATTGATAAGTTCCATGTGCACCGAGGTAGTTTCGAGACTCAAGCGGTTCTCTTGTTGAAGCCGCTTAAAATGAGAACAGCGTAAATCTTTTTCTAGCCTTAAAATTTCAGGATGACGCCGGACAATCTGGGCAGCAGCTATTTCATCATTGGCCACAAAGGCTTCTATAGCTGCATTGAAATTGTCTTTTACTTTTTGAAACATCTCTTGTAATTCTATTTGCCCTTCGCGTGAAAATTCTAGGCCCGAGGTTTCAATCTTTCTCCATTGATGGGCCATTTCTACCAACACATCGCCCACATGTTCCAAGTCATTCGCGATATATAATAGCTTAATCTTAAGTATCAATTGTTCTTCGGTTAAATTCTCCTCCGGTATCCGGACTAAATACTTAGCAATAGCTTGATAGAGATAATCTAACACACTATCCACTTCCTTAAGTTTAGCCAATACTTCTATCTCCCTCTCTGCCAAAGGGAGCATAACCCTAGTGAACATTTCTTTTTTAATTATTTCAGCCATTCTCATTAATTCCCGCATCACATTAGTAAAGGCTATTTCAGGCACTTCTAAAGCTGAAGGATCTAAATATCTGGCCAGTTTTTCCTCTTTTATATCAGGCAAAAGTCTCTCTGTAAGCTTACCTATCCAAGGAGTAAAGGGAAGAAAGATAAGCATGTTTATTATGTTAAACAAGGTATGACCATTAGCTACTTGGCGAGCTACGTCCAAAGAAGTTATTCTGACCAGACAAGTATAAAAAGGTAAAAAAGGCAAAAAGATAAGTACTCCACCCAACTTAAATATAAAGTGAGCTAAGGCTACCCGCTTAGCTGCCCGCGATAAAGGTAAACTACATAAAAGAGCAGTGGCAGTAGTCCCCAAATTAGCCCCTAGTACCATAGCCAAGGCTCCAGGTAAGGTTAATCCGCCTTGAGAAGCTAGCGCCATAGCTACTACTACAGTAGCTGCGCTAGCTTGGATTAAGGCAGTAAACATAGTAGAAATTACCACCATAAGCCAAGGCTGAGCCGATAAATGGTTTATAAGGCTAATAAACCCCGAAGAGGAACGCAAAGGCACGGCAGCTTCACCCATAAGGGCCGCACCGTAAAAGATTAATCCAAAGCCAACTAATGCTTCTCCTAAATGTTTCCAACGAAATCGCTTAGAAAATAAGTAAGGTAAAAGCCCTAATACCAGGGCCCATAGACTATAGTCGCTCAAGCGAAGGGCCACTAATTGAGCAGTAAAGGTAGAGCCTATAGCTGCTCCTAAAATAACTCCTAATGCCTGGCTAAGGCTCATAAGACCTGCATTTACTAAGCTCACTAATAACACTGTAGTTACTGCGCTTGTTTGGAGCAAGATAGTAACTATTATCCCTGTTAACATCCCATAAACCCGGTTAGAGGTTACCTTAGCCAGTATCTGCTGCACCTCACGCGCAGCAGCCTTCTGAAGCCCTTCACTAATAAGATGCATCCCTAGCAAAAACAGCCCTAAACCCCCAGTTAAAGAGGTAACCGCGGGAAACATCTTTCCTCTGACCCCTTTTCCCTTTCTAAAAAGCCTATTTAAGAGCTTGAATGGCAGCTTGAGCTAATTTCATAGCTTTAAAAGCCGCTGTAGCTACAAAAAGTTTTCTAGAAGGATGGGGTATAAATGCCCGCCCATCGCTATTTTCAGCTAAAAGAAGTTGTTCCCAAGCCCCCTCCAACAACTCCAAAGCAGAACGTACATCGGCCCCTTTACCTTGCTCTGCCCGAATAATTAAGGAAGCAGTTATTATCCAGCTACGCGCATCTTCTGTAAGTACGTTAAGTCGTTCCCTTCCCTCGCCTTTAAGCCATACATCAAATCCTGCATGGCCCGAGGCGTTTTCGGCATAAAAGGCTTTTTCCCCTATAACTCCTGAAAAGGAGTCTATATAAGATTTAGCGGTCGTAACCTGGATACCAGGGTGAGAGGTAATAAACTCTAAATATCTAGCGAAGCGAGGCAGAGCCTCTAAAGAGGTCAATCTATCTCCCCAGCAAGTTCCTTGCCCTTTGCTGCTTTCTACTGAAGCGGCATATAAGACTTCAGCATCCTGTTTTATACATAGTAGCGGCGGAGGCTCATCAGGCCCCAAGGCATTAGAGGCTTCCTCTATAAATCTTTCTATCTCCTCCCTTACCTTTTCCCAAGGAGCCACACCCGTAAGATACTCTAACAATAACTTTCCTATTTTCCTGTTAGCAAGCACTGCTTTAGTCTGAGTATCAGCTATACCCTTAACCTTTACCATTCCAGGATATAGTCTCTTTTCTGCCAGCTCGTGTATTAATTCGCGGTAGATTATAACCCATTCTAAGCCCAACTCGGCCATAACCTTAGGAAGACAAACATCCCACGCCACTTCGGGCAAAAGCATACCCTGACACTTAATCCCCCATACTTTTTCGTCGCATTCCATTCCTTTCCGAATCTGCCTTTCTACATCTTCATAGGGAATTAAGCTAAGAACCGGATGGGCATAGGTATAAGTCCCTAGTTCGATTAAACCTTCTCCTATCTTTTTCTGCACCTCGCGGACCAACTCAGGATATTTTTGTTGAAGATAAAG
Organism: Thermanaeromonas toyohensis ToBE; assembly: GCF_900176005.1. NCBI lineage: Bacteria > Bacillati > Bacillota > Clostridia > Neomoorellales > Neomoorellaceae > Thermanaeromonas > Thermanaeromonas toyohensis. The sequence continues at coordinate 1,818,678 of NZ_LT838272.1, read as the reverse complement.
GCTAGAGTAACCCGTAAAAAAGAAGTTGGCAGGCTGCTTGTATTTTTGGAGCAGATCAAACAGCGGAATTAAGCCTTGCTCTACTAGCAGGAAAGTCTTATCCACAGGCATTTCAGCGAATTGGAGGTTTACATTAAAAGTATGAATAAAGTATACTTGGCACAACTTAATCTTCAACTCCCTTCTATCCCTATTACTAAAGCCGGAAATTCAGGGGGTATTAAAAGTTTTATCCCTCGGTCAGTATACTTCCAAGGTACTTGTATTAGCTCGCCTCCTAATCCCCGCGCCCATAAAGAATCAACTTGAAAAGCTTCTATTTCTACTTCTCCCCCTTTCCCTTTATGATTACCTATGCAAATCAAGTGAAAACGCGGGTCGTCTTTCCCTATCCAGTGTGAAACCGCAATTTCCCCTTTAGATAAAATCCCGTCCTGATCTACATAATGGCATCGGGCTATTTCTCTTGCTATACTAGCGCGAAGCTTTAACATTTGGTTAGCATGAAGGAGCATTTGCTCATCTCCAGGACCGAAACGCCGATCAGGAGCAATCCAGAAAACAGCGCCCAAAAGCAGGGCTTGCTCAATATGTTGATAAAAGAGGTCGCGCCGTAATTTTTCATCCCCTTCTACCTCAGATAACCTTTTAGGGTGAACCATCATTACTAAACTATGTTCGGGAAAAGTATATCGGTAGATAGAGTAATGTTCATCATAAAGTACCCCATTCCACGTTAAGCTCCCCCATACATACTGGCCATATATATCTCCACAATTCTCGATCATGAGAAAGGCTTTTGGATTCTCTTTCCTGATGGCCTCTAATGTCTCCTTTAATAGCTTTAAATACCCCCGATTATAGTCCTCAGGATGATGAGGGTGATGATCTGAAATAGAAAGGGAGTGATAGCAAGGAAAGGGTTCCGCCGAGCCCAACTGATCAAAATATATCCCTCGGGCCCCGTAAGCTTTTACCATCCAAATCGCTAAGTCCTTCAACCACCCTTGCCAGCCTTCACTCGCTGGGCACATCACGGCAAAAAGTGAGGGCGTATCATATTGTTCGATATAAACATCCCCTCCTGGGCGCTTGATAGCCCAGTTATACCCTTTTTCTTTATAAGAAGGAAGCCCAGTATCAAATAACCGAGCATTTATATAGAAAGTTACCATCCCACCGTCTGCATTAATATAGCGACAACCGCGTTCCAGTTCTAAAGGGCTCCCTAACTCCATAGCCGGATGATAATCAGGATATTGAGCATCAAAACCCCCGTGGTTCCAGCCGGCAATAAAAAAGTGTTTGATCCCCCATTCTTTCCCTCGCTCATATAAAGCAGGGATATCACTAAAGCTATGCAGTACCTTACCTTCTCTAAAGAAATCGTACCGGGGATGGAGAGCATATTGCTCTGCTAAATCCTTTGGATTACAAGGGGGATTTATGAATTGGGTAGCCCATTCCCTATAAATCCTAGCACCGCTATGCCAGTCACCTTCATGTATTTCCAGGATAAAGGGAGGCGAAACCCACTCTTCTTCTTCATTTAAAACAGGAAAGCGCCGAAATCCTAATCCCATACTGGGATAATTAACCATACAAGAATAAGAACGGAGCCCTGTTAACCCGAAGTTAGGATCATGGCAGCCAAAATATATTCCTAAATCCCTCCGGTGGTAATCCATCCAATTCATGGAGGCCAGGCCACAATAATTGATTTCGCGGACATATATATTGCCTTCTTTTTTCGTGGCAGCTCTCCCAAAACTCTGGTAACGTAAAGATGTATATTCCTGAATAGGATTCCGGGTAAGATCTCCAGCATGATGAGGTAAAGCCAAAAACTCTTCCTTAGGCATTCCTAGGCCAAGCCCGCTTATCTGAGGAAAGAGCACTTGTAACCAGATCTTTTGGGAAGTGTTATTCCGTATTGTAAGTTGCCATAGGAGGCGGGGCCTTATTACATCTATTGCACCTTCAATATTGCCTATTAAGTTTAAGGAGCTGTAGTTACTATCTAGCGCTTCCCATGATATGTAAAATCTCCCTCCACCTTCCAATCCTGAATAAATCCTAGTTTCTTTAAGAGCTATTTTGCGCGGAACAATCCCTTCCTCTTCTGGATTAACCTGGAAAAGGTGTAACAAGGGTAAGCCCGTATAGGGATCCTTTATTAACTCTTCTCCTGTTTTTAAATAAACCAGGGATTTTACTTCTAAATCCTGTGGTTCAATCTTTATAACAAGATTGGGATTGCTTAGGGTAAAAGCCATATTCTTGCTACCTCCATAAAATTAGTACCCTTTCTCGGCGAACTCTTTTTTTGCTCTACGGTTAAATTCATCTGCCCCTGGCAAATGATTGCTCATATATACCTGGGGGACCAGCCCGCGTTTTAACATCTTCTCTATTACTTCTGCCTGCAAGGCCCACATCAAATAAGCTGCTGCTATACCTGAAGCAGGGCAAATCTTAACTGGTAAGCCCGCTACTTCTACTAAAGCATCTCCTGGGGGCGCCCCATGGTCCAACACTACATCTGCTACCTCGTAAAGCCTAAGGCCAGAAGGGTGTCGGCTTTGAAGGGTGCTGGAGTAGGCTACAGAAGTAAGGGCAATGACCTTAATCCCTTGAGATTTGGCCTGTATCGCTACTTCTACGGGAAGCATATTATACCCGGATACCGAACCTATGACAAGAACATCTCCCGGGAGCATCCCTGATTTAGCTATTACGAATTCTCCTAGCCCCTCTATTCTATCTAGGTAGACGCTTTTCTTCTCCCCAACCCGGCTAGGGCGGACCGGGTTATACACTTCTACCATTACCTGGAGGGGAGTAATAGCCATCATTCCCCCTGCCCTGCCTATCATTTCATGATTAAGCATGTGCCCTGTATCCATTAAATGCCAGGTGCCGCCTTGAGCCAAAGATTCAACTATTAACTCTGCCGCTTTTTCTAAAGCTTCTCCTTGGGTCTGTTCGATTCTTTCTAGCACCTTGCGCATCTGGTGATAATATTGCTGGGCGAGCACAGAATTCACCTCTAAATGCTTTTTAATATGCTACTATAAGTTGTTTTAACCTGGTGTAAGGTTGACTCCTTTAACGAAATACCCCCTTCTTTATAAGCCAACAAAAGAGAACCCAATTCAATAGGAAAAAGGGGTGGAGTATAGACTGCTCCGGGTAAAAGCTTATCTAAATAACGCTTAAATATCTCGACTATCACCCTTTCCCTTGCCACTCCTCCCACGAATACCACAGGTATCTCATTTTCTAGCCCAGCTTTCCTAACCACAGCTCGAGCCATGACCACCAACCACCATGCCGCCTTCTTTATAATAGATAAAGCCGCTTTATCCCCTTCTTTAGCCATAACCATGACTACTTGGGATAACTCCGCAATACTCTTTCTATCTAAAACACCGCTATAGGCCACCCGCCTTAGCTCCAAAGGGTTAGTTAATCCCAGCCTTTCAATGATTGCTCTAGTTAAACAGGTGGGCGGTCCTATTCCATCAGCAGCATGAATTATGGCCTTGAGCCCTAGCAAGCCTATATAATAACCACTTCCCTCATCCCCCAACAGGGGACCCCATCCTCCCACAACAGCTATATCGCCTTTCTTGTTGCGGGCAATCGCAAAAGAACCTGTGCCGCTGGAAACTACAACTCCTACCCCTTCAGGGCCCAACCCTGCTTGTAAAGCCGAAAGTGTATCGCTGCACAAAATAAGATGCTCCCATTCCATTAACGGTTTAAGGGTTAGCTGGAGCAATTCTTTATTCACTCCTGGTATACAAGCAGCTATAACTTTACACTTTAACCTTTCCCTCTTTTGCGCCAAAGCCTGGCTTATAGCTTGCTTTATAGCTTTACTGGCAGCTTCACGTCCAACAAACAAAGCATTGGAAGGCCCTCCCCATCCAACACCCAATATTTGGCCATCAGCCTGGGCTAAAACTGCCCTGGTATTAGTCCCGCCCCCTTCTATTCCTAAGAATAGCTCCAAAACTTATATTCACCTCTTTAATCAGCACCTGCGGCAGGCGTTAATCTTTTCTCCTGCCGCAGGTGCTAAAGTTTTTAACTTTTTATACCCTATTCTTTAAGCAACATATCTACTTTCTTAGCTACGGCCTCTGCAGCTTCTTTAACCGGCTGCTTCCCTAACCACATAAGGTCTAAACCTTGTTCTATTTCCTTCCACACTTCGCGGTTCTTAACCATGGGGAAAGGTTCACCATAGTTAAAGCTATCAATAAACACTTTCTTATTAGCCGGAGGCGGTGTTAGGAACTTGGAATTGTCAGTTGACTTAAGGGCACTATTACCCATACCAGTATTCACTACGAGCTGTTGGCCTTCTTTACCACCAAGGAAGGAGAGAACTTTCCAGGCTTCCTCCGGATGTTTGCATCCTTTAGGCATTACCCAAAGAATGGCAAATACCCGTGTAGCCTGGCGCTTACCCTTAGGTAAAGGTGCTACATCATAATCTAGACCTGCTTTAGTAAGACTGAACATCCGTGAAGCACCACCAGTAAACATAGCCACCTTTCCGCTCTCAAAAGGAGCAATAGAGGATTCGCCAAACTGTTTGGCTTCTTCAGGTGTAGGAGCTACTTTATACTTATACCTCAGATCTACTAAGAATTGGAGGGCTTCTATGCTCTCAGGGTTGGTTAATATACACCTCTTACCATCTTCCGAGACAAAACCGCCATTGTTCTGCAATAGCCAATCATAGTAAGCATCGGGATAACCTGCATAATGATATCCCCATTGTATAACTTTTCCAGAACCATCGCGCTTAGTAAGCTTCTGACATATATCTAAGAAGTCATTCCAAGTCCAACCTTCTTTGGGATAAGGTACCTTCGCTTCGTCAAATAACTTCTTGTTGTAATACATAACATTGCAAGTAAGATCGCGTGGCACGCCATAGATGCTTCCTTTATAAGTTAGGATCTTCAGAGCTACAGGCCACAAATCCTTTTTATAGTCATCCGTGATCCATCTATCTAAGCAAGTAAGAGCTCCCTTTTCTACATAAGCCGGATATTGGTCCATAGCTAGCATAGCTATATCAGGAGGCTGTCCACCCGCGATCATGGTAAGCAGTTTATCATAGTAGCCTTTGGAAGGAACCTGGATAAAATTCAATTCAATATTAGGATGAGCCTTCTCAAAAGCTTCCTTGATTTCTTGGAGGGGCTTCTCTTTATTGATATCCCACCAGGAAACCACATCTAGTTTTACTTTTTCTCCCGTTTTTGTAGGCGCTTGACCTTGAGGATATGCCTTTTTAGCGCACCCTGCAAAGCTTACTGTTACAAGCAAAATACAAACTAATATACTAAGGATCCCTATTTGCTTTTTGGAAGTTTTCATCTTAAATCAGTTCCTCCTTTCTTTTCTATCGTCTCTTGTAGGCTTTTATAATTTGCTTTTCGTCCAAGTCTGACCTCCTTCACCTCCCTCCTAACCCAGCGCGGGCCATACTCTCTATGAAGTAGCGCTGGGCAAACATAAATACTATAATGATAGGGATCAAAGCCAAAGTTGCGCCCGCTAACACCACCTCCCACTCTATTAGGTCTTTACTAGCTAGATACGCCAGGCCAACCTGGATAGGCATTTTTTCATAGGAATTCATAACGATCAACGGCCAAATAAAGCTATTCCATTCATTTTTAAAGGCAATGATAAAGAAGGTAGCTATAGCGGGCTTAGCATTGGGCAATATTACCCGCAAGAATGTTTGAAACCAGCTGCACCCATCAATCCTAGCACTTTCTTCTAGCTCTCTAGGAATAGTGAGGAAATACTGTCTTAGAAGAAACAAACCAAATACATTGGTCCCGGTAAATATGGGCGGAATTATAAGCGCCCACCAGGTATCTAACCATCCTAAGTATTTTACTAAGATAAAATTGGGAATTAACGTTACATGCCCAGGTATCATCATGGTTCCTAAAAAAGCTAGGAATAGAAGATCTCGCCCGGGAAACCGCAAACGCGCAAAAGCATAAGCAGCTGGTGCAGCAAAGGCTAGCTGTAATGTCGGTACCGTAATAGAAAGAAAGAGGGAGTTTAGCATAAAACGACCAAAAGGCAAATAGGTACATACTTTTATATAGTTCTCATAGTGAGGAGGCCACGGTATCCAAACTGGAGGCCAGGCCACAAATTGGGCCCGTGTTTTAAAAGAAGCTAAGACAGACCAAATAAAGGGAGCTACTGTAGTTAAGGCCCCAATAACAAGAAGAATATAGGTCAAAATCCGCCAGAAACGTTCGCCTACTTGATAAGGCCGATTTATGGCTATCATTCATGATACACCCACTTTCGTTGTAGCCAGAACTGGAAAATGGTTAGAAGGAATAGGGCAACAAAAAGAAGCCAAGCTAAAGCAGTTGCATAACCCATCTTAAATCCCTCAAAAGCTTTACTATAGATGTAATAAAGCCATGTCTCTGTGCTTCCCGCTGGCCCTCCTCGAGTCATCACGTACACAGCCTCAAATACGTTTAAGCCATCTATTACCAACAGGACTAATACCAAAAATGTAGTGGGTGAAAGCATAGGAAGTGTTATACGCCAGAATTTTACCCATCCTGAAGCCCCGTCGATAGAGGCTGCCTCATATAGTTCATGAGGGATGGCTTGTAATCCAGCCAGGAACATTAACATATAATAGCCTGCGCTTTGCCATGTGCGTACTATAGCCACTGCGGGTTTAGCCCACTCCACACTGAAAAGCCAACCTGGTTTAGGTAACCCTAAACTGCCCAACACCAAATTTATAGGCCCATACTCGGGGTTAAATAGAAACATCCAAACTACGCTGATAGCTACAGTAGCCGTAACTGCAGGCATATAATACGCGGCCCTAAAAATTGCTATCCACCTAAGTTTTTGATTAAGGAATACTGCCAATATAAGAGAAGTTATTAATGTAAAGGGGATATAGATTAAAGCAATATATAAAGTATTGTATAGAACCTTACGAAAATGAGGATCGCCTTCGATAATAGCAATGTAATTCTTAAATCCCACAAACCTAGCAGGAGTTAACATATCCCAATCATGAAACGAAAGCCATAACGACATCCCGCAAGCGAAGAAAACGAATACCCCAAAGCCCATTAAATTAGGTAAGACTAAGCTTATACCGGCTAGTTTTTCCTCATGACGGCCAATTAATCGCAGGAATAACTCTTTTTTCAACCTCCTAGCGCCTCCACCCTAAATAATTTTTCAGATCTAGACTGCTACTTTTAAACTATAATCCACGCAAACTTCGATTTCCTCCCACCCTTCCTTAGGTCTCTGACAACTGAAACCAGCATTCCCGCTTGTGGAAGTATCCCTACCTTATGGGGCCACAGCCCATCTAATTCCATATACTTTACCGTCTAACCCCCCAACGTAAAAGCCCTTACTATCTACAGCTGGAGTAGACCAGAAGTTTCTTTCGGGCAAATCAGCTAAATCATAGATAAATTTCACTTCTCCTGTAACACTATCTATCACTGTAAGCCGGCCGCGCTCAGCTATCCGGTAAAGACGGCCATTTTGATATACCAAGGCTGAATTAATTTGTTTCTGTTGTACATCTTCTGTGCTAGAAGCTAAAGCGCGTGTCCATATTACATTACCTGACTGGCCATCAAAGCAATACACGGTATCTGAACGAGCATTTATAAATACTCGCTGGCCATCAGTTGCTGGTCCACGGTTAGAAAATTCATCAGGCGTATTTTCTGTCCAGACGATCTGGCCGCTATTTGCATCTAAAGCGCTAAAAGTGTAATCCGGTTTTACTACCCATACTTTACCTGCTGCCACCACAGGAGCATTATCACAAACAGGCATGTAAGTATCAGCATTGGCACTGGTCTTCCATACAAGGGCCCCCGTAGAAGCATCTAGGGCGTACCACATATCATTGTCCCGAACTATTGCATATAGGATACCATTTTCTATCCAGGGCCGTTGCCGCATAAGGCCACCTGTCTGATAAGCCCACTTTAGACCTCCTGTTTCAGCATTTAAGCAATATATCTTCCCATCACCCGAACCTACGTACACATAAGTTCCATAACACAAGGGTGAAGAAAGTACCGCCCCTCCTGTTAGATAACTCCATTTTAACCCTCCAGTTGCTGCGTCTAAAGAATAGACATACTTATCAGCGGAACCGAAGATTATAGAGGTTCCACTAGTCCCTACATAAATGGCCGGGGTAGAACATATCTCTCCTCCTGTAGCATAAGACCAGAGGAGTGTCCCATCTAACCCATTAAGAGCATATAATTTCCCATCGGCAGAGCCCACATATACCTTATCTCCATATACTGCTGGTGCCGCTTGAATAGCTCCCCCTGTAGTAAAACTCCAAGAAGAAGCTATATTACCATCACTCCAAAGGTAAGTAGCATATCCAAACCAATAATTGCTATATTCATCGCTTGCTCGTGCTTCCACAAAGTGTCTGCCCCGCGGAACAGGAGGTGTATAAGTAGATACATCAATACTACCTACCCAAGCCCCAGTTGCATCCTTGGTTAAAGAGACCCACGAACCATAACCATCTACCCGCGCCTCTACTTGAATTATTGGGTACACTGGAGTATTAACAGTAACCTTAACCTCAACTTTCCCTGTATTGGCATCAACGCCTGTCACTTCCACAACTGGAGAAGTCCTCGGAAGCTTCCTTAGAGGGAAGGTAAGCCATAAAGTACCACTATGCGTTTGAGGATCCCGCTTATAAATCTTAATGTGGGTAGGTGTTACCCGTATTACCGCATATTTAATGCTGTATTTTACATCCTCTACCCCTATCCACGGTATCCCATTTTCATACCGGATCTCCCATACATGGTCATGCCCACCTAGGAAGCATTTGACATTTTTGCCTTGCAGCAAGGAGATTAGTTTAACAAGTCCTGATACGTCATGATTAGGGTGATGCCCAAATAACACCACCGGCGTATCTCCAGCAATACTAGCGAGATCTTGTTCTAGCCAGTTCAATACTTTAGGATCCAAAGCCCCATCATTTTCCATAAAAACGCTTGTATCCAAAACAACAAAGTGCACTCCAGCATAATCAAAGGATTGATATAAAGGTTGGCCTATTTTTTGCCGCCAATCGGCCTTGCCATTAGGGCAATACCAACGGACATCATGGTTTCCGGCTGCTTCTTTGCGAGGTATTTGAAGGGAAGAAATCTGGTTGTTATAGGAGTCAAATTCAGCTAGGTAGCTATGGTTGGCAGTATCTCCAGTATTTACAACAAAGGCAGGCTTTACATATAGGTTTAAATCATCAATAACATATCCCAAACTTGTATTAGTAGTAGCCTCTTGGTGTACATCAGTATAATGGGCAAAGCAAAATGTTCCCACAGAACCATATTCTATATATATGTTAAGAAAGTCTGAGAACCTGCTAAAGGAAGAAGATGATGAAGAATTATAAAGACGTACTTTAATCTCCCCCGTAGAACTTATATATTTCTGGATCTCGTCTGCATCTATAGAAGACCAAATCTGGGTGGTGTCGCTAGTAGAAGGCCAAAAAGTCCGAACCACTTCCCAATTTCCAGTAACAAAATTCCATAAGGATAAATACAAGCGATTGGTGCTGGTAGTAGAAAGATGGCCTACATATTTGACTGTTAAACAAGATACATAATTGCGATTTACATCTATACTAGCGCTAGCTTGCCAGGCGGCCTTATAAGGAGAGGTAGAAGTAGAAGCCATTTCAAGATAAATCCCATCTTGAGCAGCTAAAGAAGTATAATCGCCAGAAGTAATGGTGCCATACTCAGCAGTAACCGCTGTAGGAGTATACTGTGCATTTTGAGCTTCGGGATTATATTCAATGGTAATGTTGAGCCAGTCGCTATATCGGATAAAAGTACCGTCGTCCTTGGAATTATATACTCGTACCCAAATTTCACCCGCATTCGAAATAAACCTTCCCAAAGCTGCAGGATCTGTGGTAGTCCATACCCGTGTTACATCAGAAGTAGAGGTAGTTGACTGGTCTATAGCTTCCCAGTTGCCTGTATTAAAATTCCATAAGGCAATCCATTGATCATTAGTGGGAGCAGAATATTTGGCAACAAACGTAAGGGTAAGCCGAGAAATGGCACTTTTGTTTACATGGCACAAAACTTTAGTATACCATGCCACACGGTAAGGATAAGTAGTGGTAGAAGAAACCGCATAGTAGTCACCATCATTATCATGTAACGCCTCGGGGCTTCCCGAGTATAAACTTCCATATTCTATTGAGGCTTGACGAATATCATAAGAGGCAACTTGAGTAGTGGCTGCTTCTACCTTTTTAATTTTTTTAGCAGTTAAAGGAATATTTATATTGAATGATACTAAGGCAATTGTTAAAAGGGTAACTAATATAAGCCTTAAGTATCTTTTCATAAGCTTCTCCCTCTTCTCTAGATACGATTTAAAATTTATTAAACTACTAGCACTTGAATATCCATCTTCTTAAGCTCTTCTAGAAAATCTTGAGGAGCACCTTTATCAGTAATAAGAATATCAATGGCAGAAATAGAAGCAAAACGTGCTAAGGTTACTCGCCCAATTTTAGAATGATCAGCTAAAATGATAACATTTTTAGCAGCCTCTACTATGAGGCTATCAGTATGGGCTTCCGTCATATTAGGGGTGGTTAAACCATAATCAATACTAATCCCATCCACTCCTAAAAATGCTTTGTCGACATGGATTTCCCGCAATACTCTTTCAGCTAAAGCTCCCACAAGTGAATATGATTTAGTTCTTACAGTTCCACCCGTGACTATTAAATTAATCTTTTCACATGGCGCAAGAATCATGGCAATGTTTACAGCATTAGTTACTACCGTAATATCCTCTCTTTCAATTAATAAATTAGCTAGCGCAGTAACAGTAGTACCACCTCCTAAAAAGATAGAGTCCCCTTTTTGGATTAGCTCTGCTGCTTTTTGGGCAATAGCAAGCTTTTCTCGAGGAAAATTACCCGTTCTATCGTTAAAAGACGGTTCATCTTCTATTCCCCCATTTATGGGAATAGCTCCTCCATGGATGCGGGTTAGTAAACCCTCTTTCTCTAGGGCATCTAAATCCCTACGTATAGTCATGGGAGAAACCCCAAGTTCCCGGCTTAATTCTTTTACACTTATGGGTAAACCTGCTTTAATTTTATCTATTATAATTTTTTTACGCTGAGCTGATATCATGATTTGGGGTCCACCTGTTCTCTTTTGTTATCATTCTATCTTCGCTATAATATATTCGCCAAGAAACGAACATTTCCTGCTAGTTTTAGAAGTTTTTTAGAAAAAGTTTTGGGTTATTTAATCTACTATTGGCCTTACTTTATTAGAACAATATAAAACAAAAAAGATAAAAACCAGTTTGCAATAACACCAGTTATTACACTTGACATCAGAGGTAACAAAATCCCCCAGAAACCCTGGGGTTGCCAAGAATTAAAAAAATTGTTCTCCTCATAACTCCCCTCCCCATTTTTTACAAGTATAACAAAATATTGTTTTAAAATTAGGCGATGCTGGCGGAACACTGAGCTTTTATTAGAGCCCGCCAGCATCGCCGATTCTAAATTTTACCTTTACCTAGATATGCGGGTTTCAACTATTTCATATTGATCCTTAGAAGGTGCAATAGAAAGAAAACCAGTTATAGGATCTAAATCCATATAATTCATCTTAGGTCCTTCAGGGGCTATCACCCAATTAACACCTAGAGATGATTGGCCTTCAAATGTAATATCTTTCAGGGGACCTACCATCATGGGGTTCGCAAACCATTTCAAACCATAAGGATGCCGGGTAGCTAACCATGCACTGTTTAACCAATCTGACTGCTGTTCTTTAGTCCATAACTTGGGGTTAGCAGAAGGCATAACAAGTATTTCTCCCCCTTTTTTAACCAGCTCCCATATTACTTTGTAATGAAAGGCATCATAACAAATGGCTATAGCAACATTGCCAAAAGGAGTAGAAAACACTTTTAATTCCTCTAAAGTGCCTGCATTAAGATCCAATCCATAGTTTCCATTTTCATCTTTATATTGCTCGGTAGGAACTAAATTAACTTTTTTCTGATAACCAATTAAATGTCCATCCGGCCCAAAGAAATAAGAAAGATTATACACAGTATTGTCATCTTTAACCAAAGTCCCATCTTCATTTACAGCTCTCATTGGAATAGACCCGGCTACTAAGTATACCCCATATTTAGCGGCCATCTCTTTGAAAGTGTTCAAATAGGCTTTAGCCATTACACCGCTTCGTTCAAGAAAGAGAGCCCTTACCCAATCAACTCCATAATATAGGCGAAAAGCGCTTACAGCAGCAAAATGCCTTTTGATTAAATTTTGTATGGCCTCCGCAAAAGTAGTAGCACTACGAAGAATATCAATATCATTATCGATAAAAAGCATAGGTAAACCTATATGTTCAGGAAAAGTTACTAATGTAGGGATATTAGGGTCTACCTTACCCATTACATCCTGCATTATACTATCTATCTTGGCCTTAAAAGCATCAGGAGAAGCATAATCTACTTCCGGATTCCATTTATGCTGGACTGCTACTACTTGAAAGGATTGACTAGCTGCCTTACTTTTGGAAGCTCCCGGCAATAAAAGAACAAATAATAACATTAAAGAACATATTAGTACACTTAACCGTCTCATAATCCTAGCCTCCTTTCCCAAATTTTAGCTGGAGATACCCTAAGATAAGGTAATTTAATAATTTATCCTCTTTCTCCCATCACCTCCCCTAATAAAGAAGGTTTCCCAAGGGCCTCCCAAAGGGAAGCTACCAGCCAACCAGCACAAGTGGCAAAAGCAGCACCTGTACGCACCTCCCCCGTAAACCGATCTATAGTCTCGCAAGCATATCCATTATCCATAGGGGCTCGGGCTATCTTATCTAGGGTGATCTGTCGGGAGTTTCCCAGTATTAATTCATTAGCTAAAGCTAACACCCAGGGGTGGCATGAATGGGGGCAAGCGGGAGCAGCAAAGGAACCTTCGGAAATCCAATAGGGATTAGAGCTACTATTTATCCACCTTACCGTATTTAGGAAAACAGGATCTTCTAGGGAACAAAAACCGTAATAAGCCAATAACCCTAAACTTCCAGGAGGTTCATCATAAAGTACATACTGACCATCCAGTTCGAAAGCCCAGGCAAACATAGGTCCATAAGGACCAGGAACCACTGCATAACGATACAAATTTTCCTTTAGCTCTGCCGCTTCCTGCTCAAACTCCTGGGCTTTTTCCTCTTCTTGTTCCCACCTTTTTAGATGGGCTAAAAAGCGCAAACCACGCCAAACTAGAACATTATCATAGGTTACATAGGGATATTGAGCAGGATCATCTGAAGGAAGGAGAAAAGTTTGATAAAGGGCTAGCTCGGGATGGCGAACTTCTTTAAGCTTTTTTTCCACCCTCGCTATACCTTGGCGAACTACTTTTTCCGAAAGAATAGAAGCATCCCCTGTCATTTCCCAATATCGTTCCAAAGCTACCAAAAAGGCTGCTAGTTCATCTAACTCAAACCCAGGATAAAGTATCCCCCCATCAATATAAAGGGCATGGATGCCAGGGTTTTTAGTATATAAATCAAAAGCTGTTAATAAGGTTTCACGTGCGGCATGGACATCTGCAATTAAAAGCCCTGGGAAACTCCATAATAAAGTATCACGCGTCCAGTGAGCAGCACTTACGTAATACCTAGGACTGCGAGAAGTTACTAATACTACCTGATCAGTATCCAAGGTACGGCCTCGCGCAAAAAAATAATTGAAGAACAAGTTCTGGTGAAAAATCCGTTCTAGCTTTGGATCATGGATTTTGCGCTTCATAGCCTTAAGGTGGTTAACAGTCAACTCCCAAAGAACTTCTACCCCATGGCGAGCCATATCTACCCCAGCCGTAGCTGCCCCATCAGCTTCAGTAGCAAAAGTTAGGTAAAAAGCTAGCTGCTTCTTTTCTTTGGGGCATAAAGTTAAATTATATCCTACTGTAAAAGGCAGTAAGGTATCTGAGTCATTATCTACTCGGACGGCAAAATCATCTTTCTTTTCTATGTCGTGGATAACGTTAGCTTCAGGACATGACTTTATAGCCATAGCCAGAGTTGGCAATCCAGCCACAACTTCTACAACTATGCTTCTAGTCCAAGGGTAAAACCTAAGTCCTCGAACCCCTTCTAAAGGCTGGCGATGAAAAATATGCAAATAAGAAGTACCGACTTTACCAGCTAATCCCGCTTCAAGCGCTAGTACTTCTGGGGAACTATTGCTCAATTCCCAGAGGACCACAAACCCGCGATAACCAGGAGGGGTAAAATAAATTAAAGTGAACTCTATACCTTCATAAGTTCCTTTAAATGTAGGGATCCAATGTTCTAAGAGAGTATTAGAGGTTACTTCTTCCAGGCAAATAGGTTTCCCCATATATTTAAGATAAGGGGTTAATAGCGGCTCTCTTGTTTTACTTTGCCCTCCAGGGCAGCCAGTTAGTTCTATAAGGCCTCGGGCTGAATATAAAAGTGCATTAACACTTAATATAGCGGCATCTCGCGCTCTGATTTCTGGTAAGGCTACATATTCATTAGCTAAAGCAAAATATTTTTCTTTATCCTTTTCTTCTTCCGGAACAGTAACGATATTCTGCTTAGGCACCTAAGCTCCACCCTTTCTACGTTATAGCTAATTAATAAAATGGACCTTTATTTTTAAGCCACCGCCTTTCCCGATTCCTTATCAAAGAAATGGGCACGGTTTAAGTTGAATACCAGCGCCACTTCCTCCCCTACCTTAGGCAGGCTAGAACCCGAAAGCCTGGCCACTACTTGCTGCCCCCCTAGGCTAAAGTATACTAGCCCCTCCGCCCCTAAAGGCTCCACTACTTCCACCTTCACCCTGTATACCCACTCAGGATGTGCTTCCCTTAACCTGTGCTCCACCGTTATATCCTCTGGCCGTAAGCCCAAAACTACTTCCTTCCTAGGAGCCTTAAGCCTCCTCCCCATATCTTCCGCAAGCGGAAAGCTAAAACCCTCTCCCTTAACTCTTAAAACCCCCTGCTCCTCCTCCAGCATAACCGGCAAAAAATTCATGGGCGGTGAGCCTATAAACCCCGCTACAAATAAATTGGCCGGCCTCTCATATAACCCTAATGGTGTGTCTATCTGTTGAATAATACCGTCCCTCATTACTACTATCCGGTGACCCATGGTCATGGCCTCTACTTGGTCGTGAGTGACATAAATGGTCGTTACCCCTAGTTTCTGCTGTAGTTTCGTTAGCTCCGCCCGCATCTGTACCCGAAGCTTTGCGTCTAGGTTGGATAGAGGTTCGTCCATTAAAAATACTTTGGGTTCCCGCACTATGGCTCTCCCCAAGGCTACCCGCTGCCTCTGCCCACCAGATAGCTCCTTGGGTTTCCTGGTAAGTAAATGTTCTATCCCTAAAAGTTTAGCCGCTTCCTCTACTCTTCTCTTTATCTCTTGTTTGGGCACTTTCCTCATTTTTAGCCCAAAGGCCATGTTGTCATATACGTTCATGTGGGGGTAAAGTGCGTAGTTTTGAAAGACCATGGCTATGTCCCGGTCTTTGGGCGGTACGTCGTTTACTAGCCGGTCGCCAATGTATATTTCTCCTTGGGTGATATCTTCTAATCCTGCTACCATGCGTAAAGTGGTGGTCTTGCCGCAGCCTGAAGGCCCTACTAAGACTATAAATTCGCCGTCCTTTATTTCTAGGTTAAAGTCCCTTACGGCTATCACTTGCCCAAATTTCTTCCAGACGTTCCTTAAGATAACACTTGCCATTTTTACTCCTCCTTAAGGCTTTCGCTTATTTCATGCCAGTCAAAGTAACGCCTTCTATAAATTGACGCTGCATGAAAAGAAATACGACCAAAACTGGAGCCACAGCTAGAAGAGCGCCTGCCATCTGCCAATGGATATTTAGCCCGTATTGTTCTGAAAAATATTGAAGCCCCACAGGAAGAGTTCTAGTAGCATCTGAACTACAAATTAGTAAAGGCCATAAAAATTCATCCCATGCCCAAGAGAAAGTAAAAATGGCTAAAGCCGACAAGGCAGGTTTGATATTAGGGAGCACTATCCGTATTAGAATACTCCCTTCTGAAGCCCCATCAATGCGCGCAGCATCAATTAACTCATCGGGTATACTGGCAATAAATTGCCGCATAAGAAAAATACCTAAAGCATCAAAAAGCCAAGGGAAAATTACCCCTGTATAAGTATCGATTAAATGTAAGTTCATAGCTATTCGATAAAGAGGGATCATGCGTACTTGAAGAGGAATCATTAAAGCGGATAAAAACACAATAAATAATGTATCCCTAAGGGGCCAGTTTAGTTTGGTTAAAGCATATCCTGCCATGGTGCTAGTAATTAACACTCCAACTACAATAATACTGGTTGTAAGAAGGCTGTTCCCAAGATACCGTAATATGGGAAACTGAGTTAAGGCTTCTTTGAAGTTATCTAAAGTAAAATGGCGAGGGATCCAGGTGGGAGGCACTTGGATTATCTCGCTTAAGGGCTTAAAAGCTGCTGAAGTCATCCAAGCTAAGGGTAATAGCATAATGATGGAACCTAAAAGTAAAATAGCATAGGCTAATATTAACTCCCCTTTGGGTGTATACTTGTGCATAAAAGGCACCTCTTTTTTCCAGTTTTCACTTTAATATTCGATCCGGCGTTCAAGAACTTTAAACTGAAGTAAAGTTAAGCACATAATTACTACCAAAAGTATTACCGCGCTAGCAGAAGCATAGCCAAATTCCCCGCGCCTAAAAGCCAGATCATAAATATGAATCACAAATACTCTTGTACTATCCAGTGGCCCTCCTGGCTGGCCATAAGTAAACCCTCCACAGGCCATGACGTAAGGTATGGTAAAAACTCTAAAGGCATTGATCACTAGGATAATAGCGTTAAATACTATGGCAGGATTTAAAAGGGGTAAAGTAATAGACCAAAAGGTCTTCCACCTGGTGGCTCCATCAATAGCTGCTGCCTCATACATAGTTTGGGGAATAGTTTGAAGCCCCGCCAAAAAAACTACCATAGAAAACCCGATCTGTTTCCAAACCCCCACCACCATCATGGCAGGTAAAGCATATCTAGTGCTCGCTAACCAGCCCGGTTGGGGTAAACCTAAAACTCCCAAGAAGTAATTGACAACCCCATTAGTAGGCTCAAAAAGCCATCTCCAAACAAAGGCGGAAGCCACCATATTAGTAACAACAGGAATAAAATAAATGGTGCGAAAAACCCCTTTCAATTTAAGAGCTTTCATATTAAGTAAAAAAGCAGTTCCTAAACCTAATACAATAATGGCTGGTACTACCCCTAAAGTCCAAATCACAGTTACTTTGACCGCTTGCCAAAATAGAGGATCATGAAAAGTAGTTATATAATTCTGTAGCCCTACAAAAGTAGGACCTTTACCGACCATCCGCCACTCGTAAAGGCTAAGGCGGACTACTTCGAGAAGGGGATAAAGTACAGTAAATATGAAAAGGAAAAGAGCAGGAAATACAAAGAAAATAGCCCATATAATTTGTCTTCTAGAAGCACCCATTTTTTGCTCCTCCAAACTAAGGTAGCAGCCAGCGCACGTAGCGCGCCAGCTGCTATTAAACTGTTTTTTATTTAAGCTTCTGGGCAATTAAGGCGTTTTCTTTTTGAGCCCCCTCTTTTACCGCTTCTTCTACTTTCATCCCTTTAAGCACAATGTTATCCCAAATTTCATTCCGGATTTTATTAACATCATTTTCTCCTACCTCTTGACACGGTCTAGCGTACTTAAGGGATTCTCGCACCACTTGGGCTTTGGGATCTTTCCACAAAGCTTCATCCTCTAATAAGGCTTTCATAGAAGGTAAGTCGCCCGCTTTAGTAATCCATTTAATTTGGGCTTCTTTAGAAGCCAAAAACTTAACCCATTCCCATGCCACTTTAGCATTTTTGGAGTCTTTGTTTACCACATACATCCAACTATGTCCAACGGTAATGTTGCCAGGCTTGCCATCAGGCATGGGTAGCTGGGCAACGCTGTAATCTAAGCCAGGTGCCATCTTCTCTATCCGGCCCCGAGTAACAGGATGGTTAATATAGAATAGAGCTTTCTTAAGTTCAAACTTAAACTGACCAGTCATAAATTCGGGTGAATCCACCTTATCTTGTACCATAAGCTTGTGTACAAAATTCCAAGCAGCCAACCCCTGCGGGCTGTCGTAATTAACCTTCTTGGCGGAAACATCAACTACAGGCCCCTCTATATTTTGATAAAGAAAAGCTGTATATACTGCCCATTTATACCGGGTATCTAGGCCAGCCTGAACCATTTTACCAGAAGCATCCTTTTTAGTAGCTGCTATAGCATACTTTTCCATTTCGGACCACGTCTTAGGAGGATTTTGAGGATCTCCGCCTATGGACTTAAAAATCTCATTATTTATAAACAGTACTAGCGTCTGCACATCAGTAGGTAAGCCGTAATACTTGCCATCCTTAAACCCTGGTTCAACCGTCCAGGCCAAAAAAGTATTTTTCACCTGCTCAGGGGTATAAATTGAATCCGGCATAGGCGCTAGCTTGCCGCCGTTTATCATCTCTAAAGCCATAGTGGCAGCAATCTGAAAAGTATCTGGCCCTGAACCTGAAGCTAAAGAGGTATAAAGCTTATCGAAATAGCTATCATAAGGAATAGGTTCTACTACCACACTCACTCCGGGGTGGGATTGTTCAAATTCCCTAGCCAGCTCTTGGACCACAGGGGTACGCGCCTCATGATGATGCTGCCAATGCACTATAGTTATCTTAGGCTTTTCTTCTGGCTTACCAGCTTGCGAAGGGCTCTTAGCGCAACCAGCAATAATACTTAATAAAGTAAATGTTATTGCCAATATGATAAGCTTAATACTTCTTTTCATTCTAAGCCTCCCCTCCTAATTATGTTTTCTGGCTTTAAATTAAAATTTACCCTTTAACCCATGCCTAAATTATTTTCCTACCCCCTCTCCTAAATCTTTTGACCGCGGTTTGGCACAAGAACCTCGTATAATTAACTTAGCTTCAAAAATCCGACTTAATGCCTCACTCCTTTCTCCTGAAAATAGGGCAAGCAAAGCTTTCATGGCAGCTTTCCCCATTTCATACGCTGGTTGCCTTACAGTAGTCAAGGGGGGATCAAGATATTGGCAAAATTTAATATCATCAAAGCCTATAAGAGAAACATCCTCTGGAATTGACCATCCCATATTTTTTATGGCTTGCATAGCTCCAATAGCCATAGTATCTGAAGCGATAAAAATAGCTGTCGGGGGTTCTTCGCTAGCCATTAATTCTTGGGCTAAAGCAGCACCAGAATGCCGTGTAAAATCCCCTTCACGGTAATAGTCTTCACGCCAAGGAATATGGTAATGGGCTAAACACTCCTTTATAGCCTCTAAACGTTCCTTGCTATCCGGTACAGTGGAATAGCCATTAATAAACGCTATCTTGCGATGCCCTAGCGAAAGAAGATACTCTATCGACGCCCACGTCCCCCCCTTGTTATCAACTTTTATGCTCGGTATTCCATTATTGGGAGGGTAACCTCCAATTATTACCGCTGGAAGGCTGGATTTCTCTAATTCCTTTAAGCAAGGATCATTTACTTGAGGAGCCGCCAAAATTATTCCATCCACTCGGTTGGTGCGCAAAATCTTTAAATACATAAGCTCCCGGATGGGATCGCGGCCCGAACGACATAAAATTAAATTATACCCATGATTGGTGGCCTCTTCTTCAATACCTTCAATCATTTCGGAATACATAGGAGTAGATATGGTAGGTACTATTAGGGCGATGGTCTTGCTAAACCCTAATTTAAGGCTCTGGGCAACGGCACTGGGCTGGTACCCCAAAGCTTTAACAGCTGCTAATACTTTTTCCCTTGTTTGAGGGCTTACTGGAGCGCTCTTATTTAATACATGGGATACAGTCGAAGGTGCAACACCTGCTGCTTTAGCCACATCTTTTATGGTTACCATTGTTTCCACTCCGAAAAATCGTTTTCATTCCTTTGAACCGTTTCAAATATAATTATTCGCCGTCGTTTTAATTTTTCCTTCTTCCAAAGCCTGAAATTTTATTATATAATCTTAGCGGAAGGAGTGGAAAAACATGGGTTTACCTTTACCTGTATTTGATTTCCATGCTCATCTTCCTTACACTGGCGAAGATTTATGGGGAAGTTGGGCAAAAAATTTTAGTGCTCGCTTTGGAAAGGAAAAGCTTAAAGTTTGGGATCTTAAGAATAAAGAAGCCCAAAAGAAATGGTGGCTAACCTATTCTTTCCCCTTTCCCGATGAACCTCAGCCTTCACCAGCAGAATGTGTTCAAAGATATGAGGAAGAAATAATTCGTTATGGCCTGTTGGGGATATGCTTTGTTACCGGCGGTGGTAATGAAACCCTAGGTCGACTTTTAAAGCCTTTTCCTCGCCTTTATGGCTTCGCTCACCATGATCCTTATTCACCGGAAGCGCCCCAAGAATTAAAAAGGGCAGTCCAGGAATTGGGAATGGTAGGCTATAAAATCCTGGCCCCTGCCCTAGAAAAAAAGATTGACCATCCTGACTTAGATCCTCTTTGGGAAACCTGCGCTGAGCTAAAAATTCCTGTCCTTATTCACTTTGGCCCCCTAGGCGGTGAAGCAGGAATAACTTATACAGAAAATATTAATCCTTTAGTACTTCATGATGTGGCTAAAGGATTTCCCAGTATACCTTTTGTTGTGCCCCATTTTGGATGTGGTTATTTAAGAGAACTTCTTCATCTCATGTGGGCTTGCGATAATGTTTATGTTGATACTTCGGGAAATAATGAATGGCGTCGCTATATTTGGCCTGAGCCCACACTTAAAGAACTTTTTCGCCTCTTTTATGAGCTTTTTGGAGCAAAACGTATTATTTTTGGTACGGATTCTTCTCATTTCCCCCGCGGATGGGTTTATAAATACTTTGAAGAACAATTCCGGGCTGCAGTAGAAGCAGGTATCCCTGATGAGGGTTTAAAAGATATCTTTGCTCAAAATGCTCTTCGGCTTCTAAAAATTAATCTTTAAAAATTAACAACTGAGCAGCTTCTTATAGACATAAGTGACATACATCATTAAGAGAGCTTAATATATATTTACCCTCATAGCAGTCTAAAATAGTTATACTACCGTTATCTATCCGAAAGCGCCATAGCCCCTCGAGCCCCAGCCCTAACGCCTGGCAAATAATCACCCGTAAGGTACCGCCATGGGCAACTATAGCCAACTTTTCTCCAGGATGCCGGGCAACTATTTTCAGAAAGGCTCGGTATACTCTCTCCTGGAGTTCCAGGTAGCTTTCTCCCCCAGGCACCCGGATGTTACTTGGGTCAGCCAGCCACTCCTTCCACTCTTCAGGGTATTGGCTGGCGATCTCCTGGTACGTTAGTCCCTCCCAAAGGCCGAAATTAAGCTCCCTAAGGGAGGAAAGTTCATTTACCGTAAGTCCATGGGCTTGAGCTATGATAATAGCTGTCTCTCGAGCCCGCCTTAGATCGCTAGCGTAAACTGCTTTTATATTTTCCTTCTGTAAACGTTCCCTTAGAAGTACAGCCTGCTTAAGCCCCCGGGGACTCAGCTCAACATCTCGATGCCCCTGGTAGCGACCAGCTTCATTCCACGCTGTCTCCCCGTGCCGAATGAGATAAATGCGCGTGCTCTCTTTCATAACCTTTCCCCTGTAAAAAGGTTCTTAAAAGCCTTAGTAAAATGGTATTGGACTCCCGTTCTTTTACAGCCACCCGGATATATCTTCCCTTAAGTACCGGAAAATTAGAGCAATCCCTAACCAATACCTTGTGCTGGGCTAAAGCATTAGTCAACTCCCCTGACTTCCAACCGCTCAAACTAATATCTACTAGAATAAAATTGGTCTCTGATCTGTAGGGGCGAAGGCCAGGCAGAGAAGCCAGGCCCTCAAAAAGATAAGCCTTTTCCACCTTAAGCCATTCCCAGGTACGTATTTGGTACTCCTTGTCCTTTACTGCTACCGCACCGGCCAGCTGGGCCAAAATGTTCACCCTCCAAGGATCGGACCTTTCCTCCAGGTATTTGATGATGCCTGGCGCGGCTATACCAACTCCTAATCTTAGGCCCGGCAGGGCAAAAAATTTGGTAAGGGAACGCAATACCACTAGCTTCTCTTCTCTAGCTGCTACCTGGACCAAGGAGAGCTCTGGCCAGTCTTCCACGAAGTCTAAGAAGGATTCGTCTACTATTAGCCAGATACCTCGTCGCCTGCTTTCTTGCCATATACGGTAGACAGTATCGTAGGGGAGCAAATTCCCAGTGGGGTTGTTGGGATTACATAAGAAAGCCATATCGGATTGGTCCAGCAAGCAGCAATAACCTTCCACGTCGAGCTTAAACCCTTGGGTAGGTAACAAGGGACAAAAGATCACCCGGGCTCCGGCGGCTTCAGCTGCCCGGGCATACTCCGAAAAAGTAGGCTGGGCCACCAATACAGTCCGTGGTCTAAGTAGAAAACAAAGGAAATAGATAATTTCCGTAGCCCCGTTCCCTACCAATAAACTATCTGGTTGAACACCTAAGTAGGCAGCCAGGGAGCTTTTAAGCTCTAAATTAGTAGGGTCCGGATAACGCTTAACCGCCTGTAGATTTTTAATCAGGGCTTCCAGAACACAGGCTGGGGGACCCAAGGGGTTAATATTAGCACTAAAATCCAGAAGCTCACCTGGTTCCCACCCGTACTTCTGCCGTACTTCCTGCCAGTTCCCCCCGTGGAGGGAGGAAAAGGTCCCGTTCCCCAACCTTCACCCCCCCGCTAACTACCCTGGCGGGCAGTAAGCTAAGGAAAGGATATCGCTCCTTTAAAAGGGCCTCCAATTTCCTTTGATCTACGGCCCAGGGCTTGTATAGAATCCCCACTACGGTTCCGCTGTGGGCTACGTTTACCCCTAAAGCACCGCACGAGATAGCTATGCTAAAGATAAATTGTAATTCTGCCTTCGGCAAGATCCTTTGATTGGCCCAGGCGCTTAAGGTAGCTCCCCGCGCTATAAGAGCGGCATTACCCTGCGCGAGCCCCTCTTTGACTAATCTTGTGGCTTCCCTGACCCATTTTTCTTTGGCCCGGTTGAGCTCCAAGAGATCCGGCCGACGGTTGAAAGCCAGGGTATCTACAGCCCCTCCTAAATCTACTATAAGGACTTCCAGAGGAGGAGGCTCCCCCAGGTACTCCCACCGTTTACCAGATATATGCTCAAAAAGGGATATACCAGGTAAGAATACCCCATCGCTGGGCTCTACTTGCACCACGATCCTGGCCAGTTCTTCTAAAGTCAGTTCCCGGCCAGCGGCCAAGGCAGTGGCCACGGTAGCAGCGGCCACATCTGCTGTGCTGCTGGCTAACCCTTTACCCACCGGTAGGGGATTCTCTATTTCCACCAGAGCGCCAGCCCTTATCCCTAAGAATTCCAAAGTCAGACGGACAGCCTGCAAAGCTTTACTACGTCCGGCCGGTCCCTTTAAGTAATCTTTGCCCCTTTCCAGGGTTACCGTAACCTGGGAACCCTTATCAATAGGGCAGGTTATTAAAAAATAGCTTTCTCCCACAAGCCCCTGTACCAGTTCTCCACAGGACCCGGGAACATAAGCAGTAGCTCGCATCTTCTTTCCCCTTATTTCTCCTTTTAATCTCACAGCAGGCTTACCCGTCCCGCTCCTAATCCCCTTCTATTTTAAATCCAGCGCTTCTGAAACTCCGGCCTCAGTGAAGGTGGCCATCTCGTTATAGATTTTGAGGGCGGCATCTCAGATCTTCCAGTACTCCCAAGCTCCCGGGGGCTTGGTTAGGTTATCTAGTCTTTTTTGTACTACCGCTTGTATCTCCTGTTCGACTGGATTAATGTACTTAAGGGTCTGCGCTAGTAAAGACATGATAATTTATCCCCTCCCCTTTCCTCCTCGCCCTAGTTTCTGATACCTCCGGCAAGCTTCTACAAACCTTTGGGCCAGCTTTGTATTACCCACCCAGTGGAGGTGGAGATAAGAGGCCAGGATGTTATTGAAGGCATAACCATCAAAGATGCTGCTCGCTGTACCTGGCCAGCTATAGGCCCAAGGGAAGAAAGTCTGTAAGGGCTGCAGGCGGGAATAATGAAATTCATGGCCGCGCACCATCTCCCCTGGGCGAGTATAAAGGGTATGCCGTAAGGTCCTGGCTTGCCGGTAGCCCATGCCAGCCAGCCGTTCTTCCATACGGCAAAGGGCCGGTATCACACCAGCTAGGGGCCAATACCGGCCGTTATGGTCCCGGAGCCCTCGGCTTAAATACATTAACCCTCCACATTCAGCATAAAGGGGGAGGCCTTGGGCGGCTGCTTGGGCCACTGAGTGAAGCATCCTCTTGTTAGAAGCAAGTTCCGGTAGAAACACCTCCGGAAACCCGCCTCCAACAACCAAACCTGCGATTCCGTCTGGAAGCTTTTCCTCCTTTAAAGGGCTAAAGGGTATCCATTCCACCCCCAGGGCGGAAAGGTAATCCAGCCCGTCTTGATAATAGAAGTTAAAGGCCTTATCCCAGGCAAGAGCAATGGGAACCTTGGTTACAGGAAATTTAGAAGGAAAACAGGTCTCCGTGGGCCGAGGCAAAGGGCCTGCTCGCCTTGCTATTTTAAGGATTTCTTCTAAGTTTAGGCTTGCCTCTAAAGCCAACCCTAGCCGCTCTATATCCCCTTTTATACCTTCCTGCTCCAGGGCCGGCACAAGGCCTAAATGACGGGAGGGTAAGGCAGGTAAAGCTCCCTTACTGATCCATCCCACCACTGGTACACCTGTGGCCTTCTCAATGGGGCCCCGGACCAGCTCCAGATGCCTATTACTAGATACACGGTTTAGGATTACGCCAGCTATGTTTATCTGTGGATCTAGCTGGCAAAAACCCAAAACTAAAGCTGCTGCGCTCTGCCCTAGGGAGGCCACATCTACTACCAAAAGCACAGGAGCCTTAAGAAGTTTGGCTACCTCTGCCGTGCTGCTTGATCCATCCTCCAAGCGGCCATCGTATAAGCCCATAACCCCTTCCACAATAGCCAAGTCGCAACCCTGAGATGCGCGTAAGAAAAGCTCGAGGACCCCTTCCGGTGGCACTAGAAAGGTGTCCAGATTCCGTGAAGCTCGACCGGTAGCCACGGTATGGAAACCAGGATCGATGTAGTCGGGTCCTACCTTAAAACCCTGAACCCGCCATCCCCTGCGGGCCAGGGCTGCCATAAGGCCCGTGGCGATGCTCGTTTTACCTACACCGCTTTTTATCCCGGCTATAACGAGGCGGGGTATAACCATTTTTTCACCTCTAATCCCACAATTAATCATCGCACACAGGCTTTTCTCCTACTAATGCCTTTCCAACCATTAGCTACAACGGCCAGACTATGAAACTATCTCGCGCTTCTCCCTATTAATGTCTTCCTACCACCAGTAAAACCAAACTAGAAGCTATAGCGAATAATAGATAAGCTATAATTACTAGGTTTATCGCCTTATATATATGAGCTACCTCCGGCTCCCCTCCACCCTGGCCTATGAAGGGACGCATTTCAGGTCTTCCCTGGTAGTAATTTAGGCCGCCCAAGCGAACACCTAAGGCACCAGCCATGGCCGCTTCCGGGTACCCGCTGTTGGGGCTGGGATGGCGGCTCCCGTCCCGCCATAACACCCGCCAAGCCTCCCCCGCCTTACCCCCTAACAAGGCGGCCAAACAGAGGAAGACACCTGTAAGGCGAGCGGGTATAAAGTTAGCGAAATCATCTACCCGGGCTGCAGCACGGCCGAAATAAAGGTAGCGCTCATTTCTATACCCCAGCATGGAATCTAAGGTATTTATAGCCCGGTAAGCCATGGCTAAAGGCACCCCACCCACCAGGGCATAAAGAAGAGGAGCCAAGATCCCATCACTTGTATTTTCGGCCACACTTTCGATGGTCGCCCGGGCTACCTCCCTTTCCTCCATCCGCTCAGTATCCCGGCCCACTAGCATAGCCACCTTACGCCGGGCGGCTGGTAAATCCCCCCGGCTTAAACAAGAAGCTATCTCCCAAGCTGTAAGGCATAACCCCCGCGCAGCTATGGTAGTAGAAAGTAGCCACGCGCTTAAAAAATACCCCCATAGCCAGCCTATCTTATAAGCTAAGGTAATCAATACCTTGGTCACGAGCCAGCTTAACCCCACAATTATAACTTCTATGATCATCCCCGCCAGATACTTGAGGCGGGGGGTTGTAGCCCAGGGCCAAAGTAACCTCTCCAGCTTAACTACACTTAAGCCCATTACCTGGGTAGGGTGGACCAACCAGCGGGGATCACCTATGAGCACGTCTAGAAGCAGAGCTAAGAAAAAGACTTCCAGGCTAACGGGCAAACCACCCACCTACCAAGGGTCGTTCTAACCCCATAATCTGGCCTAGTTTCTCTAAATCGAGATGGGAGGCCACTGTTCTGGCCAATTCCTCTAATCTTTTCTCTTGCTCAGCCTCAAATCCTCGCCTATAACCCTCCCCTGGTCTTAGGCCCCGTCTCTGGCGAAGTTTTTCTATAAAGCTTTGCCGGAAGCCATCGTTATCGAAAATACCGTGGATATAAGTACCCCAAATATGCCCCTCTATAGATACAGCTCCATCTTGTATCTCGACAGCCTCTCCTCCCCTGCTCCTTATATAAAAGGCAGGGATAACGTCCCCACATTTTTCGCTAATACCCATATGGATCTCATAGCCCTTTAGTGTCCCACAGGCGGTTAAGCCCCATAAGGGCCCTAGCCCCGCCACCTCCGCTTCCACTAAATACGTGGCCTTTTGAAGCTTAAAAGTAGTAATCATAGGCAATAATCCTAACCCTTCCACTTCCGGAGTGCTACTTTCTACCATAAAGGGGTCCCGGATAAGTTTGCCCAGCATTTGAAAACCACCGCATATACCTACTACCGGCGTCCCTTGCCGAGCTAGCGCAATGATCTCTTTATCTCGGCCATATTGCTTTAATAAAAGTAGATCTTCAATAGTATTTTTGCTTCCCGGTAGAATTACAAGATCCGGTCGGCCTAAAGGTTTAGATACCTCCACATAGCGTACCCTTACCCCCGGCTCCCTCTCTAGAGCATCAAAATCGGTAAAGTTGGAAATGCGGGGGAGGAGAACTATAGCTATGTCTAGCTCACCTGTCCCCGGATCTTTGGTATTCCGTTGCCGTTCTTCCAAGGCCACGGAATCCTCTTCAGGTAAACTGGGTCCCGGGAGATAAGGTATTACACCTAATACAGGTTTCCCTGTCCTTTTCTCCAGGAAATCTAAAGCAGGCTTAAGGAGAGAAAGGTCGCCCCGGAATTTGTTAATTATGATGCCGGCTACTAAATCTCTCTCTTCAGGTTCCAGGAGCTCTAAGGTGCCCACCACAGAGGCTAAGGCCCCTCCCCGGTCTATGTCGGTCACCAACAAAACAGGAGCTCCTACCATCTTGGCGATGCGCATATTGGCTATCTCCTGGTCCTTTAAATTTATCTCCGCTGGGCTCCCCGCTCCCTCGATAACTATGATCTCAAATTCCGCTGCCAGGGTAGCGTAAGCCCGGGCTACTGTATCAAGCAAGCTTAGGGCAAACTCCTTATGATACTCCTTGGCTCCTAAATTTCCGACCGGCCTACCCATAACTATCACCTGAGAACAAGAGTGGCCGGTGGGTTTAAGCAGCACAGGATTCATCTCTACCCGCGGCTTTATCCCTGCTGCCCAGGCCTGTACCACCTGAGCTCGCCCCATCTCCCCGCCATCCGCGGTGACATAAGAGTTATTGGCCATATTTTGGGCCTTAAAGGGAGCTACTTTATAACCGGCCCGGTAGAATATCCGGCAAAGGGCGGCGGCTAGCACACTTTTACCTACATGGGAGCTAGTCCCCTGGAGCATGATATTTTTAGCCTTCAGCCTTAAAACCCCCTTTAAAAGCCAAATGTAAGAGGGCATTGACAGCCGCGGCGGCCACTGTGCTTCCGCCCTTGGATCCACGGACAGTCAAGAAAGGTACTGGGCTCTTCTCCAAGGCTTCTTTAGCCTCGGAAGCTCCTACAAAGCCCACCGGCGTCCCGATAATGACTGCCGGCCGGGTCTGCCCGCTCTCTATGAGTTCCAGGAGGCGGAACAAGGCGGTCGGCGCATTACCGATGGCTACTACGGAACCCCACATTCGAGGTGCCAAGTACTCCATGGCCACCATGGCCCGGGTCTCCGATCTTGCCGTGGCCATCCTTATAACCTCTTCCTCCCGGATAGCGCAGATTACAGGACATTTCCCCTTAGCGGCCAAAGAAGCATTTATACCACTTCTAACCATTTCCACATCTGTTACTATGGCTGCTCCCTGGCGCAAGGCCTTTAAAGCTTCGGGCACCAGATCCGGGTGGATAACTGTTAAGCTGGCGTAACTTAAGTCGCCGGTGGCATGGATTATACGAGTGAGTATCTGTTTTTCCTCGGGAGCCCAAGCTCCTTCCAGATGGGCGGAAATAAAGGCCTGGCTTTTTTCCTCAATATCCTTAGGGTCTCGCAAAAAATTCACCCGGTGCCACCTCCTGGATGCGCTCCACTATAATCTCCGCGATCCTGCGGTCAGCCCCTAAATTAGCGGCATAGATAAACTCTACCTGGGGATAGGTGGCCCGCAGCTTCTCTAATTGCTCTGGTATATCCCTCTGCACATGGAGCCCGTTACAAAAAAACATGGGTACCACGACAATTCTCTTAGCCCCTTCCTCCACCGCCCGGGCTACCCCTTCTGCTAGATCGGGCCGGGCACGCATCATATAACAGGCGTCCACCGGAAGCCCTCCTAAAAGCTCGCCTACTTGGGAAGCGAGCTTTCGCAAGTGTTCGTTAGCCTCGGGTATGCGGCTCCCATGACCCAAAAGGATGATCCTGCTTTGCATCAATCTTCCTCCCCAAACTCCTTGACTTTAAGCTAGCCTTTAAACACACCTTTACAGGTTTGCTCTAAAACCTTTAAGATCTCCTCCAGCCTTAAACCTGGGGGTTCTGGAGGACGTCTTAAAAGGATAACCTCCAATTTTAAGTCTAGGGCGGCCTGAATCTTTTCCAAGAGGCCCCCCGTATGGCCACTATCCTTGGTCACCAAAACTTCGGCCTTATACTCACGAAAAAGGGCTAAATTTAACTCATAGCTAAAGGGTCCTTGTAAGGCGATAATATCCCGGGGCCAAAACCCGAGTTTAAGACATTTCTCTAAAGAATCCCGGTCAGGTAAAATACGTACCACTAAGCGTTTCTTCCGTAAACCCTCATAATTAGTAAAAACCTCTAAACGGCGGGACCCGATGGCCAAAAATACGGTATTGCCCTGGGCCCGGGCTGCAGCCTCGGCAGCTTCTTCCCAATCTGAAGCCATCTTAACCAAAGGATGCTGGGGTACGGGGGCAAATTCCCGGCGGAGGCGGAGGTAAGGGATATTTACATCTTCAGCTACCTCCTGGGCTATGGAGGTTATCTTCTCCGCGTAAGGGTGGGTAGCATCTATTACGGCCCTCACTTTTTTCTTTTGGACTAGCTCCTTAAAGGATGTTTTATCGAGCTCTCCTTGGGATACTTCTACAGCTCCGGCCTCCCTGGCCAGGTGGGCACCATAAGGGGTGACAGCTGTAGCCAGCACCCGGTAACCTAGGCTTACCAGCTCCCGGATAAGCCCGTTCCCATCAGATGTCCCGCTTAAAACTAAGATCACAGCTCGTACCCCCTAGGGGTAACCATCCATTTCCCTAAAACTTGCGTTTGACTATTCCCTATAATAACTGTAGATAACATATCTACAGGGAGGCTTAAAAAAGAAGCAAGATCAGAGATCCATACTTGCTGGCCGGGACGCCCCGCTTGGCGTACGACCCCTACTGGTGTAGCTGGAGAGCGATACTGTAAAATGATCTCCTGGGCTGAGCTAAGCTGCCAGGTGCGTGTCTTACTTTTAGGGTTATAAAGAACAATTACAAAATCACCTTGGGCGGCCAAGTTCAAGCGCCGGGCTATGGTCTCCCACGGAGTCAAACGGTCGCTCAAACTGATGACAGCAAAATCGTGCATAAGGGGGGCTCCCAAGGCAGCGGCTGCCGCTGTGGCCGCGGTTACCCCTGGGACTACTTCCACCCCTATCCTTCCGGCCCGGTCTTCTTGATGAAGGATCTGTAGGACCAACCCGGCCATTCCGTAAATCCCCGCATCTCCGCTAGAAATTACTGCTACCCTTTGCCCTTGGGCTGCTCGCCGCACAGCTTCCTGGCACCGCTCCACTTCCGCCGTCATCCCTGTAGCTACAACCTCTTTAGAAGCAGCCAGCTCTCCCAAAAGGGCTATATAAGGACGGTAGCCTACTACAACCTTGGCCTGGGCTAAAGCTTCTGTGGCCCGGGGTGTCATATCTTGCGGTCCCCCAGGCCCCAAGCCTACTATAGATATGTGGCCCTGGCCAGGGCTACGGTTACTCCATTTAAGGCTATCTTCTTGCATATAAGCTCCCCCTTTCTTGATCCCAGTAGCGCTGCCGGCTCGCAGACACCGCTTAAGCCCAACCTCTCTTGGGCTAGGGAAGAATAGGAGAGACCCGGAGTCTCCTCCCAAACCTTTAGGAGCTCTTCCTTAGAAAAACTTAGCAAGGGTACGTTAAGCCTCTGGGCTACAATTACTAGCCCTTCTTCTTTCGCCTTAAACTCCCAGGTAGCCAAAGCCTTAAGGCTTAATAGGCTGCGGCCGGCTGTTTTAAAGGCCACCCCTAAGGCTTTAAGGATAGACTTATAGTCTATCCCTTTGCGGCAGCCCACCCCTGCTACCAGCTCCTGGGGCCGCCAGAAAACCCAAGGTCCAGGGGGAAGCTTGCATCTCCTTGAAGTAACGAGTATCCCTGCCTCCCACCCTTCTGGACCTCGATACTTAAACCAAGGCTCAACCTTTAAACCTTTAAGCTCCCTTT